>JBLRWN010000030.1:0-38191 GCA_047921195.1 Luteolibacter sp. | reverse complement strand
ATCGTCGCCAATCCGCCGTTCAGTTACCGATGGGAACCCACCCAGGCCATGGCGGATGACGTGCGCTTCAAAAGTCACGGCCTCGCCCCCAAGTCCGCCGCCGATTTCGCCTTCCTGCTGCACGGCTTCCATTTCCTCAAAGACGAAGGCGTGATGGCCATCATCCTGCCCCACGGCGTGCTCTTCCGTGGCGGTGCCGAAGAACGCATCCGCACCAAACTGCTCAAGGACGGCCACATCGACACCGTGATCGGCCTGCCCGCCAACCTCTTCTACTCCACCGGCATCCCCGTCTGCATCCTCGTGCTCAAGAAGTGCAAAAAGCCCGACGACGTCCTCTTCATCAACGCCGCCGAGCATTTCACCAAGGGCAAACGGCAGAACCAACTCGCGCCCGAGCACATCGAAAAAATCATCAAGACCTACCAGCACCGGAAGAATGAAGATCGCTACTCCCGCCGCGTCGGCATGGCAGAGATCGAGAAGAACGACTTCAACCTCAACATCTCCCGCTACATCAGCACGGCGGTGGCGGAAGAGGAGATCGACCTCAAGGCGACTCACAAGGAATTGATGAAAATCGAGAAATCCATCCAACAAGCCACCAAGAAGCACAATGCGTTTCTCAAGGAGCTTGGGTTGTCGGTATTGCCGGGACGTTGAGAAGCGGGGAGCAAGAGTGGTCGCTTTTTTGGGGAAACGCGGGACAGGATGTCCCCCGCGACGGACTGGGACTGCAAGTCCCAGCTACGGATTATAAGGCGATGATTTGCCGGTCGGCAAGGTTTCGAGGAGGGAGGGAGCTTGACGAAATCAACAGTCCGTGGCGGCGGTTTGCAACCGGCATGCCCTGAAAGGATTGGCTTGGCGGTTGCAAACCGCCACCACGATTCAGCCCAGCGTCTCGATGCGAAAGACGACGGGCGTGCTGTTGATGCAGTCGAGGGCTTCGATTTCCGCAAGGGCGGCCTGGAGTTTTCCGAACGGGCAGGTGTGAAGCAGGAAGACCATGTCGACGAAGTCGGCGTCGGGGTTGTCGGGGTTGACCGGGGAATGCGTGCCCGAGATGCCAATGCCATGCTCGGCGAGGATGCGGGCGACGTCGGCGATCACGCCGGGGCGGTCGGTGACGTCGAATCGGACGTAATAGGAAGTGGCGGTGTCCTCAACGCAAAGCAGCTCACCGTTTTCACGATACGGGAGGAACCCGCGGTGGCCTTCGACGTGGCGGATGCCGCGCGCGGCTTCGACGAGATCGGCGACGACCGACGAGGCGGTGGGGTCCTGCCCGGCACCGCGTCCGTAGAAGAGCGATTCGCCCGCGGCGTCGCTGTTGACGGCAACGGCATTGAACACACCGTGAACGGAGGCGAGGATGTGGCTGTTCGCGATGAAGGATGGTTGCACGCGAAGCTCGACGCCGCCTTCATCGCGTTCGCGGATCACGGCAAGAAGCTTCACGGCGTAGCCGAGGCGTTTGGCGAATGCGATGTCGGTGGGGCGCACCTGCTCGATGCCGGAGACGTGGATGGCATGTGGATCGATGGGAAATCCGTAGGCCAGCGTGGCCAGCAGGATCGCCTTGTGGGCGGCATCCCAGCCGTTGACGTCAAGCGCGGGATCGGCCTCGGCATACCCGAGCGCCTGGGCTTCGGCGAGGGCATCCTCAAAGGTGAGTCCGGCATCGGTCATACGGCCGAGGATATAATTCGAGGTGCCGTTGATGATGCCGTAGAACGACTTGATCCGGTTGCCAATGAACGAATCCATCACCGTGCGGATGATCGGGATGCCTCCTGCGACGGCGGCTTCGAAATGGATCGGCACGCCGGTTTCACGCGAGAGCGAAAACAACTCGACGCCGCGCTCCGCGAGCAGCGCCTTGTTCCCGGTGACGACCGGTTTTCCCGCCCGCAGTGCGGCGGCGACGATGTCGAATGCGGTGGTGGTGCCGCCGATCAGTTCGACCACGATTTCCACCTTGGGATCCTCGACGAGGGCGTTCCAATCGGTGGTGAGCAGTTCCGGCGCGGCATCGAGTGTGGTGGCGCGGGATTTGGTGAGGTCGCGCACGAGAATGCGCGTGACTTCAAGAGAGACCCCGCCGCCGGTGCGACTGGTGATGAGCGCGCCATTGCGATGCAAGGTATTCCAAACGCCGGAGCCGACGGTGCCAAAGCCGGCGAGGCCAATGCCAAGAGTGGGGTGATGGGTCACGCCGGAGAGCTTGGTGGATGGAGCATCCGCTTCCAAGGCGGAAATGATGGATCAGGCCGTGACGTCAAATCCGAGTCCGCTCAATCCGGGAACGCCGCGCGGAGGTTCTTGATGCTTTCCGATGCGAGATAATCCGGTTCCAGGTTGGTGTCGAAAACCTCGACGGATACCCAGCCGTCGTATCCGCCTTTGACGAGGGCGTCGGCGATTTGCGGGAAGCGCACTTCTCCCATGCCGGGGCCCGCAAGGTTCGGGTCGTTGGCATGGACGTGGACCGCCCATTCCACCGATTCGCGGACGACGTCGCAGATCGGCCGCTGGTCCGCCGCCATGGCTTTGACATCCAACTGGAGACGGACTTGCGGAGAGTTGATTTGCTTGATGAATTCGATGGTCTCGGAGGCGGTATTGAGGAAATTCGTCTCGTTTTCACCGAGGAACTCAAGCGCGATGGTCACGTCCGCATCCGCGAGGTGCGGTGTCAGGCGTTGGAAGAAATCGATCACGCGCTTTTTCGCTTCGCTGACATTCCAAGAGGGATCGAGGGTGCGTTGATCCGGGCTGCCCCAGACCATGACTTTGCCGCCCATGGCAGAGCAGACGTCGATCAACTGCTGGGTGTATTCAAACGTCCGCTTTCCCACCTTCGGGTCCGGGTGGGTCAAATGGATGCCTTCCGTCCGGGCGAGCAGCCAGTGGAAACCGACCATGTCCAAGCCGTGGTCCCGGATCACGCCGCCAAGGGACGCGGCGTATCGTTCGTTGATCTTGTCGATGTTGCCCAAGGTGAACGGAGCCACCTCAAGACCGGTGTATCCATGGCGTTCTGCTTCGGCGCAGGTGCCCGCAAAATCGTGGTTGCGGAAAGTCTCATTGCAAATTGCAAATTTCATAGGGATTTGTGAGAAGTGCCCTATGTTGTGCACCACACCGCGCGAGTCAATCATTTGCTCGCTACCAGATCACCGATCCTCGAAATCCGCGTGCCAGGCTGCGATATCTGCCTTCTCATGGTCGCCCGCGAACACCACCACGCGGTAGCGGAAGGTCATTTTCTCGCCGGCCGGAATCGCGATGTCGCCGTCAAATGCGAACGGGGTGGGGGACATGAAGCCGTAATCACGGATGAACCATTTGGCCGGATACATCGGATTTTTCGAATGTTGGATGATTGCGAGCCCTTCGGTGTGTCCCTTATTGCTTCCGAAGGTGGCGCACCATGCGGCGGCTTTCTCGCGGATGCCGGCTTCGTTGCGGTTGCCGAGCGAATCGACGGATGTGCCGGTGCCGAGATGCGCCCAGTCGGCACCCAGCTTCTTGCAGCCGACGGCGAGTTCCGGTCGCATGCGGGCGCTGAAAAACGAGTGCCCGGTTTGCCTCACCACCAGTGCGTCGATGGCCTCGAGAACGAATTCGAAATCAAGCAGTCGGATCTGCGGAGTGGGCGCGGAGATCGTCACGTGGCGGGTGTCGCTGAATTGATGGGTGCCGGTGGACGGGACGACCCATTCGGTTTCGTCACGCAGGACGACCTTGCCGCCCTGCTGGGAGACGATTTCCGGTTTGCGGGAAAAAATCTGGCCGGTGGCAAGGTCGGCGCGCGGCTGCCAGTAGTTGGCGTTGTTGGCACCGGCCCCATAGACCCGGTCGAGGCTGATGTAGAGCGAGCTGTGGTGCGGATAGGGTTGTTGGTCCCATGCCGTCACCGATTCACCGGAGGCCGGGCCGATCACCGGGAAAAAGAACGGGTATTTATGCTCCTTGCCGAAAAGATACGACGTGAATTCTTTCCCGTCGACCATCACCACGATTTTCTCCTCCTCGATGCGCGCGGTGACGGATTGTGCGAGAGTTGCGGCATCGCCAGGGGCAGCGTGTGCGAGGGGGGCGACGCCGAGGAAAACGCCGAGGAAAAGCAGGGTTTTGGTGAGACTGGTCATGACGGGATGGATGTTAGGTGTTGTCGAATGAGGGATATACGCTGGGATTTAGCGATTTTATTCGGAGCTGTCGGATTATTTTTGACGCGGGATCTGCTCCGGATGTGCGTATCGCGCCATTGAAGTCGCGGATTTTCGCATTCATAATATCCTTCATTTACAAATGGGCGTGATTTTTTCAGGCTGCCGCGGGCAAACTCGCCCCCATCCGCCTATGATGCTTCAAGAAGGATTCACCGTTCTCGTGATTGGAATGACAACCGTTCTCGCCTTCCTCGTTTTTTTGGTGGTCCTCATCCACATGATGGGACGGTTTGTCGCCTGGTTCATTCCGCCATCGCAGCCGACCACGGTCTTTTCGGTTTCCTCCGATGAGGAGAGTCTCGTAGTGGCCATTGCCGCCGCGCGCCGAGCCCGTGGCTGATTTGCTTTCATTCGCCAACCAACCTCAAAGCCGCCATGCCGAAAAAAATCGAAGTGATGAACACCGCGTTTCGCGACGGGTTCCAAAGCGCCTATGGAGCACGCGTGCTCACGCCGGATTTCCTGCCCGCCGTAGCCGCCGCACGGGAGGCAGGCATCCGCCACTTTGAGGCCGGTGGGGGAGCCCGCTTCCAGAGCTTGTATTTCTACTGCAACGAGGACGCGTTCGACATGATGGACCAGTTCCGTGCCACGGCGGGTCCGGACGCCAATCTCCAGACGCTGGCGCGGGGGATCAACGTCGTCGCCCTCGATTCCCAACCACGCGACGTCATCGACCTCCACGCCAAGATGTTCAAGAAACATGGCATGACGACGATCAGGAACTTCGACGCCCTCAATGATGCAAACAACCTGATTGATTCCGGCCGCTCGATCGTCAATCACGGGCTCAAGCACGAGGTCTGTGTAACCATGATGTCTTTGCCACCGGGTTGCACCGGCGCGCATGACGCCGCCTTTTACGCGAAAACCCTCGAAGACATCCTCGCCGCCGAGGTTCCATTCGATTCGGTGTGCTTCAAGGATGCCTCTGGAACCACGACGCCCGCGCTGGTTCATGAGACGATCAAGGCGGCCCGCAAGCGCCTGCCTGAAGGCACGCGCATTGCCTTCCACACCCACGACACCGCCGGCACGGCCGTGCTCTGCTACAAGGCGGCCATCGAGGCGGGGGTCGACCAGATCGACCTCTCGCTCGCCCCATGCTCTGGCGGCACCTGCCAACCGGATTACGCCACGATGTGGCACGCCCTGCGTGGCACCGACTACGAGCTCGATATCGACATCGACAAGGTGATGATCGCCGCCGAGGTTTTTAAAGAGTGCATGAAGGATTATTTCATGCCGCCTGAGGCTAAGGCCGTCGAGCCGCTGATCCCGTGGAGCCCGATGCCGGGAGGCGCGCTCACCGCCAACACCCAGATGATGCGCGACCACAACATCCTCGGCCGTTATGGCGAGGTGATCGCCGCGATGAGCGAGGTGGTGCGACTCGGGGGCTACGGCACATCGGTCACGCCCGTCTCCCAGTTCTATTTCCAACAGGCGTTCAACAACGTGATGTTCGGCAAGTGGGAGAAATTTGCCGAAGGCTACGGCAAGATGGTGCTCGGCTATTTTGGCAAGACGCCGTGCCCGCCTGATCCCGGCATCGTCCGCATTGCATCGGAGAAAATGGGCCTCCCCGTGAACACCCGCCCGCCGATCGAGCTCGACGAGGAAAACCCGGCGAAAGGCCTCGGTGCCGCGCGCGCGAAACTCGAAGAGGCCAAGCTCGCCCCCACCGATGAAAACCTCTTCATCGTCGCCGCTTGTGGCGACAAAGGCATCACTTTTCTCAAGGGCGAAGCGAAGATGAACGTCCGCAAAAACCAACCCGCCAATCCCGGCGCATCCGGCGAAAAAGCCGACGCCTTCAACGTGAAGGTCGGCAATAACAGCTACGTGGTGCGCTTCGACAAGGACGGCAAGGCATCGGTCAACGGACACCCCTACGACGTCGACGTCGTCGCAGGTGGCGGAGCGGACGAGTCGGACGCCCCATCCACCACCACGGGAACCAGCACCGACATCAATGCGCCGATGCCGGGCGTCGTCGTAAAAGTCCACCGCCAGCCGGGCGAAAAGGTTGCGGCGGGTGAGGCGATCATGACGCTTGAGGCGATGAAAATGGAAATGCCGGTGACCGCAACCGTTGCGGGTGCGCTCGAATCCATCGCGGTGAAGAACGGCGACTCTGTCAGCTCGGGGCAACTCCTTGCAAAAATCCAATCATGATCGCACATCGCCACATCCGCCCCGCCATCTGTTGGATGCTCATGGTGTTTCTCCTCGGCATGCTGCCAGCAGCGGCGGCCGAGGGCCACACGTTGGGCGAGAGTTTCAAAAGCCTCTGGGAGAGCACCGGCATCCGTGGGTTTTTTCATCCGGGCGGCATGGGACAGGCGTTGATGATCGGGATCTGCCTGTTCCTGATCTGGCTTGGCATTTCGAAGCGCTACGAGCCGCTGCTGCTCATTCCGATTGGTTTCGGCGGCATCCTCGCCAATGCACCGCTCGCGGGCGTCGCCGAGGCAGGCGGCTTCCTCACCATGGTGTTTGATACCGGCATCGCCACTGGGATTTTCCCGCTGATGATTTTCCTCGGAGTCGGCGCGATGACGGATTTCGGCCCGCTGATCGCAAACCCGCGCACCGCTCTGCTCGGGGCGGCCGCGCAAGTCGGGATTTTCGCCACCATCATCGGCGCCGTCTGGATCAGTCAAAGCACGGGATTGATCAATTATTCGCTCAAGGAGGCCGCCGCCATCGGCATCATCGGCGGAGCCGACGGGCCGACTGCGATTTTCCTCGCCGGCAAGCTCGCGCCTGATTTGTTAGGTGCGATTGCGGTCGCGGCCTATTCCTACATGGCGCTGGTTCCCATCATCCAGCCGCCGATCATGCGGCTGCTTACCACGAAAAAAGAACGTGCCATCCGCATGGAGCAGCTCCGCCACGTCCGCCGAGTGGAGAAGATTCTTTTTCCCATCGTCGTTCTCATTCTCTGCATCCTGCTTTTGCCAACCGCCACACCGCTCGTCGGCATGCTGATGTTGGGCAATCTGTTTCGCGAATGCGGCGTCGTCGAGCGTCTCTCGAAAACCGCCGCCAACGAGCTCATCAACATCGTCACCATCCTGCTCGGCCTCGCCGTCGGCTCAAAACTCGCCGCAGGCGTTTTTCTCAATCTCAACACGCTTGGTATCGTGGGGCTTGGTCTCGTCGCCTTCGCGATCGGCACCGCCGGTGGGGTGATATTGGCGAAATTCATGAACCTGTTCTCCAAGCGGAAAATCAACCCGCTCATCGGCTCCGCTGGTGTCTCCGCCGTGCCCATGGCCGCACGGGTTTCGAACAAGCTCGGCCAGGAAGCCGATCCTACCAATTTCCTGTTGATGCACGCGATGGGGCCGAACGTCTCCGGTGTGATCGGATCGGCGGTGGCGGCGGGTGTCTTGCTGGCGATCTTTGGTTGACCCCGTGACGACGCGCTTTCAATAAACCGGTGCGCCGGAGTGATCGTCAGCGCCCTTGGTTTTTTGAGCGGAGGACTCCATGCCTTCCCCGAGGAGGCGCAGATCGCGGCCAAGGCCGATGGTCGTGTTGCAAGCGCTCGAGAAAATGGCGATGGCGGACAAGGAGGCAAGAATGAGGATCGTTTTCACGCGCGAATGGATAGACGCGGCGCGGCGGATTCGCAAGTCGAAATCAACGGGTGTGCATCGCGCGCGCGATCCGGGCATCGGCCTCGATCTGAGCTTTGAGGGCATCGATGCCGTCGAATTTCTTTTCCGGCCGGATGAATTCGCGGAAGATGACATCGACGCGCCGCCCATAGAGATTTTCCGTAAAATCGAAGACATGCACTTCGAGTTGCCGGTCCCGTCCGGCGATCGTCGGTCGGATTCCGAGGTTGGCGACGCCCGACCGGTCGACCGGTTCACCGGCGAGGCCGAAATGGACGGCCCACACGCCGTCCGGCGGCAGACAGGCACCGGCAGTGTCGATGTTCGCGGTGGGGAAGCCGATGGTGCGCCCGAGCTTGCGGCCTTCGACCACGGTGCCGCGCACGGTGTGCGGGCGGCCGAGCAATGTTGCCGCCTCGTCGAGTCGTCCGTCGCGCACGGCGTGGCGGATGCGTGTGCTGCTCACGCGTTCGCCATCGAGATCGACCTCGCCGACGATTTCCACGTGATAGTCGCGGGCCTCGGCATGGGTTTTAAGGAAGGTCGCGTTGCCCGCGCGGTTGTGGCCGAATTTCCAATCCTCGCCGGCGGCGATGGTGCGAATGTCGGCACGGGTGAGGGCGTCGAGAAAGTCTCCGGGTTCCAAGCGTGCGAGTGATTCGTCGAATCGCAGTGGCAGCAGGGCGGGGGATCCGGGCAATGATGCCAGCCAGCTACGTGTTTGGCCGAGGGTGCCGAGCCATGGCGGGAGTTCGGCATGTGGGGCGATCACGCGGATCGGATTTGGCTCGAACGTGAGCACGGCGGAATGTCCGCCATCACGCGCAGCGGCATCGGTGGCCCGGCGGATCACTTCCTGGTGGCCGATGTGGATGCCATCAAACACCCCGATGGCAAGGTGCCATGGGCCGGAAAGGCTTGCGAGATCCTCCAACTCGAGAATCTCCGGTTCGTGGCCGTGGGCGTGGGTATGCATGTGCGGCAAGACGATTGCCGCCGGAGAATGGGGCGGCAAGTGTGAAGCGTCGAAATCCATCGAGCGGCGGCCACCCCCATCCCATTCTCACGAATGGGCCTAGTTGTTTGGCGTAGGCGCGATGGTGAAATGAGCCGGACCCAGAAAATCAGGCCAGTGGCTAAGCTATGATTGTGGTGTGCTCCACCTCATGACTGAACCCGGCTTGCGCCCGAGAAGCGGCGCGCTCCGCTCCGGGCCTGCGCGCCGCTTCTCGATCTATCGCCCTTACTTGCAAAATCCTCAACCAACCCGTATACACCCCTTACTCAAGTGTTACCCATCTCCTGACCCATAAGTGTTACCGATGTCTTGACAGCGCCCGTCATGAAGTCCCTCAAAAATCAAAAATTAACAATTATCAATCATCAATCGGAAATCCAAAGAGGTGGCGACAGATTCTAGACGACAATACGCCAACGATCACCTGACAAATCCAAATTAGGTTAACGCCTATGCCCCAAAGGGGCCCCCATGCCGCTACGGGGAGCATGCACGAATGAGCCTGCTTCGGTTATTTCTTGCGGGTTTTGGGTCCACGCTTTATTGGTTTTGAGTAGGTGACGGGGCCTTGGGATGTGGGTGGGGCGCCAGTGCCTTGGAGGGATCGGATCTGGTCGCGGAGGTGCGCGGCGCGCTCGAACTCGAGTTTGGCGGAGGCTTCGCGCATCTGTTCTTCGAGCTCGGCGATGACGCGGAGTTTGTCGTAGGCTTCGGGGGACTCGGCGACGAGGGATTGGTTGAGATGGTCGGCCTCCTCGGCGCCCTTGCGGTGCATTTGCAGGCTTTCCTGGAGTGCGCGTTTGACACCCTGCGGGGTGATGCCGTGCTCGGTGTTGTAGGCTTCCTGGCGGGTTCGACGGTATTCTGTGACGTCGATCAGGGCTTGGATCGAATCGGTGATGATGTCGCAGAAAAGCACGCACTCACCGGAGATGTGGCGGGCGGCGCGGCCGGCGGTCTGGATCAGCGAGGTTTCGTTGCGGAGGAAGCCTTCCTTATCGGCATCGAGGATGCAGACGAGTGAGACTTCCGGCAGATCGAGTCCTTCGCGCAACAGGTTGATGCCGACAAGGATGTCGAAGGTGGCGGCGCGGAGCTGGCGCAAAATCTCGACCCGCTCGATGGCGTCGATGTCGGAGTGCAGGTAGCGCACTTTGAGTCCGGTGCCTTGGAGATACTCGGACAAGTCTTCGGCGGTTTTTTTCGTGAGGGTGGTGACGAGGACTCGCTCGTTGCGTTCGACGCGTTGGCGGCACAGCTCGATGGTCTCGTCGATCTGGCCCTTGAGCGGGCGGAGGGTGAGGGTAGGGTCTAACAAGCCTGTTGGCCGGATAATCTGTTCGACGATGAGCGGCTTGTCGCGTTTAGTGGGATCGAATTCCTCGGGCGGCTCGTCGTTTCCGCTGGCGGCGATCTTCATCTTTCGGAGGTCGAGCTGGGTGTATCCGCGGGCGTCGTCCTTGGCGAATTTGACGGGGAGGAAGTGGTGATTGTCGGCGCGCGAGTTGACGATCTCGAAGGCGCCGGGTGTGGCCGAGACGTAGAGGCGCTGGCCGGTCATTTCCATGAACTCATCGAAGCGGAGCGGGCGGTTGTCGAGTGCGCTGGGGAGGCGGAAGCCGTGTTCGACGAGTACGGTTTTGCGGGACTTGTCGCCCTCGAACATGCCGCCGATCTGGGGGATAGTGGCATGGGATTCGTCGACGAGGAGGAGGAAATCGCGCGGGAAGAAATCGAGCAGGGTGTGCGGGCGCGAGCCGGGGTCGCGGCCGGTGAGGTGTCGCGAGTAGTTCTCGATGCCCTGGCAGAATCCCATCTCGTTCATCATTTCGAGGTCGTATTCGGTGCGCATGCGGAGGCGCTGGGCTTCGATGAGCTTGCCGGATTTTTCGAATTCGTCGATGCGGTCGTCGAGTTCCTTGCGGATCTCGACGACGGCATGTTTGAGCCGGTCGCTGGATGTGACGAATTGTTTGGCGGGGAAAAACGTGTGGGTTTCAAGGCGCTCGATGATCGTTCCGGTGAGGGTATGGACGCTGGAGATGCGTTCGATTTCATCGCCGAAGAACTCGATGCGGATGGCGGTGTCTTCGAGGTAGGCCGGGTGGACTTCGATGACATCGCCGCGGACGCGGAATTTCCCGCGGCCGAAGGCGATGTCGTTGCGTTCGAAAAGCATGCCGACGAGCGAGCCGAGAAATTCCTCGCGCGAGATTGGCTGGCCGGTGCGGACCGGCAGCATCATGCCCTCGTATTCGTCGGGCGATCCGAGGCCGTAGATGCAGGAGACCGAGGCGACCACGATCACGTCGTCGCGGGTCAGTAGCGAGCCCATCGTCGAGAGTCGCAGGCGCTCGATCTCCTCGTTGATCGACGAATCCTTCTCGATGTAGGTGTCGCTGCGCGGGATGTAGGCCTCGGGTTGGTAGTAATCGAAATAGGAGACGAAGTATTCGACCGCGTTGTGGGGAAAGAAGTGTTTGAACTCGGAGTAGAGCTGGGCGGCGAGCGTTTTGTTGTGGCTCATTACCAGGGCCGGGCGACCGTGGCGGGCGATCAGGTTCGCCATGGTGAACGTCTTGCCGGATCCGGTGACGCCGAGCAGCGTCTGGTGCCGGTTACCGGCGGCGAGCGACTTGGCGAGTTTTTCAATCGCCTGGGCCTGATCGCCTTTCGGTTCGTATTCGCTGTTGAGGTCGAAGCTCACAAAAAAATCACGGCGCGGAAGACGCGCCGTGTGGGTTTTGGTTCGGGATCTGCGCGAGTCACGTAGAACATCATTTCGCCTTTACCGTCATGACGCCCTGCATCATGGCGAAGTGGCCGGGGAAGGAGCAGAAGAACGGGTATTCGCCAGCAGCCGGTGCGGTAAAGGTGATGGTGTCCGATTCGCCACCACCGAGCATCTTGGTGTAGGCGATGATGAGTGCTTTGGTTTCTTCGTCTTGGGGAATGTAGTCGCTGGCGGCGAGCGGGGCGCATTTCATGGCAAATTCAGGCAGACTGGTGCCCGGCTTGAGAATGACGACGTTGTGGCCCATGGCCACTTTAGGAAGTTGGCCGCTGTGGGTGAGGACGAGGGTGACCTTCTGGCCTTCGACGACTTCGAATGCCTTCTTATCGTATTGCATTTGGTCGTTGCTATCGATTTCGATCTTCACCTCGCTGGCAAAAAGTGCGGGGGCGAGGGCGAGAGTGGCAAGGGCGGCGAATATTTTGCGGGTGATCATGATATTTGGATGTGGCTTGGGACAGCGATAAACTGGATGAGAAAGAGACTTCGCGCAAACGAATCTTGTGATTTGCATTGCGAACTTGGGGTTGGATTTGATGTGGGTCAAATGGGGGGATTTCAGGTCGCTAGGCTGGGTGTCGTTGACCTCTCCGCCAATATTCTCACAAATGAGCCTTTGACAATCAGCGCATCTCCGCTGCTTTTGCGACTTGGAGCATCTTGGCTTCGGCGAGGTGGGGGGCGAGGATTTGCAGGCCGACGGGGAGTTTTGTGTTGGGATCGTCGGCGAGAGATACGCTGCCCGCAGGCACCGAGATACCGGGGATGCCGGCGAGGTTGGCGGAGAGGGTGAAGATGTCGGAGAGGTATTCGTGGAGTGGATCGTCGGCAAATTCGCCGAGGCGGCGGGCGGGAACGGGGGAGGTCGGGGTGAGGATGGCGTCGCAGCTGGCGAAGGCGGTCTCAAAATCTCGGCGGATCAAGGTGCGGACTTTTTGGGCGCGGGCGTAGTAGGCGTCGTAGTATCCGCTGGAGAGCACGTAGGTGCCGAGGATGATGCGGCGTTTCACCTCGGGGCCGAAACCCTGCTCGCGGGATTGGTGGTAGACGTCGATGATGTCGCTGGCATTGGTGGCGCGGCGGCCATAGCGGATACCGTCGAAGCGGGCGAGGTTCGACGAGGCTTCGGCCGGGGCGATCACG
The DNA here is from genome assembly GCA_047921195.1 of Luteolibacter sp. GTDB lineage: Bacteria > Verrucomicrobiota > Verrucomicrobiia > Verrucomicrobiales > Akkermansiaceae > Luteolibacter. The sequence continues at coordinate 25,366 of JBLRWN010000030.1, read as the reverse complement.
TAGTAGGTGGCCACGGCGTTGGCGTTGTTGGGCAGGCTTACATCGACGATTTCGGCACCTTGATTTGCAAGGCGCTCGATGGCCTCCTCGATGCGTGTGCGGACGCCGGAATCGATGCCGCTTTCGAGCATTTCGCGCACGACGCCAAGGCGCATGCCTTGCACACCGGCGTCGAGCTTTTCGAGGTAATCGGGCACCGGAGCGTCGAGGCTGGTGGATTCGCGCGGATCGTGGCCGGCGATGGCCTGGAGGACGCGGGCGGCGTCTTCCACGGTGGCGGTGAGCGGACCGATTTGGTCGAGTGAGGATGCGAATGCGACCAGTCCGTATCGGGAAACCCGGCCATAGCTTGGTTTGAGCCCGACCACCCCGCAGTGCGATGCGGGTTGACGGATCGACCCGCCGGTGTCGGATCCAAGAGTGGCGATGGCGGTGCCATCGGCAACGGCGGCTGCCGAGCCACCGGATGATCCGCCGGGGATGCGGTCTGGGGCGTGCGGGTTGCGCACCGGCTTGAAGGCGGAGTTTTCAGTGGCGGAGCCCATGGCGAATTCATCCATGTTCATGCGGCCGAATGGGATGGCCCCGGCTTCGCGGAGTTTGCGGATGACGGTGGCGTCGTAGGGCGAGCGATAGTTCTCTGAGAGAAATTTCGATCCGCAGGTGCACGGTTGGCCGAGCACGTTGATGTTGTCCTTGATGCCGATGGGGATGCCGCCAAGGGGTTTGGTGGTGTCGGCGGATTCGGCTTCGGCAAACGCGGATTCCAGGTTGTAAGAAAGATACGCACCGGTTTGCGGGTCGCGCTCGGCGATCGCGCCTGCGAGCGATTCAAGCACCGCAACGGGTGTGGTTTCGCCGGATTGGTAGCGGTGGCGGAGGTCGGAAATCGATGTCATGGGGTCGGAAAGGGGTTTGGAAAAATCAAGCGTCGGCCACGACTTTGGGCACGCGGACCATGCCTTGGGCGGAGTCGGGCGCATTGGCAATCACTGCCTCGGGCGGCAGGCTGTCGCCGGGAATATCGTCGCGCATTGGACCGAACGTGGGGGAAGGGTGCGCGGTGGGGTCGATGTCGTCGAGATCGAGCGCGGTGAGGGCTTCGACATGGTCGAGTACCGCCTGGAGTTGCGGTTGGAAGGTGGCGGCCTCCGCGTCGTCGAGGTCGAGGCGGGCGAGCTTGGCGATGTGGCGGACGTCGAGCGTGTCGTGCGGCATGCGCGGAAGGTTCGGGAATCCTGCCGCCATTTCCAAGCCGCAAGTTTGGAGATGAATAGAGATCTCGATTTTTGGCTCGCCGAAGGATGAGGGAAAGGGGCAATTTTCCGGCGCGATGTTAAAAGCAGGAATTGTAGGAATGCCAAACGTGGGGAAATCCACGCTCTTCAACGCGGTCACCCGCACACGCAAGGCCGAGGCCGCGAATTACCCGTTCTGCACGATCGACCCGAACGTGGGCATGGTGATGGTGCCCGACCCGCGGCTCGACGTGCTTTCGAAAATCTCGAAATCGCAGAAGATCGTGCCGACCGCGATCGAATTCGTCGACATTGCGGGCTTAGTTAAGGGCGCTTCGGAAGGCGCGGGCCTTGGCAACCAGTTCCTCGCCAACATTCGCGAGACCGATGCCATTGTCCAGGTGGTGCGGTGTTTTGAGAACGACGACATCATTCACGAGTTGGGCAGTGTCGATCCGGTGCGTGACATCGAAATCATCAATTCCGAGCTGATTCTTGCCGACATGGCCTCGCTCGAAAAACGCCGCGTGTCGCGTGAGAAAAAAGCCAAAGGTGGCGACAAGGAATCGCGCCGCGAGGTCGAATTGATCGACCGGTTGATGCCGCACCTCAACGAAGGAAAGCCAGCGTTGACGATGGAGTTCAGCGACGACGATCTGGCGGTGGTGAAGGATTTCTTCCTGCTTTCGATGAAGCGCACGATCTATGCCTGCAATGTGATGGAAGACGAGCTCGCCTCCGCCATTGCGGATCCCGACACGCATCCGCTCGTCGGCAAGGTGCGGAAATTCGCGGTGGAGCACAGCGGCTCCGAGGCGGTGGTGATCTCCGCCCGCATCGAGGAGGAACTCAGTGAGCTTCCCGCGGAAGATGCCGCCGAATTCCTCGCTGACATGGGTGTGACCGATTCCGGTGTTTCCGCGCTGATCCGCGCCGTCTATCACCTGCTTGGATTGCGGACGTATCTCACCACCGGCGTCCAGGAAACCCGGGCTTGGACGATCACGGCGGGCGACAAGGCACCTGCGGCGGCCGGAGTGATCCATACCGACTTTGAGCGCGGGTTCATCGCCGCAGAGGTCGTGCATTTTGATGACCTCGCATCATTCGGCAGCAAATCCACCGCCAAGGAGGCCGGGAAAGTCCGGATTGAAGGCAAGGAATACGTGGTGAAAGACGGCGATGTGATCGAGTTTCGTTTCAACGTGTGATGTGTATCCTACGAAAAAGCGCGGAATGGATTGTTCCACTCCGCACTTTGTTAGGGGTTCGGCCGCACTGAAGCCCGGCGGGCCGTTCGTATCAGTATTTCACGCCGCAGCCGTATGGGGCGTTGGTCGCGTTCTGGACTTCTTCGCCGGCAAGGACGGCGTCGATCGCATTGGCGAGCCATGGTTCGGCCTTTTCGACGTCATCGGCATTGGTTGAGCGGATCGAGTCGATGGCACCGTTGTAGACGAGGTTGCCTTCGCGGCAGATCACGAACATGTGAGGGGTGACCTTGGCGTCGTAGGCCTTGCCGATGGTGCCATCGGTATCCGCGATGAAGTGGGTGGCCTTGTTGCCTTCTTTTTTGGCACGTTCTGCCTGTGCAGATGGTTCGGCCCAGCCTTGTTTGCCTTCGGCCGACGAGCAGATCGTGAGCCAGACGACGTCCTGCGCTTGGTATTTTTCCTGGAGTTTACCCATGTTGCCACTGGCGGAATAATGTTTCTTCACGAACGGGCAATCGAAGTTGATCCATTCGAGGACGACGACCTTGCCTTTGAAATCGCTGAGGGAGACCTCCTCGCCGGCGAGGGTTTTGCCGGTGAAGGCGGGCGCGGGTTTTCCGACTTCCTTGGCGTTGGTGCAGGCGATGGCGAACAATGCGGACAATGCGGTGGTGACGATTTTTTTCATGTGTTGCTTGGGGTGTAGGTTTCGATGCGGGAGAGCGGTGCGGATGAGGAGGTTTGTCTATTCCTTTGCGGACCATCCGACGGTAATCGGGCGATCGAGTGACGGGGCGCTGATCACGAGGTCGATGGCTTCGATGGTTTCCGGGGCGAACGGGGATTTTGGTACGCTGGTCGCCCATTTGTCGCCAGAAGCCTTCCACTCAAACTCGGCAGCCGGATGGATGGCATCGATGGTGCGTGGAAAGACGACCAGCTCACGGGCATGATGGCCATCGGGAATCGTCAGTTCGAGTTTCACGGTTTTCGGTGTTTCCGTGAGGCTGAGCTGCCAGCCTTCGGGCGCATCTGTTGGGATCTGATTGATAGTCTTGGTGATCTCCGCTGCCGCGGGCGTCGGTGTTGAGTCCCCAGCCTTGAGCGTGAGCGAAAGCATGGCGTCTCCCGGGATGCATGCTGAATCATCACAGACGAGCCATGAGAAGCTCGCGTTGATGGCGATGTCGCCATCAACGCCAGCTGGCGGATGGATCACGATGGGGAATATCACCGAGCCCTCGTAGCCGAAATCCGACAGATCACCGGTTTTGAAGCGGATCGGGAATGGATACGCGGGATCATCAGCAGACCACCCATCAGGCAGTTTGAAATCCACGGACAGCGGCATGCCGGCCTCGCCCGGGTTGATCCAGTAGGTGTGCCAGCCCTGGTCGAGGGTCATTTTCAGCGCGGTGACGACCGGCTCTCCCGGAGAATACCCTGCGGTTTTAGCAATCCACTCGACTTGCGCGCGACCCGACCTCACCGGCTCGGCGGCGGCGCCGGCGCACGCCACGACGAGCGCGGTGGTGGTGCATGCGATTCGCGTCATGACATTTGAACATGCACGCCATTGCGCATCGCGCAAGCCGGTTGGTGATGATTTTTCAAAGTCCGGCGGATTCCGCAGTGCCGCCCCAGATGCGCACGAGAATCCGCTTCACTTCGCCATCCCCGCGCTCGGTGGCAAAGAGGATGCGGATCCCGTTTTTCTCCAGATCCCATGAATCGAAAGCCTCCCCGGGCTTCCAGCCGTCGTCGATAAGCTGCTTGAGGTAAGACTCGTGCCCGTTTCCTTGATGCGGGGGTAAGGTGATTTCGGCATCTGGAGGGAGCGGCGGAGAGCCGGCGTTGGTGGTTTTTACCGGCCATGTCCAGCGGTGGTTTCGTTTCCATGCGCGCAGGCCAGGTTGCAATGCCCGGATGGTTGCCAAGAGCAGGCGGGCCTTGGATGTGCGGAAGGGTGCGCCGAGGCCGCGGATCGGTTGGGTTCTGCCAACGAGCCCTTGGTATCCCGCCAGACCCATTGGTCCGTGATAGATCGTCGCCTGGCCGGTGACGCGCAATGGGCCGCCGCTGTAAACGAATCCCTCCCACCGCGCGTCTCCCTTTGAGGTGAATCGATGCGGGTGCTTTTTCAGTAAGAGCGCCTCCGCCATGCCATAACCGAGTTGTTGGCGAAGAAAGCCGGGAATGGAGGTGCGGCGCTCATGCCAAACGAACGCGCCCGCTGCAAAGCCGAGGCGGAATCCCGCGTCGCGCAACCTCCAACAAAAATCAACATCATCTCCCGCAGTGTGAAACAACGGGTCGAAGCCGCCGATGGCATGAAATGCCTCGCGCGTGACGGCAAGGTTGCAGCCCGGCAGGTGTTCGGCCTCCTCATCGTCGAGCATCACATGGCTTGGTGCTCCGGGTGATGCTGCGACCACGGCCTGGGCCGTGTCGCGGGGTGGGGGAGGGAGGTTCGGTCCACCGATGGCCGAGAATTTCCCCTGATGCTTTGCAAACGCGTGACGCAGCCGGACGGCCCATTCGACGTCCGGTTGGCAATCATCGTCTGTATATGCCAGAATGCGCCCGATCGATGCCGTGGCCCCAGCATTGCGCGCCGCACTTAATCCACACGGCTCTAATCGCAGCAAACGCACTTGGGGGAAATGCTCCGCCACCCAGTCGTCGGTGCCATCCGTCGATCCATCGTCCACGATGATGACTTCGATGTTTTTTCCGTGGAGCTTCAGGCAGGCTTCGATGCAGCGACCGATCCGATTTCGTCCATTGCGGGTGCAGACGATCACGGAGAGCGACCATGCGGCGGTGATGGCGGCGGGTTCTTGTCTGGTCGTGATTTCACGAAGCGCATCGCGGCAGCGGGTGAGCGCCGGTTTGTCGTTGCCCTGGCGGTCGGTCAGGCCGAAATCCCAATCCATGACTTCGCGGCCGTTCCACCATGAATCGCTCCACGCGTAGGTGGTGAAGCCGGCGGTTTCCGCTTCATGCGCGGCGAGCATCGCATCGCCGATCAGCTTAGCCTGCGCGTCCATGCCATTGCGCCGCGAGTCGAGGCCGAACTCGCTGACAAACAGCGGGCGGTCACCGGCGACATGGTGCAGTCGGCGCAGATAAGCGGAGAAATCATCGACGTTTTCGAGGTAGATGTTCATCGCGGTGAAATCCGCGTTTTCCGTCTCCAGGTATTCGGTCGTCGGGTAGCTCGCGTATCCGAACAGACAATCCGGCGCGATTGCGCGACCGGCATCGATGAGGCGTTCGATCTCTTCGCGCACGCGCGTGGGCCCCATCCAGCGGACTAGATCGCCCGGGATTTCATTTCCCACCAAAACCGCCGCCAACGCCGGGTGATCTGCGATAGGGGCAAGATTTTCGGCCAAAGTGACATGGGCGCGTGCGAGCAGTGCGGGTTGCGAAAGGAAGTCCGCGGTCGCCTGCCATGAAAGCCCGGCAAAAATCCGTAGCTCGTTGCGCGACGCCGCATCGAGAAACCAACGCTCCGGCATCTCATAAATCCTCAAAGCGTTGAATCCCGCAGCGGCGATCCTGCGGAAATCCGCATCGACATCCCGGGGCCACCCACCAGGAAATGGCCCGTATGTGACGGCCGCACACCAGACACGCGCCGAACCGCAGCGGAAAAACTTCCCGTCCACTTTCCATCGTTGGTGGGGATTCTCTAGCAGTTGCATGGACGTCAGCATATCCGGTGATTCGGGGAATGCCCTCATGAAATGTTTGAATTCCTTACAATCCACGGAACCCCTTGTAAGGAAGATAGGTTCCCGTAGGCACCGTCACCTGCCTCCACTCGCGCTTGAGGCGGCGGTGTTTGTTGATGAATTGCGTCGGATCCGCCCAGTGCTCGGTGGTCGGCGGAATGCTGCTGCGGCCCATGCCGATATGGATATTGTAACGGATTTCAAAATGGAGGTGGGCCGCATACATGCCCCGATTATTGCCGATGGTGCCAATCTGCTGGCCGCGCTTCACCTTGTCGCCGGTTTTGGTCATGATGCGCTGGAGGTGGCCGTATAGTGCGTCGACGAACTTCACTTTGCCATCGGCGGGGTCGCGGTAGCCGTAGCGGACGATCACCACATTGCCCCATCCTCCCTTGACGTCGTATGCGAACGTCACGATGCCATCCGCGATGCTGTAGACCGGATCGCCCAGATCGCTGTCTCCGCCGCCACGTCCGTTCCAGTCCTCTCCGAAATGCCGGGGCGATCGCAATCGCAGCCCTCGTGATTTGTAGTATCCCGCGGCATTCGGCTTGCCGACTGGGAAATCAAAGCCGTCCGCCACGTGCATGCGGACATCCCGCGCCTCGCCATGGGGAGTTGCCAGCCAGGTGCCCAACAGACTGATCGTCAAAATGTAAAACCATCGTGTCACTCCGTCAACTCCACCGCCGCATCGGGCGGGCCGCAAGTGAAATCCGAATCATTCCGTCTTGCATGGGCGCGCCGGATCGCATTTCCTGCCGCTCCCATGGCATCCACCTTACCGACCGCTGACCTCCTGGCGCTCGACATCGACGGCCTCAAAAGCCGTTTGTCGAAACTCAGGAGGTATCTTTGACGTGCCCGCTCTTGAAGGCCGGATCCACACGCTTGAGGAGGCCATGGGTGCCCCGGATTTCTGGGACGATTCGGAAAAAGCTCGGGAGATTACGTCGAAGGCGTCGGCCATGAAGAAGAAACTCGAGGGGTTTCTTGCCCTTGAATCCCGCGTTGCCGATGTGGTGGAGGGTATTGCATTGGCCAAGGAGTTTGACGACAACGATCTCGCCCGCGAGGCCATCGATGGTGCCCATGCCCTCGAAAAGGACATCCGCGATTACGAGCTGCTCACGCTGCTCAATCACCCGGACGATGCGGCGCCCTGTTTCCTTGCCATCTCCGCGGGTGCCGGCGGCACCGAGGCCTGCGATTGGGCACAGATGCTCATGCGCATGTATGTACGCTGGGCCGAGCGCAAGGGGTATGAGGTGGAGACGCTCGATGTGCAGGATGGAGATGAGGCTGGCATCCGCACGGCGACAATCAAGATCACCGGCGAAAACGCATATGGATTTTTGAAGAACGAACGCGGCGTCCACCGTTTGGTGCGGATTTCCCCGTTCGATTCGAACGCGAAACGCCACACCTCCTTCGCGTCGATCGACGCCACTCCGGAGGTGAACCGGGAAATCAACATCGAAATCAACGACAAGGACGTCGAGATCACCACCACCCGGTCCGGCGGCAAGGGCGGGCAGAACGTCAACAAGGTGGAAACCGCCGTGCTCCTCCGCCACCTGCCGACGGGCATTCTCATCCGTTCGACCGCGGCACGCACGCAGGGCCAGAACCGCGAACTCGCATTCCAGATCCTCAAGGCCAAGCTCCACACCATCGAGGAGGACAAGCAGAAAGCCGAGGCCGAGCGCGCCTATGGAGAAAAGGGCGATGTCGCATGGGGAAACCAGATCCGCTCCTACGTTTTCCAACCCTATCAGAAGGTCCTCGACCTCCGCACGGGCGAGGAATCCGGCAGCATCCAGGACGTCATGGACGGCGACATCGACCCCTTCATCGAGGCCAAGCTGCGCGGCAAGGTGCGCGTCAAGGGGGCGAAGGACGAGGATGAATAAGAGACGGGGCTCAACCGTTTTTTACCGCCACACCTAACAGCGTCTGGAAATGCGGTGAGGTGTCCTCACGGTCGGCCACGAGGGTTTGCACGTCGGTGAATCCCGCCTGCTCGAGCAGGCCTGCGAGGTCCGCCTCGGTGAAACCGAGCCAGCGGTCGGCATACAGCTCGCGGGCTTCCTCAAAATGATGTTGCAGCAAATCGAGCACCACGAGTCGTCCGCCCGGGCGCAGGATCCGCATCGCCTCGCGCACCGCCACCAGCGGGCTGTCGGCGTGATGCAGGGCTTGGCTGAAAATCGCGAGGTCCACCGTGGCGTCGTCAATCGGCACCGCCTCGATCTCCCCCATCCGGTATTCGAGATTGGTCAACCCGTGCCGTTTCGCCAGCTCCGCACCGAACTCGACCATTTTCGGTGACGAATCGACCGCGATGACCTGCTCCGCCCGCTGGGCGAGCAATTGGGAAAGCGTGCCCTCACCGGCGCCCAGGTCCGCCACCACCTTGTAGTTGAGGATTTTCAGTAACGCCTCCGCCAGCGCCTTCCATGAGCGCCCCGGCACATAGTCTTTGCCAAATCGCCCAGCTAGTTCATCGAAATATGCCCGCGTCCGGTCGTGGCGTTTGCGCATAAGATGCTTTAGCGCGGCTCGGTCGGTATCGATTTCCGGCAGCTCCTCGGCGGCCATCCGTGCGACTTCCATCAAATGGTCGTCTGCCGTGACGCGGTAGATGTTGTGCTTGCCACTGCGCTGGTCGTCCACCAGTCGGGCGGACTTCAGTTGCGAAAGTTGCGTGGAAATCCGGCTCTGCCCCATGCCGAGGAGCTCCTGCAGCTCCGCAACGGACAAGGATTCCCAATCCAATAGCATCAAAATCCGCAACCGCGTCGGATCGCTCAGCAACTTGATTGATTTCAGCATTGACTGCATGGCTACAGAGTTTACATCAACGCATCGCGATTTGACGATACGAAAAAACAGCAATCTCATGAATCAATTCATCTTTTCCTCCGAGTCTGTCGGCGAAGGCCATCCCGACAAGGTTTCCGACACCATTTCCGATGCCATTCTTGATGCCTGCCTGAGCATCGACAAGAACAGCCGTGTCGCCTGCGAGACTTTCGTAAAGTCGAACGTCGTCGTCGTCGGCGGCGAGATCACCATCCCGAAGATCGGCCAGAAACCGATCGGCTCGGTGATCAACATCGAAGCTGTGATCCGCGACGCCGTCCGTGGAATCGGCTACGTCAACAATGACGACGTCTTCCACGCCGACAGGATTTTCATCAACAACTACCTCACCACCCAGTCGCCCGATATCGCGCAAGGCGTGGATGCGAAGAAGGCCGAAGGCAAAAAACACGCCGAGCAAGGAGCCGGTGACCAAGGCATCATGTTCGGCTATGCCTGTGACGAGACGCCTGAGCTCATGCCAGCGCCCATCATGTTCGCCCACCGCCTCGGTCGCGAACTCACCCGCATCCGCAAGGAGGGCAAACTCGCCAAGTGGCTCCGCCCCGATGCGAAGACGCAGGTCGCCGTCGAATACATCGATGGTCGCCCGACGCGCATCGTCAACGTCGTGATTTCCACCCAACACGCTGACGGCACACCCCATGCCGAAATTGAGAAATTCTGCATCGAGAAGGTGATCAAAAAAGTGCTGCCGAAAAATCTGCTCACCAAGGACACTGAATACCTCATCAACCCGACCGGCAAGTTCGTCGTCGGTGGCCCGCAGGGCGACTCCGGCCTCACCGGTCGCAAGATCATCGTCGATACCTACGGTGGCATGGGCCGCCACGGCGGTGGCGCCTTCTCTGGCAAGGACGCCTCGAAAGTCGATCGCTCCGCCGCCTACATGGGCCGCTGGGTCGCCAAAAACGTGGTCGCCGCCGGTCTCGCCAAGCGCTGCGAAATCCAGTTTGCATACGCCATCGGCCACCCCGAACCGCTCAGCGTGCACATCGACACCTTCGGCACCGGCAGCGTTTCCGACTCACTCATTCTCGGCGCCGTTCTCAAGGTCTTCTCCTTCAAGCCCGCCGACATTGTCGCTCAACTCAAACTCCTCCGCCCGATCTACTCGAAGACCACCAACTACGGCCACTTTGGAAAGGAAGATGCGGATCTGCCATGGGAGAAGACCAACAAGGCCAGCGCGCTGAAAAAAGCGATCTGATCCGACAAATCCGACAAATCCGACTAATCTAATAAAAATACAACCATGAGCTTCACCGACTACAAAGTACGCGACATCGGCCTTGCCGACTTCGGCCGCAAGGAAATCGAAATCGCCGAGCACGAAATGCCCGGCCTGATGGCCACCCGTGAGAAATACGGAAAAGAAAAACCGCTCTCCGGCGTCCGCGTGATGGGCTCGCTGCACATGACGATCCAGACCGCCGTGCTCATCGAGACGCTGCGCGATCTCGGTGCCGACGTGCGCTGGGTTTCCTGCAACATTTTCTCCACCCAGGACCACGCCGCCGCCGCGATCGCAGCCGCCGGCATCCCTGTTTTCGCATGGAAAGGCGAGACGCTCGAGGAATATTGGTGGTGCACATGGCAGGCGCTGCAATTCCCCGGCGGCCTCGGCCCGCAACTCATCGTCGATGATGGTGGCGACGCCACCCTGCTCATCCACAAGGGCTACGAAATGGAGAACGGCTCCGACTGGATCAACACCCCATCCGGCAGTACCGAGGAACAGGTCATCAAGGACCTCCTCAAGGACATCAAGGTCAAGCAACCCGGTATTTTCCATGAAATCGTCAAGGAGTGGAAGGGCGTGTCCGAAGAGACCACCACCGGTGTGCACCGCCTCTATCAGATGGCCAAGGCCGGCACCCTGCTCGTTCCCGCGATCAACGTGAACGACTCGGTGACCAAATCAAAATTCGACAACCTTTATGGCTGCCGTGAGTCACTCGTCGATGGCATCAAGCGCGCCACCGACGTGATGATCTCCGGCAAGGTCGGCGTGGTCTGCGGATACGGTGATGTCGGCAAAGGCTGCGCCCAGGCATTGCGTGCGCAAGGTGCTCAGGTCGTCGTCACCGAAGTGGACCCCATTTGCGCCCTCCAAGCCGCGATGGAAGGCTTCCGAGTGCTCACCATCGAGGACACCCTCGGCTGGGGCGACATCTACGTCACGACTACCGGTAACTTCGACATCATCCGCCTCGAGCACATGGAGAAGATGAAGGACCAGGCGATCGTCTGCAACATCGGCCACTTCGACAACGAGATCCAAATCGACAAACTCGAAAAGGCCCCAGGCGTGGTGAAAACCAACATCAAGCCGCAGGTCGATAAATACACATTCCCCGCCGGCAACAGCATCTACATGCTCGCCGAAGGCCGGCTCGTGAACCTCGGCTGCGCCACCGGTCACCCGAGCTTCGTGATGTCGAACTCGTTCACCAACCAGACGCTCGCCCAGATCGACCTCTGGCAGAACAAGGACACCTACAAGCCCGGACAGGTGACCGTGCTGCCCAAGCACCTCGACGAGGAAGTCGCCCGCCTGCACCTCGCGAAAATCGGTGCCAAGCTCACCAAGCTCACCCCGGAGCAGGCCGACTACATCGGCGTAGCCCCCGAAGGCCCGTTCAAGCCCGAGCACTACCGCTATTGATCCGTGGACGCGGCTTTCAGCGGCCAAGTCTCGCACTTCACGAAACTCTCTGCCGGTTTTACCGGGAGGGAGTTTTGTTTGCATGATTTTACTTGAATTGATCCATATGGATCATTTGATTGATTCATATGAATGAGATGCCTCCCCATTTTCCATTTCAAGACGAACCTCCTGAAGATGATTCGGTTTTGAGGAAACCCGTCGCGGAATACGTCGTGAGTCGTGTGAGAAATGGTCTTCCGATGGGAGAATTCCATTATCTTCAAGAACTCCTCGGGCTTAGCGAAGAGCGCCTTGGTGCCTTGCTCGGGATGTCGCGTGCCACGTTGCACCGCCGCAAAAAATCCGGCACCATGGATCGTGCGGAGTCGGATCGGGTGGTGCGCTTCGGGCGGTTGTTCCGGCAGGCGGTCGTGGTGCTCGGAAATGAGCGGGTCGCCCGCGAATGGCTGTCGGCTCCGGCTTATGCGTTCGGTGGCGAGCTGCCGCTCGATTACGCGGATACCGAGGCAGGCGCCCGCGAGGTGGAGGCGCTCTTGGGTCGCATTGAACACGGTGTTTTCTCCTGAAATGGCCACGTATTTCCGGATCGTCCAAGTCCAGTGGTCGCTCGATGCAATGAGCGGAGAAGGTGCCCGGCGATATGGCGGTCGCTGGAATCCCCCGGGTATCCCGGCGGTCTATCTCGCCGGGTCCCGGGCCCTCGCGGCTTTGGAAATCATGGTCCACGTGCCGCGCCAGATGTTGCAGGTCGATTGGCGGATCATCCGTGTGGAGGTGCCGGACGACTGGATCGAAGAGGCCGCGCCCCCACCGCCTGGTTGGCGCAAGTTCCCCGTCTCCGACGTCGCACGCTCGATCGGCGGCCCGTGGCTTGTTGCGCGCAAGACAGTCGCTTTGCGCCTGCCCAGTGCCATCATCCCGCAGGAGCACACGCTGCTCGTGAATCCAGCGCACACCAGTGCGGGGGACTTGCAGGTGTCCGACCCCGAGCTGATTTCCTTCGATGCGCGGTTTTCGGCGTGAATTGTGCAGGGAGGTTTTTATTCCTGTCTGGTTTGACAATTCACCCATCGATCCCCTAGGTTCGGCGCCCCGCGCAAGGCGGGACCCCAACACGCCACCATGAACATCGTCGTCGAGAAACAGCCGAAATGCGTCGCCATCCTGCGCGCGGAAATCCCCGCCGAAACCGTCACCGAGCGCCGCGATAAAATCGTCAACCGCTACGCCAGCAAAGCCCGCATCCCCGGGTTCCGCCCCGGCAAGGCTCCGAAAGCGGTCGTCGCTAAGAAATTCGGCAGCGAAGTGCAGGAGGAACTCGCCGAAATCCTGTTCTCCGAAGCCTGCCAAAAGGGCATGGAGCAGGAGGATCTCAAGGTGATCCAATTCGGTGCCCCGGTGGACATGCGCATCACCGAGACCGGTTGCACCTTCGAGACGACACTCACGTTGGCCCCCGATTTCAAACTCCCCGAATACAAGGGCGTCTCCATCACCATTCCCAAGCAACCCGATATCGAAGCCGAGCTGGAGAAAGCCCTCGAAGAACTCCGCCAGCGCCAGGCCGACTTCCAGAACGTCGATGGCCGCGCCGCCAAGGAAGGTGACTTCCTGGTTTGCGACTACAGCTCCACCCTCGATGGCAAGCCGACCAGTGAGGCGGTTGGCAAGGATGTCGGCTATCTAACCGGGCGGGAGAATTTCTGGATCAAGGTGGATGAGGCGTCATTTCTTCCCGGTTTTGCAACGCAAGTCACCGGCATCCAAGTCGGCGAGACCCGCGAGTTTCCGCTCACCCTTCCCGAGGATTTCCCGATTTCGGATCTCTCCGGCAAGGAACTCCAGTTCAAGGTCGAGGCCAGGGAAATCAAGGAAGCCGTGCTTCCCGAGCTGAATGACGAACTCGCCGCCAAGGTGCTTCCCGGCCAATCGCTTGAACAACTCAAGGATCTGATCCGCGAGAACATCCGTAACGAACAGGAGCGCCGCAGCAGCGACATGAAGGTCAACAAGATCGTCGAAGCACTGCTCGCCTCCACCAGCTTCGAGGTGCCGGAGGCTCTCGTCCGCCAGGAAACCCAGTCGCAGGCCGACAGCATGGTCGATCGCGGCATTCAACAAGGCCTCAGCAACGAGGAAATCGCCGCCCATCAGGCGGAGATCTTCAATCAGGCGACCGCCCGCGCCGAATCGAACCTTCGCTCGAACTTCATCCTCCAGGAAATCGCCCGCGCCGAAAGCCTCGTGGTTGCCGATAACGAGCTGCTCAACCATCTCGCGCAAATCGCCATGTCCCGCAAGGAACAGCCGAAAAAACTGATCAAGCAGCTTGCCAACGAAGGCCGCATCGAAGGCATCCGCCGCTCAATGCTGATCGGCAAGGCGATTGACTTCCTCCTCGAACACGCGAACGTCAGTGAAGCCGATGAGCCAACCGCCGATTCCGAAGCCACCGCATAACCCTCACACACCCATGTTCCCCACCTCCATCGCCCCGAGCGCCAGCTCCCCGAAGAACAGCTACTACGTCCCGGTCGTCATCGAGCAGGATGCGCGTGGCGAACGGTCGTTCGACATCTACTCACGCCTGCTGAAGGACCGCATCATTTTCATCGGCACGCCGATCGACGATTTCGTGGCCAACTCGGTGATTGCCCAGCTTTTGTTCCTGCAGATGCAGGATCCGAAAAAGGACATCCACATCTACATCAATTCGCCCGGCGGCTCCGTGACGGCCGGTCTTGCGATGTACGACACGATGCAGTTCCTCACCTGCGATGTGAATACCTATTGCATCGGCATTGCCGCGTCGATGGGTTCGGTGTTGCTCACCGCCGGCACCAAGGGCAAGCGGTTCTGCCTGCCGAACTCGCACGTGATGATCCACCAGGTGTCCGGCGGCGCTCAAGGCACCGCATCCGATGTCGAACGCACCATCGGCTTCATGTTCAATCTGAAAAAACGCCTCAACGGCATCCTTGCCAAGCATAGTGGAAAAACCGTCGAACAGGTGGAGAACGATTCCGACCGCGACAACTACATGACCGCCGAGGAAGCCGTCGCATACGGCCTCGTCGACAAGGTGCTCGAAAGCCGCAAGGAACTCCCCGACGCCGTGAAAGACGCCGTCACCAAAGACAAGAAGGGCGACTCGTAATTTCCGCTTTTTCCGCTTTTCTGAATCCCAGCTTTTATTTCCCCATGGCCCGCGCCTCCAATCTCACCATGTGCTCGTTCTGCGGAAAGAGTCACTCCGAAGTCAAAAAACTCATTGCCGGGCCCGGCGTCTACATTTGCAACGAATGCGTGGACGTGTGTGCCGACATTCTTGTGAAGGAACTCGGTGGCGGGAAAGGCAAGAAGGCGACCAAGGCCGAAGGCGCTGGATTCGTCCTGCCGGCGCCGATGGAGATTCGCAAGCGGCTTGATGAATACGTCATCGGCCAGGAGGATGCCAAAAAGGTGCTCTCCGTCGCCGTCTACAACCACTACCAGCGCCTGCGCCAGGATGAATCCGACCTCGGTGAGGAGTTCAAGGATGTCGAGATCGAGAAATCGAACATCATGCTGCTAGGGCCGACCGGCTCAGGAAAGACCTTGCTCGCCCGCACCCTCGCGCGCGTGCTCGACGTGCCGTTCTGCATCGTCGATGCCACCACCCTCACTGAAGCCGGATACGTCGGTGAGGATGTGGAGAACATCATTCTCCGCCTGCTCCAGGCATCGGATTTCGATGTGGCCCGCGCCGAGCGTGGCATCATCTACGTCGACGAAATCGACAAGATCGGCCGCAAGACCGAGAACGTCTCGATCACCCGCGACGTCTCCGGCGAGGGCGTGCAACAGGCGCTGCTGAAAATCCTCGAAGGCACCATCTGCAATGTGCCCCCGCAAGGCGGCCGCAAGCACCCGCAGCAGGAATACATCCAGGTCAACACCGAGAAAATCCTCTTCGTCGTCGGTGGCGCGTTTGTCGGTTTAGAGGACATCATCCGCCGCCGCCTTGGTTCGAACACGCTCGGATTCCACGCCGATTCCGAAGAGCGCCAAGCCGCCGAGAACGGCAACATCTTCGACAAGGCCCAGCCCGAGGACTTGCTCCACTTCGGCCTGATCCCCGAGTTCATCGGTCGCTTGCCCGTCATTTCCTCACTACGCAAGCTCAACGAGGAAGAGCTTATCAGCATCCTTACCGAGCCGAAAAACGCTCTCGTCCGGCAATATTCCAAGCAACTCGCCATGAGCGGCGTGAAGCTCAAGATCACCAAGGACGCGCTCAAGGCCCTCGCCGAAGAGGCCGTCCGCCGTGGCACCGGCGCCCGCGCGCTGCGCTCGATCTTCGAACGCATGATGCTCGACGTCATGTATGATGTGCCATCGCGCGACGACGTGGAATCCGTCACCATCAACCGCCAGGTTGTCACTGGCGAAAAACCGCCCGCGATCCGCCGCCGCAATGCGAGCCAGGACGCGGCGTGAGGCCAAGCTGATCCGCCACCTGCTGCCTCGTGGCAGCCGTGAACCGCATCGGTGATTTCATCCGCTCAAGACGCTTTTGCGTTCAAACCACCTTGGGATTTGACACAAAAAAACCACCAACAAGAGCGCATGCGCCGCTTGTTGGTGGATGGAATGATTTGAAGGGGAGCGCTTACCAGCGTCCGCCGCCGCCGCCGCCACCTTTGTAGCCGCCGCCGCCACCTTTGTGACCGCCGCCGCCTTTGTAGCCGCCGCCACCGCCGCCGCCTTTGTAGCCACCGCCGCCACCACCACCGCCGCCGCCGCCGCCGCCAGTGCGGGGCTCAGATGCGTTGACTCGGAGCGGGCGCCCGTGAAAGTCTTTTTCATTCAGTGCGTCGCATGCGTCGTTGAGACGGCTTTGGTCGGCAAGGGTGACAAAGGCGAAGCCTTTCGATTGTCCACTGTCGCGGTCGGTGATGATTTTGACGCGTTCGACAGGTCCGTATTCGGCGAAGAGATCGCTGAGATCCGCTTCGGTTGCAGTGTAGGGCAGATTGCCCACGTAGATATCCATATGTTTGTTCTAAAAGGTGCCATGGTGAGAAAAACCCCCTTGAAAATCATGGCACCACCAATCCTCAAAAGAGCGGGAAAACCGACTCATGCCGCTCAACCGATACATCCTTAGGCCGGCAAAATTCCATGTGACAAGTTATTTCGGTTTTATTTTCCATGATCCAGCTGCTCCCTATGCGTTTCTTGCTGTATCCCATTCCTGAATTTGCGTTTCTTTGCTCGTTGGTTTGGATGCTGCGAGTGTGCTGCATCCGTAAATCCATCCCATCCGATTATGAAAACAGCCGATACCCCCACGACCTCCTCCACAAGCAACGAAGCATGGCGCACCTTCAAATCCGGCGAATGGACGGAAGCCGTCAACGTTCGCGATTTCATCCAGAAGAATTACCTGCCCTACGACGGCGAGGAAAGCTTTTTGAAACCCTCGACCGAGCGCACCCGCGAGCTCTGGAAGAAAATCGAGTTACTGCTTGCCAAGGAAATTGAGAACGGTGGGGTGTTGGATCTCGACACCAAGATCATCTCGGGTGTCACCGCCCATGGCCCGGGCTACATCGACGAGAATCTCGAAGCAATCGTCGGATTCCAGACTGATGCGCCATTGAAGCGCGCGTTCATGCCCTACGGTGGATTCCGCATGGCGAAATCGGCGGTGGAGGCCGCCGGACGCACCGTGGATCCCGAAACCGAAGCGGTCTTCCGCTATCGCAAGACGCACAACGAAGGTGTGTTCGACGCCTACACCCCGGAAATCCGTGCCTGCCGCTCCGCCGGCCTGATCACCGGCTTGCCGGATGCATACGGACGTGGCCGAATCATTGGCGACTACCGACGGGTCGCACTCTACGGTATCGATTTCCTCGTTGTCGAAAAGCAGCGCCAGCTCGCCGAGACGACCGCAGCCAACATCACCGAATCGATCATCCGCGACCGCGAGGAAATCTCCGAACAGATCCGCGCCCTCAAGGATCTCGCGACCATGGCAGCGGCTTACGGCTTCGACATCCGCCATCCCGCCGCCAACGCACGCGAAGCGGTGCAATGGACCTATTTCGGCTACCTTGGCGCGGTCAAGGACCAGAATGGCGCGGCCATGTCGCTCGGCCGCGTCTCGACCTTCCTCGACATCTACATCGAACGCGATTTCGCCGAAGGCACACTCGACGAAGTGGCTGCTCAAGAGCTCATCGATCAACTCGTGCTCAAGCTGCGGCTCGTCCGCTTCGCCCGCACACCCGATTACAACCAGCTCTTCTCGGGCGACCCCACCTGGGTCACCGAATCCATCGGTGGCATGGGGGGCGACGGCCGCACACTCGTCACCCGCACCAGTTTCCGATTTCTGCAGACCCTGCACAATCTCGGCCCTGCACCGGAGCCGAATCTCACCGTGCTGTGGTCGGAGAAACTGCCCGATGGATTCAAGCACTTCTGCACCCGCACTTCGATCGAGACTTCGTCGATTCAATACGAAAACGACGACCTCATGCGGCCGTGGTGGGGCGATGATTACGGCATCGCTTGCTGCGTTTCCGCCATGCGGATCGGCAAACAGATGCAGTTTTTCGGGGCCCGCGTGAACCTCGTGAAGACGATGCTCTATGCCATCAACGGCGGCATCGACGAAATGTCCGGCGAGCGCGTCGGCCCGGAATACGCGCCGATCACTGCCGACGTGCTCGATTACGACGAGGTCCAGGCCTCCTTCGGCCGCATGATGGATTGGCTCGCCAGCCAATACGTCAACGCCCTCAACATCATCCATCACATGCACGACAAGTATTGCTACGAGCGCGTGCAAATGGCGCTGCACGATCGTGACATCCTGCGCACCATGGCCTGCGGCATCGCCGGGCTTTCGGTCTGTGCCGACGCCCTCTCCGCGATGAAATACGCAACCGTGCGTGTGATCCGCAACGAGAAGGGAATCGCCACGGACTTCAAGATCGAAGGCGATTTCCCGAAATACGGCAACGCCGACGAACGCGTCGATTCCATCGCCCGCTCGTTGGTCTCCGGCTTCATGGCACGGCTGCGCCGCCAGTCGACGTATCGCGGCGCCATGGTCACCCAGTCGGTGCTCACCATCACGTCGAATGTGGTCTACGGTAAGAAAACCGGCAACTCGCCCGACGGCCGCCGCGCCGGCGAGCCATTCGCCCCCGGTGCCAACCCGATGCACGGACGCGATGAAAATGGCGCGGTCGCCTCGATGACGTCCGTGGCCGGTCTTCCATACCGCGACTCGCTCGACGGCATCAGCTACACCTTCAGCATCGTCCCCGGTGCGCTCGGCCGCGTGCCGCTCGACCGCGTGCAGAATCTCGCCGGGCTGATCGACGGGTATTTTCAAACCGGAGGCCACCACATCAACGTCAACGTCTTCAATCGCGAGACGCTGGAGGAGGCGATGGAGCATCCGGAGAAATTCCCGCAGCTCACGGTCCGTGTTTCCGGATACGCCGTTCACTTCGTGAAGCTCACCCGCGAGCAGCAGCTCGATGTGATCAATCGGACGTTCCATCGCGCGCGCTGATCAAACCGTGGCCGGGCGTTTCGCCCGCCGCCTCCCATCATCGGTCGCAGTGATTCAGCCCGAATCCGCCGGATTCGGGCTGTCATTTTCCCTTCGCCGGTGCTTCAATCAATGCGTCACCTCTTTGCCTCAAATGTCCGAATCTCAAATCCTTACCCGCCCCGCAACCCATCACGCCCCCGATATCGGTCGCGTACATTCGGTGGAAAGCGGCGGGATGATCGACGGGCCAGGCGTGCGATTCGTCATGTTCCTCAGCGGCTGCCCGTTGCGTTGTTTGTATTGTCACAATCCGGATACGGCCAGCCCCTTGAATGGCGAGCTGCGCAACGCCGCCTCGTTGATCGAGGAGATCCGCCACCAGCGGCCATTCCTGAAAGGCGTGACCATCAGCGGCGGCGAACCCCTTGCACAGCCGGAATTCTGCAAGGAGATCTTCCGCGGCGTGAAAAAAATGGGTCTGCACACCGCAATCGATACCTCCGGGCATCTTGGCGAGCAGGTCGATGATGAGCTGATGAATCTCACCGATCTCTGGCTGCTCGACATCAAATCGTCCGACCCGGCGACTCACCTCCACACCACCGGCGTCGATCGCGAGCCCGCCCGCGCCTTCGCAAGGCGGATGGCGGCGGCCGGCCGGCTGATGTGGATCCGATTCGTCCTCGTCCCCGGGCTGACCGACGCCCGAGAGAATATCGAAGGCGTGGCCGAATTCGCCGCCAGCCTCGGCCCCGTCGTCGAGCGCATCGAAGTGCTTCCGTTTCACCAGATGGGCCGCCACAAGTGGGATGCCCTCGGCCGCGTCTATCAGCTTGCGGACACTCCGCCCGCCTCGCCGGAAGAAGCGGACACCGCCCGCGAAATTTTCCGTCAACACGGAGCCTGGCCGGTGTTTTGATACGACGGCGCGGTATCTCAGGGCGTGGCGCTCATGGGCCCCATCCGGACCAGATCCGCCAGGCTTGAGCGTGCCGCAAGAGGCTCGAATTCGTCGTATCGCACTTTTTCCGCAGGCGGCATGAAGATGCCTTGGTCGATGCGTTCGATGATCCATTCGGTGCACGCCATGGCGGACTTCATCTCGTCCAAGGAAAACCTGTCCCATGTGTGAAGGGCGACGCGGTTGCGGGTGTTGCCGATCGCCAGGTAGCAGGGTTGTGGCAGGGAATCGAAATCTGCGGCCACGGCGGCGACGTAGAGCGGGAGCTGGAGGTTTTGCCAGAGGCAAGCCCGCGGTTTACCCTTCGCGTCCGTTGTCGCGTGCCAGGCTGGGCAGTCATCGGCGAGGTGGCGGTGGTTTTTGAGAACGCCTGCGGTTGCCGTGGTGCGATGGGCGGCCTCCACGGTGCCGGATTTCCTTTCATCAAGATTGCCGGTTTTGTAATCGATGATGCGGATTTCACCGGATTCGCGATGGCGGTCGATGCGGTCGATGGTTCCGGAAATGTGGCGTCCGCCCGACACCGGGATCCGGATCGGTTTTTCGGTTTCCAGGATCTCCCAACCATCGGCATGGATCTCCGCCAGGACGCGGGCGGTCCATCGCAGGCGCTGGTGCATCGCCTCTCGCTGCAGCAGCACGGCAAGCGGCGGGCGGCCGTGGAAACCGCGCGTGATGATGCGGTCGGCCTCGTCGATCAGATGCCCGGCGATCTCATCGACCGAAGCACTGTGGGCGGAGGCATTGCCGCCCCAGATTTCCAGCGCCTTGTGGATGATGTTGCCGAAATCCCGCGCGTTCCACTCGCCGCGTTCCGGTTCCGGTTTGCGCATGCGGAGGACGTGTTTGAGATAAAAGCGGAACGGGCACGCGAGGTAATCTCGCAGACCGGTGGCCGAGGGAAGGCGGCTCGGGGTGAACACGGGCGGCTGCCAATTCCAATCGTCGGCTTCGCGGCGCAATCCGGCGTCCGGTGGCTCGATCGATTGGAAGAGGTGGCGCACCCGGCGCGCGAGTGATTCGCCATCGCCGGTGAGCAGGAGACGTGAGGGCAAAAGCGCGTCGCCACCTGCCGAGGATTTCCCGCAGATCAGGGTGACGCTTCCGTTCTCATGCATCCGCGCGCGGGTGATGGCATGGAACAGCCATGCATCCCTCGCGGCGCGATCATCGGCCGTGATCAATCCGAGGCGGGCACGTGCCGGTTCTCCAAGCCATGTCTCGCCGGTCGGCTTTGCAGGCACGCGTCCTTCGTTGAGGCCACAAAGCACCAGGTGGTTTCCCGGTTCGTGAAAAACCTCAAGCCACCCCTGGATGTCGATCACGCGCTCGTCGGGCGGGGTGGGGGAGCTGGCGGGCAATGAGGCGAGCATCAGGTCGAGCCAGAAGCCAGCGGGCTTGTCGTGCCTCCGGATCATCCCTTCCGCGCGATCCAACCATGCGTGAATCGCCTGGGTGGCGGCATCCTCGGGCGTGGCGATGATGTCGAGCAGCTTGCGCGTCGTCTGGAGGAAATCACCGCGCTGATAGCTGGCGCGCCAGTTCTCCATCGCGCTGGCCGATTCTAACAATTGCGCCGCCTGCTCGCGGGCGGCTTGCGCTTTTTCCGCGTCGGGGTGGGTGGCGAAGTCGGGATTTTCCGCGAGCTGGTGGCGCAGGTCGGACGTGTCGCGCACCATCGCCTCATCCATCATGCGCTGCAAGGTGGCGGATTTCTGAAACCTCGCCCCGCCAACGAGTTTGCCGGATTGAGGAAAGGCGAGCAGCTCGGCGAGCGTCGAGAACTCCGGATTGCGCAACCAGTTTGCGAACGTGCGCCACCACGTCAGCAGCGGTTCCGATGGCACCGGGCCTGCGGGATGGAATGCCGTCCACCCATGATGCGTAAGTGCGCGGCAGAGTTCCTCGCCCACCTCGGCGTCCGGGCAGCCGATGGCCACGGCATCCGATGCGGCCTGGGACTTCGCGATTTCGCTGATCGCAATCGCCGCCTGATGTCGTGGGTCGCTGGCGACGTGCACGCGCCCATCCGGCCATGGCAACTCGTGCCCGGCCCATGCTTGGAGCGGTGTGCCGCATGGGGAAAAATCCGTTGCCTCGGACTCTGGTGCGGCGACGAGCGAAATGATCGGCCGCGCATCTTGCTCGATTGCGGCCGCGACGACCGGCGGCAGATCCGGCACGCCTGCAAGAAGGATGCGTGGCGCACGATCCACGGGCGGCAGGATTTCGGCAAACGGCCGGGATCGGTCGCGCAAACCCCAACGTTGCAGGCGCTGGAGCATCGCCCGCTCCAAAGCCGCCAAGGCCTGCCAGCGCTCGCTCTCCACGGTGTCGGACAGCCGCTTGGCGGCGGATGCGAGATGGTGTCCGTTTTCCTGAAGCTCCCGGCGCAGGGCGGCGAGTTCGCGTGCGAGGCCGGTGGCCCATGCGTCATCTGTCCGGTCCGGCTCGGGCATGATGGGTTGGTAGGGAGCCCAGTCCGCGATCGATTCGAGTTCCGCGATCCACGCCAATTCTTCTTCCCAGTTTTCCGCGATTCCGGGCGCGTCGTCGCCGCGCAGGATCATGCCGGGTGTTGTGGTCCTCGGTGAGAGCACCGCCCCACCGCATGCCTCGGCGAGCATTTCACGAAGACGACGGCCGCTTTGCGCGGTGGGCACCACCACCAGTGTGTCGCTCCAATCCGCACCCCGTGCCGCCATCCACTCGACCGCCAAAGAAAGAAACGGTTCATGCCATCCCAGAAAAACACGCTCGACCATGCCCGGAATCATGGCAGACATGCCCGGATCCGGCAAAGCCATTTGCGCGCGGAAAGCGGTTGTTCAAACCCTCGCCCTCTGCGTGGGTAATCGGTGCGGATGAGTATGGTGCATGGCTGGCGCGCTCGGTGAAGCCGCGTGGGCAAGATGGATTTGTCTGATCCTGTTGCCTTGTGACGCGCAAGGTGCGGATGATGTGTCTTCGGATCGGGATGACCTTAGCTCAAGCCCCATGGTCCGGAGATGGGGATTCGATAACGGCCCATGCGCTGTGGTTGTGGATGGACTCGAAGTTTTCGGCTTCGACGCGGTAGCCGGTGATGCGTGGGTCTGCATTGGCTCGGGTCGCGATGTTGCGGACGAGGTCTTCGACGAAAACGGGGTTGTCGAAGGCGCGCTCGGTGACGACTTTTTCGTCGGGGCGTTTAAGCATGCTGTAGAGCTCGCAGCTTGCGGATTGCTCGACGAGGGGGATGAGTTCGGCGAGGGCGACCGGTTCGCGGGTTTGGACGACGAAGGTGACGAGGCCACGCTGATTGTGGGCGCCGTATTCGCTGATGGCTTTGGAGCACGGGCAGAGGGTGGCGACGGGGATGGCAAGGGTGAGCCGTGAGATGTGCCGGCCGGCGGTATCGAGCTCGAGTTCGAATTGGATCTGATAGTCGAGCAGGCCGGGGCGACCGGTTGCAGGTGCGGATTTTTCGACAAACCACGGGAAGTCCCATTCGACGTGGGCGCGGGTGGCGGGCAGGATTTCAAGAAGGCGCGCCGGCAGTGCTTGAGGATTGGCGAGATCGAGGAGAGCGCCGGATTCGTTGAGGGCTTCGACGAAGCGGCTCATGTGGGTGCCCTTGAATTGGGCGGGCAGGTCGACGGCCAGCGCCATGGTGGCGATGGTGGCCTGCGTGGCGGCATCCGCATGGGCGTCGCGCACTTGCAGCGGATGGCGGAGGCCGCGGATGCCGACGCGATCAATCGCGAGGCCGCGGTGGTCGGATTCGTTCTGGGTGTCCGTCATTGGGGTTGGATGGAAAACAAAGAGCCCGCCCGGGTTGCGGACAGGCTCTTTGGGGAAGAGAATTCCTGAGGAATCGATTATGGCATCAGGTTGATGGCGCGCGACTGTTTGATGGCGTTGGTGACGCGGCGGTGGGTTTTAGCGGAGACGCCGGTGACGCGGCGTGGAAGGATTTTTCCGGTCTCGGAAGTGAACTTGGAGAGCACTTCGGTGTTGAGCGGGGTGATCTGATCGAGCGGCAGATCAATCCTGCGGCGCGGCATGGTGCGGTTCGCCTTGCGGAAGGCGATGCGGCGTTCGACGGTTTTCGGTTCGGACATGATGGAATGGTTGTGATGCGTGAAACGTCAGCGGAGTTCGCGGTGGAGGGTGCGGCGCTTGAGGAAGTGATTGAATTTCACTTTTTCAAGACGACCTGGCGTACGGAGGCTCTTCTTGTTGCGCGTGGTGACGTAACGTGAGGTGGGCTTGCCCTCGGCTTTCGCTTCGGTACATTCAAGGATGATGATTTCGCGTGGCATGATGGAAATTGCGGGAGGGGGAAACTAGATTATTCGTCGTCTTCGTCAAGCAAAACCGCATCGGAATCCTCATCATCGAGGGTGTTGCCGCCACTGAAGCCGACTTCGTTGGATGGGCGGAACCGGCGATTGCCGTATTCTTTTTCCCATTGGGCCTGGCATTGGACGGTGAGGCGGGCGAACGGAATCGCTTCGAGACGCGGTTGGGGGATCTTCTCGCCGGAAAGCTCGCAGACGCCGTAGTTGCCTTGCTTGATGCGGCGAAGCGCCTGTTCGATTTCGTAGAGGGCATCCTGTTCTTTGGCGAGAACGGAGAGAGCGAAATCGCGGTCATAGGCATCGCTGCCGGCGTCGCCTTGGTGCATGCCGCTGCCGGATGCTTCGCTGCCTTCAGGCGCGTTGCGGATGGTGTCGCGCGTCATGCCGGACATGGCATCCACGAGATCGTCGCGGAGATCGAGGAGGCGCTGGTGTTGTTTTTGAATGAATGCCACGGAATGCGGCGATTTAATCAAAACCGGTGTGGATGAATCGCTGCCGTTGATTGCAGCAACCTTTTTCTTCGGTGCTGTTTTTTTGAGCTCGGCTTTCGTTGTGGAAACTTTTGGGGTGGAAGCCTTTTTAAGTGGGGCCGGCTTGGTGATTGCTTTTGGCTCGGCTTTTTTGACCGGGGATTTTTTCACCAGAGCTTTTTTGACCGGAGCCTTCTTTGCGGGAGCCTTCTTTGCGGGAGCCTTCTTTGCTGGAGCCTTCTTTGCTGGAGCCTTCTTTGCTGGAGCCTTCTTTGCTGG
>JBLRWN010000029.1:0-38285 GCA_047921195.1 Luteolibacter sp. | reverse complement strand
GATGGGATTTGCGGGGATGTTGATGCGGCGGGTGAGGTATTTTACGGCGGGAGCGGTGATCGGAAGCCGGGAGACGGTGGAGCATTGCTTTGCGCAAGCGCGCGATCGCTTCGGGCCGAAACGGAAGACCGGGGCACGACGGATGCGCGGTGCGGCGAAGGATGCGGCGGGAGTGATGTGGAGCGCGAGAGATCTAAAACCGGATTGATCCGAATCGCTAAGCCGATTGAAAAGAAACTCGTGATAGAAAGTTCAGACGGCCTTGGGTGGGGCAGCCAGATTCATGGCCAGATTCCAATGCTTGCAGCAACGATTGTGGAGAATTAGGCTGCGCTCATGAGAATCATGGTGACCGGTGGTGCCGGCTTTCTTGGGTCGCATCTTTGTGACCGTTTGCTTGCCGATGGTCACGAAGTGATCTGCCTCGACAATTTCTTCACCGGAAGCAAGCGCAACATCGCTCATTTGCTTGGTCGTCCGGACTTTGAGCTGATGCGCCACGATGTGACGGATCCTTTTAAGGCGGAAGTCGACCAAATATACAATCTCGCCTGCCCGGCCTCTCCGCCGCACTATCAATACAACGCGATCAAGACCATCAAGACGTCGGTGATGGGGGCGATTCACTGTCTTGGCCTCGCAAAACGCACGCGTGCGCGGGTTTTTCAGGCAAGCACGTCGGAGGTGTATGGAGATCCGGCGGAGCACCCTCAGCGGGAAAGTTACTGGGGAAACGTGAACCCGGTTGGCATTCGCTCGTGCTATGATGAGGGGAAACGATGCGCCGAAACACTATTCATGGATTACCATCGCCAGAATGGCGTGGACATCCGGATTGTCCGCATTTTCAACACCTACGGTCCGAGAATGCATCCGAGCGACGGACGGGTCGTGTCAAACTTCATTGTTCAGGCATTACGCGGCGAGGATCTCACTATTTATGGTGACGGGACTCAAACGCGGTCATTTTGTTACGTCGATGATTTGATCGAGGGATTCGTGCGCCTGATGGATCACCCGTCGCTAACGACCCCGGTGAATATCGGCAATCCAGGTGAATTCACCATGCTGGAGCTCGCGGATCTGGTGTTGAGGAAAGTGGGCGGAAAATCGAAAATCACGCACCACTCACTTCCAGGAGATGATCCAAGGCAGCGCAAGCCGGACATTTCGCTTGCGAAAGCCGAGCTTGATTGGGAGCCGAAAGTGTCACTTGAAGAGGGGCTTGAGCGGACCATCGGGTATTTCCGCGAATTGCTTGCCTGAAGTGATGGGAGCCATGCTTGCTTCGATCGCTTCGACAGATATTGCCCGACGTTAAAAACGATTCATTCGCCGCATTGCGGATCGACTTGTGCCACGGCCATGGCGGCAATGCCTTCGCGGCGACCGATGGCACCGAGCATTTCGTTGGTGGTCGCCTTGATGCCGACACGAGTAGGCGGAATACCGAGCGCAGCGCCGATATTGCCGCGCATGGCTTCACGATGGGGAAGGATTCTGGGTGCCTCAGCGATGATTGTGGCATCCACGTTGATGATCGCCATGCCCGCATCGCATGCGAGCTCACGGCATTTTGCGAGGATCTCGAGCGAGCAGATTCCCCCGCACGCGGGATCTCCGGGTGGAAAATAGTGGCCGATATCGGGCAAGCCGAGCGCGCCCAATACCGCGTCGGCTATCGCATGGGAAAGCACGTCGGCGTCGGAATGACCCTCGAGACCGCGGTCGTGGGGAATCTCGACGCCACCGAGAATCAATGGACGACCTTCGGTGAAGCGGTGGATGTCGTAGCCGATGCCGGTCATGGTTCGCGGATGGTGGTTAGAGGATTTCCTCGATCGGGATGCGACCGTTGGTGGCGACGATCGACCACGCGTCGGCCTTGCCGGGAATTTCTGTTAGATCAACCTTTCCACCGGCTTGCTCGAGCATGAGCATACCGGCAGCGATGTCCCAGAGGGAGATGCGTGATTCGATGTAGGCGTCGAGCCGGCCGCAGGCGATATAGGCCATGCCGAGTGCGGCGGACCCCATCATGCGCATTTTCCGGGCACGAAGGGAGCCTTTGCGGAATCGTTCGAGGCCGACCTTGAGCGCCTCCTCATCCTTGCCACAGCCGACGAACAACACTGCTTCGGCGAGGTTTTCGCGTGAGCTGGCTTTCACTGGTTTGCCGTTGAGCAATACAGCCCCCCCTTCCTCGACGGTCCATGTTTCGCCGACCATCGGATCGTGGATGACGCCGAGGACGATGCGGCCTTCGACACGCAGGGCGATGGAGACGCAGAAGTGAGGGATGCCGTAGAAAAAGTTCACGGTTCCGTCGATCGGATCGACGATCCATTGGCGGGAGGATTCCGCGTTTCCAGCCACACCCTCTTCGCCGTAGAGCGCGTCGCCGGGGCGGGAGTCGAGCAGGATGGCGGTGATGAGGTCTTGGGATTGGCGGTCGAGCGCGAGTTTGATGTCATGGTGGCTGGCCTCATCGACATCGAGTGTGGAGCCAAAATGGGCGCGCAGAAGTTTGCCGGCCTCGTGGGCAGCGCGGGTGGCGAGAGTGAGATCGTTCATGGTAAAAGGCGTGCGTTTGGCGCGGCGGGAATTTGGCGGCTGTTGGCGTGGCGTGCGAGCACCTTTTCGACGAGGAGGGTTGCAAGGTCATGTTTCGATGCGCGGTCAAGTGGTTCAGAGCCCTCCGGCCAAACGAGCAGCACCTCATTTTCGTGGCTATCAAAGCCGATGCCGGGCTGTGAGACATCGTTGGCAACGACGAGGTCGCATTTCTTTCGGGCCAGCTTTTCGCGGGCGTGGTTTTCGAGGTGGGATGTCTCTGCGGCAAATCCCACCAAGGTTCCGGTGAAGCCGAGCGGTTCCCGCGCGCTGCCGAGGATGTCGCGGGTGGGGACGAGATCCAGGGTGGGGCTGTGGCCGGATTTCTTGATTTTGCCTTCGGCCACCATGGCCGGGGTGAAATCGGCCACCGCGGCGGCGAAGACGGCGACTTCGCATGTGGAAAGGTATTTCGCGACAGCATCGAACATCTCCGCCGCGGTCTCCACCGGGAGGAAATCGACTCCATCGGGCACATCAATGGACGTCGGCCCTGAGATGAGCAGGACATGATGCCCTTGGTTTGCGAAAGCGGCGGCCACCGCGTAGCCCATGCGCCCGGATGAGCGGTTGCTCAAATAGCGAACGGGATCGATTGGCTCACGCGTCGGCCCGGCGGTGACGAGTATTTTCATGCCGCAAAGGTCACCATGGCGGATATTTGAAACAAGCACACATTTCCGGTTGCATGGTCCGCATTCTGCTTTATCTGATGATGACCGATTCATTGGAGAACGGTTTAACCTGAAATCCCAACACTGCAATTCCATGAAAATCACCCGCATCGACCGCAACGGCCAGCGCCGCGAAGCCCTTTTGAAAGAATATTTCATCACCGCATCGATGATCGCGCTGCTCAAGCGCGTGGGTGAGGAGGCAGCGAAAGCCGCACCCGGTCGGATCCGCCGTGCGGTGGAGGCCAAAGTGCGTTACTGAGTTGTGAAACGGGGCGAAGCGCGCCAGCAATCCTTTTACTGAAAGAGCATGCGGACGGCCCGTGGATGTGCGCGTTGACGAATTCGGGTATCCCCGGGGTTGCAATGCGGAAATACGGGACGACATGATGAGCCCGGATGATTTCAAATCGATTCAAGATTCCAAGCCCTTACCACGTATCCGATTGCGTGATACGATGGACAAGAAGGATGATGGTCTCCGCTGGCTGTGTATTTGCCTTCGGGTCATGCGGTCCGGCGGGGCGTCCGGCAGATGACCTCACCATCCGCACTCCTGGCACCTGGCAGGCTGTGGAGCGAGGGCGGGATGGACGGATTTCCAGTGGATGGCTGGCGGAATTCGGTGACCGTGAGCTCATCCGAACCGTGGACGAAGCACTCGAAAACAACCGCAGCCTGCGGGTTGCTGCGGCGAGAATGCGCGAGGCTCGTGAAGCAAGCGTCGTGGCGAAGTCGCGAAGCATGCCGACGGCCGCGGTTGCGGCAAGTGTGGCAGGGGCCGATGGTCCGTCGCGCTCCAGCACTACGGATTATGGATTGGCGTTATCGACCTCCTGGGAAGTCGACCTATGGGGACGCCTGCGCGACGTTCGCCGCGCTGCTGAGGCATCCGAATTGGCTGCGTTGGAGGACTATCGGGGAGCGCGCCTTTCCCTGGCCGCAAACACGGCCAAGGCGTGGTGCAATTTGATTTCCTCTGAGCAGGAACTCGCCCTTGCCGATCAGACGCTTGAATCGTTCGAGAAAAACCTGCGCATCGTCGAGCGCACATATCGTGGCACCGGCGAGGGCGCCTTGGACATCCAGTTCAGCCGCACCAACGTATCCTCCGCCGCGCGCGCCGTTGAACAAGCGAAGCTCAACCGCGACCAGTCGGCACGGGCGCTGGAAGTGCTGCTCGGCCGTTACCCCGAGGGCAAATCCCGTGCCGCAAAGGAGTTGCCCAAGCTGACCAGAAACGTGCCGGCGGGGATTCCCGCGGATTTGCTTGATCGGCGCCCCGATCTGACGTCCGGGCGTTATCGTCTATTCTCCAGTGCCCGCAGGGCGGATGCGGCGCGCAAGGCGCTGTTGCCATCGTTAGCGTTGACAGGTAGTGGGGGGACGGGTTCATCCAATCTTGCCAATCTGCTTGATGCCAACCGTCTGCTCGGCACCATTTCCGCGCGTTTCACCCAAACACTCACCGATGGTGGCGCGCTGGCGGCAGAGGCCAGAGCCGCGCTCGATCGCAACGACGCCGAGCTCAACGCATACGCTCAAAGCGCCCTTGAGGCCTTCCGTGAAGTCGAAGCCGCGCTGGCGGCGGACCGTTCACTCGCAACCCAGGAAACCTTCCTTGCATCCGAGCTGCGTCAGGCCGCGCTAGCCGAGCGCCAGGCCGAGCGCGATTATTCCGAGGGCATCAACCCGAACATTCTCTCGGTTCTTGAAGCCCAGCGCCGCGCCAACAACGCGCGCGCGGGCATGATCCGTTTGCGGAACCAGCGACTGCAAAACCGCATCGACCTGCATCTCGCGCTTGGCGGGGATTTTCAGACCCGCCCGGAGGGCTGAATGAGATCTATGCGAACAAAGATTTTTTTGGAAGATAACCCATGGATTCGCGTAATGGCCTTGTTATGGCAACCACCCCGAAATCCATCGCCGCCATATGCGGTGCCACGCTGCTTGCAGCTTCATCATCCATTGCCGCGGAACTTCCCCGCCCCGATGGCAAACCCGCGGACATGACGAAGCCCGTTAAAGTCTTCATCCTGCTCGGCCAGTCCAACATGGTCGGATTCGGCAGAGTCGCCGGAGCCGATAAGCCGGGGACCCTTGAGCATGCCGTCAAAACCGAAAACCTTTATCCCTTTCTCGTCGACGATGATGGGAATTGGACCGAGCGGAAAGATGTCCGGAACGTGCGGGTCATGGTCGGGCGCGGTGGTGGCATGGGAGTCCACAACAACGAATGGATGACGATCAAGGGCAGGGCCATCGGGCCTGAAATCGGCATCGGCCACCATATTGGCAATCTGATCGATGAACCGGTGATGATCCTTAAAAGCTGCATCGGCAACCGCAGTCTTGGTTGGGATCTCCTGCCCCCGGGAAGTGAAAGCTTCGAATTCACCGGCATGGACAGGAAATCCAAAGAGGAAACCACATGGATCTATGCCGGATACAAGCAGTCCCCGAACCGATGGATGAAAGGCACCGAACCGGAACCCATCGGTTGGTATGCCGGCAAACAATACGACGACGATGTCGCCAATGCCAAGAAAGTGCTGGAGGAACTCGGCACCTACTACCCGGATGCCACCGGATACGAAGTCGCCGGATTTTTCTGGTGGCAGGGTGACAAGGATCGCTACGACGACGCCCACGCGGGCCGTTACGAGCAAAACCTAGTGAATCTCATCAAGGCGCTTCGCAAGGATTTCAGCGCGCCAACCGCGCCATTCGTGATGGCCACTCTCGGCCAGACGAGTCACGAAAACAAATCCGGCAACGATGAAAAAATCTTCGACGCGAAATTCGCCGTCGCGGGAGAGAGCGGCAAATACCCTGACTTCAAGGGGAATGTCGCTACCGTTTACGCCCATCCGCTGAGCATGGGTGGTGCGTCAAATGGCCACTATAACAGCGATGCTAGAACCTACATGAATGTCGGCCTCGGCATGGGTGAGGCCATGGTCAACCTGCTCAAAGGAGAGTAATCGCTCCCATCACACGGATATTTCGAACGCCTTTCGTCGTCACCGCGGCGGAAGGTGTTTTTCATTCATGTGCATTCTCGGAATGCGGGACGTATCGATTTCAGCGATAGGGTCATGTTTTACACACCGTAGAAACCCTACATCTATCATGAAGCCGATCTCCACCTGCCTGTTCGCCGGTCTATGGCTCCTTCCCGCCTCCCTTTCCGGCGAGATTTTCGCCGGAGCGGATGAAAGCAGTCCCTCGCGCTCGCATTACTTCACCTGGATCAATAACACAAATGAAGGCGTAACCGAAGAGCACACCAGAATCAACATGGCGTTTTTTCAATGGCTTCATGATGCTTACGGCATGCGGCTCGATCTATACGCGTTCGATGCCGGGGTAATCGATGGCCCCGAATACTACGGCGGCCCGGAGACACGGAAATTCCAACGCATGTTCCCGAACGGATTCGGTGAGGTGGCCGGGCTCGCCGATGGTTTCGGCAGCCGTCTCGGCATGTGGCTGGGCCCGGATGGCTTCGGCGACAGCCCGCATGAAGAAGAGGCCCGCATCGAGTTCCTGACCTCGCTGGCTCGCGACCACAACTTCGAGTTGTTCAAAATGGATGCAGTATGCGGCCAGCTCCGGCCTGAGAAAATCGGTGCGTTCGACCGCTTGATGACGTCCGTAAGAAAGCACAGCCCGAATTTGATCCTGCTCAACCACCGCCTTGAGCTTGGCGATGCGGTGTCGCACGCCACCACCTTTCTTTGGCAGGGAGCGGAGACCTACATTGACGTCCATATGATCAACCGCGCCCCGGCGACGCACAATCGTGCCGCAGCGCTCGACCGTGGCCTCCCGCCGGAGTTGCGCCGCCTTGCCGAGGACCACGGCGTCTGTATCTCATCGTGCCTCGATTACTGGGACGACGATCTGATCCTCCAGGCCTTCAACCGCTCGATGATCCTCGCCCCGCAGCTTTACGGCAGCCCGTGGTTCCTGCGCGACGACGAGTTTCCCAAGCTCGCCCGCATCTTCAATCTGCACCGCAAATACCGGGACGTCCTTGTGAATGGCATGGTGCTGCCGGAGGAAAAGTATGGTCCTCACGCCGTTTCGCGTGGTGATGATAAAACGCGTCTGATCACCCTGCGAAATCTCAGTTGGGAACCGGTCACTTACAAAGTGGCGATGGATGCCTCCATCGGTCTCACCGCCGAGGGCGAACGCGAAGCCCGCTTGTTCCACCCATACGAGGAAATTCTCGGACATGATCTAGCAGCCGATGGCAACGTGGAAATCATCGTCCACCCTTTCCGCGCCGCCCTGCTTTTGGTGACGACCGAGCGGTGCGACGAGCCCGCCCTTGCATCCGGACCGTTCCAGGTCGTGCGCAATCTCGATGGAGCGCCCGTTGAAATCGACAAGCTCATCCCGATCCCGCACAGCCAGCCGTGGCACCGCAAGCTTGCTGATCTGGAACGTGGCGACCTGCCCGCAGACTGGGCCGCGCTCTACGAAGCAACCTGCTACGCCACCGACAACAACGCGTTTGAAATCCGCAGCCTTGCGCGCTCCGGCCCCACCGAAGTCCCTGCCGTCGCCGAGGCCCGCCAGGCGTTTCTCGACCAAACCCTGATGAAAACCCGCGGTCTGTGGGACCGCTACCTCTTCGATGGCGACCTCACCACCGTGTTTGATTCGATCGGCGTCGGCCGGGACATACGCATCGAGAGTGGGGCGATTCGCATCGATTTTGCGGAGCCAATCGCCATCGATCATCTCAAGATCCACACACAGGGGAACGACCGCACGTTGATCAACATCCTCGTTTCCGGAGCCGAATTCAGCCGCGATCTGGTCGCATGGACATCCGCCGAAGAATTACTTCAAGATGGGGATCGCCTCGATATTTACCCTCCGCAAGGGGCATGGCGTTATTTCCGCATGCGTCACGCGCCCGAGCGCACCGCTGAAATCGAGGGATTCCTCCGCAACCAACCGGTGGATCGCAGCAAATGGACCGCCAGCAATCTCTTCGCCCATCCGCATGCCGTGCCTGGCGTCGCGGCATGGTCGGCCAGCATCCAGGTCGATGAAATCATCCCGACCTCCTACCTCTGTGTTGCAGTCGATGGCGAACACGGGCGGGAGGGCGCATACGCCGCCATCCGCATGGGCGACCGCCTGATCGGTGCACCCGAGCGCGCGCCATCCTATCCGGTGAACCCATGGGAATTCCCCGTCCGCCGCCACGACAGCGGATACACGTATTTCTTTCCACTCGATGAATCGATGGTCGGCAAAAACCTCGATGTCATGCTGCTTGGCATGGAGGGTGGCGGCGAGGACCTGAAACCCTCGGTATGGATCACCGCCCGTGACCTGCCGTTCACCCGGGAGCGCGTGACGCTGGAGCGCTGACCCGGCAACTGCCCTGGAAAGAACCAGCGGGGCTGTGATATTCCCGCCTCAAGCTCAGCCCTTCATCACCTCGATCGCATCGAGGATATTCTGGCGCAATTCAGGATTCGACCAGACCACTGCCACGCCTGCAACGACGGAGGCGATCATGCACAACAGAAACAAGTAGGAGACCAGAGTCCAGGTCAGGGATTTCCCTTTGGGCGAAAGGAGACCGGCATACCATGCCTTGCGGTCGACCATCCGTGTGTTGAACATCATGTTCTCGGCGTGAAGTCTGGCGATCAGCGCGTCGGCATCTTTCTCCAAACGTGTCACGTATTTGAAGTGAAACCGCTGCCCGGGTTTGTCCGGCAGCTTGTATCCCACCACCCGCCTCGGCGGATTGGCAAGCTCGCGCATCGTGTATACATGCGTCTCGTGAATGAATTTTTTCTGAAGCCAGCGGTCGAATCGGGTGAGCTGCATCGGGATGAGTTGTGTTAGACGCTGGATTCCATCATCTTCGGACCCATCAGGAAGATAGGCAGGAAGGTTCCGACGAAGACCGCCGCGATCAGCATCACCGCGATAATCATCACGAGGAAGCTGATGGCCGCCGCAAATGCGGACATGTAGTTGTTCGCATCCTCCTCATACATCTCGGCGAGCATGTCGAGCTGCATGTCGAGCGATGCCGACTTCTCACCGATCGAGAGCATGTGGGTGACCTGCTGGTCGACCGAAGTGTATTTCGCAAATGCGGTGGAAAGCGGGACGCCGGAGTTTTCGTATTTATCGGCGGCGGTTCTGAGTTCGTCGTAAAATGGGGTGCCCTTCACGCTGTTTGCGGAAGTGCGAATGGACTTTGCAAGGTTGATGCCATTGGAATGAAGCAGCCGGATCGTGCCGATGAAGGACATCTGGCGCAGGCTCATGATCAGAAGCCGGAGCAGACGCCACTTCGACATTGCGACACCGAGGATCAGCCCCTGGATTTTTTTGGATCGATAAATGGTGACCGCCGTCGCGATGATGCCACCCACCACGAACATCCAGATATCCCGGGTAATGTGGCTGATTTTGAAGGAAATCGCGGTCATGCCATCCGGCTCCGCGCCGACGCCCAGCAGCATCTCCTCGACTTGCGGGACGATTTTGACCTGGGAGATGATGAAGGCTCCGATCAGCACGGAGATGATGACTGACGGCATCAGGGTTGCCTTGCGGATTGCCTTCTCGAAGTGCATCTCACTGGTCATGCGGTCTGAAAGGGCGCGGAACGCCTCGTGTAGCTGACCCGCATCCGAGCCAGCCTGGATCAGGCCGATCACCATGTCATTGAATCGCCCGGTGCGGCGGAACGCTTCATGCACATTCATTCCGCGCTCGATATCCTGGCGCACTTGTTCCAAGGCGTCGGCCATCGCCTTGTTCGGGAGGCCATGGCTGTAATATTTCAAGGAATCCGCGGTATTGATCTGCGCGCGCAACATCGACCCCACACCCCGGAACATATGGACAAGTTCCTTTTTGGTGAATGGTTTCACCTTGGTGGGCTTTTTTAGCGAGTCCAGCTTGGATGCCATCCGCTGTTGGCGGGGCGATGCGGCGGAGGACGGGTCGGTATTGGTGGCGTTAGTCATCGGTGTAGGTCATGTCGATCACTTTACTGACGGCCGCGAGGTCGGTTTTTCCATCACGAAGCAGGCGCAAGCCGTTGGAGCGCAGGTTTGGGAGGACTCCCTCTTCGGCAATTCTCACTTCCAGTTCATAGGGGGTAATTTCGCCCTTGGAAAGCTGATCCGATACTTTGGGTGTGATCGGAATGATTTCGAGGATGGCGGTCCGGCCGTTGTAGCCGGTATTCCGGCATTCCGTGCAGCCTTCGTGACCGGCTTCGTAGAGCGGAATTTTCGCCCATTCTTCACCGAGGCTGAATGTTTTCCGATCGAGTTCGGAAATGCCATCGATGGCGACCTTGCAATACGGGCACAGCAGTTTGACGAGGCGTTGTGCGCAAGCGGCCTTAAGGGTTTGGGCGATTTTCCAGCGTTCGATTCCGAGTTGCTCGAAGCGTTCGATGATCTGGGAGGCGCGCGGCGTGTGGATCGTCGTCAGAACCTTGTGGCCGGTCACCGCAGCTTCGATGGCCAGCTCGGCGGATTCCAGGTCGCGCACCTCGCCCATCAGGATGATGTCGGGGTCGGACCGCATGAAGGATGCGATCATGGGCTTGAACTCCTTGGGTGAGCGCAGGTCGCAATGGGTGATGCCCGGCACCTCGTCCTCGACCGGATTTTCGAGGGTGAGGATATTGACTTCCGGACGGTTCATTTCCCGGAGGATCGCATTGAGCGTCGTCGATTTACCGGAGCCCGTCGGGCCGGACATGACGATGATTCCGGCCGGGATTTTCATCACCTTGTTGAGTGCGAACATCGTTTCGTCGTCGAAGGCGAGCGTGCCTTTGCCGAGGGTGACGTTGATGTTGCCCTTGTCGAGCAAACGCATGGTGATGTGGTATCCGCGGTAGGTGCGGTGGCGTTCGTAGCGGATGTCGATGGGGCGGTGAAAGTAGGAGATTGTGAAGCGCCCGGAAATACCCGGAACCGTATTGCGGATCTCCGTTGGCAACTTCATCAGGTTGAGCAAATAGGCATCGAGGCGATCCTTGAGCTTCATCGGAATCTCCACCTTGTTGCCGAGGTCGCCATCAACGCGGAACGAATAATAAAAGACCTCTTTTTCGACCTTGAAGTGGATGTCGGATGCGCGTGAGCGCACGGCATCGGCCATGATCGTGGCCACGAGCTGCGCCATGGGCTCGGCATACTCGGTGGTGACGTCGAAGTCGGTAATTCCGATGTCGAGATCCTCGACCTCGATTTTTTCGAGATCCGACCGATTCGGCCCGGCGGATGAGGCCACGGATTCGATCGCGCGGCTGATTTCCGAAACCGAGGTGACGATTCTGACGAGTTCAAGATCCGGAAACCTTGGAGCCAGGTATTCCTCGGCCATCGCGCTCCACGGGTTGGCGATGGCGACGATGAGCTTGTTGCCCGGCACCAGGCAGAGCGGCGCGAAAAATCCGCGGGTCATCACCGAGGGGTCGCAATTCGTGTGCAGCGCCGCTTCGCAGAAATCGGCGACTTTCGGAAAAAACGGCAGGCCGTTGAGTTTCGCCAGCGCCGCCATGAAGCTGGTGCGGGTCACCCGGTTGGGCACCTGATCCTCCGCAAGGTCGGCAAACGCGCGATCGTGTTGACCAAGCTCATCCATGATGCGCTTGCTCAACATCGTGTTGAACGTCATGCCGTCGAAGTCGATCATGTCTCGAAGTGTTTGCGGGTGATGAAGCACCAGCTTTCGTAGTCCAGGCGGGCAGAGGTCATAAATGGGCGGATCCCGGTGCGTTCCTTCACGCTGATGCCGATTCGCTCGGCCATCATCATCGCGGCGATGGGGTTGATGGATGCCGTGCCAATGGCATCGGTATCCTCGGCGAAAATCACCGGGCACAGCAGCTCCGAGCAATCCTTGAACAAATCGGGAAAGGCCGAGTAAAAGGCATTCGGCGCGATCAGCTTGGCGGCGAAATTAATCAGGATCGGTGGATTCTGCAGTGTGTGGGAGACGCACTCCGACAGCTTGTAAACCGCCTCCGACATGAATTCCTCGTCATGGCCCTGCACGCGTGCGATCAGTTCGAGGAGTTCGAAGCGTTTGCCCTGATCGAGAGCCTGCTCGCACTGTTGGATGGCGGTTTCGATATCCTCGGGCGTCGCCCCCTCAGATTCCAGAAGTGCCGAAGCGGTGCGTTCGATGCACGCGATGTGGAGTTCCACCCTCTCGGAATCGGATGCATTCCTACCATTTCCGGTCGGATTCATCCCGGCCGAAGCTGAGGACAGCCCATCGTGAGATCCACCGGACATTGCATCAGAATCTACGGGAGCCTCGGGAAACGCGCTGGCGATTGGATTCGCGGGCCGCGGGTGCGGTTTCGCCCGCCCTCGGGTAATATGGCGCTTCGTGGGGCTGCATCCCGCGCATCGTCCGCCGCATGTTGGGCTCGTGGGCGGGGCCCGGGTTGTTTGGGTCTGCCCAGGTTGCGTCTTGGGGAAGGCGATTCAGTGTCCGAAGCCGATCCGACGCGGATTGGTTCGCGGTTTTTACGCGAGGGTCATAGGATGTTGGCGTAACGATGAATACTAGGCTGGTATTCTCCTTGATCGATTCTCGATTCTTGAAGAAGAAATTCAACATCGGAACATCACCAAGCAGCGGCACCTTGCTCTTTTTTTCGGAGGTCGACTCACCATAGAAGCCACCCACGATAAGTGAATGGCCGTCTGGAATACGCGCCAGTGACTCTAGCATGGATTCCGAAACCCGAGGATAGCGATTGCCTGTGAGTGTCTGGATTTCCTCGATGATTTGTGCCGATCGGGGACGCATGCGCATGCGGATAGTACCGTCCGGAAGCAAGGTGGGAGTGACGACCAGTGAGATGCCGATCTCGCGGTGTGAGTCCGGAGACTGGTCGATCGACTGATCCGCAGTATCAATTTTATAGCGCACTTCTTCGGTCGTGGTTGATCCGGATGCAGTCGAATTAACGGTGCTCGTGATGATGGGCACGCGGTCGATGATCGAAATTGTGGCTTGCTCATTATCCTCGGTGATCAAAGTGGGATTGGAAACCTGCTCGGCAATGCCGCCTTCTCCCAGCGCGCGCAAAACGCCATTCATCTGCACAGGACTCAACACCAGGTTGGTGTCACCAAAACCATATTCCGGAGTTGCTGGATCGCGATTCACCGCAAGCATTTGGGTGGGCAGTCCAAATATCGAGCCCAAGTCCCTCGCTACGGCAAGCGGGACTCCTTGTGCACCCAGACTTTGGGACCAGTCCACGCCAACCCTTTCCGCCGCAGTGCTGTTTACGCGGAGAATTTTCGTTTCCACGATGATTTGGCCTTTCGCCTTGTCGACGTTGTGGAGCAGGTTTCGCGCGGCTTCGATGCGGTGGGCGGTGTCGATGATGATGATGGTGTTGGTTTTCGGCTCGAAGTTCACGATGCCGGAGCCCGGAGTAAGCATCGGGCGGACGAGTTCGCGGATTTGCTCGATATCACTCGGGCGGAGGTAGCGGAGCTGGTAATGGAATTCGCTGCTGGGGAGTTGCGCGAGCTGGGCCTGGGTGAGGGCGTAGATGGTATCCCCTTTCATGTGCAGGGAGAGGCCATACATGAAGGCGAGTTCTTCCATTTGCTGAAGAGGATTTCCGTCGTTCAGATGCCCGGTCACGGTGAATTCCGGGCCGGCGATTCGCGCGTTGTGGAAATACTGGCGGCCTGCCGAGCGGGCCAGGAATTGGAAAATGTCGTTGAGTGCGGCATCCTTGATGATGAAGCCTTCTTCGGCAGCCCCAAAATCGACGGGGGTCGCCTCGGATTCGATATTGGACACGGGCGGTTCTTCCAAGTTTGTGGGAATCCCTGTGGGCGCTTCAATCGGGGTTGACTGGATCGGCGCTGGCGCAGGCTGCCCTTCACCTTCGTAAGGAGTAAACGATGGGGCATCGACGACGATTTCCTGAGCGGAAATGGCAGCCGCACTGATCAGCATGCATAGGGATACGATGCGGGTTTTCATAAATTTATTGGGAAACTTTTGGGGAATGTGCAGTTTTTTAAAAAATTAATCAACCCGAATTAATCCAAATTAATCGGAGCATCCGGCCCCGTTGGAATCAATCCCGGAATCGCTGCACCGGATCCGCCGCCCGCGCTCATCCCTGCAGGGAGAAATTCGAGTGTGCGGGTTGCAACGTGGTTCGTTTCAACGTTGCGGAAGCGGATTTGCCGGGATGAAACTTCCTCGACTCGGGCGCGGATGGGCTGGCCACGGTAGTTGATGGTGATCACGTCGTTGACTCCGAATGAGCGGTTTCCGATCAGAAAGCGTCGCTCGGAGGGCATCACCGTCGTGACGCTGATCATGCGGACGACATCCTCAAAGGGCGTCGTCATTTCCGGCATGGTTGGCATATCGGGCATGGTGATCGGCGCCATCTTGGGGACGGCGTCTGGATCCTGCAGTGAGCCGAAGGGGTCGCGTTCCTGAGTGGCCATTGGTAGCAAAGCCGCAAGCCCTTCCAAGTATTCCTCGATTTCAGAATCGCTGATCAGGCGGGATTCGAGCGGGCTCACCCGCTGAGGACTTGCGGCATCGAGGGCCTGTTCGGGCTCCTGCGCATGTGCGAATTGCGGGATTGCACCGAGCAGATAGGCCGCAAGGATTGCGGCTGCGATGGGGTGCCTGCGATGGCCGGAGTATTTCAGGTGAATCGACATGAATGCGTGGCGTGTGAATGAATCAGTTTTCCCAAGCGGTGTAGGAGACCTGCACGTTGTGCATCGAAGGCTGGTTCACATTGGGCGTGATGCGGAGTTCCTGGAGTTGCAACTGCGGCATCCGGGTTTCGAGTTCCAGAAACGCACGCTGCACACTGCGGTAGGTGCCGCGGAACGACAAACGGATCTGGGACGATCGTTGCGCGGTGGCCGTTCCAAATCCCGCGGCGGCGGTCGGCCTCTCGAACGACGTCTGGGTGAATTCGCGATCCGGAATGCCCTCCTCGATTTTGCGCATCGTCGCCGTGACGGCGCTGGATGTCTCCTGTGACATCTGCCGCGACCAGCGTTCGAGGTTTTCGCGTTCCGTGCTCACGATTTTCTCCAGTTCCTGTGCGGCCCGGCGGCTTTGCTGCAACTGCCCGAATTTTTCGGCCTTACCCGCGAGCGCATCATTGACGTTGCCGCGGACAACGAAGCAAACGGTGAACACCACTGCGGCAAGGAGGAGCGGGATGACCAATCCGAAAAGAATGATGGTTTGTTGATAGGCTTTCATGGCGCGGTCTTGGCATTCAAGGCGAGCGGATCGGTTGGCTCGAAACGCTGGCTGATCACGAGATCGAAGGTAAACGGATAGGAGTTGTCCGCGTTGGCGGCGAAGTCCTGAGGCGACGCACTGCGGAAGCCCCGGTTTTCCTGGGTGCGCAGGCTCACCACGATGCTGCGGGTTGGCTCATCGGGGCGGTATGCTTGGTTGCCGGTGAGGCGCGCCACTTCGGCGAAGTGGGTCGAGATGCCTTCCCGGGTGTTGATTTCGTTAAGGCGGATGGCACCCTCCGGGCGGGCCAGGCCGGTAATCTTCCATTCGCGGACGAATCCAGCGCTGGTCTGGCGAGGTGCGGTCTCGGGCTTAACAGCGTATTGGTAGGTACGCACTTTGATTCCGGAGTTTTCAGGGAACATGCGGACGAGATCCTCCATGGCCACCCAGCCCTTCGAGCGGTCGGCGAGCAAGTTGTGCCAATGGTCGGCCTGGGCGCGTTCTTTCGTGAGGGAAGCCAGGCGGTTTTTCACCTGGGTGGCCTCCATCTCGTTGAACGCCCACTCCTGTTGGCGCACCGCCTTGGTGTATTCCACCCCCAGCCAGCCGATTCCTCCGAGAGCAATCAAGAAAAGGGCCACCCTCGCCAGTTTAAAGTAACGCAGCATGCGCATTTCCATCTGGCCGGGATAGAGTTCGGCCACCTCGGTTGGGATGGGCAGAAAGTTCTGGAGCGCCCACTTTTCGTCCTGCAACAAACTCATGGTTTGTGATTCCAGGCGGTTGGGCCTCGCCTCCACATTGACCGACAACCAAAGCTCTAGGCACCAAGGTGGCAACGCAGCGGCATCTGCCGGAGAGTTTGCGACCTCGATGCGGCTTTCCGGCATGGAAATCTGGAGATCCGGCCCCAGCATGTGGTCCACATGCTCTCCCAAGGGCAAGATGAGCACGTCCGGATCCACGAGTTCGAGCGAGGCGTTCGTCGTATTCAGGGCGTGTCGGAAATTGGCAACCCGCTTGCGTCCGCGGTGCTGCATGGTGCGGATGAGCCGAAGCTCGCCCTCATGATTGAAAAAGCCAACCGCTGTAAACCAGGGATATTGGAGAATCCCAACGAACGGCTTGCCATCGGTGGGGGTAATGATGGAACCCAGTGCGGTCAGGGCCACCAGCGGCGCACTCAGGGCATGGGTGATCAGAGGAAAATTGTTTGCTTCTCCGCATTCGCGGATGGCATCGAGAAATGGGGCGAGCTGGCGGGAGAGAATGGCGGCGGTGGCGATTGATTCTCCACCTCCCGCAGGATATGGGACAAGCC
Organism: Luteolibacter sp.; assembly: GCA_047921195.1. Taxonomy (GTDB): domain Bacteria; phylum Verrucomicrobiota; class Verrucomicrobiia; order Verrucomicrobiales; family Akkermansiaceae; genus Luteolibacter. The sequence continues at coordinate 21,389 of JBLRWN010000029.1, read as the reverse complement.
GCCAGGATGCCTGCTCCGCAGTGAGAGAGGAGTCATCCAGAATCGAGGCGGGGTCGCTGATCGCAGCCTCCCGAAGATCCGGCAGCATCGCCGGGTCCTCAAATTCGGGTTTGAGCTCGGCAGTGGCAAATTCATTGGCTATATGCACGACCACGCCCATGGCCTTGGCTCCGCGGCTGCGGGCTTGTGTGAGCAGATCGCGGGAGAAAGCGCCGGCTTTTTCTGGATCGCGCAAAACAGATTCGTCCATGGGTGGTCCAGGAGTCCAGTCGTTGGCGCTTTTTTTAAAATAATGGGTGGAAATGAACTCCCCGTCGCAGCGGATGTGGAGTTGATGCTCAAGCGACAATGCGTCCTGATACCAGGCCGGATTCGAAGCGCGTGAGGTGCGCTTGAGGATCTGGCTTGCCTGGCGGTATTGTTGGTAGGCGTTGAGCGACGCCGGATGTTCGAGTTTGAGCAAGGGATGATCGGGGTTTTAGGGTCGGAATCGGAAGGGGCAGCCACCGGGCTTTCACCGTAGTAGATGTGAATGTCGGCCCGCCCGTAGGGACGAGCGGACCGATGATTGGGGTGTGTTCCGCCCGTGTCAAACACGGACAGAACGGTCGGATTTACCAGTCGGCGTAGTCATCCGGAGATGAGAAACCGTAGACCGCATCATCTGCATTGTTGGTGATATAGAGCACTCCTTGATCAGGAACCGCGTCCAGATAGGTGTATGCCTCCAGATCGGCGGGCGGGGTTGGGACGCGCATGTAGTTTTCATCGGCATCGCCAACGATTCGCCCGTTCAGCAATTCGTCTCCCACTTTCATCTGATACATGCTCTCATGTCCGCGCACGGCCTGTTGGACGTTGCGGATGTTGAGGATGTTGGACGAGCGATCCGCGCCTCGCTTCCAGGCGCGTGCGCCAACGAAGAGGATCGAAATAAGGGTGAGCAAGACGAGGATGACGACGGTCAATTCGAGCAGCGTCATACCGGGCTTGCGGTGCCTGTAGGGTTTTTGTGTCAGTTTCATAGGTCTGTTTTGTATTTTTGGTTTTTGCTTTTATCGTTTGGATAGGAAGGCCCGGGATGATCACGGTGCGATCCGGAGAGTGTTTCAATCGTGGCTGTCGTCGTTGCGGTTGAGCTTGGTGTTTTCGAAAACATCGGGGGTGATCAGTCCGCGATCGAAGAGGCGCTTGAGGTTGGCATCCCACTGGACGTTGCCGGCGCGACGGATGACGTCTTCGAGGGATCTTGCTCCACCATCATAGTTTGCAATGGCACTGGCCACCGCGTCTTCGTTATTCAAAATAAATTCATAATTCAAGACTCTTTTTTGCACGCCGTTGAGCAGGCCCTGGGAGTGGATGAAAATGAGCACCTCCGATAGCCGGGAGAGCACCGAGGCATGGCTTTCATTCGGATACATTTCGAGGATCCGGCCGATGGTCTTGACGGCCCCGGTGGTATGGAGCGTCGAGAGCACGAGGTGACCAGTCTGTGCGGCCTCCATGCAGGTCTCCATCGCCTCGCGATCGCGGATCTCTCCGAGCAGGATGATGTGAGGGGCTTTCCGCAGCACATCCTTGAGCCCCTGGCGGTAGGAATGCAAATCGCGGCCAACCTCCTGCTGGGTGACGATGCTTGGAGAAGGGAGGTAGTGGCCGGGGTAGTCCGGATCCTGGATCACATCGGGATATTGGTATTCGACAGGATCCTCGACGGTGACGATGTGCTTGGCGTGGTTGCGACGCACCCAATCGATGAGCGAGGCCAACGTGGTGGACTTGCCGGATCCGGTCGGGCCGGTGACCAGGCAGAGCCCCGCGCGCTTCAACACCGAGTTGCGTAGTGTCTCGGTGGTATCCGGATCAATGCCGAGGCTTTCGAGTTCCGGGATATGGTCGTTGAGAATCCGGCAGGTCACGCCAAGACCGGAGGCACTGAGATGTGCTTGAATCCGCAGGCGCCCGGAGCGTTCCCCCGAATCGCCCATCGGAATGCCATCGCAGGAGAAGTCCGCCACCCGTGTTTCGGCGAATTGCTGAATCGCATGGTGGAGTTTTTCCTCGACGTGATGCTCCATCTCGCCGGCAACGCCAAATCCATGGGCGGCGCTTTCGCGGTTGCGAATCAGCTCCTTGAGGATTTCGTCCATGTTGGCCGGGCTGAGGATCCCGAGCCTTTCCAATTTTTCGACACCCTTGTTGGTGTGGATGTAAACCGGGCGGTGGGCGCGCATCTGGATGTCCGAGACACCTATGCTCTGGCAAACCCCGAAGATGCAGGAGAGAATTTGTCGCCCCGTGAGTGTGTCGTCGCCAAAACGCACCGCCGCCACCGCGGGTCCAAAGGACGGCAAGGGAGGCGGCTCAAGGATGTCGATGCTGGTCATAGGGAATTGATGATTCGGATAGATTACTTAATCGCCCGGTTTTGAATAGTTTTTTTTCAGGCGATTTGAAGGGCGAGCGTTTTCCCCATATTCCTCCTGCACAAAGCGTTCGACCGCGGGTACGGCGGCATCACGGATGCGGGTGACAAAACGGAAGCGCTCGTCCATTTCCATGAGGCGGATTGGCGAAAGGAGACCGTCATGACCCGCGGCGAGCCATTGTTCGCGGATTGCGAGGTGCCTTGCGATGCAGTGGTCCAGTAAATCGAGGCACTCGCGCATTTGTCGGGCCGTGAACATGGGGGCCTGGCTGTGGCGATCAGCGAACATCAGGTGGATTACATTGGTCGCGGCGGCGGCAGCGGTCAGCGCGGGACGGGGATCACGTGATTCCGCAAGGCCATAATCGATTGTCTCGCGGGCAAGGCGGGCGGCTTCCGGCGTGAGGATCGGGCGGGTGCCAACCTGAGGTTCGGTGAGGAAGAAGTGATAGGAGTTGTAGTTGCCGTAGTGCGCGGGATCGAGACGATAGGCAAAACGGAGTTTGTTTTCCACCTGTCTGCGGATGTGCAAATCCAGCGCCTTTGACACCAGATGCGGATTGGTGCGGGCGGTGGATGCCACCTCCAGATTTTCGAGGAACCCGCGGAAGCGCTCGTTCCATAGAAGGCGGGCCTCGGATGAATCGGACTGGTCCGCCGCCGATGCATGGTACGCGCACCCGTTATCCTGATCGCACAGAGTGCACCTCGTCGTATGCGCGCCACCCGGTGCCAGCTTCGCGAGCTCTCCTTGGTGCCAGAAGGCGTCGATCGGTCCCTGCATCGCCATGGCGAAAACTTCGCCATACGGGCTGCGGTTTACGCCGAGCGGATTGATTGGAAAATCCAGTGTATCAAATCCAGCCAGAGGTTTTGCCGCCAGCGCCATGGCCACCAAGCCACCGCCAATCATGGCGGTGTGGACCAGATGTTTGTGGACGGCATTCATGGTGGAGGGTCTCAAGTGGTCGACTTGATGCGGAACGTCAGCGAGGCGATTGCGAAAAGCACCGCCATGATCCCGGAGTAGTAGCCAAACATCGCAAAATACGCGGGGCCCGGCAATGCACCGGATTTAAAATAAAGCCGCTGCGTAAGGTCGGCAAACCGGTATTGCGGGGAAAACAACCAGAGGCTCTTCAGGATCGTGTTTTCCTCCTGCTTGAGCATGTTGTCGAGGTATCCGACGCCATACAGCCCGTAAAGCGCTAGAGCCAACGCCACCGAAAACCCGGCCACGGCGCCGAAGCGTGAGGCTAGCCCGACCGCAAGCGTGATGAGTGGCGCGGTGACGAGTATGAACAGACTGGCATACTGGACGTTCATCACCCACCACATCGAGCGCTCGATTGCGGCGGATGGAGTGGCCCCGAACTGGGTGACTGCGGCGGCGGCCAATGTGAGTGGGGCAATGAAACAAAGGATCGCCAGCCAGATCGCCACCAACTGGCGCACCGGCCCGGTGCCGGTTGTCAGGAAATACTCCCCCACCCCGGAGCGCGCGTTGGTCTCACCCTGCTTGGCTGCGGTGAATAATCCCCAAACCAAGGTGCAAACCCAAAGCGCCGCCCATGTCGCCTGAATCCGTGCGGGTTGGACCAAATGCGGTTTTTCCTCGGCGGACGACAACATCGGCAGCACGAAAGGAAGCACCACGACCGCGAAGACGCAGATCACCCATGCCTTGCGTTGAAAAATGGCTGCGAGTGTGAGGCGGAAAAGTCTCATGGCATGAAATCAGTTGAGAAGCTCCTTGAGAACATTCCAGGTCTGTCCTCCCGATTGGTGGTGCGTCACCCGACCGCTCTCGATCAGGAGCGCGCTGTCCATCACCATCGAGTCGTAGTCCGGATGGCAACTGACGAGTCGCAGCACATTCTCTGCGGATTTTTTCCAGATCTCCTCGAACGCCGACCTTGCGAAGGCGTCGAGCCCACTGAAGGGCTCGTCGAGAAGTAGAATATTTCCGCGGTCCTCACGCGTCGAAAACTCGGCGACAATCAAGCTCGTCTTGCGGCGGTTACCGGTCGACAGGCGGCCGTACGGCTTGCGGACATCGAGCTCGATCTCACGGGCCAGATCCAGGGCCGCCTTGAAGCGGGCCTTTGGCAGTAACATCCGGAAGATCATCTCTGCGGAAATTTCCCCATCGAATCGCAGATCTTCCGGTAGGTATTGCAAAAAACCCTCGCGCACCACCTCGCCGTCGCGAGGTTTCAAGGTGCCTGCGACCGTGCGCAAAAGCGTCGTTTTCCCCCGCCCGTTGCGAGCCAGCAGATAGTGCGTGCCACCACACAACTCGACAGGCCTGCCAAAGCTGGCGAGTGCCGTTTCATAACCAATCTGAAGGCCGGAACTGAACCGGATTCGGGGAGCGGACATTTTTTGTGAACTTTTACAGATCATCAGAGGGAACTGAAATTCTATCTGGGCGACTTGTCCGGAAATTAGAAAAAGAAACCCGCCATAGCAATGATTTTCGAGCCATTTTCGAGCCATTCGCCGCTTGCAAACATCCCGCGATGCCGAGTGGAACGCCTTCAGGATCGTCTCTCGGGATTCAAGCCTCCCTCAACGAGAGCAGCATGTCGAGTTCCATCTCCTTCGGCACCCGGCCGGCCACCTTCAGGTTTCCATCGACAACCAAGGCGGGCGTGACCACCACCCCGAAATCGGCAAAGCGTGAGAAGTCGGTGATTTTTTCTAATTCGTAATCCAGCCCGAGCCGGCGGGCGCAGGCTTCGGTGGAGGCGGCGAGGTGGTTGAATTTCCCGCAAACCTGACCGAGGACTTGCAGTTTGATCTTCATGATTTTAAAAATTGAATGCCGCGCCTGACGCGCGATGAACAGCGTGGTTTCACGTGCCATTGAGGGCGGATAAGCCTTTTCATCAAATGCATCGTGACAGATGCTGGCGGAATCACAGAAAATGCGGAGTTTGGGGTCATGATTGATGCTTCCCTTCGCGGCATTCATCCGCTAGGCTTTGGCCAACTGAAAGAACACGATCTAACGAACAGTAATCGCTTCATTCTCACCATCTCACCCATCCATACGAAAACCAACATGAATTCGACCATTGACGCACTCACACGCCGTGACTTCATCGGCAAAACCACACTCACCGCCACGGCGCTTGCCGCAGGCGGCGTCCTCGCACAAGCGCCCGCCATTGGCAGTGGCCCGCTCAAAGTCGGCCTGATCGGCTGTGGCGGCCGCGGCAGCGGTGCCATCCAGAATTTCATCGATGCGGCGAAAATTCTCGGCCGCGAAGTGGAAATCACCGGACTCGGCGATGTGAATCTTGATTCCGCACTGAAGGTGGCGACCGCCCAGAAGGTGGACCGTGAACGTTGCTTTGGCGGATTCGACGCCTTCCAAAAAGTGATCGCCAGCGGATGCGACTTCGTGCTCGACGCGACACCACCCGTTTTCCGCCCGACCCATTTCGCCGCTGCAGTTGCAGCCGGGAAGCACACCTTCATCGAAAAACCCGTCTCCGTGGATCCCGAAGGTTCACGCTCGATCATCGCCACCGGCGAGATCGCGAAAACCAAGGGTCTTGCCTGCGTCACCGGCACCCAGCGGCGCCACATGCTCGGCTACCTCAAGCAGAAAGCGGAAATCGATGCGGGGGCGATCGGCCCGATCCGCGGCGGCATCATCCAATGGAATGGCACCGTGCCCTGGGTTCGCCCGCGCAACGATGGGGAATCCGATGCCAACTACATGGCCCGTAACTGGCTTGCTTTCAATGAAGTCTGTGGCGACCACATCGTCGAGCAACACGTCCACAACATCGACGTCGCCTGCTGGTATCTCGACCGCCTGCCCGTGACGGCGATCGGCTTTGGCGCACGGATGCGCCGCCAGACCGGCAATGTTTTTGATTTCTTCAGTGTGGATTACGACTTCGGCGACGACGTCCATATCCACAGCCAATGCCGCCAGATTTCCGGCTGTTACAATCGCGTCGGAGAGACCTTCACCGGAGCAACAGGCTCCGCATACGGTGGTGGCCGCACCATCGGCAAAGAAGTCGAAATTCCTGAAATCACCGTCGATAGCAACAATGGTATGGTGCAGGAGCACGTCGACCTGATCCGCAGCGTGCTCGACGGCAAGCCGCTCAACCACGCCAAGCGCATCGCCGAGGTTTGCACCGTCGCCATCGCCGGACGCATCGCAGCCTACACCGGCGCGATCGTCCGCATCAACGATCTGCTTGGCCGTGAGGACTCCCCCTTCTACAACCTCAACCTTAACCCGAAAGCCGAGAATTTCCTCAACGGCACCGTGGTGGCGCCGGAAGAAGGGATTGCACCCGTGCCTGGCGAGCCTAGGTAAGCCATCGCCACCCATAACTCAAAAGAATCCGCGCATCCCGGGCTTCGGGATGCGGCGGATTTGATTTACCCTGCTTGCGTTGTGTTAGAATCGGATGCTGATGTATCCGCCGCTGCGGCGCGGGGGCGGGCAGGGAGCCGGTGCCACATAATAACCGTACGGCGCGGGGCGCACGTAATGCGGGCGGTGACGAATCACCCGGTATCCGTAAACCGGGCGCGAGCGGCGGTCGTAGCGGACAATGTATCGCTCGCTGTATATCGGCGTTCCGCAACGGTGATAGCCGCTGACAAAGGCGTAGTTGCTATGATGGCCGTGATGATATGAATGGTGCCGATGGTGGCGTTGCGCGTCGGCCGCGGGAGCCGATACGAAGATGGCGGCGGCTGCGAGAATCGTAGTGATGATTTTGTTTTTCATGTCGTCTTCTTGGTTCGGGGTTACGCAAGCTTCGACGCGACCCTGCGGAGATTATTCATGAAAAAGAAACACGACGCACCCCGAAGGGACGGTCGTTCGATGGAATCACATGCAGCGCGCGCCCGCCTCCGCGAGCTCGGAGCGCTCTCCCTTGGTCAACGCGATATGCGCCACAAACGGCTGACCAGCCAGTCGCTTGCGCGTGTAGACGAGGCCGTTCGAGCGGCTGTCCACATATGGATTGTCAATCTGCGCCGGATCGCCGACGAGCACGAGTTTCGAATCGCGCGACATACGGGTGACGATGGTCTTCGCCTCCTGTGGCGTGAGTTGCTGCGCTTCGTCGAGAATGAAGAATCTGTTAGGGATCGATCGGCCACGGATGTAGCAGAGCGCCTCGATTTCCAGAATGCCCTGCTCCATGAGAATCTCGTAGGGTTTACGCATCGGCGTGCCGCCGTCGCCAGACGTCTTCGCCTGCTTGCGGCGCGGACCGGAGGGCATCGGCGGTCGCATCAGCAGGTCGAGCGCGTCGTGGATCGGCTGCAGCCAAGGGCGCATCTTCTCATCCAGCGAACCGGGCAAGAAGCCGAGTTGCTCGCCCATCGCCACAACCGGTCGGCTCACGGTGATGCCGTTGTAGCGGCGGTTGAACATTTCATGCAGTCCGGCGGCGACGGCCATCAGCGTCTTGCCTGTGCCGGCATGGCCATAACAGGTAACGAGCGAGATTTCCGGATTGAGCAGCGCATCCAATAAAAACCGCTGACCGAGATTGAGGGGCTTGATCGTTTGCCCGTCGGGGATCTTGAGCGATTCCGGAATGTTGAGCTTCACGAAATGCCCGTCGGCACTGAAGCGCGCGGGCATGGTCTGTTTGCCGCCGCAATCGAGCAGGGCGTATTCATTCACCGCGATCGCGCCGGTGCGGTCGGGATCCAACATCAACATGCCACTGCTGGCGAATCGCTGGAGTTCATTGGGATCCGTGGCAATGCGGCGGACGTCGTAATTCGAAACCTCGCCGGGCTCGACCTTGTCGTTGAGGTAATCCTGGCAATCGATGCCCACGGCTCGGGCCTTGAGCTGCATGTTGATGTCCTTGGTGACGAGCACGACGGGTGCTGTGTTGTGCTGCATCAACAGCAGACAGGCTGCGAGAATCCGATGGTCCACGCGCTCACGGTCGGGAAAAATACGGTGGAAGCGATTGAGCATCTCCGAATTCTTCGGGCAGCTGGCCGGATCGTAGATCACCAATCGCACCGTCCCCCCACCCTCGGTGGTAACCCCCTTGGTGATTTGATTCGATGAGGAAAACATCGCAGTGAGCCGGCGATGCACACGCCGCGCGTTGGCACCGCGCTCGGTTTGTTCGCTCTTGAATTTGTCCAGCTCGGCAAGCACATCCACGGGGACGCAAAGATGGTTTTCCTTAAATCGGTCCAAGGCCGCCGGGTCGTGAAGCAGAACATTCGTATCGAGGACGTAGTTTTTCACGATCTGCGACGGCGCCGTCAGCCCAAGATCGAGGGCGTGATTGGAACTTCGCGGCCTGCGCCCCGAACGCGGCGCGACGGACTCGGAAAATTCGGGGGCCTTGGAATCGGGTGGATCGGATTCAAAAAGTCCTGCCTGCAGGGGCTCGGTGCGTTGGATCATGGGGGCGATGTTCGATGTGGGAGGTGACGGGAATTACCCGATGCGCCACCGGCCCGCCACCGGAACGCTCGAAATTGCCAAGCGGTAATTTCTTATACTTCTTAATCATTAAGATCCCTAAATAAAATCAGAGACCATCCGGTTGGCAATCTCGAAAATGAAATTTCTTCGCGATGCTTCACGAGGCTTGTCAGGATCGCCCTGCGGGCATGGAATCGCCCGCATGGATATTCTCGCCCGCGCCCGCATGGTGATCGATCTGGAGACGCAGGGACTGGTCCGCATGGCGGAGCGGCTCGGCGAAGACTTGCCCAAAGCCGTGGAGATTCTTCGCCACGCGCTCGACAACCGTGGAAAAATCGTCGTCGTCGGCGTTGGTAAATCGGGCAACATCGGCCACAAGATCGCCGCCACACTGAATTCCACCGGATCGACCGCGGTGGTGTTGAACTCGCAAAACGCGCTGCACGGGGACCTCGGACTGGTTTCCGACGGCGACGCGGTGATCGCGCTATCCTACTCCGGAGAAACCCGAGAACTGCTCGACCTATTGCCCTTCATCAAGCGCTTTGACGTATCCCTGATCTCCCTGACCGGCGCGCCCGATTCGACGCTTGCGCGCCTGAGCGACGCCGTGCTCGACACCTCGGTGGAACGCGAGGCCTGCCCGCTGAATCTCGCCCCAACGTCCTCTTCCACCGCCATGCTGGTCATGGGAGACGCCCTCGCGATGGTCCTCTTGGAAGCGCGCGGCTTCACCAAGGAGGACTTCGCGCGATATCACCCCGGCGGCTCGCTCGGCCGCGCCTTGCTTACCCGCGTGGCGGACATCATGCGCACCGGCGACCAGTTCCCCACTGTGGATTCCTCCGCGACGGTTCTCGACGCGGTGCAAGCCATGAACCGGGCCCGTGCCGGCGCGTGTGTGATCACCGACGAAACCGGCGCGCTGGCCGGCGTTTTCACCCACGGCGACTTCGCGCGAGGCTACACCCTGGATCCATTGCTCGGCACCAAACCGGTTGCCGGCTTGATGACCCGCAAGCCCATCACCCTCGAAGCCGGCTGCCTCGCAGTCGAGGCGCTCAATACGCTCGGGAAACACCGCATCGACGATGTCGTCGTCGTCGACTCGCATGGCAAGGCCGTGGGCCTCGTCGACACCCAAGACCTCGCACGGTTCAAGGTGGTGTGATCTCTCCGCTCACATTGGCAGGATCACGATGGCGAATTCGTCGTGCCTTGCACGCGCCTTGACCATGCCGAGGATGTATTCCAACACGGCACCAGACGTCACATTGCGCAATTGCATGGAGATTTTCGCATCCGCCAACACCCCATCCGTATCCTGGATGATGAAATTCGGCGCGACTTTTCCTTCGCTTTGCGTTTCTATCATTTTAGCCAACAGATCGAGCGATTCGCGGAGATTGGCATCATCGAGCCGGATCTCGGGAAGCATCACCGCGTTGAATACCGATTGGCGGCCATGACGGGCGATCGCATCGCGCCGATGTTTCAATTGCCCGAGGCGGAATCTCGCATCCGCGTTGTGCGGGTTGAGGCGGAGTGCCTGCTCATATGCCACCCGCGCGGCATCGGGATCGCCGGCTTTCTCCGCAGCCACCGCTTGGCGGTAGAATGCATCCGAGGTGGGCGCTGTCTCGGCAGGACAAATGGATCCAAGCATGGTGGAAATGACCGTAATAATCAGTACGCGGGTTTTCATGATTCGTCGATAGTCGCACATGCCACGCGGCGTTTCAATTTCAAATCCTCATGCCCACTGCGGCCTTCTTGCGCCCAGCCATGCGAAGAATAATGCGACGAGAATGTGGATCACGAGAATGTATTGGCAGAGATCGATCGGCGATAGCGATGTCTCAATCACGGATTTCACCGCGTCATGCACTTGGATTTGCAGTGATTCGACGGAGCCGGACCATGCCCAGTAGGCGGAGATGAACGGCCGGGTGAGCGCCTCGATGTTTTCTGGCAAGGCGAGCACCGCACCTGAGAGCGGAAGCTGGAAGCCGACCAGATAGATCGAGAGCAGCGACGCCTGTTCGGCTGTGCGCATCCATGCGGAGATGGCAAGACAGATCCCCGTCATCGCCGCATTCACAAATAGCAGAAACCCGACGTGTTGGAAAAAATCTCCTCGGAACGCTCCGAATAGATTCACAAAAAACGCCATCCACAACGATTGCGCGATCACCAGACAGGCGAGAAACGCCAGCTTCGAGGCGATGTAGGCCGATGGGCGCAACCCACCGAACTTCTCTTTTTCGTAAATCGGCCGCTCACCGGCGATTTCCCGCGCCGAATTGTTAGAGCCCATCAAGGCGAGCAACACCACCTGGAACATGATGATGCCGGAAACCGCCGAGCCGACCTTCGCTTGGTCTGACATCACGCGCTGCTGCTCCTGGATTTCGGCCATGATATCGCTCTGCCGCATGTCGGAATAACGGCTGATGTTGCCCTGGGCGCGGTCGGCAAAAAGCGTCACCAATACCGGGAAACACAATAGAATCGCAAGCTGGAGGAAGACCTGACCGCGATCGCGGAAAAAAATCCGCCACCGCCGCGAAAGCAGCGTGGTGAATTGCGAAAACATGCCCGGAAGCTCCACCGCTGAGGTCCGGGTGGCGGCGGATTTTGTCGTGGGTTTGCCCTCGCCCGAGTCCGCATCATTTCCGGCGGATTCCGGCTTCGTGGTTTTCGCGGATGCCGGCACCCGAAGTTCGCCGCTAGTGATCAATTTTTCGCGCCTTCGCTCCAGCATCGCCTCGTAGGACTCCCGATGCTTCCGCCACGATGACTGCCAGCGCTCTGATGGCTGGTTCGCGAGCCGGGGATAAACCTCCTCGGTATCATGCACCGAAAAATAGTGCGTGAGCTTTTCCGGCGGCCCATGGAACGCGACACGGCCTTCGTGAAGCACCAAAATCGAATCGTAGAGCTCAAGATGGGCGAGCGAATGCGTCACCGATAGCACAACGCGCCCGTCCTTCCGCGAGAGATCATGAAGCAAATGCACAATCTCACGCTCGGATCGCGGGTCGAGGCCGGACGTCACCTCATCGCACAACAGGATGTCGGGATCTGAAACAAGCTCCATTGCCAAGCCAAGCCGGCGTTTCTGCCCACCGGAGAGCACGTGCACCGGTCGGTCTGCGATGCGCTCGAGGCCGGTTTCTTCCAAAACTCGGTCGATTCTTTGATCAAGCTCTTCGGCATTCCGGGTGCGCACCCGCAAGCGGGTCGCCGCCTCGACAGACTCATCGACAGTGAGCGGATCATACGCGATCGAGAACTGCGGGACATAACCGATTTCCGAAGGAGAAAAATCGCCATCCTCGGAAAGATTCCGGCCATCCCAGAACAATGCGCCTTCCGACTCCGGGATCAATCCTGCAATGGTCTTGAGCAATGTGGTTTTTCCGCAACCGGACGGCCCGACAATCGCCATGAAATGCCCCTTCGGAACACGGATGCCGATTTCGTGCAGTAGAGGAAAATCCTCGCCGTCCTTGCGAATGTTGAATGTGACGTCCTTGAGCTCTAACACGGAATTGGCAGGTGGTGTTTTTTGAATCAGTCATCAAGCGGCACAATGCGCAGCTTGCCGGAGGGGGGGGCGCCGGCCTGAATGTCGGAAGCAAGGGTCGTGGAAACCTGAGGCTCCGAAGACGTGCCCCCCTCCCCACCAAGCGCGTTGCGCAAGGCTCCCTCCACGAGTTGGCCGCAATGGATTTTCATCGGAGGAAGCGCACCTAACTCACCACCGAGGTCCTGCGCGCTAAGTTGCGCGGCCTCTTCGGCAGTGCGCCCCTTGAGCATCCGCGTGGCCATGGTCGCAACGGCGATCGCCGTCTGGCAGCCAAACGCCTGGAACGAAGCTCGATCGATCACGCGCTTGCCATCCTTCTCGGTAAACTTGAGCCACATCCGCATCATGTCGCCACATTCCGGCGAGCCGACCGTCCCCACCGCGTCGGCATCCGCAAGCTCACCCTGGTTCTCCGGGTTGCGCAACGCGTCGCGGACACGGCTCTCGAAATCATCGCTCATGCGCACAGCGTCGCCGCCTCCGGAGGATTGATCAAGGATTTGATGATTTCTGAAAATCGTGAGGCTCCCGCCTCGAGCTCCGCGACATCCATAAACTCATCCGCCGTATGCGCCTGATCGATGTGCCCGGGGCCGAGGCAGACGGATGGCACCCCACCCGCCGACAAATGTGCCGCATCCGAAAACCACGGCGCAGAAGTCGGCTCGCAGCCGTGAGCTTCAAGCAAATGCACATCTGGATGATCACCCGGCGTGTCCATCGGCGGATTTTCATGGGCGTTGACGATCTCGACGGGCAACCCGAGCTCGCGAATCATCGATGCGAGCAAATCCAACGCCCCTCCCGCTTCAACCAACGCCGGCGTGGTGCGGATGTCGATTTCCGCCTCAGCGAGATCAGGCACGATGTTCGGCCGAGTGCCACTGTGAAATGTGCCTATGTTGACCGTCGAAAACCCCAGCAAAGGATGCGTGAACCGGGCCAGCGCATCCGGCAGGCGCTGATCGAGCGCGACGAGCGCGCGCGCTAGCTTGAGCGCCGCATTCTCCCCACGGTGTGGCTGCGAACTATGCGTTGCCCTGCCATGCGCGCGCAGCGTCGCCCATACCGAACCCTTGGTCACGCGCACGGCCTTCATTGATGTCGGCTCACCGACGATCGCAAACCGGTACTCCGCCCCATGCCGCTTCGCAAAATCCTTGCTGCCCCACTGGGCGGACTCCTCACCCATGAAAGCGACAAAATCCACCGCAACCGGAGCCTCCGCAAGCATCTCCGCATGCTCCAGCCAACCGCACAACATCGCAGCCATCGGCCCCTTGGTATCGCACGCGCCGCGCCCCCACACGCGTCCGTCACGAAGCTCAGCAGCGAATGGATCCACCGACATGCCAGCCACACCAACCGTATCGAGATGCGGACCAAGGAGCACACGCGGGCGCCCGTCCAGCGGAGCGAACCGCGCGATCAAATTTGGCCTACCGGGCTGGATCTCCTCCAAAACCACTTCCGCTCCCGCATGTTTCAGAAAATCGCCCAGCCATTCCGCGATGCGTGCTTCCCCAACATGCGGCGTCCCCGCTGGCGCATCCGGATTACACGAAGGAATGCGAATCAAATCGCGCAATAACTCCACGACGTCGTATTTCATATCGGCCATTCTGTGCGGTCACCCGCGAAATTCAACCGCGATTCCGCCAACGACAGGTCATCGCAGCAAGGTTTTGTATTCGTCATCCGTATGCATATCCCATGTGCACTTGCGCCAGCAGGAACATGGCATATACCCTTCAACTGATCATGATCCGCCCAACCTCCTTATTTACTCTATTCCTCGCACTCATTTTGCCCGCTCTCGCCGACGGCCCTGGCGCAATCGGAAACTTCGGCCCCACCGGCATTGAAATCGAGGTAAAAAAAGACGGAAAGGCCCACGTCACCGCCGTCCAACCCGGCTCACCTGCCGATGGATTGCTCCATCAAGGCGATGTGATCGAGCGCATCGAAGGCAAGGAAATGCCCAGCCACCTGTGGGACCAACTCACCCTGCTTGGAAGATTTATCACAGCCGCCGAGGCCGGCGACGGTACCATCCACCTGGCAGTCCGCAAGGACGCCTCCACAAGCCGCGAAGTCGTGGTGAAAATCCCCACCATCGGCTCGTTCAGCGAAACCCGCCCGGTCGATTGTCCGAAGACCGGGAAAATCATCGCCGCCAACGCCGCCTGGCTGCGCAGCCAGGCGGCCGACGAAGCCGGCCTCCGCCGCCTCGCCCAACACAACCTCAACAACGGCATGGCCATCCTCGCATTGCTCTCCACCGGCAACGAGGAAGATCTCGACGTCGTCCGCAAAATCTACACCGAACGGATGCGGGTTTTCAAATCTACCGACACCGGCCCACACACATGGAACAATGGCTGGCAGGGCATCGCCGCATGCGAATACTACCTGCGCACGGGCGACCCGTCCGTCATTCCCCTGATCAACGCAATCTGCGAATCCGCCCGGAAATTCCAGGTCAATGGCGGCTGGACGCATTGGGCCACCGGCGTGAACCCGCAATACGTCGGCGGAGGCTTGCTCAACGCCGCCGGCACCAACCTGCTCACCACACTGCTCCTCGCGAAAATGTGCGGAGCGGACGTGAACGACGACACCCTGCATGCGGCTCTTCGATATTTTTATCGCTTCGTCGGCCACGGCGCGAACGCATACGGCGACCACCGCCCCGAGGCCGGATACGGCGGCATCAATGGAAAAGACCAGCAACTCGCCATCGCCATGCACATCGCGTCGCACGCGAAAAACGGCGAGGTCTATGCCAAGGCCCGCGACCGCGCCGCGCTCTCGACGCTGTATTCCTACCGCTCAATGCTCGGAGGTCACACCGGGCCCATCGGCGCGAAATATCATCTTCCAGTCGCCGCATTTCTCATCGACCTCAAACCGCAACTTTTCCGCAACCACGCCAACGAAACCCAGTGGTTCCACGAACTCTCCCGCCGCCACGACGGTGCGTTCGTCAAGGCCGCATGCGCCCGCTACAATAACACCGAATACGGATCGTTCATGCTCGTCGGCCTCACCGCACCGATGCGCACGCTGCAAATCACAGGCGCCCCACCCTCCCCTCACGCCGCCGCCTTCGAGCTTCCCGAACGCCCATGGGGACGCGAAACCGATCTCGCGTTCTTCTCACTCGATGGCGGCCCGGCATACCGGGAAATGACTCCCCCCGCACCACACCTCGAACTCCAATCGATTCCAAAAGCCAATCGTGCCGAACTCGCGCGCCTCGCCCAGCACCCCGAACACGTCTTCCGCGAAGACGTCGCCCGGACCATTCGCGACCAAAAACATTTCGACCTCATCGAAGAGCTTGTCGAATCCACCGACCCCCTCGCCCGCCACACCGGATGCATGGCGATCAATTTCTTCCAACCATGGAAAGTCAGCGCCAGCCCGGGCTGGATCAGCTCCCAGGCAATCACCAAAGACGACTTCACTCCCCGCATGTTCAACGCGCTCATCGCGATGATCAAAAATGAAAACGAAGCGCTCTGGCTCATCGATCAGGCAATGATCGCGCTCGCTCTCGCAACACCCGAACAAACCGTCGCGCACATCGACACCCTGCTCCCATGGCTCGAACAGTCCGACGAATGGTGGCTCCAGGAATCAGCCTCGATCGGCCTCTCCCCCGCTCTCCTCACACAAGAAGGGCTCGACCGAATCCTCCCCACCATGATCCGCTCACTCGCCCCATCCACCCACACCAAAGGCCGTGGATACGTCGAATGGATGCTCACCCGGACCGCCAATGCCGTCTCTCAGGAAATGAAGACGCAAATCGCATCCGCCCTCAAAACCCTCTACATGGAAACCCCCGCCCAACCCGACCCCACACAGAAAGGCGACATGGACCTCACCGGCATTTCCAGCATCCACCTCTCGAGCACCCTCAACTGGGCGCTCACTGTCGATCCCGCGCTGGCCGCCGATCTGGCAAATCTCAGCGTCCCGCGCCTGCAAAAAGACATGCGCCTTCGTGAAATCAACCTGCAGGCCAGCAACCTCATCCATACCGCAAAGAAACTCGACGAACCAAACCGCAAAGCCGTCGCCGCCGTCCTCACGAACCACTACAAGCCCTTCATCATTGAGGAAAACCGCGCCGCGCTAAGCCGCGGTGCGAAAGGCGACTCCCGCCAGTTCGCCGGCCCGCTCCAGATGATTCTCGACATCCGCGAGCTCGCTGGCACCTCGGACGGATGGGAGATCCTCGGCTCCGATCCCTCCGGAAAACAATCATGGCATTTCACCTCATTCACTCCACAAGAGGCACCGCGGCAACGTCCCGATGATTCGGCACACGGCCGCTATCGGAATGTCGAATTCCCCGGGCACCTCACAGGCTGGCACTTGCCCGATTACAATCCGGCGAACAACGGCTGGAAATCCGCCACCGCAAAAGTCGGCAATACCGCTCCCGATTCATTCCAGCATCTCCCCCGCGCCACCCGCGATCTCATGAACGGTGCCGAAGAGGTATTACTGCTACGCAAGGAATTCGATCTCGCCGACATCGATTACGAACTCATCCGCCTTTCCATCTACACCCGCCAGGGATTCAAAATCTATCTCAACGGCGAACCAGTCGCCGAAAACCGCGGCCGCAACCGCACATGGAACCGCCAGCAGGCATTCCTCAACGAAAACACCCGCAAACATCTCCGCAAAGGCCGCAACGTGATCGCCGCCCTCAGCTTCATGCAATACTTCCGCGGGACCCCCGAAGGTGGCATCGAAGTGCAGATTGAAGGGCTCCGCCAATTTCCGGAAATCGATTAAATCCACATCACTCGCCATGCCCCCGCGCGCACTTTGCCTGCTTGTCGACGGCTTCGAGGAAATCGAAGCCGTCACCCCCATCGACCTCATGCGCCGCGCCGGGATCGAGGTAGTCGTTGCCGCGATGGGCCAAACCCTCCATGCCATAGGCCGCTCGGGCATTACCCTGATGGCCGATGTAATCTTGGACCCCTCACCCACCGCCGAACCCTTCGACCTCCTGCTCATCCCGGGTGGCCCGGGCGTCGCCAATTTGCGAACCGACGGCCGCGCGGCCAGCCTCGCAGGCGATTTCCACACCGCCGGAAAAACCATCGCCGCCATCTGTGCCGCACCCCTCGTCCTCATGGATGCCGGGCTGCTCGTCAGCTGCAAATTCACCGCCCACATCAGCACGCGCGACGAACTTCCCGATGCCGTCGACGCCCGCGTCGTCACCGACGGCCACATCCTCACCTCGCGCGGCGCCGGCACTTCCACCGATTTCGCCCTCGCCATCATCACCGCCCTTGTTGGGGAAGCAGCCGCAAAGGAAATCGCCACATCCATCATGGCTTGAAATCCCTCATCGTCGATCTTGACCACCTCGGGGCAAGAGCCACATCATCCTCCGCATGGAACCCCTCTACGAAGGCAAGGCGAAGCGCCTCTGGGCAACGGAAGATCCGAACGTGCTGCGGATGGAATTCAAGAACGACGCCACCGCCTTTAACGGTGAGAAAAAATCCAGCTTCGAGGACAAGGGGCGCCTCAACAACGCCATCAGCACCCGCATCTATCAGCTCCTCGAATCCGAAGGCATCCCCACCCACCTCGTCCGCCGGCTCGACGATACCAACGTCGAAGTCCACAAGGTGGATATCCTCCTCGTCGAAGTGATCGTTCGCAACATCTCTGCCGGAAGCTTTTCCAAACGCACCGGCATGGCAGAAGGCGTGCCTTTCTCCCGCCCGATCATCGAGTTTTCCTACAAGAGCGACGAACTCGGCGACCCGCTCATCAACGACGATTACATCCGAGAAATGCAACTCGCCAGCGAGGCCGATCTCGCCCACCTCCGCGCTCAGGCACTCAAGGTGAACTCCATCCTCACCCGCATCTTCGACGAATGCGGCCTCACCCTCGTCGATTTTAAACTCGAATTCGGCCGCCTCGCCACCGACCCGACCCACATCGTCCTCGCCGACGAAATCTCCCCCGACGGCTGCCGCCTCTGGGATAAAAAAACCGGCGAAAAAATGGACAAAGACCGCTTCCGCCGCGACCTCGGCGGTGTCATGGAAGCTTACCAAGAAGTCCTCAACCGGGTATCCGCACTTCTCGACTGACCGCGGCGGAAAACGGCTTGTCACTTCTCCTCGCGAAGTTTACCCAAACTCTTCACGCGCTTGGTAGCGCACTCCGATACTCGGAATGGATCGCATGAAACTGGCCAACCTGCTCGACCAAGATGAACTCATCCTCGATCTCGAGGCCGTGGATCACTGGGATGCCATCGTCGAACTGGTCGATCGCCTAGTCACTGCGGGCAAATTACATTCATCCCATCGCCACACCATACTCGATTCCCTCAAGATCCGTGAAGACATGGTAAGCACCGGCATCGGCTCCGGCGTCGCCATCCCTCACGCGTTCTCCGATCAATTGGAGGAGGTCATCGCCGTCTTCGGCAGATCCAAACAAGGCATCGATTTCGAAGCGCTCGACAACGCCCCAGTCCACCTCATTTTTCTCTTCATCGTCCCGCGCCGCGATTACCAACTCCACCTCAAGACGCTCGCTGCCATCGCAAAAACGTTCACCAACCCGCGCCTGCGCAACGCCTTGCGCGATGCACCCAACCATGCCGAAATCCGCGAACTGCTCATAACAGGCACCGTCCGCCCCGCCGAAAACATCGGCATGTGAGCCAACTCCACCACCTCTCCTCCCCATGACGCTCCTCCAGGAACTCGAAGCCCGCCTCGCAATTGCTGTGAAATCCGTGCTCGGCGAGTCTGCCGATGCGCCGGTCACTGCCGCAGCAGACCTCCGCTTCGGCGATTACCAAAGCAACGTCGCCATGGTAATCGCCAAACAGCGCAAGACCAACCCGCGCGCGCTCGCCCAGGAGATCATCGATGCGCTCGATCTCACCGGCATCGCCACCACCGACATCGCCGGCCCCGGTTTCATCAACTTCCGCATCCTTCCCGCCACCTACGCCGCCCGCGCAGCCACCCTGCTTCGCGATGAAAATCTCGGCGTCCCCGACGTCGGCCACGGCCGCACCGTCGTTGTCGATTTCTCTGCGCCCAACGTCGCAAAACCCATGCACGTCGGCCACATCCGCTCGACCATCATCGGAGACTCACTCTGCCGCATCGCCCGCTATCTCGGCTTCAACGTCATTGCCGACAACCACATCGGCGATTGGGGAACCCAGTTCGGCATGATCCTCCATGGCTGGAAAACCAAACTCGATCCCGCCGCCCTCGAAGCCGACCCCATCGCCGAACTCGTCCGCGTCTATCGCGATGTCAACGCCGCCACCAAGGACGACCCCGGCACACTCGAAACCTGCAAGAGCGAGCTCGTCAAACTCCAGGCCGGCGACGCCAAAAACCTCGCCATCTGGCAACAGTGCATCGACGTCTCGAAACGCGGACTCCAAAAAATCTACGACCGCCTCGACGTGCAGTTCGACCACTGGCTCGGCGAAAGTTTCTATAACGATCGCCTCCCCGGCCTCGTTCAGGAATTCCTCGAAAAAAGCCTCGCCCGCGAAAGCAACGGCGCCACCTGCATCTTCTCCGATGGCACCCAAAAGCCCGACGACGACCCGTTTATGGTCCACCGCGAAGACGGCTGGACCGACAATCCTGCCATCATCCGTAAGGCCGACGGTGGATTCCTCTACGCCACCACTGACCTCGCCACCCTCGAATACCGCATCGACACGTGGAAGGCCGACCAGATCTGGTATGTCGTTGGCGTCCCGCAGACACTGCATTTCCGTCAGATCTTCGAGGCCGCCAAACGCTGGGGGAAGACCGGCGACTTCCGCCACATCGCCTTCGGTTCCATCCTCGGCGAGGACCGCAAGCTGATGAAAACCCGCTCAGGCGATAACGTCGGCCTCATCGAAGTCCTCCAGGAAGCCGTCGAACGCGCCGCGAAAATCATCGCCGAGAAAAACCCGAACCTCACCCCGCAAGAAGCCAGCGAAGTCGCCGAGACCATCGGCATCGGGGCCGTGAAATTCGCCGAACTTTCCCAAAACCGCCTCACCGACTACGTCTTCACCTGGGACCGCATGTTGGCGTTGCAGGGCGACACCGCGCCCTACCTGCAATACTCCCACGTTCGCATCCAATCAATCTTCCGCAAGCTCGACACCGCCTTCGACCCAACCACTGCGAACATCTCCCTCGACTCCGCAACCGAGATTCACCTCGCCCGCCTGCTCACCCGCTTCGGCGAGGTGCTCCCCGCCACCCTCGACGGCTTTCGCCCGAACCTGCTAGCCAACTACCTGCTGGAACTGGCCCGCGCATTCCATGCGTTCTTCGAAGCCTGCCCCGTCCTCAAGTCCGAGGAACCCCTCCGCTCCTCCCGCCTTGCCCTCTGCTCCCTCACCGCCCGCGTCCTCAACCAGGGCCTCGGCCTCCTCGGCATCCGCTGCCCCGAGAAAATGTAACCTCCACCGCCATGTCATTCGACCTCGGCGAATTCAACTTCAACTCCCAAGGCGACGACACCGGATGGCGGCGCTGGCGCGAGAAACTCAACGCCCGCAAGTGCCAATTTGAATCCCGCTGGGGTGTCATCATCGGCAAACCCGTCACCCTTTGCTTGCGTTGCCATGCCAAGCCAATCGAAGGCGTCATCGAACAAATCGAGCCCACCGCCACCCACCGCCACCCACCGCCACCTCCCACCGCGTTTCCGAATCCGCCGCCTCGAATTCACCCCCGAGGAAATAGAAAGTCTTACGCGTAACAATAATTTTCCAGGAAAATAATTATTGCAGGGTGGGGGTTTTTCTTTAGAATCAGGGGATGTCTGATGAGTCAGGGAAAGCTTCAGCCTTAGAAATGGGCGTTCACGTTGAGCGT
>JBLRWN010000028.1:0-38991 GCA_047921195.1 Luteolibacter sp. | reverse complement strand
TTCAAAGTCTCTTTAGGCATCCGTGTGTTGCGTATGCAGCATAAGAAATCGCTAGTATTTAAATGCCGGATTAATAGTAGCCCACGCCTTCTTTATTATCCCCCCTCTTATACAATACGCGTTTGGTTGCTGCGGTTTCCCCCCGGAACCCAGAGGCAACCATGCGTAATGCGAGGTTGGTGAAATCATACGGCTAACTCACGCCGGTGACAACCAAATAATCGAAAAATGATGATTAATTTTTTTGGCCTGTGTCGAATCGCAAATGATGCGCAGTCGATCCACCGCCGGGAGCGCAGGCGATCGATTTTACCAGTTGATATTCTCGCCGCGGGCGTCGATGTGCGTGAAATTCCGGTAAGATCCCACACCACCCTTGAACAGCCCTTGGTCGCGAAGATTACGCGTCACGGCGGTCACTCGCGATGGACGGGAAACCAGCCGGACGTCGAGAGCAAGGTTCGCCTGATGCCATGACCCGCGGCGGCCACCACAACGGGCATTGTATGCAGGGCTGCGATATGCGGACACAATTTCGGAAACCGGTTCGTTCATTTCGAGCGCGACACGCTCGACCACACGCAGCGTGTAGCCCATGCGGCGCCACCACTGGCGGGGGGGCAGTTGGTTCCAGACTCCACCACGTTGGCGCGCATGCGCGGCAAGCACATCCTGAGTCCGGATCGTCCGCAGTTTCAGACTGTCAACATATGCCGCATAGGAATGCAGGTTCCGGCCTTGAAGCCTCACCCAGTCGGCGGGCAATTGGGAAAGATCGACACGCGCAGAAGATGATGCTTGGCCGGAATCCACCGTAACGACCGGCGCTTCATTCTTGCGGCGGTTGATGAACGCATCGGCATGGGTGGAGGAAGCAGCAAGAGCCAGGCCCGTCATGCCGAGAGTACCAAGAACGCGGCGACGGCCGGTGGAAATGAAAAGGTCATGAGAGAGGGGCTGAGTGGGCTCTGCGGGCTGCATCTTATGAATCTTGGATCAGTAAAAAATCGGGGCGGAGATCCGGAAATCCGGAACGGCGGAAGGTGCGGTTTGCCGACCATAGCGGATTTTGTGCCAAAACACACAAATCGCCCAAGCGCGGTAAACGCGTGGAGAGAATCATTTTTCACGATCGGCGCAAGAGGAAAAAACAACAATCCGCCATTCCGTCATCCATGCTGCCAACCGTCCGCCACAACGGATCACTCCCATGCACCTCTTCGACATTCTCCTGTTTCGGCTTGCATCGGAAGATCAAATCGCTTTAATCCCCGTCCCGAACGGCTTCTGACGAAAGAAAGGAGTGGGTCATGCACCCACTCTTTCTTGTCTCCGGACGCCACGCCAAACGCGAGCGCAAGAACACAGATCACCATGACCAACGACATCGTCGCCCTCATCGAGTATTACGAAAAGGAAAAGAGCATCGCCCGTGACAAGGTGCTTGCATCGCTGGAGTTCGCCTTCATTTCAGCCTACCGAAAAATGGTTCCCGGCGCGGATGCGATCGAAACACTCCGCGCGGATATCGACACCCGCAAGGGCGAAACCCGGATTTTCGCATCGCTCACCGTCATCGAGGACGCCGAATACGCGGACAAGTTCAATGAAGTTCCGCTTTCCACCGCCCTGCGCAAAAATCCGGAAGCGAAGCCCGGTGATGTCGTCGAATTCAACGTCACACCAAAGGACTTCGGCCGCATCGCCGTGCAAACCGCGAAACAGACGATGATGCAGCGCCTGCGCATGGCCGAGAAGGAAATGATCTACGAAGAGTTCAAGGACCGCGCCGGCGACATTGTTTCCGGCACCGTGAGGCGCTTCGAACGCAACGATGTGATGATCGATCTCGGCAAATTCGAGGGCGTCATGCCTAATCGCGAACGCGTCCAGGGCGAGGACTACAACATCGGCGACCGCATCCGGGCCTACGTGCTTGCCGTGGAGAACGAAATCCGCGGCCCCGAAATCATCCTGTCCCGCAGCCATCCGAATTTCGTCCGCCGCCTGTTTGAAGCAGAGGTCAACGAAATCTCGGACCATACGGTTGAAATCCGCGGCATTGCCCGCGAGGCGGGTTTCCGCACCAAGGTCGCCGTCTGGAGCACCGATCCGAAGGTCGATCCCGTCGGCGCATGCGTCGGCATGCGTGGCGCGCGCGTCAAAAACATCGTCCGCGAACTCAACAACGAAAAAGTCGACATCATCCGCTGGAGTGAAGACCCCAAGGAGCTGGTCCGCGAAGCGCTGAAGCCGGCCGAACTCATCACCATCACTCTCGACGAAGAGGCAAAGGTCATCCACTGCACCGTCACCGAGGAGGATCTCAGCAAGGCGATCGGCCGCAAGGGGCAGAACGCCCGCCTCTCCTCGCGCTTGATCGGCTGGGATGTGCAGGTCCGCCGCGACGAATCCAAGGAAGAGCAGTTCAAGGAGAAAATCGGCGGCGCCGCCCAGTCGCTCGCCGAACAACTCGACCTCAGCGACGAACTCGCCGAAAAACTTACCGTGGCCGGCGGATTCAACGCGGAAATGGTGATCGACATGCCGGTGGAATACATCGTCACCGTCCTCGAAGTCGATGAAGCGAAAGCCAATGACATTCTCGCCCGCGCCAAAGCCGCGTGCGGCATGGCCGAAGAGGCCTCCGCCGAGGAAGAATCCGCCACACCCGAAGAATCCGCATCCTGATTTTTCAATCCTGACACTCTGATTTCATCAAATCCATCCCGGACTGAACCAACGACGAACCACCGAATGCCCGAAAAAAGCGACAAGAATCCCGAGGAATCCAAAGTTCTCGATCTACTCGATGACAGCGCGAAAAAAATTTCGCGCCGCGAGCGCAAGCGCCTCGAAGCCGAGGTAGCCAACCAACCAAGCGCCATCGAGCAAGCCAAGAGCAAGGCGCTCGACTTGTTTGCCGAACAGGAAAAGCCCAAAGTGCGGAAAACCAAGCCCCAACCCACCAAGGTCCTCGGTAGTATCTCCAAAATCCTCGAACGCGAAGATCCCTCCATGGTTCCCAGTGCACCAGCTGCGACGCCCTCAGCCAACCCGGAAACCCCGGCAGTGGAGCACGCGGAGGAGTCCGTCGAATCCGACGATCCGAAACTCATTGTCATCAAACCGCCGATTCTCGTCACCGCCCTTGCGGCCCGCCTCGGGCTCAAGCCGTTCAACGTGATGGCGGATCTCATCAAGCTGAGCGTCTTCCCCGCACCGAACCAGCCGATCGAGCCGGAGATCGCAGCACAAGTCTGCGAAATGCACGGCTTCGTCTTCGAACGCGAAAAACGCGACAAGGACAAGGGTTTCCACAAGGTCGATGAGGTGATCACCGAACCGGAACTCCCCACCGAAGAACCCGAAGACAATCTCAAGGCTCGTCCACCGATCATCACCATCATGGGCCACGTCGACCACGGCAAGACCACGCTGCTCGATCGACTCCGCAATTCCAAGGTCGCTGCCGGTGAGGCGGGTGGCATCACCCAGCACATCGGCGCATACCAAGTGCACCACAATGGCCACGACATCACGTTCCTCGATACTCCAGGCCATGCCATCTTCTCCGACATGCGCGCCCGCGGTGCCGACATCACCGACATCGTCGTGATTGTCGTCGCCGCCAACGACGGTCTCATGCCGCAAACACTCGAGGCCATCAAACATGCGCGCAGTGCCGGCAAGGAAATCGTCGTCGCGATCAACAAATGCGACCTACCCGCCGCCAACATCGACCGCGTCAAAGCACAGCTTGCCGAAAACGGCCTGCAAACCACCGATTACGGCGGTTCGACGGAATTTGCCGAAATTTCCGCCCTCACGGGCGACGGCGTCGAAAACTTCCTCGAACTGCTTGCCCTGCAGGCCGAAGTGCTCGAACTCAAGGCCAACCCGAAGACCACCGCCCGCGCGGCCGTAATCGAGGCCCGCGTGGTCCCGGGCCGCGGCACCTCCGCCACCGTGATCGTCGAGTCCGGCACGCTCAAGGTCGGCACCCCGTTCATTTGCGGTCCGTATTCCGGAAAAGTTCGCACCCTGGTGAACGACCTCGGCGAAAACGTGAAATCCGCCGCCCCGGGAACACCTGTCGAGGTGATCGGCTTCGAGGAATTGCCAAACGTCGGCGACCACCTCACCGAAATGAAGAACGAACGCGAGGCCAAAACCCTCGCCGGCGAGCGCCAGGAAGCGCTCCGCCTCGAAAGACTCAAACCGCAGCATCGCAACCGACTCGAAGACCTCTACGCGATGGTCAATGAGGGCGGCGGAAAGGCCCAGCTCAAGATCATCCTCAAGGGCGATGTGCAGGGCTCCGTCGAAGCGATCCGTAAGGCCGTGCTCGCCATCGAGTCCGACAAGGTCGAAGCCTCCTTCGTAACCGCCTCAGCGGGCCCCGTCACTGAGTCCGATATCCAATACGCCGCTTCCACCGGGGCCTTCATCATCGGCTTCAACGTCAAGGTCGAAGCCAAAGCCGTCAAAGCAGCCAAAGCGGCGGCCGTCGAGGTGAAGCTCTTCTCGGTCGTCTACGAACTCATCGATCAGGTTCGCGAAGCCATGCTCGGACTGCTCGAACCGCTCACCCGTGAGAAAATCATCGGTCATGCCGAGTGCCGCCAGGTCTTCAAACTCTCCCGCGGCCGCGCCGCCGGCTCGTTCGTAACCGATGGGAAAATCCACCGCAAGGCCCACGCCCGCGTCATCCGCGAGGGCGTCCCCGTCTTCGATGGCAAGATGTCCACCCTTCGCCGGTTCCAAGACGAGGTCGAGGAGGTCCGCACCAACTTCGAATGCGGCATCCGCCTCGGCGAATTCAACGAATATCAGGAAGGCGACATCATCGAGTGCTACGAGCTCGAAAAAATCCCGCAAACACTTTGAGAAGTTTGCTAGTTTTCAGTGTTCAGTTATCAGGCAACAAGACCGGTGCCGATCTGGATTCACTGAAAACTTCCAACTGAAAACTAACAAACTCAATTCCCATGTCCCGCCGCCTCGATAAAGTCAACGAACTGCTCCGCCGGGAAATCGGCACCGTGGTGCAGCGGGATTATGAATGGAATGGCAAACTCGTCACCATCGGCGCGGTCGAAGTCACCCAGGACCTGAAGGAAGGCAAGGTGTGGGTCGGCATCCTCGGCGGTGAACCGAACTCCGTCATCGACAAACTCAACCGCGAGCACGGGGCGATCCAATCGCGCGTGATGAAACGCGTCGTCCTCAAGTCCACTCCCGTGCTGCGTTTCATCCACGATTCCTCCGCCGAACGCGGCGTGGAAATCGTGAACCTCCTCGACGAAGTGGAGAAACTTCCAAAAGCCCCCGAGGGCGATCCGGATGAGGCAATGCCGGAGTGAATCGCCGGCTGGCCCACGTCACCTCCAATCCACTTGCACTTCGACGATGTTGCCGCTGCGGTCGTCGTATTTGAGGTGGCCGTGTTCCAGCGCGTATTCGTGAACGCACTTCGTCACCTTGACGTCGTAGGCGCAGTATTCGGCGATTTTCCGAAGCGGCTCGAAGTCGCCGGATTTCTTGTAATCCTGCCACCACCGCAAGGCATCGAGTCCATCAGCGGTTTTCCCGCTCCCGAGCGAGGCGGCGGCAACGTTGTCGAGTTTGAGCCGTGAATGGATCCGTTGTTCAACGTCGACCATCATGTCGAGGTTCACAGTTTGTTCGGCAAGGGTGTGGAAGATGTAAGGCTGCAGGACGGGATAATCAAATTGCAGGTGGTTCCAGCCGACCACGAGGTCGGCGCGAACGAGCTCTTCTCCGAGTCGTTCCATGTCCTGCTCGCCATAGATTTCGTATGTGCCTCTCGCCGTGCTGTAGGTCACCGCAATCGAGACGCCCATCTTGTCCTTGTGTGCCGATCCACCGACGTCGTTGAAACTGCGCTGGGTCTCCAAATCGAAATAGACAATGTTCCGCTCGCTCACGCGGCGGAGGATGGCGGGCAACCCGGCGGATGGCAAGTCCGCGACCCGTCTATTGCGTTTCCCCAAGCGAAACCCCGAGGTCCTCGTGCTGCAGCCAGTGGCAGGCGAGCACATCGACGATTTCAAAACGCCGTTCCTCCTCGCCTTCGATCCGGCGCATGACTACCCGCACCCGCATCATGTCCTCATCGGGCTCAACCCTTGGCAACAAGGATTGAAATGGACGCTGGCCATTGCGGGCTTGATTGAATCCCGCCATCAGGATGCGCGCCGGCTTGCTCTCGAAATCCAACTCGAAAACGGGTGATGGCGGCCCCGGGTCGTCCGGACGGGCGAACCGTGGCGCATGAAACACCAGGCTCAGTGGGCGTCCTTCCATGTCGAGAATGCTCCTGACAAGGCGTCGCCTAACCAACAGGCGGAACTCCGCCTGTTCCGGCCCATCCCCCGCGAGAAACAACGGCCACGGATGTTCGCTGAAGCGCGCGAAGTGGTGCCAGTCGAGGCGCCACTCGCCATTCTCCTCGCGGAACACCGCATCAATAAATCGGCCATCCTCGGTGACCCAGCGTCCCTCGATGGCCGGCCCCTCCGGCAGCTCGAGCACCGTAATGCCCACGGACCGGATCGGCACCTCCATCATTTGAGTGCCGGGGTTCATCCGGTAATACCGCATCATGTCCGGAAAAGTCCCTCGTGAATTGAACACATACGGGTTGAGTTGCTCCGGTGTCACATGGGACAACACATTGGCGATCACATCCTGACATGCGGCCGCATGCTCGCGAATGAATTCATGTTGCTCTGCGGTGAGGCGTTTTTCCTCGGGGGCTTTCCAATCCGCGGACCTCACCTCCTTGCCTTTCCAATAGCGGTTTGCGACGAGCAGAATCACCGCCATCACCATGGACCAACCGATCACCAGCAGGATTATGGGGGCGCCGGACTTCCGATGGCGCTTGCGGTGTCGCTCGTTGTGAGGCCGCCACTCCTGGTCGTCCGGGTCGGAGCCCTTTGGACGGAAAGGTATTTTCTTCGGGGCCGAGGTCGCCACACCGAGTGAGGGATCGCGCCCGCAACCCGGGCATAGGCGCCGCTCTTCCGCGCCCAAGGAGGCATGGAAAAGCGCACCACAATGGCCGCAATGATACCAGGATATCGGGACTTCACTCACGACCCGCGCAGGCTAATGCCGAATTTCGTCGATGGGAAGCTTCGTGACATGCCGGATTTTTTGAATGGGAATTTGCCGGATCTGATCGATCATCAGGAATGATCATGATGATTCACGCCCACGCCCGATGGCGGGATTTTCCCATGCGGATCGCGGGGGACGGGCACGGCATCCGTGCGCTGCTTCCCGGCGGGAAGGCGGAGACTTTGGCCGAGTTGCGGGCCCGCTTTCCCCATGCCAAGATGGAGCCCGGAACACTGCCGGCCTTCGATGCCGCCCTCGCATGTCTTGAGGTAGGAAAAATCATGATGCTGCCACTGCGCCCACAAGGCACGCCGTTCCAGGAATCGGTATGGCGTGCGTTGATGAAGATCCCTCTCGGAAAAACATCCACATACGCCGCGCTGGCCGCCAGTATCGGCCGGCCAAAGGCGGCGCGCGCGGTGGCCGCCGCCTGCGCGGCAAATCCCATTGCCATCCTCATTCCATGCCACCGCGTGATCGGGAGCGATGGATCGCTCTCCGGTTATCGGTGGGGCATCGAACTTAAAAAGAGGCTTTTGGAATGGGAGCAATCCCGGCCGACTACCGAGCGGTGAATACATTTTTTTCAAATCGACCAATCCCCCCTTGGCCGTTGGGTGAGAAACGGACAGCCCGGTGCCTCGTTCACTCCTTGCGCTTGAGCAACGGGAAGAGGACGACGTCGCGGATGGTGGGCGCACCGGTGAGCATCATCACGAGCCGGTCGATGCCGATGCCAATACCTCCGGCCGGCGGCATGCCATGCTCAAGCGTTTCGATGAAATCGTAATCCACCTTCTGCTCCTCTTCCCCGCCGGCCTGGTGTTCGAGACGTTGGCGTTGGACGTCAGGGTCGTTGAGCTCGGAGTAGCCAGGCGAAATTTCCTGGCCGTTGATGATGAGCTCGTAAACCTCGATGGTCTTGCCGCCGGGCGAGAGCTTGGCAAGAGGGATGAGCTCACTGGCGACGCGGGTGACAAAGAGCGGATCAAAGGTCTTTTCTTCAACGAGTTTTTCGAACACCTGCTGGACGACTTCGTAATCCTCCATTTCCGAAGAGATCTGCACGCCGAGTTCCTCGCATTTCGCGCGCCGGGCTTCGGGCGTGATGTCGAAAAAGTCGTCACCGGCAGCCGCCTTGATCAGATCGTGGTAATTCGCCCGGCGCCAGGGGCGGGTGAGGTTGATGGTGCGTGTGACGTTGCCCTCGTCGTCCTTGTGGTCGATCTTGAGAGTGCCACAGAATTTCTCTGCGAGGTGGCACACGAGTTCCTCCACGAGTTCTGCCATTTGCTCAAAATCGGAAAACGCCCAGTAGGCCTCAAGCATGGTGAACTCGGGGTTGTGGCGGCGCGAAATGCCTTCGTTTCGGAAGTTCCGGTTGAGTTCGAAAATCTTGGTGAAACCGCCGACGAGCAGACGCTTGAGGAAAAGTTCGGGCGCGATGCGCAGCGTAAGTGGCATGCCGAGTGCATTGTGATACGTCTCGAACGGGCGCGCGGCGGCTCCACCGGCGACGTCCTGCAGCATCGGCGTCTCGACTTCGAGGAAACCACGGTGGTGGAAGAAATCACGCATCTCTGCAAGCATGCGCGAGCGGGTGACGAAAAGCGCGGCGCTCTCGGGGTTGCCCATCAAGTCGAGGTGGCGTTTGCGGTAGATGGTTTCGCGGTCGGCGAGGCCGTGAAACTTGTCAGGCATCGGGCGCAGTGCTTTTGAGAGCACGGTGAAGGATTCAACCTTCACGGTCGGCTCGCCAGTGCGGGTGAGAAACGTCTCGCCGGTGATGCCAATCCAGTCGCCACGGTCGAGGCATTTCCAGGCTGCCACTTGATTTTCCTCCATGCCTTTCAGGCCGATGTAGCCTTGGATCCCACCGAGCACGTCGGCGAGCTGGAAGAACACGGATTTCCCCATGTCGCGAATCGCAGTAAGGCGCCCGGCGACGGTCACAATCTTGCCTTCGACGAAATCGGCGTGCAGATCGCCGGGCGTGGTGGTGGTGTCGAAGCGTGCGCCATACGGGTCGATGCCGAGTTCACGCAGACGCGCGAGTTTTTCGCGGCGAACAGCGATGAGTTCGGCTTCGGTGGATTGGGGTGTTTCGGCGTCAGACATGTCGGGGGGTGGAATAGTCGCACGAACCGTGCGGAGCAAGAACGGAGCGCCGAATTTATTCGGCCAGTGGCTCTTTCATTTGCTTTCTCGCTTCACGGGGCCGAATGAATTCAGCCGTCCGATCAACGCACGCGCTCAAGCAACCACGGCAGCAGGGCATCGATGGGCATGCGCGTCTGCTCCATCGAATCGCGGTCGCGCACGGTCACGGTGTTTTTGAGCTCCTCGCCGCTTTCGCCCAAGGTATCGAAATCAACCGTTACGCAATAGGGCGTGCCAACCTCGTCCTGGCGGCGGTAGCGACGGCCGACGGCTCCGGAGTCGTCGTAGAAAACCGTCATCCATTTTTGCAGCGATTTCTGGATCTCGCGGGCGACTCGGACTTGATCTTCGTTCTTCTTGAGCAACGGGAAAATCCCGACCTTGATCGGTGCGAGTGTGGGTTTGAAGCGCATTACGGTGCGGACGTCGTCCTTGCCCTTTTCGTCGGTGAGCGTCTCTTCGTCGAACGCTTCGCAAATGAGCGCGAGCACCGTGCGGTCGCAGCCGGCGGACGGCTCGACGACGTGAGGAATGAATTTCTCTTTGGTCTCCTCGTCGAAGTATTCGAGCGGCTTGCCGGAACCCTTCTGGTGCACGCCGATGTCGTAATCGGTACGGTAGGCCACGCCTTCGAGTTCCTGAATACCGAACGGGAATTCGTATTCGATGTCATAGGTTTTCTTCGAGTAGAACGCGCGGTCGCTGTCGGGCACGTCGAGGATGTGGAGTTTTGCGCGCGGGATGCCGATTTCCTCGTAAAACGCGAGGCGTGTTTCCAGCCACTCATCGGTAAGGCGCATGCCGTCTTCCGGGCGGCAGAAGTATTCAATCTCCATCTGCTCGAACTCGCGACTGCGGAACGTGTAGTTGCGCGGGTTGATCTCATTGCGGAACGACTTGCCGATCTGCGCGATGCCGAACGGAAGCTTCACCCGGTTCGAATCGAGCACGTTTTTGTATTGCACGAAAATCGACTGAGCGGTCTCCGGGCGGAGGTAGGCGATCTGCTCGCCAGTGGCACCGAAATTCGTCTGCAACATCAGGTTGAACTGGCGCGGCTCGGTAAGTTCGCATTTCGGTGATTGGCCGGGGCACACGCTCGGCTTTTCCTTGCACTGGGAACTTTCGAGCGTGTCGGCACGGAAGCGTCCTTTGCAGGTCTTGCAATCGACCATCGGGTCGGAGAATCCACCCACATGGCCGGATGCCTGAAGCACCTGCTCCATCGTCAGAATCGAGCCATCCATGCCGAGCACGTCGTCGCGTTCCTGCACCGTGCGACGCCACCAGATGTCCTTGAGGTTGCGCTTCAGTTCAACGCCAAGCGGACCGTAATCCCAAACGCCGTTGAGGCCGCCGTAGAGCTCACCAGCTTGGAAAATAAAGCCGCGGCGTTTGCACAGGGAAACGATTTTTTCCATGCGGGCGGGATCGGTGACGTCTTTGTTGGCCATGATTTAAGATGGGGTTATCCGGGAATCCGGGGCACGAATCCAAGCAGCACCGCGCCCCGCACGCAAGGGTGGAAAAGCGCGCTCCACACATCGTTTGAAAAAAGGAAGGCCATGTGATGCCAATATGTTGAGCGAGTGCGCATTACCATGGGCTCCTCATGGGCATCGGCGGACAGATTCCGCCGTTCCTTGGGAGGGGACCTCCTGTTATTCGATCACATCCACCGGCGCATCGGGCAACGCGCGGAGGAACGCGTTGCCATAGCGTTTCGTCAGAATCCGGTTATCGAGAATGCACACCAACCCGTTGTCGCTTGCGGTGCGGATTAGGCGGCCAACACCCTGGCGGAGCTTGAGAATGGCCTCGGGCACCGAGTATTCCATAAACGGATTGCCACCGCGCTCCTGGATCGCCTCCAAGCGCGAGGCCGTAAGCGGATGGTCCGGCACCGCAAATGGCAGGCGGGTGACGACTACATTCGACAAGGCCTCGCCAGGCACGTCGACGCCGGTCCAGAAGCTGTCGGTTCCAAACAACACACTGTGCACATCGGCGCGGAATTCCTCGATCATCCTGTGGCGCGGCAACCCGTCGCCCTGCAGCAAGAGCCTCCATCCTTGTTGCTTGAAAAACGGGCGAAGCCGCTCGGCGGCATCGCGCAACGTGCGGTAACTGGTAAAGAGAACAAACGCACGCCCCTCGCTTTCAATCAGCGACTGGCGGATGCCATCGGCGAGTGCATCGTCGTATTTCGGCGTGCCGGGATCGGGGATATTCTTGTGGATCCTCACGCGCATCTGACGCTGGAAATCAAACGGGCTGCCAATGCTCAGCGCGCGGGCGGATTCCGCACCGACGCGGTGTTTGAAGTAGTTCAGCGAAGGATCGCCGACTCCGAGCGTGGCGCTGGTAAGGACGATGCTTTTGCGCCCGTCGAAAAGCAATGGACGCAGTCGCGAGGCGACATCCACCGGTGCGCCCATCAGATTGAAGAGCGTCTCTTCACGCCCCGCGCGCTCAACCCAGTAAACATTGTCGTGATCCTGTTGGTCGAGGAAGGCCGCCACCGTTCCGTGGGTTTCACGCAGGCGGCGGCCGGCATCCTGCAACTCGGCGCGTGTGGACTCATTTTCGACGTCCGCTGCAAGTGCATCGATTTCCTGCCAGAGGCGGCGGAAGGGCGCGGCCAGAGAGTTCTCAACAATCTCCGGTTCACGAACGCGGTATTCCTTCGAGTAAGTGCCGAATTTCGCGACCTGCCCGATATCGTGAAAAAACAGATCGGCGGCTTGCAGCGCCTCCTCGACCGCGCGCATCGGCTCGGCCTT
The DNA here is from genome assembly GCA_047921195.1 of Luteolibacter sp. Taxonomy (GTDB): domain Bacteria; phylum Verrucomicrobiota; class Verrucomicrobiia; order Verrucomicrobiales; family Akkermansiaceae; genus Luteolibacter. The sequence continues at coordinate 26,899 of JBLRWN010000028.1, read as the reverse complement.
GCGGAACGCCTTGAGCAGACCCTTGCGGGTGCGCGGATTGTAAAGGCGATTCAGATCGAATCGTAATCCGGACTGGGAAACCCGCAGGCCGAGCTGCGTCGCGGCGACCTGTTCGATCGTGTGTGCCTCGTCGAGCACCGCGAAGTCGTTGGGAAACAAAAACCCGCCGATGCGCTCCTCATCCCCCTCCGCAAGCTCCTCGGTATTGAGCAGCGCGAAAAACAACGTGTGGTTCACAACGATCAATTTCGCATCCGCCGCCGCCTTCCGGGCCTCTTGAAAAAAACACCCGCCGCGCGGGCCGCAAGTGCGCGCGGTGCACGTGTGGGCCTCGCTACAGACCTGCAGCCAAACCTTCATCTGCGGTTGGAAATCCAGATCACTCAGCGTGCCGTCGCGCGTCGTTTCCGCCCACTGGCGGATTGCCTCAAGCTCCTCGCTCTCGGTGCTGGTGAAAAGATCGGCCTGCTGCTCCAAAGCCCGGCGCAAGCGCATCGGGCAAAGGTAGTTTTGCCTCCCCTTGAGCAATACCGCTGGCAACTCATCCTTCAACAACCGCCTCACGATCGGGATGTCCTTGCGCACAAGCTGCTCCTGCAGGTTGATCGTGTGAGTCGAAATCACCCCCCTCCGCCCGGTCGCCAGCGCGAAACGCGCCGCAGGCACCAGATACGCAAGCGATTTCCCCACCCCTGTGCCCGCCTCCGCCACCAAGGGCTCCGCGGCCGTCAATGCCTCGGCCGTCGCAATCGCCAACTCCTGCTGCTGCGGGCGATATTCAAAGTCGCGCGATTTCGACATCAGCCCGCTGGCCGAGAATGCCTCGCGCATCTCGTCTCCCAATCCCGGAACCGGGTGGCCTTCCTGAACAGCAATCATCTGTGGCGGCTAATGGAAACCGCCACAGCACCCCTGCCAAGCCGCAAGTGCGATCCAGGCCGAGAATGGCTCCATGGCCGCAATCGGATGACAGCCCCATGAATGCACATGGGGCCAAGCCGCGCCCGCTCAAAGCGCGAAGATGATGTAAATCGCCAGCACCACGACTACCAATCCCAGGCTCGCCCACTTGGCGTTTTTCCAGGGGGTCATGTCGATCGGGGTGGCGGTTTCGAGTTTCCATGCGTTCGCACGAGGTGCGGCCGCCCGGATCACCAGCATGGTGCCGATGAGGAGCGCGAAAACAATACCAAGGAAATGGAATTCGTGGATGCCCAGCTGGATCACCGGATTGACGGATTCCGGGAGGAAATAACCGAGCGCGATCAGCACGACACCTGCAATGAGTCCAACAGTGCCCGCAATGGCCGGCGTGCGACGTGACAACAAACCGACGACCACGACGGAGAAAATCGGGATGAAGTAAATCCCGTTCATCTTCTGGAGGTATTTGAAAATGCTCTCCTGCCCGGCGAGCAACGGAGCGATGAACATCGCCGCAATCGCCGTGACGACGACGAAGATCTTCGCGGCCCGCACCATCGATTGCTCGCTGCCCGTCGGATTAATGATATGGCGGTAAAGACCGATGCTGAAAAGCGCGGATGTGCTATTGAGCGCGGCATTGAACGAACTGAGAATGGCACCAACCATCACGGCGGCGAAAAACCCGGTGAGTGGCGCCGGAAGCAGATCGAAAACGAGTTTGCCGTATGCCTGGTCGGCGCGGACGCCCTGATCGAAATACATCTGATAGGCAATGATGCCGGGAATCACGAGGTAGATCGGGCCGAGCAACTTCAGTGCGCCGGTGAGCAGCACCCCTTTCTGCCCTTCCGCCAGACTGCTGGCACCCAGGGTGCGCTGGATGATCTGCTGGTTGGTGCACCAATAGAACAAGTTGAGCAGCGCGACACCGGTGAACAAGGTGCCGAATGGCACGCTTTGGCCGCTCTTGCCGATCGACGTGAGGCGCTCCGGGTTGGTTTCTTTCAAAGACTGCCAACCGGCAATCGCACCATTTCCATCGCCCACCGCATTCAAGGCGAACCACGCGATCATGAAGCCGCCTACGAGCAGACCGATGCCGTTGATGGTATCGAGCACGGCCAAGGTGCGCAGGCCGCCGAAGCGCGAGTAGAGCGAACCCATGATGCCGATGAGCCACACCGTTCCCCAAAGGATCACGGTGTCCGGCTCCAGGGTCATGCCGAGGAAACTCACCGGCTCGTGAATGCCGGTGAGACCGCGCAGGTCAAGCATCTGGGAAAGACCCATCGCGCCGCTGTAGAGAATGATGGGAATCAACAACAACGCGTATGCCGACAGGAAAATCAGGTTGGCAATCGTCTGGGTGCGCCCGTCGTAGCGCCGCTCTAGCAACTGCGGCACGGTGGTGATTCCGGCTTTGAGGAATCGCGGCAGGAAGAACAGCGCCATGATCACCAGCGCGAGCACCGCGACCACTTCCCACGCCATCACGCTCAGACCATCGTTGAAGGCCGCACCGTTGAGACCCACCATCTGCTCGGTGGAAAGATTGGTAAGCAACAACGAACCGGCAATGATCGGAAAGGTCAGCTTGCGGCCCCCAAGGAAGAACCCATCCGAGCTGCCACGCTCGTCCTTGCGGGTAATCGTCCATGTGAGAAATGCGGCAATCGCGGTGAAGACAAAGAACGACAGAAGGGTCCAGGCATGCATGGGGTCTTGGGGTGGTCGGGTTTGGGCTTTGGCGGAGGCATTCCTCCGGACAGCCGTATGATTCGGAAAGCATGGATGATTTGCCAAGCGCGAACTTGCGGATGGCCACACGATGTGATTCCATCACCGCATGCAGACTTCGCTTGTGATGACGGTGCTGGGGCCCGATAGACCCGGATTGGTCAGGACGCTCGCCGATGTGGTGAAGGCCCACGATGGAAGCTGGCTAGAAAGCCGGATGACCCGACTCGCGGGCCAGTTCGCAGGCGTCGTCCGCGTCGAGTGCGCGGCCGACAATGTCGATGCGATGGCTAAGGCGCTGGCCGCCCTCGCCAGTGAAGGCCTCACCGTGCAGACCGTGTGCGAGAACGCACCGGAAACCGCACCTCGGGCGACAATGCGGGTGGATGTCACCGGAAATGACCGCCCGGGCATCGTCAGCGAACTAACGGCCGCGATTTCCGCCGCAGGCGGCAATGTCGAGGAACTCGTGACCGATCTCGAAAGCGCACCGATGAGCGGTCACGCGCTGTTCCGGGCCCGCGGCTTGATTTCGCTGCCTCAAGGAACCGAAAACTTGGCGATGATTGCCGCGATCGAACGGCTGAGCAGCGATCTGACCGTGGATATCGCCTGAAGGCCTGCGATGCAGGCTCCGGCGGCTGCCTTATTTCTTCAATCTCACCGGCGTTCCGCAGTGCGTACAGCGAAACCACTGGAATATCATCAGATGGAAAATCAACGGTAGTATATATCCCAGAAGCGGGATACGATGCGCCTTGGCGTTTTTTCGATGCTTTCCTGGTACGAATAACTTCTGGCGACAGATCCGGCACGAGCACGAATACCCCCAGACCAGCCAGGCCAAACCCAACACGGGCACCAAAAACGGGAAAACCACCCACCATGGGCGCACCCAGTGATACGACTCGGGGTCACCATCCGAGAGCACCAGCAGCGGCGAAACCGCAATCGCCACCGGCAAAAGCCCGATGAGCAAAAGCGTGATCAGCGCGGCGGAACGAACCGACCATGGCGAGGAATGTAGCACGCCCCGGATGTAGCGCCGGGAATTCCGGTCTTTTCCCACATTGGTTTCCGGCAAGGCCTGAATCACAAGATCGATGGCGTCCGGCGACATGTGCGCAAGCGGGCGCTCAATACGCGCGGCGGACTGCGGCACCTGGGTCGACGCGGTGAATTGCTCGAAATTCCGCAACCGCGAAACGTCGATGTCCAACCTCCCAATCGGAGGTTTTTCCGCGACCTGCACGTATTGATTCGCGGGCGTTTTGGAAACCGGGTTGGAGGTGGGCATGCGGTCTTCGATCCGCACTTCGAGATCCCCGGCATAGCGGTTGAGAAGGATACCCGGAACGATTTCCGCAACCGTGATATTCGAGTCCGCAAGCCAACGGCCGGGAAACGGGATCGCGCATGGCGAATACTGAAGCATCGAGGCGACCTCAGGCATCACCTCGAAATTCACCGGCATCACCGTGACGAGCGACGGCTCGGTGTTTTTTTCGCCAATGATGCCCCGGGCGGCGCGAATCCACCGCGTGACCTGTTCGCGGTCCGGGGCGGTGCCGGCGATCTGGAGAATTTCATTCGCACGCTCAAGCTCCCGAACAAGCGGATCGACGCCCGCACGGGCAAGCGACTCGCAGTCGCGGAATCCCGCTGCCTCCAACAATTCGAGGGCGGTTTCTTCAATGCCGGGAATATCCTTAAGGCTGTGCATGAATCATCTTCGCTACTCGAGAGACGCAAGCATCTCGCCAAGCTGTACGATTTTCGCATTCCATTCGTCGAGACGCGCGCGTTCCTGGGCGACGACGGCTTCCGGCGCGCGATCCACGAATGACGGATTCTTCAGCTTGCCTTCCGATTTGGCCAGTTCAGCGCGGATTTTTTCGATCTCCTTGCCAAGGCGGGCGCGCTCGGCGGCCACATCCACAAGCCCCTCAAGCGGCATGATGACCTCGCCCACGGGCGTGAGCGTGGCAGGGGTTCCCTTGGGGGCTTCCGCCGCATCGTCCATGGCGATTTCACCGGCGCCGACGAGCAAGGCCAGCACCGCGCTTTCCTCCGCCAGCCAGGCGGGCGCGCCTTTGACGACGAAGCGCACATCCTTGCGGCTGGAGAGCTTGTATTCAGCCTTCAGGTTGCGCAGACGTCCGGCGGCCTCATAGATCGCCGCGGCCTTCGCTTTGCCAGTGGCGACGTCAAAGGAAATCAGCGGAGCTTCGGGCAGCAGCCTGCTCATCACAAACTCCCCTTCCCTCACATAACCCATCCGCGTACACAGCTCCTCGGCGATGTGCGGCATGTAGGGACTGAGAAGTTGAAGATACCTTGCCATCACCGCATCAAAGGTGGCCAGCGTGCGTTCACGGGCTTCGGGCGTGGCGCTCTCGCGAAGATCGAGCTTAACCGCCTCAAGGAACTTGTCGCAAAACTCGTTCCACAAAAACTCGTAAAGCCGATGCGCGATCTCGCCGAAGCGGTAGTCGGCGTAGGCGGTTGTTAGATCCACCGCCAGTTCATCCAGCTTCGCCATGATGTCGACATGATAGGGCGGCAGGTCTTCTTTGCTGAAAACTGAAAGCTGAAAACCTGAAACTCCACCCGCCATCTGCCGGAGCCGGCACGCATTGTAGAGCTTGTTGGCGAAGTTCCGGCCCTCCTCGATCTGCACCTCATCAAAGCGGATGTCGCTGCCGACCGGCGCGATACGCATCAGCCCGAAGCGCAAGCCATCGGCCCCGTATTTGTCCATCAGGTCGATCGGGTCAGGCGAGTTGCCGAGTGACTTGCTCATCTTACGCCCCTGCAAGTCGCGGATGATGGCGGTGAAATACACGTTCTTGAACGGCAGCCCACCCGCAAACTCAAAGCCCGCCATGATCATCCGGGCGACCCAGAAGAAGATGATGTCCGGCCCGGTGACGAGGTCGGTGGTGGGGTAGAATTTTTTCAAGGTAGCGGAGTTCTCACCCAGATCGCTCATCGTCGCGAACGGCCACAGCCACGAGGAAAACCAGGTATCCATCACATCCTCGTCGCGCACCCAGTTCTCGGCGTCGGCCGGGGACTCGACGCCGACGTGGATGTCGCCGTGGGCAAGATCCGCCATGTCGAGCGATTCAGCGGTTTTGAGCGCGTCGAGTTTTTCCTTCCGATACCACACCGGAATCTGATGCCCCCACCAGAGCTGGCGGCTGATGCACCAGTCCTGCAGGTTTTCCATCCAGTGAGCATATGTCTTGGCCCAGCGCTCGGGGCGGAACTGGATGTCGCCATTGGCCACGGCATCCGCCGCTTCCTTCACGCACGGGTATTTCAGGAACCACTGCATCGAAATGCGAGGTTCGACCGGCACGTGCGCGCGCTCGGAAAAGCCGACGTTGTTTTCATACTCCTCCACCTTGAGCAGCAACCCACGCTCTTCGAGCATCGCCGCCGCCTTCTTGCGGGCGACGAAGCGATCAAGGCCGTGGAGCTCGGGGCAATCCGGGCAATCGATGTGACCGTCCGGCGTGAGCACGTCGATGATTTCCAGAGCGTGATTCATGCCGATCTCGAAGTCCGCCTTGTCGTGCGCGGGGGTGATCTTCAACGCCCCAGTGCCGAACTCCATGTCCACGTGTTCGTCGGCGATCACCGGGATTTCGGCATGTGGAAACGGGCGCTTCACGCTGCGGCCGACGTATTTCGCAAAACGCGGATCCTTCGGATTTACCGCCACCGCCACGTCGCCCATCAACGTCTCGGGTCGGGTCGTCGAAATCTGCAGAAACTCGCCGGGAGCGTCAGCCAGCTCGTATTTCATGAAATACAGCTTCGACTTCTGCGGCGTCATGATCACCTCCTCGTCGGACAAGGCGGTAAGCGAAACCGGGCACCAGTTGACGATCCGCTTGCCGCGGTAGATCAGGCCTTTCTTGAAAAGCTCGACGAACACGTGACTCACCCACTTCGTGTAGGCCGCGTCCATCGTGAACCGCTCGCGGCTCCAATCGCACGAGCACCCGAGACGCTTGAGCTGCTTGATGATGATGCCACCATGGTGTTCCTTGAAATCCCAGACGCGCTTGAGGAATTCCTCACGCCCGAGGTCGCGGCGGGTCACGCCCTCTTTCTCGCGCAGCTCGCGCTCGACCTTCGCCTGCGTCGCGATGCCCGCGTGGTCGGTGCCCGGCAGCCAAAGCACCTCCTTGCCCTCCTGGCGGGCGCGACGCGCGAGAATGTCCTGCAAGGCGTTGTTCAGAACGTGGCCAAGGTGCAGAATCCCGGTAACGTTCGGCGGCGGGATCACGATCGAATATGCATCCTTATCCGACGCGGCGTCGGCCTCGAAACATTTTCCATCCAACCACGCGGCATACCATTTGGCTTCCACCGCTTGCGGCTCGTAGGCTTTGGGCAACTCTGACATGAGGGCGCAGGGAATGCCATGCCCCCCCGGATTTGTCCAGCATCGGGGAGAATCGATTTTTTTCGGATTCCGGGAGTGATTTCCTTGACACCCGCCCTCCCCAGCGGTTTTGATCCCGCCCCGCGCATCGCGCAATGCACCCGTAGCTCAGCTGGATAGAGCGCCTGACTACGAATCAGGAGGTCGGGAGTTCGAATCTCTCCGGGTGTACCATTCTCAAAGCCTGCAATCCCAAGGAATTTCGGGCTTTTTTATTCCCGAGCTCGCGAAGGCTTGGCCTCCACGCCGGTTTCGAGCGGGTCGCGGTGGATCATTTGCTTGAGAACAATCACTTTGACCGGAGGATTGCCGGTGAAGCCTCACTACATTCTCAATACCTGCGCACTCCTCGCCATGCAGCATGGCACTGGATTATCATATACTGGTGAACCGTTGGCTCCGGCGGTCGCAGACCGCTGCTACAAATCCTCGGATGCGCATGTAGCGGCGCTCAATGAGCGCCTGGGAGCCCATGAAAAAAGCCCGAAGTAATACCCTTTATCGCCGCGTGATCGCTCCACCCTGTGGCGCCCCCGTTAGAAACGCCGCGATCCAGCGGATCACCAAAAAAATCACCCGGAGCACCAGATAGATCGCCGCCAGAACCAGGCCGACCGTCAGCGCCAAAACCACGGCAATGATGCCAAGCACCACCCACAACGGCCACCAGCGCGAATCAAGCGTGCGCACGCGGCCCGACCATCCGGTCCACCCATTCGACTTCGCCGAGGATTCCGATGTCGGGGGCGGTGGGTCGGCCTCAACCGTCACGCCATCGATCTCGGTCACTTCGACCTCGACGGTCACGGATTCGGAATCGTGATGGATTGGTGGCATCAGCCTTTGATCTCCAGCAGCATCTGCGGGTTATTGGGGAATTTCTTCTGGAAGAAAAGCAGGCGTTCCATCGCCTCGGCGGGGCGGTGGCCGGAGAGCCCGCGGCGGATCAGGTTGATTTTGTGCAGCATGTGCTCGGGCAGTAGCAGTTCCTCGCGACGGGTGCCGGATTTGAAGATATCCACGGCGGGATAGATGTAGTTCTCGGCGATTTTCCGATCGAGTACGAGCTCCATGTTGCCGGTGCCCTTGAACTCCATGAAGATCGCCTCATCGGCGCGCGAGTTGGTCTGGATCAACGCGGTGGCCACGATGGTGAGCGAACCGCCGCCACGGGTGTTGCGCGCGGCGGCGAACAAACGGCGGGGCACTTCGAGCGCGCCGATCATCACGCCGCCGGAACCGGTAGCGCGGCCACGCCCGCTGCCTCGCGCCATCGCGTTGTTATACGCGCGGGCCAGCCGGGTGATCGAATCCATCAGAAGAAACACATGTTGCCCGCTCTCAACCAGGCGCTTCGCACGCTCGATCGCCAACTCGGCAATGCGGCAGTGGTTGCGCGGCTGCTCGTCATTCGAGCTGGCGTAAATTTCCACACCGGGAAGCGCACGGCGGAATTCCGTGACCTCCTCGGGGCGCTCATCGACCAGCAAAACCATCAGATGGATCGCCTCGTCGTATTTCTCGCGAATCGCCTCGGCCATGTGCAGCAACAACGTGGTCTTGCCGGAGCGCGGCGGCGAAACGATCAACCCACGCTGACCGCGGCCAATCGGAGACATGATGTCGACCACGCGGGTGGTGTAGCGGTCGGGAGTCGTCTCGAACGAGATCCGCTTGTCCGGGTTGATCGCCTTGAGCTCGTCGAAATGCGGAGACCTCGCGGCTTCGTCGGGCGTCTGGCCATTCACCTGCGTCACTTCGACAAGCTGCGGTCCGCGCGGGCCTTCCTGATAGACGCCGTGGATCCATTGGCAGGCACGGAGGTTGTAGCGGCGGAGGATTTCCGGCGGAACAAACACATCGTCGCGAGCTTGATCGAAATTCTTCGTCGCCACCCGCAAGAAACCGAAGCCTTTCGGTGCAAGTTCCAGCAATCCATCCGCCTCGATCTTCGGCCCGCTCAATTGTTGCGGGCGCTGACCATTCTGGTTCGGCGAAAAATCCTCATCCCGCGAAGCTTGCGGGCCGTTTTGCGGGCCGGCTTGCGGGCCGTCGCCAGGTTGGCGTTGTTTATCGCGCTTGCGCTTGCGTTTCTCACGGCGCTTCTTGCTCCGGGTTTCGTTCCCCTGCCCGTCCTGAGCGGGAGGTGGCCCACCCACCGGTCCACCACCTGGCACGCGACCGAACCGGCGCGGGCCATCGTCCGGATGACCGGAGGATGGCTCACGCGGAACAGGGGAGGAATTTGCGACGGGCGGGACGCCCGTGCCACGTGGCGCGGGCGACTCGCCCGCAGCCTCGGAACGGGTTGGCACCACCACCTGGGCCGGTTCAGCCAAAACCACCGGGGGCACCGGCTTGATTTCAAGGACCGCGGACTTCAGTCCGCCCGTCGGCTCATCGGATTTCTTGTCTTCACGCTCCATCGGCAGCTCAGCCTGGACAACCTCCACAGAGGCGCGCTCCAGTTGCGTTTCCGCAGCAGCAACCTGCTCGGCAGCCTCCGCCAACTTCTTCACCGCGGCCTTTTTCGCCGTGGTCTTTTTCGCGGCTTTCTTCGCGGGTGTCTTCTTCGCTGCTTTCTTGGCCGCCTTTTTCGCGGGGGCCTTCTTCGCGGCCTTTTTCGCGACGGTTTTTTCCGTCGCGGCTTCGACTGCGGGCACTTGGTATTCTTCGGGGTTTTCGCTCATCCGTTAGGGGTATTGGGAAAGGGGTTGCAATGCATGCCGGTTAGTCGGCGAGTTGATTAATGATATCGTCGGCGACTTCGAAGTTCGTGAAGACGTTCACGGTATCGGGATAGTCGTCGAGCAAGTCGTGGAGTTTGAGAATGCGGCGGGCGACATCGATGTCACCAATCACCGTCTGTGCCTGCGGAATGAAAACGAGTTTCTCAGCGAGCACGCGGATGCCGGATTCACGCAGGCGATTGGCCACCGTGCCGAGTTCGTTTGGAGCGGTCAGCAGAGTGTGCGCGGGATCCGCTTGCTCGGCATGTTCTTCAGAGTCGCAAGGAATCGCGTCATTGGCACCCGCTTCAATCGCGATCTCCATCAACCGCTCGGTGGTGGTTCCATTGGCAGCAAAGCGAATTTCACCAATCCGGTCGAATTGGTATGCCACACTGCCGGGCGTCGCGATCGATCCATCGTTTTTTGTGAACATCGAACGCACATCCGCAGCCGAGCGGTTCAAATTATCGGTCGCCATCTCAATAAGAAACGCGATGCCGCCAGGGCCGTATCCCTCGTAACTCACCTCTTGAATCGCCTCCCCGCCGAGCTCACCGGTACCCTTGCGGATCGCACGCTCGATATTCTCCTTGGGCATCGATACCGCCTTGGCTCCGTCTATCGCAGCTCGCAGGCGCGGATTTATTCCGGGATCGCCACCTCCCGCGCGTGCGGCAAGGGCGATCTCGTGGGAACACTTGCTGAAAACCCGCGCCTTGATGACATCAACGCGGGCTTTCACGTGTTTGACCTTTGACCACTTGTTGTGACCGGCCATGAAAAATTCGGTTCTGGGGGTTGATTGGGGTGATCGGGCGGCAGGTTATCGGCGGATGCGAAACATCCACCCAAGCGCCCGTTGAAAAATACGGTGGTCGCGAGTGAGAATCCCCGGATCGAACACGCCATGTGTGGGACGGTTTCCTGCTGCTAGCGCAGCACTCGTCAGGCAAATGATCCGATCGGGCTTGTCAGAGCGCGCATACCACGCGTCTCGCGAACACCAAGACGCTAGCAACCCGTTCGATTCTTGCAACCGCAAAATGCACGCCCGTATGGTTGACTGCCGCCCGCCTCCCCGCCACTCTCACGCGCATGCAACATCCACCGCTTGTCGGCATCATCATGGGAAGCACGTCGGATTGGCCGACGATGGAACACGCGGCCAAGACACTGCGGGATTTCGGAGTGGCATGGGAAGCCGAGGTCGTGAGCGCGCACCGCACGCCGGACAAACTTGTGGATTACGCGAAATCCGCGCGTGGGCGCGGTCTCAAGTGCATCATCGCCGGAGCCGGCGGGGCCGCCCATTTGCCCGGGATGACTGCCGCCATCACCGACCTTCCGGTGCTCGGCGTGCCGGTTGAATCGAAAGCGCTGCAAGGCGTCGATTCACTGCTTTCGATCGTCCAGATGCCCGGCGGGATCCCGACTGCCACTTTCGCCATTGGCAAGCCCGGCGCCATCAACGCCGCACTCTTCGCGGTGGCCATGCTTGCGAACGAATCCCCGGAGCTCGCCGAAAAACTCGCCGCGTTTCGCAACAACCAGAATGCCACCGTGAAAGCCGCAAAGCTGCCTGGGTTGGAACCTCAGGATTGATGGTATTCAACCACAGATGAACAGGATGGACGCAGATGAAGAAGAACCGGAAATGATCTGCTTTCGCTCATCCATGGCAAAAAACCAAAGTTAAAATCCCTGTAATCTGTGTAATCCGTGGTCAAAATAAACCGAATGTCTCCTGAATCTCCCACTCCCCTATTGATCCACCCGCCCGACTGCGTCGTCGGCGTGATCGGCGGCGGCCAGCTCGGCCGCATGCTCGCCCTTGCCGCGCGCCGCATGGGCATCCGCACGGTGATTTGGACCGGCGGCCTCGAAGCCCCCGCGGTGGAAGTCGCCGACGAGGTGATCGACCTACCATTCGACGATGCCGATGCGCTCGCACAATTTTGCGATACCGCCACCGTGGCCACCGTGGAATTTGAAAACATCCCGCGCGGCACGCTTGAGGCCGTTGCCGCAATCATCCCATTGCACCCCTCCCCTGCCGCCATTTCGATCTGCCAGAATCGCGGGCGCGAAAAACAATTCCTCCGCGACCACAAGATTCCGCACACGCTCTCGATCCCCATCGCCAGTGCGGAGGAGCTCACCACCGCGATGCGGGAAATCGACGGCCCCGCCGTGCTCAAGACCGCTGATTTCGGATACGACGGCAAAGGACAACACAAACTCGACGGCAGCGAGGACGCTTCCGAGGTGTGGCGGAAATTCGACGCCCCGGCCGGCATTCTCGAAGCGTGGGTGGATTTCGATCTCGAACTCTCCGTGATGGTCGCCCGTGACGGCCACGGCAACGCCGTGACCTACGATCCCGCCGAAAACCGCCACCGCCACCACATTCTCGACGTCTCGATCGTCCCCGCACGCGTCGATCCCACGATTGCCAACGAAGCCGCCGCTATCGCCGTCCGCGTGGCCGAGGCGCTCGACTATCGGGGCATCCTCGGCGTCGAATTCTTCCTGACGAAAGCCGGCAAACTCCTCGTCAACGAGATGGCCCCACGCCCTCACAACTCCGGACACCACACGCTCGATGCCTGCGCCACCTCGCAATTCGAGCAACAACTCCGCGCCGTGATCGGTCTGCCGCTCGGTTCGCCCCGCCTGCTCTCACCCGTATGTATGCTCAACCTGCTCGGCGACTTCTGGCAGGACGAAACCACACCGCCGGATTGGTCACCGCTTTTCGCCGATGGTGAAACCTTTCTCCACCTTTACGGGAAAAAACGCGCTATTGGCCGCCGGAAAATGGGCCACGCTAACGTCCTTGGCGCATCTGCCGAGGATGCGCTCGCCCGCGCGGAAGACTTGAAGGGGCGATGGCTTTCCAAAGCATGATGCCATCCGAGGTGGACAGCCCGCCGATTTCCCGCAAGCTTCCGCACATGCAAACCGTGCGTGTGGATCTCGCTGAACGATCGTATGATGTCCGTGTGGCTCACGGCCTCCTTGAGCGGGCCGGTGAGGAAATCCTCACACTCGGCCGCACGCCGCGCCGCATCGCCGTGGTGTCCGATGCGACCGTCGCAGGCCATCATGCGGAGACCTTGATCGAATCGCTGGGGAAATCCGGATTCACCACCACGCTTCATACGGTGGCGGCAGGCGAAGCCTCGAAATCAATGGCGAACGTGGAAGCGATCTGCAGGGAAATGATCCGCGACGGACACGACCGGCATTCGATGGTCGTGGCGCTCGGTGGCGGAGTCGTCGGCGATCTTGCCGGATTCGCGGCAGCGGTCTTCTACCGGGGTATTCCATACGTCCAGATTCCCACCACGATTGTTTCCCAGGTGGATTCCTCGGTGGGCGGCAAGACCGGGGTAAACGCTCCGGAGGGCAAAAACCTGATGGGTGCGTTCCATCAGCCGGTGCTCGTGTTGGTCGATCCGGAAACCCTGCGCACGCTGCCCGATCGCGAATATCGCGAGGGATTCGCCGAGGCGATCAAACACGCCGCGATCCGCGATGCCGCCATGCTCGATGAACTCGCCGCGCTCGATCCCGCATCACGCGACGTCCCGGCCGAGCTGCTCGCCCGCAACATCGCGATCAAGGCCCGCGTGGTGGAGGCGGATGAAACCGAGACGCTCGACATCCGCGCCCTGCTCAACTTCGGCCACACCATCGGACACGGCATCGAGGCGGCCGTGCCCTACGGGACTCTGCTTCACGGCGAGGCCATCTCGCTCGGCATACGCGCGGCGCTCGATCTTTCCGTGCGCCATGGCGGATTGCCGGAGCATGATGCGGCAAAAGTCCTTCGATTGTTGGAAAAATTCGGACTCCCGCTCGTTCTCCATCCGGATATCACGACCGACCTGGTGATGGAAAAACTCACCCGCGACAAGAAATTCGACGCCGGCCATGTGCGATTCGTCGTCCTCACCCGAGCTGGTGATGCCAAGGTGGCTCGCGACCTGACAGCCGATGACCTGCGAGCCGCCATCGAGCGGCTCAGGGAGGAATCGTGATTCCCATGAGATTGCGCTCATGCCAGCGCTGGATAACCGATTCGACGGACCATCCGGATTGCGATTGTCCCGCAGCAGGAAGCTGCCATGATGTTGCGAAATCCAATGAAAATCAAATTCTGCGGTGCCGCGGGCACCACCACCGGCTCCCAACACCTGCTCGAAGTCAACGGACGGCGCATCCTTCTTGATTGCGGCCTCTATCAAGGCAGCCGCCACAAGGCATACGACATCAACTGTTGTTTTCCACATTTTGATCCCTCTGTGATCGATACGGTCATCCTCTCCCACGCTCACATCGACCACAGCGGCAATCTGCCGAACCTTTGCCGCAAGGGGTTTGAGGGCAACATCTACTCGACGCACGCCACCCGCGACCTTTGCCAGATCATGCTGCGGGATTCCGCACGCATTCAGGCGGGCGACATCAACTGGCTCAACAAACACCGTAAACGCAACGGCCTACCGCCCGCCGAGCCGCTCTATTCGGAACAGGATGCCGAGCGCAGCCTGCGCAATTTCGTTACGCTCGGCTATGATCGCCGCATCCGCATGGGAGACGGGATTTCGCTCACGTTCGTCGACGCCGGCCACATTCTTGGCTCGGCGCAGGTCATCCTCGACATCGAAACCCAGGATGGATCCACCAAGCGGTTGCTGTTCAGCGGCGACGTCGGCCGCGGCGGCAACGAGGTCCTGCGCGATCCTGTGGTGGTGGACGACGTCGATTACCTGTTGATGGAAAGCACCTACGGCGGGCGTGAGCACGAAGCCCCACCGGGCGTCGGCGACGCGTTCGCCCGGATCATCACCGAGGCCCTGGAACGGGGCGGAAAAATCCTGATTCCCGCGTTTGCCGTCGAGCGGACCCAGCAGTTGCTCATCGTGCTCAACGAGCTATTCGCCAGCAAAACGATCCCCGAAATCCCCGTCTTCGTCGACAGCCCGCTCGCGGTCAGCGCCACGGAAATCTACCGGCTGCATCCCGATGCGTTCAACGAGGACGTCTATCAGACGCTTTTTGAGAAGCGCAACCCGTTCGGTTTCGACCACCTCAAGCTGATCCGCTCGGTCAAGGACTCGATGGCACTCAACGATCTCGCGGGCCCGGCCATCATCATCTCCGCCTCCGGCATGTGCGAGGCCGGCCGCATCCTGCACCACCTCAAAAACAACATCGGCAACCCACACACCACCATTCTGTTCGTCGGTTATTGCGCGGAGAACACACTTGGCAGGCGGATTGTCGACGGAGCGAAGGAGGTGCCCATCCTCGGCGGACGCTACAAGGTGAACGCCCACATAGAAAGCGTCGATTCATTCTCCGGCCATGCCGGCCACAGCGAACTGCTGGATTATTTCGATCGCATCGGCGGCCGCAAGGAGCGCGTCTGGCTCGTCCACGGTGAACGTGACCGGGCCGAAATCCTCCGGAAGGCGCTGGTCGATCGCCACCCGGGAACCATCGAAATCGCCGAGACCGGCGTGACCGCCAATTTCTAACAAACTATCCGGCGGCTTTGGAGGACAGCCATTCGGTCACGATCCGGAGCATTTCCGCCTTGTGATCGGGCGCGCTGAACGAATGGTCGGCTCCCTCGATGAAATGCGCGGTCACCGCGTCTCCGCGCAGCGCGACGATGGATTCGGTGTCCTCGGGTAGGACCACATCATCCGCCGTACCGTGCACCAGAAGCCATGGCGCCATGACGAGCTCAGCCTGGGGTGACACGTTCACAATGGTATCGCAAAGATCGACCATGAATGCACAGGAAAGCGGGCATCCCGGTTCATCCCACATCAGGCCCACGTCCGGGTCGATGTGGCCGAACTCGGTCTCCGCGAATCCCATGGTGTCGACCATGCCCGCGAGAGAGACCAACGCGGAAATCCGGGAATTGCCCGCCGCGGCCACCACCGCCACCGCGGCGCCCATGCTATGGCCGACCACGGCGATCTTCGGGTATTGTTGGATGGCGGCATCGATCACCGCCAGCAAATCGAAAAACTCTTTGGAGATCGTGGCGGCGCGGAACTCGCCCTCCGAATCGCCATTTCCCGCAAACGAAAACCGCAGCGTGTCGAAACCGGCGGCGTTCAATGCGGCTGCGGTGTCGGCGATCACCGGGCGGTCGAGGTTGCCGGTCACCCCATGCGCGAGAATCACCAGCCACCCGGGATGCGGTGTGCCGCCGGTGGCACGGGCAAAGCGGAAGTCCAGTGATTCGCCGTGCAAGTTGAGGATGGGAGCTTGGATCATTTAAGGAATCAAGGGTTCGGGGTGAGGGCGCGCCCGGGGAATGTAAGCTCCGCGACGCCGGATTTATCGAGCCCGCCGAGTCCCATCGCAACGAGGCGCTGGTATTGCGCGAGTGTGGCGGCCGCGAGCGGGGCGTTCACTCCGGCATTCGTTGCCAGCTCCAGCGCGATCCCGGAGTCCTTCGCTGCGTGTTCGGCCGAGAAAAAACAATCGTGGTCGCGGTGGATCATGTCGTCCGAATCGGTTTCCAGCACCCGCGAGTTCGCACCAGTCTGGCGGAAGACGTTGCGCAGCATTTCGAGATCGAGTCCGAGCGCCGCCCCGATACCGAGCCCCTCGGCGAGGGCCGCCGTATTGATGTTCATCACCATGTTGACGAGTGCCTTCACCTCCGAAGCCTTGCCCAGCGGGCCAATGAAATGCAGCGCCGCGCTCAGGTCGTCCAGCAGATCGCGTTGCGAATCGAACACCGGTTCATCGCCGCCAATCATTAAAAACAAGGTTCCCTCGCGCGCCTGGGGGATGCTTGAGGCCATGCATGCCTCCAGGCATTCCGCACCTACCGCCTTGGCCGCCTCTCCAATCCGGGAGTGGATTCCGGGGCTCAATGTCGCGCAGTTGATGAACACCTTGCCGGAGGCATCCCCGAGCAGGTTGTCCACTCCAAAAAAGATTTCCTCCATCGCCGCATCGTTGGTGACGACCGTGAGGATCACATCGCTGATCGCGGCGACTTCCGCCGGTGTTTTCACAGACGTCGTACCGATTTCTGCTGCGAGTTCATCGGCGACCACGGGGTTCGCATCGAGCACCGCCGAAATGTTCCATCCCTTGTCCTTGAGGCATCGCCCCATGTTTCCTCCCATGCGTCCGAGCCCGACAATTCCAATGCGGCGTGTTTTCATCTCGCTCAATCTACCCATTGATCTTCCCAAGCGCAAGCATCCCGGTCTTCATGTTAGAGCATCGGGGATCCCACGACCGCGCGCACGGCGGCGAGGTGCGCCGCGATGCGTTTTTCCAGCGGTGCCTGGCTCGGCGTCTCAAAGGTGAACGACAGCGGACAGCCGTTTTTCGCGAGAAAGATCGCCTCGGGCCACGCGTCGGGCAGATCGGCCTCGGCCGCGTGATGAATCCATCCGGCAGTGCGGACATCGTGTCCATCAATCACCGGCGAGATTTCGGTTGGCAGGATTCCCGAGGTGGCCGTGAGTATCGCGGCGGCTCGCGACGGATCATCCGGGCCGAGATTGATTTCATAAAAATAAAACCCCGCGGTCTCCCAATCCTCGTGGAGCGAGAGAAACAGATCGGGGGCCGGGCGCGCGGTGAGCCATGCGGCATGGGCCGCGACCTCGGTGGATTCGCGGCGCTGGTAATCGCGGTTGAGGTCGACGCCATCGGCATTTTCACGTGTCCCGACACGCAACCCGTGGGGATTGAGCGCGGGGCAGATTGTCCAATCGGCACGAGTCTCGACAAACCACGGAGACTGCAGGATTTCCACTACCGCCAGAGGTCCGGCGGGTTCATCACCATGGATCCCGGCGGAGAGATAAATCCGTGGCCCCGCCCCTGGCCGATGCCATGCCCGGAAGGGCGCGTCGGCAGGCGACGCCGTGGTAAAACCAAGCTGCAAGGTGAGCGCCGATATCTCGGCATCGTAGGCATTCCAATCCATGGAGGGCTTTGCGTGCATGAATGAATCCGGCTTTGTGACTGTGAATACCCCGGGGTTTTGTGGATCTTTGAGGCCGCCGCACCGGGGAGGTTTGCAGGCGGTTCGTCTTCCTGGTTCAGCGTCTCGGGGTCATGGCAGATGGGTGATCGGGAAAAGAAAATCAAAATACCACCTCCACCACTCCCAACCGCCGAAAGCCCAGGTGCAGCAGCCCATCGCGAGAAACGGGCCGAATGGCAGTTGTTTGCCGAATCCGATCCGCCCGATGGCCGCAGCACCGAGGGCGAAGAACGAAGCGGCGAACAGCGAGAAAACCACACCGGGCCAGCCGAAAAACGCGCCGATCATGCCAAGCAGATGAATATCGCCCATGCCCATTGCTTCCCGCGGAATCACAGCCGAGGTGGCGCGCCCGTCGAGCGAGACAAGGTCGGCGAAGCCATGCTCGCTGCCATCCGGCAGAACAATCGATTGCGCGCGAATCTCCAGCCGGCCACCGCCGAGCGGACGGCCATCGACACGGATCGATTCGCAATCCACCACAAGCCGGTCGGTCTTGCGTGAAAAAATATCCCACCACGCGATGGCCTCGCCATCGATCACGAAGCACATCGGCTCGTGATCCCCTTGCGACTCGCGCACCGACCAATCGACCGGATTTTCAAAGGTGAGGGCTTTTTTCCCAAACGCCATTTTCCCCAGCTCGACGACCGCCCAAAGGCCGAAGAAACCCGCCGCCCACCCGATGGCGGATGCCCGGAGCCCGCTGATCCAATCGTCCGCGGCGATGCCGCCCATGGCCACAAGTGGCGGCCATGTCATGCAGGCAATGACTCCCAGGGCACTACCCGCCCACGTCAGCGAGACGGGGATCACAAGGTGCTCGGCATCGATGAAGGTGATGGCCACCAACAGCGCCATCATCACGCAAAGGAAGCCGGCGGCCTGCGGAGGATAAAGCAGCCACACCGTGATGAATAACAACGCGGTGAGAAGCTCGACGAGGAAATACCGGATGGCGATCGGTGCGCCACAGTCGGCGCACTTCCCGCGCAACAACAGCCAGCTGATCAAAGGGATGTTGCGCATCATCGGAATCGGGGCCTTGCAATGCGGGCAGAATGATCGCTTCGGCTCGTTGACCGACAGCCCGAGCGGCACGCGGTAGATCACGACGTTGAGAAAAGAGCCGATGCACGCGCCAATCAGAAAGACGGGAGCCCACCATGCCCAGTGGTCGAACGGGAAAATCATCAGTGCGTCCATTCAAGCCGCAGGAGGAATACTGACAAGCCCGGATCTCGCTCATGGCACGGGCATCGCGCCATGGAGGAACCGCTCGTATTGGCGGATGATCATCGGATCATGAGGCATGTAGCGCATCGCAAGGGCGCCGAGACGCACCGCTTCGGCACGGTTTCCCATCGCGAAATAGACTTCCGCCAAGGTATCGAGGTATGCCGGGCTCCGGGGGTAAAGCGCAAGCGCCCGCTGTTGGATTTTCTTGGATTCTTCGAGGCGGCGAGCGCTTCGGCTGGCAAACCAAACGGCCGTGTTCATGGTATTGTCGGCATTCGGGAACGATTCCAGCGATGCGATGATCATTTGCCATGAGTTTTCAAAGAGCTCGTCATGCATGTCGCGGAACCGGCTTTCGAGCAACGATGGGAAGAAGTGATCCGCAAGGCCACCATCCGTCGGCATGATGGCGTGTGCGCTGCGAAGCATCTCGCGCGCCCTGCCGACTTCCTCGGGTGGGAGCGATAGCGCGCGGGCGAAGTCCGCCTGCTGGCGCAACCGGGTCAAAACAATCGGCGAAACTCCGAAGTTCGTATCCGAAATCTCTAACAGCGCGAGGATTTCGCTGCCAGCGGCAATCCGTGCGAAATCCCGTTTTTCCATCAACTCGCCGACGTATGCGCGCAACGCCTGCTTGAAGCGGTTGTCTCCCGGGGGGGCCTCGATCACCGCGCGCCGATACCAATGGACGGCGCGGTCATAATCGCGACCGAAGGCGAATGCCTGCGCCACCGACAAATTCGCCCGCAAGTCGCCCAGCGCAAGAAGCTCGACCCAGGCTTCATGGGCATCGGCCTCTTCATGGCGTCCCGCGTTGCGCAGGCATGCGGACGCATACGCATGCACATCGGCACGCGCCTCACCCTGGTCTGCAAGCGCGGCGATCTGGGTCAAAAACATGTCGGCTACATCGCCCCAACGACCGGCCGCAGTGTCGACGAGAAGGTTTCCATAGGTGACGTCGTCGCCACCCGGGTTGGCGTTTTCGGCATTCGCCTTCCTCAATCTCTCGATCAACTGGATGTCGGATATGTTGGATGCGAGGAATTCCAGCGACTGCAGCACCGTCACCGGGTCCGGGGATTTCTCAAAATGCGCCCACACCGCATCGATCCAGGGCTCGTAATGGTTATCGGCATCCTTGGTGTACCCGAACAGGGCAAGCATGCCGCGGAGACGATCGGCATGTGGCGCGTCTGGAGCCACCTTCGCCAGCAGATCCCACCACTGCGGATATCCCTGCTCCTCACCAAAGGCGGCGATCATCATTTCCCCCCAACGTCTGGCATCCTCCCCCGCCCAGGCCGCCGCCACGCGCATCGCCAATTCGGGTGCGCCGGCACCGGTGGCCCCGGCACCGAACAACTCGCTGAGCAGATCGGTGAAGCGCGCCTGGTGCACAATGGCAAAATCCAGAACCGCCGGGGCGACCCACTGATCGAGCATGTCGTGTGCACCGCGTTTCTCCAAGAAACCGCAGATCGCGATCAACCTGCGGATGGCATCGTCACGATCCTCATCGTCATCATCCACTTGCCTGCCGGGAGGCTGGCACACTTTTCGCAGCAGCGGTGTGATGTAACCATGGAAATCGGGCTTTTCCGGATCCATTCCCAGCGCGGCAAGCGCCTGGTCGACGCTTTCAACCGAATCGAATGCCACGAAAGCATCTTCCGGGAAATGATGAGAATAGGACCTCCACGCCGCATCGGTTTCGCCCAGCAGCAGAAGTTCCGCCACGCTGCGAAGGCGAACGGATTCGTCATGCGAGCGAAGCTGGCGGCGAATGGTCGCCAATTCGGGAATCGACGCGTCGCCGCGCCAGCGCGCCGCTGCGGCACGGGCATAACTGGAGCTGGCGACTTCTTGGTCATTGTCCGTCGTGGCTGCCGCGTGATTCAACCATGGCAAGGGATCTCCGCCGAGCATCTCCATCAACACGGCCACTGACAGATCGCCCGCCGCGCGAGCCGAGCGGGCAGCCCCATCCACATCACCCGCCGCGCGGTGCAGTGCCGTGAGCCAACGCAGATCGTCTTTTCCATCGGAATTACCGGCCGCTTCGATTTCTTTTTCCAGCGTTCCGCGCGCACGATGAAATGCGGCGATCGACATCAACCCCGCCGCGGTACTGCGCGCCATCTCCAGATATTCCAGCGCGCCGTCCTGATCCCCGCGGGAAATTCGCTCACGCGCCGCATGCAGGGCGATGCCCTCGACCATCCGCACGAGATTCTTCCGCGTCGATGCGTCCGTCTCATGCGCATACAGGCGCAGAATCTGACGCCACGCGCGCAACCGCCGCAGCTCGTGCAAAATCGTGCTCTTCTGGGTCTGATTCGCGGTGAGGTAGCGCTCGGTCAGGTTGATGATCCGCGGGTCGGTGTCCGGTGCGATGCCGAGGTCGATTTTGCGAAGCAAATCGCGGGCACGCAGCGCCATTTCCGGGTCACGCGAGCGCGCCGCCTCCTTGAGTTCCTCCACCGCAAGCGGACCCTGCGCCCACAGCGCCCGCGTCGCTTCGACTCGCTCCAAATAATCCTCGGAGGCAAGTTTTCGGATATGCTCCGCCCGCGTGGCATCCGCACCCAAGGCGCACATGCCAGTCACCAGCAAAACAGGGATTCCAAACCATTCTCTCACGGCTGCATACTAGTTGCCCGTTACTGGCGAAAAATCAACCGGATTTCCCGAATCCGGAACCCTCGGAGATCAGATTTCAATCTCGCCCTCGAAGACGAAATCCGCAGGACCGGTCAGTGTGACTTCGCGGAAACCGCCGTCCTCATTCACCACGAAGCCGATTTCCAGCGTATCGCCGCCGGCCACATCCACCTCGATTGGCGAGGGATCCCCCGTGAGTTTATGATGCAGGATCGCACAGGCGACCATCCCGGTGCCGCACGCCAGCGTCTCCGCCTCGACGCCGCGCTCATACGTCCGGATCGCGATGTGGCTTTTGCCAACCACGCGGGCGAAATTCACATTTGTTCCCGCCGGCGCGAACCTCGGGTGATTGCGCAGCGCGCGGCCCAGGCCATGCACATCGAGTTCATCGAAAGTTGCCTCGTCCGCCACAAACACCACCGCGTGGGGAACGCCGGTGTTGACGAAATGGACCGGCTCGCCGAGCCCGGCCACGCCCGCGCCCGTCTCCATTTCCAGCGCCACCGGATCGGACATCGCGATGCGCACGCCGTCGCCCGCCATTTCCGCCGTCAGGATTCCGGCGATCGTCTCGAAGCTCACCCGCTCCGCCACCCCGTCCCCCAAATGCGCCGTAAACCTGCCGAAGCAACGCGCGCCATTGCCGCACATTTCCGCCTCACCGCCATCCGCGTTGTAGTAGCGGAAACGGAAATCCGCGCCCGCCTCCGCCGGTTCTACCGCTAGCAGACCATCCGCACCGATCCCGCGATGGCGGTCGCACAACGCCTCAATCGTCCGGCCGTCCAGCTTGATCGAGAGATCCCGGTTATCAATGACGATAAAGTCGTTCCCCGCTCCGTTCATTTTGTAAAAACGCAATAGCATAGGCAGACAATCTGCCCCCAGCCTCCCCCGCCGTCAATCCCATCACCGAAAAAGGGCCACACCACGCTTGCGCCAGAAGCGGCCCGCGAGAAATCCACCTCCGGATGAAGTTTCCGGTTTCCATCCGGGCGTTCCCGCATTTGAATCCCGCACCGCACGACCCAACATGAGCAAAGCAGCCCCACTCCGCATCGCCGTCGGCGCCGACCATGGCGCGCACACCCTGAAATCCGCCATTGTCGCACACTTCCGCGAACGCGGGCACGAGGTCGTCGATTTCGGCAGCGACAATGCCGAATCCGTGAACTACGCGAATTTCGCCAACCTCGTCTCGATCAACGTGGCGGACGGCACCTGCGACATCGGGATTCTCGCCTGCACCTCCGGCGTCGGCATGGCCATGGCCGCGAACCGCCACCGCGGCGTGCGCGCGGCAAACGTGCGCACCGTCGGCGAAACCCAGACGACCCGCCAGCACAACGACGCCAACGTCCTCTGCCTCGGTGCCAAAACCGTCGATCTGGAAACCGCGCTTGCGATGTGCGACGTCTTCATTACCACCAAGTTCGAAGGCGGCCGCCACTGCGACCGCGTACTCGCCGCCTCCGGCAGCCGCCTCGCAGTCACCGATCCCGATATCTTCGCCGCCATCACCGCCGAGGAAAAACGCCAGCGCAACAACATCGAGCTGATCGCCTCGGAAAACTTCGCCTCCCCCTCGGTCATGGAGGCCCAAGGGTCCATCCTCACCAACAAATACGCCGAAGGGTACCCGGGCAAGCGCTGGTATGGCGGATGTGAAAACGTCGACGTCGTCGAAACGCTCGCCATCGAGCGCGCCAAGGAGCTCTTCGGGGCCGCCCACGCCAACGTCCAGCCGCACTCCGGCTCCCAGGCCAACACCGCGGTCTACTTCTCCGTCCTCAAACCTGGCGACAAGATCCTCACCATGGACCTCGCCCACGGCGGCCACCTCACCCACGGCCACAAGGCGAACTTCTCCGGGAAATTCTACGACGTCACCCACTACGGCGTCAGCCCGGACGACGAGCGCATCAACTACGCCGAACTCGAAAAAACCGCACGCGAGCTCAAGCCGGCCCTGATCACCGTTGGTGCCTCCGCTTACTCGCGCATCATCGACTTCGAGCGCATGGGCAAGCTCGCACGCGAGATCGGCGCCTACCTCTTTGTCGACATGGCCCACATCGCCGGCCTGGTCGCCGCCGGTGTCCACCCGAGCCCGGTGCCGCATGCCGATTTCGTCACCTCCACCACCCACAAATCGCTGCGCGGCCCACGCGGCGGCATCATTCTCTGCAAAGAGGAGTTCGCCAAGAAGATCGACTCCCAGGTGTTTCCCGGCATCCAGGGCGGCCCGCTCATGCACGTCATTGCCGGCAAGGCGATTTGCTTCGGCGAGGCGCTGCAACCCGGCTTCCGCGCTTACCAGGAGCAGGTCGTCAAAAACGCTCAAACCATCGCCGCCCGCCTCACCGAACACGGGTTCCGCATCGTTTCCGGCGGCACCGACAACCACGTCATGCTCGTCGACCTCCGCCCGAAAGGTCTCAACGGCGCCGATGCGTCGCACGCACTCGATGAAGCTGCCATCACGGTGAACAAAAACTCGATCCCGTTCGACACCGGCAGCCCGATGAAACCCAGCGGCATCCGCATCGGCACCCCCGCCATCACCACCCGTGGGATGAAGGAAAGCGACGCCACCCAAGTCGCCGATTTCATCGCCGAGGCGCTCGAGCACCACTCCAGCCTCAAATACCTCCACGCCCTGCGCGACCGCGTCCACACCTTCAACCGCGCGTTCCCGATGCCGTGGTGAATCAACCGGGCGGCATGACCAAAGCACCCGGATACCCCACCCGCTTGCCCACTCAAGACAAGATTCACTGGCGGCGGGCGATCCGCGTGTTAGCCTCGCGTGTTTGAGCGAATCCATCACCATCACCGGCGGCGGCCTCACCGGCCTGTCCCTCGCCATCGCGCTTCGCCGGCGCGGCGTGGCGATCATCCTCCACGAGGCCGGTCACTATCCCCGGCACCGGATTTGCGGCGAATTCATCTCGGGCGTCTCGCCGGAAACCTTGGACACACTCGGCATCACCAGCGCGCTTGACGATGCCGGACAGCACCGCGCCGTCGCCTGGTTTTCAGGAAACACCCACCTGCGCGACCACCTGCTGCCAACCCCGGCACTCGCGATTTCCCGCTATTTGTTGGACGACCGGCTCCAGGCGATGGCGGTGGACGCCGGCGTCGAACTGCACACCGGGTCACGCCGCCAAATGCGCCCCGGCAAATCCGGTGAAGTGTGGACGGCAGGGCGCAAACCGGTGAACGGAACGTGGATCGGCCTCAAGGCACATGTGCGCGGCATCCACCCGACCGCGGATCTGGAAATGCACGGCGGACCGCGCGGATACCTCGGCATTACCGCGATTGAGGACGGCTGGCACAACGTCTGCGGGTTATTCCGGATCGACCGCACGATCCAGGCCCGCCACGCCGCACTGCTGCCGGCATACCTCACCAAAAACGGCAACACCGCACTGGCACGGCGCATCGCGGCGGCGGAGTGGCGGCCGGATTCGTTCACCGCCGTCGCGGGATTCGCCCTCGGCCTGCAAGCGCCCACCAAAAACCTTCTCTCGCTGGGGGACTCGCACGCCATCATTCCGCCCTTCACCGGAAATGGCATGACCATGGCATTCCAATCCGCAGAAATCGCAGTGCCGCACCTCACAGACTTCGCCATGGGCATTATGTCGTGGAACGACGCATGCGCGGCCATCGCGAATGACCTCGCCCGGCGATTCTCCAGGCGCCTCACCACCGCAAAACTCCTCCACCCGCTGCTTTTCCACACCGCCTCAAGGCCGCTCCTCAAGCACGCCCCGCTCCGGCCCATCGTCAGCCTCATTCGTTAGAAATCACCACCCGATGTATCTCCACACCCTCGCCACCGCCAACCCGCCGCACATCTTCACCCAGGCGGATACCTGGCAGGTCCTCCAGACCCACCCGCGATTCGCCTCGCTCAAGCCGCGCTCGGTTTCTTTGTTAGAAAAAATCCTCACCCAAGACCGCTCCGGCATCCACACCCGCCAATTCACCACTGCCGATCTCCATCCGGTGTTCCACCAGGATGCGGGCGAATTGAACCGGTCGTTCGAAACCCATGCCCCAAAACTCGCCGCAGAGGCACTCACCAAGGCCCTGACCGCCGCCGGGCTCGACGCGCAATCCATCGACGCGCTCTTCCTCTGCACCTGCACCGGCTACCTCTGCCCGGGCCCGTCCAGCCATATCGCGGAATCCCTTGGCATGCGCACGGATACCTACCTCTGCGACCTCGTCGGCCTCGGTTGCGGCGCGGCCATCCCGGCCCTGCGCGCCGCACATGGATACCTCGCCGCCAACCCCACCCACACCGCCGCCGTCGTCGCCGTGGAAATCTCATCCGCCGCCTTTTTCATCGACGATGACCCTGGCGTGGTGATCTCGCTCTGCTTGTTTGGCGATGGCGCGGCAGCCGCCATCCTCACCGGCCAACCCACCGCTGGATCGTCCCGGCGGTTTCATGCGTTCGACACCCACCACGTGCCCCGCGAGCGCGAGAAAATCCGCTTCGTAAACCACGCGGGGATGCTCAAAAACCAACTCCACCGCAGCGTGCCATCACTCGCCGCCGAGGCCGTGGCCACACTCTACGCAAAACTCCCCGAAAGCCCGGATCAAATCCTCGCCCACTCCGGTGGACGCGATGTGATCGACGCCATCGAGGCGGCCATTCCGTCGTTCCAACTCACCGAAACCCGCGAAATCCTCCACCGCCACGGCAACATGTCGAGCCCCTCGGTGCTCTTCGCACTCGAAGAAAGAATCCGTCATTTCCCGGGAGATGAATCACTCTGGCTGACCGCATTCGGCGCCGGATTCGCCGCCCATTCCTGCCGGTTATCCAAGATCTGACGCGCCCTATTTCTCCCTGGATTCCGCATTTTAAAACACTGCTTGCATCGATCGCGCTGATTTTTTGACACTTTATAAGAAAAAAAATCACCCACTGGACAAAATCACATCTTGATAATCGCACCGATGGAATCTCGGTGTCATTTGCGAAATCTGTCGCCAATTCTCGCGATTTCCTTTCAAACTCCCCCGCGCCAGCCACCACCACCCCCAGCCAAGACCCTTAATCCACAG
>JBLRWN010000027.1:0-39224 GCA_047921195.1 Luteolibacter sp. | reverse complement strand
ACCGCGTTTGGGGGGATCGCCTGATGGATCATTTGCTCGGCGGGAGCAAACCAGCTCTCGACTCCGGGAGCGTCGAGTTTTTCGCTGAGCCTGCGAAACGCATCCTCGCCGCAGAGACGTCCTTTGCTCATTCCGGTGATCCTGGCGACCGCCACATCATCCTGAAGCCGTCTGCAATGTGCGAAGCGGGTTCCGCCAACCAGGCAGTTGAGCGAGAAGGCCTTGAGAATATCGCCAACGGGGGTGGCGTTGGGACTGGTGCGCGTGATCGGATAGCAATCGGCCAGTCGGGCAATCACTCCGCAGCGTTCCAGAAAATGATCCCATGCCACCAGCCCGCCATACGCCGTCAGCGCTTCGTCGCTGCCCCGCAGGTGGAATTGCCCGCCCGCAGGCAGGAATTTGAAATCCAGTTCCTCTTCACCCAATGGGTGAACCAATGTTTCGCTCGGTTTCGCCTTCAAACGCCGCAATCATAAGTACTTGCGCCGCCCATCCTCAATCACAACTGCGGATTAGAGGTTTATCCGACAGACTTACCCTGCCTGATTACAATTGTCATCATTGGCATCCCGGCACTCTTGAGAGACATGCTTGACACACAAGGGAATTCCGCTTTTTATCACCCTTGGTAACGATTAACACCATCTCGGGTCCGGAGGTGTAATGGCGATTTCTTAACTTCCAATTTACTGAACTTTTGCTTAGTATTATTAAAATGATGCGTTTGCATCACTACACGGCAGCAGATGAAACACCCGTATCTGAGCCGCAGAGGGTCGTCATGCTTCGGGCATGAAGCTGGAATGAATCTGAACTAGCTCAACACCTCGCAGACCCACAAACAAGACGTCCATCACCACTTTTTGAAATCCACCGGTGCCTCGGGGTTAAAGGTCGGCATCAGGGCATCCGTTTGGCGATGGAGTTGTTGCAGCGCGTTGTGGAGTTCCAACGCAATCTCGGGATGTTGCAGCGCCAGGTTGTTGCGTTCCCCGGGATCGTTGCCGAGATGATAAAGCTCCGGAGCACGGCCCCAGAAAAAGTGGATGTATTTCCAATCCCCACGGCGGATGGCCGCGCCGGGGTATCCCCCCTGGTTGCCCCAGTGAGGGAAGTGCCAGTATAGATCCCGGGCAGGCATTTCCGCGGCGGGGTTTTTCAAGGCGGGTGCGAAGGAGACGCCATCGAGATGTTGTTCGGGCAAAAGCGGCAGACCGGCGGCTTCGAGCACGGCGGGGAAAAAATCGGTGCCGGTGACGAACCACGGCGAGGTGGTGCCGGCAGAAGCCGCACCCGGCAGGCGCGCGATCACCGGGACCCGCAGCCCACCCTCATAAAGCCATCCCTTGCCCGCACGGTAGGGCAGATTGCTGGTGGGCGAGCCCTCCGAAGTCGAGAGCCCGCCGTGATCCGACGTGAAGATCACGATCGTCCGTTCGGCTACGCCGTGTTCCTCGATGGCCGCCAACACCTTGCCGATCGCCTGGTCCATCGCCTCGACCATCGCGGCATAGATGACGTGCGACTGGACGGTGCGGTTCTCACGGGGGGGCTCGGGCTCGAACCCGTCTTCAAGACCCAACTCCTTGCGGCGCGCCGCGTATTTCCCGATGAGATCCTCGCGGCCGATCAGCGGGGTGTGCACACTGTAAAAGTTGAGCATCGCAAAGAACGGCCGATCCTTGTATTTGCCGATGAAGTTGGCGGTTTCGGTGGCGAGGCGATCCGGCAGATGCTCTCCAGGCGGGCCGTCGGCAAGACGCGGATTGCCGTATGGGCAAAAGTATTTGTCGCCTCCATATGGGCCGCCACCATGGTGACCGCCGAGGTTATAGTCGAACCCGTGATCCTCCGGATACGATCCTTCCGGCCCGAGATGCCATTTCCCGGCGTGAAAAGTGGTGTATCCCCGCGCCTTGAATGCCTTGCCCATGCTGGTGTGCGCGTCGCCGAGCTGGCCGAGGTAGGGCGCGGGCCAGAGCGGACGGTTGCGCGCCTGGCGCAGGTCGCCATGCGCGAGCGGATCGGTGTTTTCCGGCAGGGCCTGGCCGAAATATTGGTTCGGCCCGCCGAAAAAGTTGGTGTTGCGGGTGCGGGCGGGCCACTGCCCGGTCATCATCGCCGAGCGCGCGGGCGAGCAGACGGGCGAGGCGGAGTAGCCATTCGTAAAAGTGACGCCGCTATCGGCAAGCGCCTGCAACGCCGGTGTATCATAAAACGTGTTCGGATTGTATGGCGAAACGTCCATCACGCCGAGGTCGTCGGCGAAGATGATGATGACGTTGAGCGGACGCTCGGCGGCGGTGGACAGCGAGATGATGGCGGCAACGAGTGGGATGAGGAAGAATCGGTGCATGGATTTCGGCAATTGGATTGGCAGTAACAGACGCTCCATCTACTGGCGACCTGCCCGGAGCTGGTTAAAAAAACTGCGGGAAATGCTTCGGCGGATTCCCGGCGATCAAATCATCCCGAGCTTCATTTTCCCTTCTTCGGAAATCATTTCCTGATTCCACGCAGGATCCCAGACGAGTTCGACCTTGGCGTCGTCAATCCCGTCGAGGGTCATGATTTTCGCCTGCGCATCCGCAGCGATCACCGGCCCCATGCCACACCCGGGCGCGGTGAGCGTCATTTTCACCATCACCGTGCGTTTGTCGTCGGCTTCCTCGATGTGGCAGTCGTAGACGAGGCCGAGATTGACGATATCAACGGGAATTTCGGGGTCATACACCCCCTTGAGCTGCGCCCAGACCTGCTCTTCGAGTGGCGCATCCTTGAGGCGCTCGGCCTCAGCTTGCTGCTTGTGGTTTTCCTCCGGATCCATGCCGAGGGCGTCACTGTCCTGGGAGGAAATCCGTGCCAATCCCTGCGAAGTGGCCACCGTGAACGTGCCGCCGAGCTTCTGTGTGATGAACACCGGGGTTCCGGCGGGCAAGGTGAGCGAGTCCCCGCTGGGGATCTGAACGGCGTTAACCTCGCGAGTGAGCTTGATTTCTTCGTGCATGGCCGGGAGTTTGCCTGCGGAACAACGAATATCAAGGCGGGATCCTCAAGAATTTCAGCTCAAAACCCGGCGCTTGCCACCTCCTGCCCGCATCCTTAACCTTTCCGAAATTTCACCCCATGTCCGCCGACTACACCGAAGACAGCATCAAATCCCTCGACTGGCGCGAACACATCCGCCTCCGCCCCGGCATGTATATCGGCAAGCTGGGCGACGGATCCTCGCCCGACGACGGCCTCTACATCCTCCTCAAGGAGGCCGTGGACAACTCGATCGACGAACACATCATGGGCCACGGCAAGGAGGTGCGCATCGAGATCGACGACGAAAGTCGTGTCGAAGTGCGCGATTTCGGCCGCGGCATCCCACTCGGCAAACTGTTCGACTGCGCCGCCCAGATCAACACCGGCGCCAAATACGACAGCGAGGCGTTTAAGAAATCCGTCGGCCTCAACGGCGTCGGCATCAAGGCAGTCAACGCGCTTTCCTCATTCTTCGAAATCCAAGCCTGGCGCGACGGGCAGACGAAAGCCCTCGAGTTCTCGAAGGGCGAGCTCGTCGAGGAAATGAAACACCCACGGCCCGATGCCGCACCAAACGGCACCCGCCTCGCCTTCGAGATCGACCGCAGTCTTTTCCCCGCCAAGGCGAAATACCGCGACCCGCACGTCGAAAAGATGTGCCGCTACTACTCCTACCTCAACCCGGCGCTCACGATCGTTTTCAATGGCAAGAAATTCCGTTCGAAAGACGGCCTGCTCGACCTACTACGCGAGGAGATGGAATCCGAGGCACTCTATCCGCCGATCCACCTTGTCGGCAACGACATCGAAATCGCCTTCACCCACACGCCGGAGAGCAGTGAGGAATACTACACCTTCGTCAACGGCCAGAACACCTCGCAAGGCGGCACCCACCTCGCCGCGTTCCGCGAGGCGCTCGTCCAGGTGATTCGCGGGTTCTACAAGAAACAATACGAACCCGCCGACATCCGCGCGGGCATCGAGGCCGCCGTCTGCGTGCGCATCATCGAGCCGGTCTTCGAGTCGCAGACGAAAACCAAGCTCGGCTCCACCGCCATCGCTCCGGAAGGCGAGTCCCTGCGCGGATTCATCACCAACTTCCTCAAACAGGCGCTCGACAACTACCTCCACAAACACCCGCAAACCGCCGAAGCGATCCAAAAACGCATCCTCTCCGCCGAACGCGAACGCAAGGACATGAAGGGCGTCCAGAAACTCGCCCGCGAACGCGCCCGCCAGGCAAAGGTACACAACAAGAAACTCCGCGACTGCCGCGTGCACCTCGACACCAAACATAAACGCCGCGAAGAAAGCACCCTCTTCATCACCGAGGGCGACTCCGCGTCCGGATCAATCACCAAGTCGCGCGACGTCGAAACCCAGGCCGTCTTCTCCCTCCGCGGCAAACCTCTCAACAGTTACTCGCTCCCACGCAAGATCGTCTACGAAAACGAGGAGTTCGCCCTGCTTCAAGCCGCACTCAACATCGACGAAGGCATCGAAGCACTCCGCTACAACAAGGTCGTCATCGCCACCGATGCAGACGTCGACGGCATGCACATCCGCCTGCTGCTACTCACGTTTTTTCTCCAGTTCTTCCCTGAGATGATCCGCGACGGCCACCTTTACATCCTGCAAACCCCCCTCTTCCGCGTCCGCAACAAGAAGGAAACCATCTATTGCTACGATGATGACGAACGCCGCAGAGCCATCGACAAACTCGGCAAAGCCGCCGAAATCACACGCTTCAAAGGCCTCGGCGAAATCTCGCCCGATGAATTCAAATTCATGATCGGCTCCGACATGCGCCTCGACCCGGTCTCCTACGAGGAAGGCAAGGGCGTGAAAGAACTTCTCGCCTTCTACATGGGCAAGAACACTCCCGACCGCCAGCAATACATCATCGAAAACCTCCGCGACGACGTGGATAAGCAGGTGGCGTGATACAACCCCATGCTCTCGCCACTCCAAGTCCTCGCCGCCGTTCTGCCGGTCTACCTCCTGATGGTGTCTGGGGCGCTGCTGCGGAAGACGGGGGTCGTCCGCAGCGAGCACGATGCCGGAGTGATGCGGCTGGTTTTCAACATACTGCTTCCCTGCCTCATCTTGGATAAAATCCTCGGCAACGACGTCGTCCGCGGCGGCTCGGTGGTCGCATGGTCGATTGCCATGGGATTTGTTTTCATCGGCGTCGGCATGGCAACCGGATACGGAGTTGGCCGGTTGATCCGTCTTGAGCGCGGCAGCGGTCTGCGCACGTTCGCACTTTCCTCGGGCTGCCAGAATTTCGGATTCACCGCCGCACCGGTGATCGACGTGCTGTGGGGTGGCGGCGCACTTGCGGTAATGTTTCTCCACAACATCGGGGTCGAGATCGCCCTGTGGACGCTCGGACTGATGCTGGTAAGCGGGGCCACCGGCGTACCATGGCGCAAACTTCTCAACGGCCCGCTCATCGCGGTGGCCGTGGCCCTGCTCTGCGTCTTCACCGGCCTCGACCGGTTCATCGTCGGCCCGCCGCGCGAGATGATGTCGATGCTTGGTGTCGCAGCCATCCCGGTCGCCGTGTTCATCACCGGTTGCACGATCATGGATCTTGCGTTCAGCGAAAAACCCCGGATCACCCTGGTGATCGCCGCCGCCATGGTGAGGCTGGTCATGGTTCCCGTAATCATTCTGGCGGCCGCGCGCTATCTGCCGATGGCCGTCGAGCTCCGCCAAGTCCTTATCGTCCAAGCCGCGATGCCCGCCGCACTCACCCCCATCCTAATGGCGCGGCTGTATGGCGGACGCCCTGCCGTCGCCGTTCAAGTCGTCATCGCCACCACCATCATCAGCCTGTTCACACTTCCCTGGATCATCACGCTCGGCATTCGCTGGACCGGCTTGCAGCCAATCCTGCCCTAAGGAAAAACCAACCTCCACCAGCCCATTGAGCCGTCAAGCCAAGGAAAGCACCGCATCCCAGTGGTTCCGCGCCAACGAGGCCGGGGGCAATTTCATGGGCATCCGATACGGGCGGATTCCACACCAGTCCGATCAGGTCGAGTGGTCGTTCGTTTCGCATTGCGAGTGCGACGGCATCGGAGGTTTTGTCAGGATTCTGCGGGAACGCGGTTTCGCACCCTCCAACCTTCCATCGTCCAACCACCCCTCACGATCAGCAATCACCTCGTTGTGGAATCTCTGGAACGACCGCGTCGGAGACCATGTCTGCGCACTGCGCACGGACTGGAAACGCCGAGAAGCACCAACCAGCGCGCCATCACAGGCGGTTGCATGGCATGTGTTTCAGGAAAGCGAAACCCATGCCATTCGCGAAAATGCACGTCGATTGAAAGTCACCGTCAACTCCCTGCTGCTGAAACACCTCGACCATGCCATCCGCCCCGAAGTGCGCGGGACCGCTCCGAAAATCCCATGGGTCATTCCCGTCAACATGCGCGGACTCGTGCGCTTGCACGATGATACGGAGAATCACGTGAGCTGTGTGGATGTCCTGGTCGCCGCCGACGACACCCCGGCGAACATCCATCGGCAAATCCTCCGCAGACTCGAACGCGGCGAACATCAGGCGAATTATCTCCTTCTCGGCCTCGGCAGATTCCTCAGCCATGGCACCAAGGTGAAGATCCTCGCCAAAGCACGCTCTAAGCCTGCGGGAAACATCGGATCATTCTCGAACCTCGGCGTTTGGGATTCCCAAAAAAACATGGAGACCAACGACTCCTGGCTGTTCTGTCCGCCGGTTGTCCGCGGGCAGTTGTTAGGCGCGGGGTGCGTCACATTTCAAAACCGCCTCGGCCTCGCCCTCCAGGGCCACCCAGGCACCCCTCCGGATCCTGTCCGGCGCTGGATGGACCGCTGGATTGGGGGAATCCTGCACTGAAACATCACGCCGATGATCATCGTGCAACGGAATCGTAACCATGCGGAGAGTGCATATCCAAAAAAAATGAGTGATTGTTTGAATGAAATCGCAACCTGCGACGTATCACCCCGCGTTATGAACAACTGCACCACTACCCTACAAACCACCAACGCCGACATCGACCTGCTCCTGGGCGACGCATGGGATTCCGCAGCTGTCTCGGATCTCATCCGCGCCAATTCCAGCGCAAACGCATCCCCCGCATACCTCTACCTCGGCACCCATGAGGCCGAATTGTTGCGCCAACACCTCAGTGCCGCATTTGGAGAGGAATCGGTCGCATCACTCAAGCACCTCTATTACATGGGCCTTGAGGTCGTGGAAATCCAACATGAACGCCTGCTCCGCGTCGCCGGCCGCAAGGTGCAGCGCACCCTGCAGGACCCGATCTCCCGCCGCCCCGCATGGCGTGACCGTGAGTCGGAATCCCTCTGGAACCTCCGTATCGCCTGACGGATTTCGCGTGAAAAATCTCCGCACATCCCTTGCGCGCGCTTTTCATCAACAAGGATTACGTGTCAACTCCTCTGCATGCTTGCCATCGGAGCCACCCGCAATCTACCTGTTGACCATCCGGATTTCCTGATTCCATTCGACGCCCCGCTCCCCGAACCCGGACGGAATGACATCCTCGTCCGCGTCCGCGCCATCGGGATCAATCCGGTCGACACCAAAATACGCAAGTCGCTCGGCGAGGGGCCACACGATCCGCCACGCATCCTCGGCTGGGATGCGGCGGGCGTCGTCGAGGCCGTTGGAGCCGAGGCCACAGAAAAATTCATACCCGGAGATGAAGTCTATTACGCCGGAGACCTCACGCGCCCCGGCTGCAACGCCGAATTCCAATGCGTCGACGCCCGCCTCGCCGCCCATAAACCGAAATCCCGCGATTTCACCGCCGCTGCCGCGCTGCCACTCTGCACGCTCACCGCATGGGAGTTGTTATTTGAGCGAATGGGTGTAACAGAAACATCCACGACCGACGCTCCGCTCCTCGTCATCAACGGCGCGGGCGGTGTCGGCTCCGCGCTCATCCCGCTCGCACGCCACGCCGGCCTCGAGGTCGTCGCCACCGCCTCGCGCGCGGAATCCCTCGCATGGTGCGAATCGCTCGGCGCGAACGTCGTTATCAACCACCACCAGCCTCTGCGCCAGCAGTGCGAAGCACTCGGCTACCGCGAATTTCCTTGGATCGCAAACCTCTTCGACCCCGCAGTCCACTGGACGCAAACCGCCGGCCTACTCGCACTCTTTGGCACCCTCGGGCTCATCGTCGAGCCATCGGCACCACTCCACCTTGGTGATCCCCTCAAGGCGAAGTGCGCGCGCATCGCGTGGGAATTCATGGCCGCGCGAGCGAAATTCCAATCCGCCGACCTCGCCCGCCAAGGCGAAATCCTCACCAAAGCCGCCGCCATGCACGACGCCGGCAATCTGCCCGCCATTCATACCAACGTCCTCCAAGGCCTCACCGTCAACAACCTCCGTGTCGCCTACACCGCCATGGAAAACGCGACCGCCATCGGCAAAACCGTCATCAACCTTATTTGATATCCGATTTCCCAATTTTACCCCACCCATGCCCACTCACCACACTACCCTGCATCTCCGCACCTGCGGCAAAGGCACCTACGAGATCACCTCCGAAACCGCCGCAGTGGTCCGCGAATCCGGCATTTCGCACGGCACGGTCACGATCTTCGTCCGCCACACCAGCGCCAGCCTCGTGATCATGGAAAACGCCGATCCCTCCGCCCGCCGCGACCTCGAAACATGGTTCGAAAAAGCCGTCCCGGAAAACACCCCGTGGTTCACCCACACACTCGAAGGCGCGGACGACATGCCGAGCCACATTCGCATGGCACTCACGCGCACCAGCGAAACCATCCCCGTGATCAACGGCCGCATGACGCTCGGCACCTGGCAGGGTATCTTCCTTTTCGAACACCGCCGCGCACCACACCAGCGCGAGATCATCGTCATGGTAACCGGGTAAACCGGACGCCCCCGAATCTCAAATCGCATCCACCGAGCCATTCGTCACCCGGAACGACGCCATGCCATCGAGCCCCGGCGTCTTCCGAAGCCAGTCGAGATGAGTGGTGGTGATCCATTTCTGCGCGTTTTGCGGGAGATGAGCCATCAAGGCGTTGCGGCGACCCGGATCGAGCTCGCCGAAAATATCATCCATCAGATAAATCGGCGCCGCACCACCGGCATCCTCAAGCAGGCTGCCCTGGGCGAGCTTAAGAGCAAGCGCGATCGTCCGCTGCTGGCCTTCGCTGGCGAAATCCGCAGCAGGCAACCCGTGCAGCCTGAGGTCAAGATCGTCGCGGTGCGGACCGACGACCGACTGGCGCTGCCGCATCTCGCGCTCACGCGCTTGGAGAATCGACGCTTTCAGATCCTCGCCACTGGCGGGCACGTAACGCAGGCCAAGCGGTTCATCACGCCCGCTCACCGCACGCTGCGCGGCGGCCGCACGGACGTCGAGATCCGACACCACGCGTGATCGCGACCGCATGATGTAGGTGCCGTGCTCGACGAGAATTTCCTCATAACCGGCGATCTCCGCATCACGGGCCCGCCCATCCTTGAGCAGCAGATTTTTCGCTTTCAATGCCCGGCGATACCGGTGAAGCGCGACCCGATAGGGCGGATCGACCTGGCTGCAAACGAAATCCAAAAACCTTCGCCGCGCTTCACCCGGCCCCCGCACCAGTTCGATATCCTCATTGCCCATCCAGACGACCAACCCACCATCACCAAGATAACCGGATTGGCTGCCGCGCTCCTCATCATCCACCTTGAGCTTCATCCCGTTGCGCCCGTGGCGCACCTGGCGCTCCATCCCCCATGCCTCGCCCGCAATGCCGAAACCCGGCGCCCCAAAACGCGCCAGCGTGCCGAACTTGTGGGTGCGCGGCGAATGCAACCGGACCAACACGCAGATCGCTTCCAGCAAACTCGTTTTCCCCTGCGCATTATCCCCGGTCAGCAAGACCCCGGCCTCGGGAACCTCCATCCGCAAATGGGAAAAACATCGAAAATCCAACAAGCGCAGCGATCGCGTCACGCCCAAGCGATAAGCGATCCCCCAGCCATCCGCAACCGCCATCCGCAACCGCCGCTCCCTAAAGTCGGACTCGGGGCTTGCATCCCCCCGTCGCCAGGCCTATGGCTGCGCCCGAAATCATGGCCAGCACACCTGTCATCAACCTCCGCAAGGGACACGCCGTCCGCCACAACAACGAAGTCTGCGTCGTCATCGAACACGAACTGAAGACACCACCGCGTATGGCGTCCTACGTCCAGATGTCCATCCGCAGCGTCGCCACCAAAAAGGTGTCGAACCTGCGCCTGACCTCGAACGACACTCTGGAAGGGGTGGTTCTCGAAAAAAATCCCCACGAATACTCCTACAAGGACAGCGAAGGATACCACTTCCTCGAGCCCAACACCTTTGAGGATGCCGTGGTTTACGAAGAACTCATCACCGATGTGAAGGACTACCTGATCGAAGGCCAGCTCTACAACCTGCTCATCGCCGATGGCATCGTGGTGGCCATCGAACTGCCAAAAGCGATGACGATGATCGTCGCCGAATCCTCCGAAGGGGTGAAGGGAGACTCCGCCAACAACGTTTACAAGCCCGCCATCATGGAAACCGGCCTCACCGTCCAAGTGCCGCTCTTCATCAACGCCGGCGAAAAAATCAACGTGAACACCGAGGATGGAACCTACCTTGGCCGCGCCTGATCTCCCCCGATGCGCCCGTTCCTCCACATCAGGTAACCACTTTTTCCGGAAAATTCGCGTTGCCATCACGGCAAAGCTGCCATTACCCTATTGCCAGCATGAAAAAAATCGTTCTCATTGCCACCACCATTTTCTCGCTGGCCGGATTCGCCGCTGCGGATATCCAATCGCCTCCGGGCTCGGAGTATACCTCCAGCCGCAAGCTTGGCCGGGCCATCAGCAACATCATCTATGGTTTCATGGAAATCCCGGAGCAGATCGTGCGTGTCGGTGAGAGCAACGGTCGCAAAGAAGCTTATTCCTTCGGCGCCGTCGAAGGCACCAATCGCGCGCTCCGCCGCCTCGGTTACGGTTTCTACGAACTCGTCACCTTCGCCTGCCCGACCTACCGCGGCACCTTCCGCCCGCCATACGAAAAGTGCGGCGCCGACAACCGCATCGAAATGGACGTCACCAACGGCCTGTCCGAATTCCCGCCGCAACTCGGTTTCGAAGGATACTACCGCCACGTCCGCACCCAGAAATACTGAGCCGGCTTCCCGTCACGACCTTACCCAAACCGACAGCGCCGCAAGGTCCTGTCGGTTTTTTCTTTGATGCTCATCTCCTCATGAGAAAAACCATGAAAGCACCCATCTCCATCCTGTTCTGGATCTCCACGATTTCTCCACTTTTCGCCGAACCGGAACAACGAAACGACGCCCCCCCCTGCGAGGACACGCGCCTTGTCCAAAACCTCTTGGCGAATGACCTTGGCAACCGGCGTTTCGAATTCAGCACCATTGTCCGAGCCACCTCCGGAAAAGAGGTGATCCCGCTCGACCACAAAAACGAAATCCATAAACGCCTTCTCCGGCATATCGAAACCGCACTCGCCGAAACCATCCGCGAACAAAACCGCGAAGACGCTCCCGTTCGCGAACTCCGCCGCATCAACGAGGCGTCTCGATTTTTCGAGGACGGCCTCGCGGAAAAACTCAACGCCATCGAAGACCTCACCTGCACCCCCGCGCCCACCGTGCAGGGCGTCCTCCAACGCTCCGGCTACCCCGATCTTCGCCTCGTCGACGAGGCCAGCGGCACCGTGTTTTACCTCGACCCGAAACTCGTCCAACAAGGGTCCGATACCAGCACCTTCCGCACCTTCTACTTCGAACCGAAAACCGACACCTTGAAAATCACCGACGACGCCGTGCACCTGATCCTCGGTATCGAGCACGACGGAAAAGCGCGCGAGTGGACGTTCGTCGGCTGGCGTGTCTCCTGTCTCTCGAAATTATCCGTCCGCCTCAAAGCCGAGTTCCAGGCATCCAATGCCGACCTTTACCGCGATTCCGGACTTTCCATCACGCCGGAGAATCCCTAGTTTTCCCCGCTCATGCCATCCGCACCTAAGCGCACCAGCGGCTCCGTCGCCATGGATGACTATCTCGAACAGATCCTCCATCTGATCGACGAAAAAGGCTATGCCCGCGCCATCGACATCTCACGCAACCTCGGCATCTCCCAGGCCAGCGTCACCAACATGCTCCAGCGGCTCGACGCCGAGGGCCTCGTTAATCACGAGAAATACCGCGGCACCGTGCTCACCGAAGATGGCACCCGCATCGCCCGCGCCATTATCGAACGCCACGAAACTCTCACCCGCTTCCTCCGCCTGTTCGACATCGACGAGGAGACGATCTACCACGACGTCGAGGGCATGGAACACCACGTCTCCCGCCCCACCCTGAACGCCATCCGCTCGATCGCCGAGCTGCTCGAAAACGACCCCGAGCTGCTCAAGCGCGTCCGCAAGGCATCCGCATAACGGCAACCGGATGGAGGCCGGGCTCCAAGGACAAACCGTCCGCCCACCGGTATGCGGCGCTTCCGAACCCCATCACCGGTCCACCTGTATCGATTGATCGCCATCCGGATTCTCCGGCGTCACACTCCGATAATAACGACCAAGCGCCGTGAGCTTGTTGTCGGCGTCAAACAGCGCCGATGATGTCCCCTGCGGGGAATCCATCTCGAAGGAAAACCAAGCGTAACCAAGAATCCAATCCTGGCGCTCCATCCACGGCAACATCTCCTTCATGAATGCCAATACCTGCGCCTGGCTGTAACGGTTT
Source organism: Luteolibacter sp. (assembly GCA_047921195.1). Taxonomy (GTDB): domain Bacteria; phylum Verrucomicrobiota; class Verrucomicrobiia; order Verrucomicrobiales; family Akkermansiaceae; genus Luteolibacter. The sequence continues at coordinate 26,384 of JBLRWN010000027.1, read as the reverse complement.
TTCCGGATGTCGCCCCCGGTTTTCCAATCCGCCACCGCAAACTCGGTGATGAGCAAGGGGCGACGCCCGTATTTTTCATGAATGCGCTTCAGCTTCGTCTGGAACGCAACGGCATTCGGCCCCGGATAACCATGCGTGCCAATGTAATCAACCCGAAGGCCGAGGCGCTCCACCTCACTCATGAAGTGCGGCATCCAGTTTCCGTCGGTTCCCTGGTTTGCGGCATCCGTGGCATCCGTTCCCTCGGTGTTCGCACAGGATGGGCTGCACAAGGGAATCCGCAAAGACTCAAGAATCGGCCAGATGGCCAATACCTGTTCGACCGTCATGTTCGCCTGCTCGCTGCGATCGGGCTCGTTGAAGCCGAGAATCCGTTTGACATAGCCGGAACGAATCTGCGGCACCACGCTTTCGCGCAGGTTCACCACCAAGCGACGTGCGGCATCCTGCGGATCCCGCGCCCCCGCGCCCCACACCATCGGAACAAACTCCACTCCCACGGGCTGCTCGGGAACCCGACGCAAACCCCATGAGTAGTTCCATGAAACATTCAGGGCTGCGACTCGTAGCGCATTCCTCACGCGAATCGCATCGTTCTCCTCCGGGCTGCGCTTGCGATCATCCGATACAGGCAGAATATAACACATCCCCTTCTTGCCCGGCAAACGCAGCTGATCCTCCCCGAAATCCTGCCCCCATGCCAGTGAGCTCAAAAAAATGGTCGAAATGGCGACCAATGGGAATCGTGTGTAAAAAATCATAACGACTGCGAAAAAAGCCAATCACATCCTTGCGCCCTCGAACAATGCTTATTCGTATCGAGTCGAATCCCAATGTCGGCACCCTGCCTCCGGCACAATTCCTGCTTGGCAGGCTGGCAACCCTCGCGTTATTTCCGCCGTCCCGCCAATGACCTGTTCCTCGCGGGGCACGTCCGCGTTTCGCACCCAGACTCCAAGAATTTCAACCCGATGTCCCATCCATTCTACCACGCCAACACCCCGCAGTCCGAAGGCTCGCTTCACTGCCTCTCTCAAGAGCACGACAACTGCGGCATGGGTGCGATCGCCAACATCCACGGCCAACGATCCTGGGAAATCCTCGACCATGCCCTCACCGCCGTCTCCTGCATGACCCACCGTGGCGCCGTCGATGCCGACATGAAAACCGGCGATGGCTCGGGCATCCTTTCGCAAATCCCCCACCCGCTCTTCCAAAAGGCCGCAGCCACCCTCGGCCACACCGTGGAAAACCCCGCCGATATCGGCGTCGGCGTGTTCTTCCTTCCGATGAACGACGCCACCGAATCTGCCAAAATCCAGAAATTGGCCGAGGAAATCGTCGCCAATCGCAAACTCACCTTCCTCGGATGGCGCGAAGTGCCCGTCGACTCCGAGGCCCTCGGGCAGATCGCCCTCGCCACCCGCCCCCACATCCTCCACCTGCTCGTCGCCCGACCGGCTCACCTCGATGCCGATGCCTACGAGCGCCAGCTCTACCTCTGCCGCCGCGAACTCGAACTCCACCAGACTCCAGGCTACTACATTCCATCCTTTTCCAGCCGCCTGATCTCTTACAAGGCACTCGCCATGCCCGCCGCCCTGCGCGCATTCTACCGCGATTTCGCCGATCCCGATTTCCAAACCGCCATCTGCCTCTACCACCAACGCTTCTCCACCAACACCTTCCCCGCATGGCCGCTCGGACAGCCGTTCCGCATGATGTGCCACAACGGCGAAATCAACACCGTCCGTGGCAACCGCAACTGGATGACCTCACGCGAGGAATTCTTCGCCTCCCCGCTCTGGGGCGATGACATCGAACTGGTCAAAAACCTGATCCGGTCCGGCGAATCGGACTCCGCCTCCCTCGACCACGCCCTCGAACTCCTCATCCTCTCCGGCCGCTCGCCCGAGCACGCCATGTGCATGCTCGTCCCACCCGCATACCGCAACGATGCCGATATCTCCGATGATGTTCGCTCATTTTATCGTTTCATACGATCGTTCTCGGAGCCGTGGGACGGCCCAGCAGGCCTGGTCTTCACCGATGGAACCAAAATCTGCGCCTCCCTCGACCGCAACGGCCTGCGCCCCTCGCGATTCAAACTCACCGAAGACGGCCTCCTCTACATCGGCTCCGAAGCCGGTGCCGTGATCCTCGACGATGCAACCGTCGTCCGCAAAGGCCGCCTCGGCCCCGGCCAAATGCTCTCGGCCGACACCTCCACCGGCACCCTCAAGTTCGATCGCGAAATCAAAGAGGAACTCGCCCGCCAAAAACCCTACCACCGCTGGATCGACGAAAACTCGCTCGCCCTCAAAAACTTCGTCTCTCCGGAGGCCCACGTCACCGAAATTGACTACGCCCCACTCGAACGCTCGCAACTCCAAGTCGCTCACGCCATCTCCATCGAAGAACTCGACATGGTCTTCCCACCCATGGTCAAGGGCGCACAAGAAGCCGTCTTCTCCATGGGCGACGACATCCCGCTCGCCGTTCTTTCCACCTACCCACGCCTTTTATACACTTATTTCAAGCAACTGTTCGCGCAAGTCACCAATCCTCCCATCGACCCGATCCGCGAGTGGGCGGTGATGTCTCTCGGTGCCGGCCTTGGCCCCGAGCGCAACATCCTTGAAGAAACCCCCGAGCACGCCCGCACCATCTCCCTCGATAGCGCAATCCTTTACGAGCATCAGCTCGAAAAGATCAAAAACCTCGGCGAACACGGCTTCCCCGCCACCATCCTCGACTGCACCTGGGACAAATCCACCGGCGAATCCGGCCTCAAAGCCCGCCTCGACGAACTCTGCGCACTCGCCGAACAAGCAGTCGATATCGGCTCCAACATCTTGATCCTCTCCGACCGCGCCGTGTCCGCCGAACGCGTGGCCATTCCCACCCTGCTCGCCATCGGCACCATCCACCACCACCTGAATCGCGCTCGCAAACGCCTGCGCGCATCCATCGTCGTTGAAAGCGGCGAAGCCCGCGACGTCCACCAACTCGCCTGCTGCTTCGGCTTCGGAGCGACCGCGGTCTGCCCCTACCTCGGCTACGCCACCGTCCGCCAAATCCTCGAAATCGACCAAGGCAAAGGGAAAACCAAGTTCGGCGACATGTCCGCTCAAAAGGCGATGTCGAACTACCGCAAGGCCCTCGAAAAAGGCCTACTCAAGATCATGTCGAAAATGGGTATCTCGGTCCTCAATTCCTACCAAGGATCCCAAACCTTCGAAGCCATCGGCATCGGCAAGGACGTCATCAACTTCGCCTTCACCGGCACCCCATCGAAAATCGGCGGCATCTCGTTCGAACACATCGCCTCCGAATCCCTGATCCGCCATCAGGCGGCATTTGAAACGAATGCTCCAAGCGGAGAAACCCTCGACCTCGGCGACCCCGGCTACAACCGCTACCGCAAAGCAGGCGAACGCCACGCATTCACCACCGAGGTGATCAAAAACTTCCACACATACGTCAAATCCGGACGTCCCGAGGATTACGAGGAATATGTGCGCGTTTCATTGGAAACCAATCCAGTAGCAATCAAAGACCTGCTCGATTTTTCACCCGCTTCAAACGGCCCGATCCCTCTTGAGGAAGTCGAGCCCATGGAGGACATCCGCCGCCGTTTCACCACCGCCGCGATGTCCATGGGTGCCCTCTCACCCGAGGCGCACGAGACACTTGCCATCGCGATGAACCGCATCGGCGGCAAGTCCGACTCCGGCGAAGGCGGCGAAGATCCCGTTCGTTTCAAACCCTACGCCAACGGCGATTCCGCACGCTCCTACATCAAACAAGTCGCCTCCGGACGCTTCGGCGTCTCCGCCTACTACCTGGTCAACGCCGACGAACTGGAAATCAAAATGGCCCAGGGCGCGAAACCCGGCGAAGGCGGCCAACTCCCCGGCCACAAAGTCAACGCGCTGATCGCCCGCCTTCGCAACACCCAGCCCGGCGTGCAGCTCATTTCCCCGCCGCCCCACCACGATATCTATTCCATCGAGGACCTCGCCCAGCTCATCCACGACCTCAAGGAGGTCAACCCTCGCGCCCGTGTCACCGTCAAACTCGTCGCCGAATCCGGCGTCGGCACCGTCGCCGCTGGCGTCGCCAAAGCCTCCGCCGACAACATCCTGATCTCCGGTCACGACGGCGGCACCGGCGCATCTCCTTTGTCTTCAACGAAACACGCTGGATCCCCTTGGGAACTCGGCCTCGCCGAAGCTCAGCAAACACTCGTTCTAAACAACCTACGCGACCGCATCACCCTGCGCACCGACGGCGGCATCCGCAACGGGCGCGACGTCGTGATGGCCGCAATCCTCGGAGCCGAGCAATTCAACTTCGGCACCACCGCCATGATCGCCATGGGCTGCGTTTACGTCCGCAAATGTCACCTCAACAATTGCCCCGTCGGCGTGGCCACCACCGACCCGAAATTCCGCGCCAAATTCAAAGGCACCCCGGAAATGGTCATCAACTACCTTACCGGAGTCGCCGAGGAAGCCCGCCGCCACATGGCGAAACTCGGCGTGCGCAAGCTCGACGACCTGATCGGGCGCCCCGAATTCCTGCGCCAGCGCGAAGCGGAGGGCCACCCGAAGGCCAACACCCTCGATTTCTCCGCCATCCTCCGCGACGTCGTCGCCGACGTCGCCGCCTCCAGCGGACGCAAACCCGAGGAAATCGCCCGCATCCGCACCCGCGAGCGCAATGACGGTATCGCCAAAACCTCGCCCGACCAACAAATCCTGCGCGACATCGTGGCGGCGGTCACCGGCCGCCCCGCCCCGGAAACCCCGGAATACGGCGAAGGCTCCGTCACCCAGGAAATGCACGACGCCATCGCCCTGCTCCCCGACCGCGCGCCGGTCTCGCTGCGTTACGACGTCGTCAACACCGACCGCAACCTCGGCACCCGGCTTTCCGGCCGCATCGCCGAAGTCCACGGCGATCACGGCATGCCCGCCGGCTCCATTCACCTCACCTTCGAGGGCACCGCAGGCCAATCGCTCGGCTGCTTCCTCACCAGCGGCATCACCATCGAGCAGATCGGCGAGGCCAACGACTACGTCGGCAAAGGCATGGCCGGCGGCGAAATCATCATCCGCGTGAGCGATTCCGCCAAATTCGACCCCGCCACCAACGCCATCTGCGGCAACACCTGCCTCTACGGAGCCACCGGCGGCGCGCTCTTCGCCAACGGCCGCGCCGGAGAACGCTTCGCCGTCCGCAACTCCGGTGCACGCACCGTCGTCGAGGGCGTCGGCGACCACGGCTGCGAATACATGACCAACGGCACCGTCGCCATCCTCGGCAAAACCGGGAAAAACTTCGGCGCCGGCATGTCCGGCGGCACCGCATACGTCTACGATGTGGACGGCAAGTTCTTCTCCCGCGTCAACACCGAGATGGTCGTCGCCCTCCCCGTGCGCCGCCCGCAGGACATCGCCGAGGTCAAATCCCTCATCGAAGCCCACGCCGAGAAAACCGGCAGCGCCCGCGCCACTGAACTCCTCGCCAACTGGGACGAGACCGTGCACAAATTCGTCCGCGTCATCGCCAAGGAACGCGCCGAACTCGAAGCCGCGGAAGAACAACACGAAGCCGCCTCCACACCGAAAGGCTCGTAAGACCAAAGCAGTGCGAACTTCAGTCCGCCAGCATTAAAGGCCTCTTCACCAATTCGCGCGATTCCATCTCATTCCATTTGGATTCAAACGATTCCAGGCTTGGCTTTCTTTGCTTTGAAGCGGTAGGCTTGAGGAGGGTTGGAGTCTTCGGATGTATCGGCCTATGGTATCCGCCTTACGCTACCACCCAAGACAAACTCCGCCTTCGTCAACGTTTGCCGCCGGTCGTCTATTCCCCGACTGATTGCATTTGCCCATTGCACGACGCGCCTCACCCACGGCCTGCTGTCCCAGCGAATGTGCGCGATGGATGGCAACATCAGATCAAAGTAGGGATCCCCGTCCGTGCAAATCAGCGAGACATGCTTGAGAGCCAGAACGCCCCGGCGGGCGAGATGATGCTGCACACTCAGGAAAAGCGGTGGCTCATCGACGATGATGGCGGTAGGCGGGGTGAGCCGCCATAGCGAATCCAGCGAATCACCCAGCGCTTCGGCTTTGCCATTCCAGTTGGGCAGGTTGTAGGGACCTGTCCGGATTCCCGCAACTTCCAGTTCATCGAGAAAGGCGCGCTCTGGCAGCCCCGGCGAAGGCAATCGCCGCAACGGCCTGGTGAAAAGACAAATGCGCCGGTGTCCCAACTCCACCAGACGCCGCACCAAATGACGGTAAGCTTTCTCCTTGTCCGGACCGATACTGGCCACCGACAATCCGCGCCGCCGCCCGAACAGGGCAAAGGTCGGGATGGAACGCTCAACAAACCAGGACAATACCTCCCTCGGCCCTGCGATGACGACCCAGGCGTCCGCCTGCATTTCCTTCACCCGTTTGGCGACCTTCGTCACATCCGATCCCATCTCGCTGATCGACCTGCCGGAAAAGATCACCGAATGACCTTCCTCTTGAAGGAGACGCTGGAAATCCATGACGTAATTGAGTCGAAAATCTTCGGTAAGAAATGGCAGGATACCCACTTTCAGAGAGCCCGTCGCCTTGACCGAGCCCGCAATCAACCGGCTACGCCCCGCGCCTTGCGAAACCAGCACTCCTTCGTCCTGCAGAAGCTCCAAGGCCGCGTCCACCGTCATGCGTCCGACTCCCAGCTCGCGGCAAAGCGCGGATCCTCCTGGCATTTTTCCCGCCCAGGTCCCCCGGCGAAGCTCATCCCGTAGATGATTCGCCACCTGTTCGGCGGCGGAGAGAACGCGCAATGTGGGCATGTGGAGAACTATCAGGAATTAGTGCCGGATGGAAAGCGCGTTATTGATTGCGGCCAACTCCACATTCTGGCGGAAGTCCTACTGTAATTGGTTTTTCAAAATCCACGGCAACCAATCTCACCTCCAATGAAACACACATCTGGCAAACTGGCCCTGCTCACCGGCATCGCCGTGGCAAGCATCGCAACGGCATCCAACGCCGCGATCACCTACCTCAGCACCAACTTCGATGAGGTCGGTGTTGCGACCGGAAATCTTCCAGCGACGTCAAATCCAACAGGCTTGATGAACACGTCCGATAATGCCAACAACGTCACGGTCGTGGCAAATTACACAACGGTCGCCGTGGACATCGAGCCTAGCGGACAACACTTGAGAATTGTCGGTAACCAGAACAAGCACGTCACGATGGAAAACGCGATGACGTTGGCGACCGATTCCACAGACCTCGGATTTGACTCATTTACCGTGAGCTTCAGCTACCTTTTGACGGGAGGTATTAATAATAATAGGTTAAGAATTCTCTATTCTAGCTCGGGTAATTTCAACGACACGGTGCTGCTCCGGGACTTTGTCATCACAGGATCGACCCTGGTAGATGGTGCTTCCACGATCCAGACGGTCGTTACAGAGAATGTTTGGAATCAAATCAGCTTCGATGTATCGAACACCGATGTAACTTTTTCCGATACGGCAAAGTTTCGTTTCGCTCAAGATACCGGTGGCAGTTTTGATTCAGCCTCTTACTTGGATGACATCGTGATTTCCGCCATCCCCGAACCCTCCACAGCCCTGCTCGGCTCGCTGGGTCTTCTGGCCCTGTTGCGCCGCCGCCGCTGACTCAACGCGCATTTCATCCTCGATCATGATCGAGTCGAACCGGAACTCTGGATACTTCAATTTCAGTATCCGGTTCCTTTCCATCCTGGATTCATCCACTGCCAACGCTCGTTCCACTCTCCTTCTTGTGAGGATGCGCCATTTCGCCTCACCTCCGCACTCGAGCGGTCTGCGCAGCGAAACCATCGGGCAAATTTGAGTTATTTCACTGGCACGAGGGCTTCAGGGTTTTTGCCGCCGCCGCCCCCCCGGACGGCTGCGGATGGGTCTTTTTCGGAAGGCCGGTTCGAGGAAAGTCCGGACACCACAGGGCAACGCGCCTCGAGAAAGCGGGGGACGGGATTTCGCGAGGACGCAATATTAATTTTCCTGGAAAAATATGATCTCAAAACAACCATTGCATCCATAAACCTCGCCAACCCTAGGTCGATCTCGTAGGGTCAGCTCGCCATGATCGAGCGCATCACCCGCCGCCGCGTTATTCCAGTTGTCGTTCTTCAACACGCGGATGACGCCATTCCGCTGGCTGAAGCACTGCTCGAAGGTGGGCTGGATGTAATGGAGATCACCTTCCGCACCGCCGCCGCGGCCGAGTCAATCCGCCGCATCACGGATGCATTCCCGGAAATGCTGGTTGGCGCGGGCACCATTCTTTCTCCGGATCAAGCGCTGGAGGCGCACGATGCCGGCGCAACCTTCGCTCTGGCACCCGGCCTCAATCCCGATGTGGTCATCGCCGCGCAAAATGCGGGGCTGGCGTTTTCCCCTGGAGTGATGACTCCGAGCGAAATCGAGCGGGCCCTCGGGCTCGGTTGCAACCTTTTGAAGTTCTTCCCCGCCGCTGCCGCTGGTGGAATCCCGATGATCAAGGCGCTTTCCGGCCCATACGCTCACACCGGCGTCCGCTTCATCCCGACCGGCGGCATCTCGGCGACAAACATGCGCGTCTACCTCGCCGTCCCCGTCGTCGCCGCCATCGGTGGATCGTGGATGGTCGACCCCAAACTCATCGCAGCCAAAGACTGGACAACCATCACCACTCTTACTCGCGAAGCCGTCGAACTCGCGAAATCTTCTTGATCTATGCGCCTCGCCCGCATCTTCGGCACCTATGCGGTCGTCGCCATCATGGCGACGCTTGTCGGATCCGCCTCGGCGTTTTTCCTCTGGAGCCTCGATGCCGTCACCCTCCTGCGGTTCGACAACCCATGGATCATCTGGCTTCTGCCGGTGGCCGGGCTTGCCATCGGCCTCATGTATTACCGCTTCGGCGGCGATGCTGGCGGTGGTCAGGACCTCCTCATCGATGAGATCCACGAACCCGGTGCCGGCGTGCCACGCCGCATGGCCCCATTGGTGCTCTTCGGCACTCTGATGACCCACCTGTTTGGAGGCTCCGCAGGGCGCGAAGGCACCGCGCTGCAAATGGGTGGCGGCATTGCCGCGGCCGTCGCCAAACAACTCCGCGCCTCGTTAGAGCTCACCCGCATCCTGCTAATGGCGGGCATTGCCGCGGGCTTCGGCTCCATCTTTGGCACACCCGTCGCAGGTGCCGTCTTCGCGCTTGAGGTGCTCGTCTTCCAGCGCCTCCGCACCGGCGAACTGCTCGTCTGCCTTTTCGCCGCCATCCTTGCCGATCAAATTTGCCACGCTTGGGGGGCACAACACCTCCTCTACGAAGTTCAGCCGCTCGCGGAAAAATCCGGCAGCGCGCAACTTTGGGGGGCGATCGTGATTGCAGCAGCCCTCTTCGGCCTCTGTGCCCGGCTTTTTGTATCCACCTCACACCGCTGTCTCCGCGCCTTTACCACAACCGTGCGCCGTCCGTGGATGCGCCCGTTTGTCGGCGGCATCGTCATTCTCACCCTCGTCGCCATCCTCAGCACCCGCGATTACCTTGGCCTCGGCGTAATCGCTGCATCGCCGGAATCATGGACACTCCCCCGCTTTTTCACCGACCCCGGAGCTCCCGCTACCGCCTGGCTGTGGAAGCTCATCTTCACCGTTATTACCATCGGCGCAGGATTCAAAGGGGGCGAAGTCACCCCGCTCTTCTTCATCGGTGCCGCCCTCGGCAACCTCCTTGCATGGCTCCTCGGGGCACCCGTCGACCTCTTCGCGGCACTCGGATTTCTCGCCGTTTTCGCCGCAGCCACCAAGACGCCCATTGCATCCATCATCCTTGGAATTGAGCTCTTTGGCGGCGATCACGTGCTCGCCATCGCCGCCGCCTGCATCATCGCCTGTCAATTCAGCGGAGCCAGTGGCATCTACCGGTCGATGCACCGGGAATGATCACGGCCGAAAAATTTGGTCGAAAAGGTCTTGCCATCCCTTCTCCAGCATGGCTATTTTCCCGCCCCCGCACGAAAGTGCGAACCCATCCAAACGCGGGATGGAGCAGCCAGGTAGCTCGTCAGGCTCATAACCTGAAGGTCGTAGGTTCAAATCCTACTCCCGCAACCAATGAAAGCCCGTTATCGAAAGATGGCGGGCTTTTCCTTTAGCCATCTCCTGCAATGACCGCGCATACATTGATGAGCCGTTGGCGCAGCGGGCGGGCGCGGGAGGAGAGCTGGCGCTGGAGGGTTTCGTATTCGCAGCGTCCCTCGGGTGTTTCGATTTTGATCGGGTCGAGTCCGCGATTGCGGAGGTCGTAGGGACTTGCCCGCATGTCGAGTTCGCGGAGTTCGAGTGCGAGTTCGAAGGTATCGAGCAGGAGATCCGAACCGCACCATGGCATGAGCTTGGCGGCCCATTTGTAGAGGTCCATGTTGGCATGGACGCAGCCGGGTTGTTCCATGGCGATCCGCGAGTCGAGGGTGGGCTGGAGGCGGTTGAGGTTGCGCGCGGATTTTGCAAAAAACCGGAACGCGTCGTGGTGCGAGCAGGCGATCGGGCGCGAGCGGACGAAGGCGTCGATCTCCGGTTGTGTTAGTCGCAGTGGCGTGTTCTCCGAGTGGCGCACATCCTCGGCCTGATAGACCATCGCCCATTCGTGCATGCCATGGCAGGCGAAGTTGGCTGACCGCTCGTGGGTGGCGGCGAGCAGATCGCCGATCCATGCGAAGCGCTCGCGTTTTTTATCCGGGATGCGCGATGGATCGAGGCGGATCCCTCCATTTTCGAAGTGATGGAGTTCCGGCGATAAGTCGTTTTCCCAGCCGTCCTTCACCGCAAGGACCACGCCGATTCCCGGATGCCAGCGTTCGAGGAGTGAGAGCGGGTATGGGTAATATTGAAAAAGGAAATCGCCTACCGGATCGCGCGCTCCTCTCGCGCGACGAGAGCGCACCGGCAGCGTGTGCGCTTCGGCGCGGGCGCGATGTGCGATCACCATGGCGCTCCAGGCGTCATGGGAGATCGGCTGCGGAGAATCGATTTTCATTCGCGGGAGAAACGGAACGAAAGAAACCCGTAGATGCAAGCCCCGGATCGATTGTGGTGGTCGGCACGGATGGATGTGAAAGGATTTATTGATCCTATCGTAATCGCATGTTTGGATTACCATGCCCGATAAAACCATGAGCAAGTGACGCAAATCGAACCCAGCAAGCAGCACTTCACACCAGGGGCGGTGCACGTCTATGATTTCCAAGCGGCCCCGCTTCACCAGCTCGGCATCGACCGCGCCTGGATCACCCACACCTTCCAAGGGAGACGTTTCCGGCTCACCGACGTGCACGGGCACATCGTGAAAGACCCTCTTGCGTGATGCTGCCCTTGATCGGACTTTGAAATCACGTCTTACTGGCCAAACCAAGGCGCAACATACCCAACATCATGAAAAAATCACTCACCCAGCTCGCAATGTCGATTTTGATCGGCACATCCCAGCTTCACGCGGAAGAACATGAAATCCCGGCATTGCCGCCGTTCGAAAAAGGCGAGGACTCGCTGGCGATCGGCGACTGGTGGAACCGCGAGGCCAACGAAATCATCGACCTCAAGGTGCCGCGCAATGAGGTGATTTGTTTCGGCATCTACACCGTTTCCAATCGAATCCTCAAGCTCTCGGCCCAGCTCTTTCCACTCTACCCGAAGGAAAGCCGCGACGTGCGATTGGAAATCGAGGACGGCGGCGAATGGAAGGAAATCGCCCGCCAGCCGGTGATCAACCTCGGCTGGAGCACGACATTCCGAATCGAGGATTGGGACGATTCCAAAAACATCAAATACCGCCTGCGCCACGGCGAGGAGGCCATGTTCGAAGGGCTGGTCCGCCGCAACCCGGTCGACCAGGACGAGATCTCGCTGGCATTTTTGTCCTGCAACTCGAACAAGGACCGCGGCCTGCGCCCGGAATACACCCGCAATATCAATCATCAGAATCCCGACCTCGTGTTCTTTGCGGGCGATCAGTCCTACGATCACAAGCAGCACACGGCGGCATGGCTCAAGTTTGGATTGGCCTTCCGCGAGATCTTCCGCGAACGCCCGTGCATCACGATTCCCGACGACCACGACATCGGTCAGGCGAATCTTTGGGGCGAGAATGGCAAGGTGTCGCATACGATGGCCGGACACGACGGCGGGTATTTCTTCCACCCCGAATATGTGAAAATGGTGGAACGCCAGCAAACCGCTCATTTGCCTGATCCCTACGACCCCACGCCGATCGAGCAGGGCATCGGCGTGTATTACACGAATCTCATCCTTGGCGGCGTGGATTTCGCGATTCTGGAAGACCGCAAATTCAAGACCGGCCCGGAAGGCCGCCACCCGATGAAGGGGCCGCGCCCCGATCACATCCTCGATCCGAAATACGATCCCACCGTGATCGACACCCCGGGCCTCGAACTGCTCGGCAAGCGTCAGGAGAAATTTCTCGCTGAGTGGGCCGGGCAGACAGAGGGCATCGTGATGAAGGCCGTGCTCTCGCAAACCGGATTCTGCGGTGGTGCCCACCTCCATGGATCGCGCGATAACCGCCTGCACGCCGACCTCGACTCGAATGGCTGGCCGCAATCCGGCCGCCGCCGCGCTCTTGAACTCATCCGCAAGGCCAATGCCGTGCACATCGCCGGCGATCAACACCTTGCCACCCTCGTCCAGCACGGCATTGACGAACATCGCGACGGCCCGTGGGCGTTCGTCGGCCCGGCGATCGTCAACACCTACTACGGACGCTGGTGGTGGCCGGAGGACGAGAAACCCGGTGTCAACGCCGACCCGGAATCGCCATTACCGTGGACCGGCGATTACCTCGATGGCTTCGACAACAAGATCACCATGCACGCATACGCAAATCCGCATCCGGCGCGCGAGCGGATTCAAGGATGGAGGCGACAGGAAGTCCCCGAACTGGGACCAAAGGAAGGCTGGGGCGATGGCTGGGGCGTGGTGAAATTCAAGAAATCCACCCGCGAAGTCACCTTTGAGTGCTGGCCGAGGTTTGAAGACGTGACCCAACCCGGCGCGAAACAATTCCCCGGCTGGCCGGTCACCATCTCACTGGCGGAATAGACCGGATTGATGTGGCGCGGGTGTCTCGCCCGCAGTCAATCTTCCAAGACACTCATCCGGCAGGCTACGGGCGGGACGCCCGTGCCACGATTCGCCTTCGCATCGTCAGGATCCAGAGCGATCAACCCCGCACCGCGGCGATCAACGGGGCGACGAATTCGCGCACGGCGGCGACGGGATCTTTCCCGACGTTTTTTTCGACTTCCTTGACGATCGCCGAGCCCACGATCACGCCGTCGGCCACTTTGGCGACGGCGGCGGCCTGTTCCGGGGTGGAAATGCCGAACCCAACGCAGACCGGGACCGAGGCATGTTCGCGGATCGCGGTGACGAGATCCGCGATGTTCGCCGAAGGCGCGCCGTGGGCGCCGGTCACGCCACTGCGGGAGAGGGCGTAGATGAAACCTTCCGCTGAGTTGGCCAGCAACTTCAGTCGTTCGGGCGGGCTGGTGGGCGCGATCAGGCGAATGGATTTCAGGCCCGCACGATCCATCGGGAATGACGTCGTATCTTGGTCCGCCTCATCCGGCGGAAGATCGAGTAACAAGACACCATCGGCCCCGGCTGCTGCGGCGTCATGGTGGAATGCCTCGAACCCATAGGTGAAAACCGGGTTCAAGTAGGTGAAAAGGACGAGCGGTGTGTCGGCGTGGGTTTCCCGGAATTTCCGGATTAAATCAATCACGCGGGCGGTCGTCATGCCCGACTTCAGCGCGCGGTCGGCGGCCATTTGATTGACGATCCCATCGGCAAGCGGATCGGAGAATGGCAGCCCGAGCTCGATGATGTCCGCGCCGGAATCGGCCAGCGAGCGGATGATTTCCAGGCTGGTGTCGAAATCCGGGTCGCCTGCGGCAACGTAGGCGATGAATGCTTTGCGGCCGGCTTCGCGGAGGCGGGAAAAGGTGTTGTCGATGCGGTTGCTCATGGGCTGGGGCGATGCTTAGCCGCGCATGGCGGTGGATTCAACCACGGGTTTTGTCGGACTTTGCAAGATTTCAGCTTGATCGTGTGGGCCGAAGCCCCTACCCACGTCTCACGCATTATGGGACAGCAATCAAACAAAGTCATCAAACGCCGCCGCCGCACCGATTACCTCAAGCGGAAAAAGGAGCAGGTGAAACTCGGTGGAATCGTCAAAAAGGCGGTCGTAAAGAAAGCCGCCGCTCCGGCAGCCGATAAGCCCGCTCCGGCGAAAAAGGCTGCCAAGAAGGTTGCCGCGAAGAAGGCACCGGCGAAAAAGGCCGCGAAGAAAGCCGCAAAAAAGGTGGCGACCGCCCCCGTGGCTGATGCGCCAGCCGAAGCCAAGGAGTGATTTTTCTCCGCACCATTCATTGAATCCAAACCGCCGTCCCACCTCGTTGTGGGGCGGCGGTTTTTCTTTTCCGCTACCAATTCACCCTCGCGCCGAGGATGAAATTCAAGCCCGGCTCGTTCTGGCCGGAGCCGTGGATGCGATGGTCGGTGTCGGTGAGGTTTTCTACGGCGGCGGTGAGCGCGAGGTGATCATTGAGCTGCCAGCCACCGCGCAGTGAGGCGACGACGTAACTTGGCGTGCCATTCGTCGGGATGCGTTGGTTGTCGGCCGCTTGATCGGCAGCGGTGGTCCGGTCTTCGCGGGCGGCGCCAGTGACACGGCCTTCGGCCCAATATGCCCCGGATTCGGACGTCCAGCGCAGGGCGAAGGAGCCGCTGAGGGGAAGCTGTCGGCTTTGCGGGCGGCTGTTCACTGATCCACCGACAAAGTCCGGCGCTTCGACGCGCGCATCCTGCCATGCGGCGAATCCGGAAAGCGTCCATTGCGGGTGGAAGCGCCACGCGCTTTCCAGCTCGATGCCGTAAACATATCCGCCCGCGCCGTTAGTCGTCACCCTTGCGGTGCTAGGCGGGGCTTCGCGGACGTCGGTGATCACATCATTGACGTCGGTGTAAAATACGCCGCCCTGGAAGGTGAGGGTGTCCGAGGTGTGGCGTAGACCGAGTTCGTAAGTGAGGAATTTTTCCGGTTCCAAATCGGTCGAACCCAACACGGTGCCACCTGCGCGGGTGGAGAGATTGCCGGAGAGGTCGACGAGATTGGGTGCGCGGAATGCTTGGGAAATCCCGCCAAAGACGCCCCACGCGTCGTCGATGCGGTAGAGTCCGCGCAAGCTGCCAACCACTGCGTCCCAGCTTTGGGATTCGTTGGTTCGGGTTGCACCAAGGGCATCGGTGAAGCGGCCGAGTTCGGCGGAGGCATGCGTGTAGCGCACGCCGGGGGTGATTTCGATCCGCTCGCCGATGTTCCAGCGGTATTGTGTGTAGAGACCGAAGAGGTCGTACGTTGAATCATCCGCGACTGGCAGGCTTTCGAGGAAATTCGTGCCTGCGACGTTGTTGGTGCTGCCCGAGGCGTCGACGCGGTCGCGGTAGAAATCAAACCCGTAAACGAGGGTGCCCGGGCCGATTTCCGATTCGAGCGTGAGATCGGCACCGAGGGTGCGGACGTCGATGTTCGACCGACGGATCGAGGTGCCGCCGGCCGGCAGGCGGTCTTGAAATTCCGAGTCGGTGATGTCCTGATAGGAAACCGTCGCGCTCCAACTGCGGATCGCCGCGTCCCGGCGTTCATTGCGCCCGACATGGCGGAGGTAGGTGAGCGAACGCTCCTGGTCGTAGGTGTTGGCATTCCACGCGCCCGGAGCGGCGACGCTGCCATTTTTCGTCCACCCCGGGTTGTTGAGCGTGCGGTGCCAGCGCGAGATATCGTCTTGGTTCAGATATTGGTGGGCGAGGGTGAGGGTGGAATCTGCTCCGGTTGCAAAATCGACACGAAAATCGACCGATTGTTCCGGATGTCCGGTGCCACGCATGCGGCCGACCGACGAGTCGCGGATGTCGCCGAAATCTTTTCCGGAAAGCCCAAGCCATACCCCAAAATGGCCGCCAACTCCCGATTCGAGCTCAACGCGCCCGATGTGGCTGCCCTGACCGTTGGTGCGGAATTCGTAGCTCGCCGCACCATTGCCATAAACCACCCCGTCGGGCCGCGCGCGGAAGTCGGAAGACTTCGAATACGCCGTCAAGGTGCCGCCCGCCGCATCCGAGCCATACAACACCGAACCCTGGCTGCGCACCAACTCGATGCGGTCGAGCGCCAGCGGATCGACCGTGTTCCAATACTGGATCGGGCCGCTGCGGAAAGTCGAATTATTGATCCGCACGCCATCCACCAGCAGCAGGTTCTGTCGTCCGGTAAACCCGCGAATAAATGGCGAACCGTGACCGTGCGCGGTTTTCTGAACCAACACGCCGGGCGTGAGTTGCAGAACTTCCGGCAGGGTCCTTCGCGTGTGATCGGCAAGAAAGCCCGAATCGAAAACCGCCACCGAATACGCCGACTCCGAGGCCTCCACTCCAATGCGATCGGCGCTGACGACGAGCGGCTTTAAAAAATCCTGCGCCATCAAGGGCAACGTGGCGACCATCGCAATCCCGAAAAGGCGAATGATGTTCATATCAGAAATCGAGGTAGATTTCGGTGCGGCGGTTGGCGCGGCGGCCGTCCGGATCGTCCGCACCGGTTTCCGTCACATTCGGACGGCGCGGCTGGCTCGCGCCCTTGGCAACGGTCACAATTTGAATGGGATCCACCCCGGCGTCCACCAGTGAATCTCGAACGACTTTCGCACGGCGCGCGCTGAGTTCGTCGTTGTAATCCTGGGTGCCGAGCGCATCGGTGTGTCCGCTCAGGGTGATCCTGCGCCCGGCATCGGAAAGAAGAACGGCCGCGATGATTTGAAGCTGCCGGGCTGTGCGCGGACCGAGGCTGTCATCATCGAACTCGAAATAAAGCGCGATCGTATCGCCACCGCCCGGATTGCGCACGAACGGGGAATAATAAACGTCGCCGCCGGCAACACGCCTGGCGTAGTCCGCAAGCAATTGGTCGAGATTGATCTCATTCACCAGCCACGGGGTGTTTGCGGATGCCTGCCGCAGGTTGATGCCAAACTGCGCGGCTTGGCTGCCATCAGCGGCATCGACGTTGGCCAGATAGCCGGCGGTGTCGCCACGCTGGTAGAGCACGCGAAGCGGCCGGGATTTCCGCAACTGGTATTCCCCCTCCTCAAACAGGATGCAAAGCCCCGCAATCGTCGCGTCGGATACCGAGGATCGGTCGACAAACCTGCGGGCGGTTTGGAAATCCTGCCGCAGCACGCTCTGCAAAAACGCATCGGCCACTCCGAGCGAATCGAGCTCGGTGCTCGGCTGGTCTGGATTTTCAGGATCAATCTCCCCATTGGGAAGGGTGACCCGCTCGATTTTCCACCCGTCCTCACCCCGCACGAGATCGACGACCACGCGATCACTGCCATCAATGGGCTCGTCGAGCTCAAGCACCCAACGGGTGCGCTGGTTCAATTCAAGCTCACCGATCTCACGCATGCCTTCAAGTCCGCGCAAGCGCGGCTGCCCGGCCGCCAGGCGTTCGAGCACGGATTGGGTATGCGGGTCGATATTCTCCGTGCCGATCAATGCGATGATGGCGTCGACGTCACCTTTTTTCAATGCGTCCGCGATGCGCTCCACCAAGACGGCGGGATCCGCAGCCGCCAATCCCAATCCGAGGTATTCCGGGGGAGTGGTGGCGATGTCGATGTCTTTCGGCCCGTCATCCAATCCAGGAATCCGCGAATCTTTCGGGCGGTCTGGCACCACGGGCGTGACGGCCTTTTCATCCGCCGGATCGACATTCAGTCCGGGCTTGATGATTAACACCGCAACCGCCGCCAAGGCCAGCAACGCGGCAAGGGCGAGGAAGAAATAGGGAACTTTGGAACGGTGCATGGTGCGTCTCTGGTTCATCATTGCGGTGAACGGCTGTCTGACTACGGGGAAATGGCAGCGGTATTTCACAAATCCGCCCGGGCGAGGATGGGCATCCGCTCACAAAATGCAAACCGGATCGCAGGCCGGATGAGCCGTAGCGTATCGATGGACCGGCCGGAACGACCGGACGCGGATGATTTTGCTTTGAATGCCCGTGTCGACGCGGCAGTCCTAATTGCGATGAAAGCCATCTTATCCACCGCCTTGATTTGCCTCCTGATCGGTGCCTGCACATCGCCGGGCCGCCCCCCGCACAACACCGGAGCGCCGCTTCGCAGCAGCTCGGGCAACGCGGAACTTCATGGCACATCGGCCGATGAGGTGATCTGGCGGTCGACCCAACAATGGCATTCCGACCGCTGGCTTGAGCGGCGGCACAGGCGATGAACCCTCCCGCTCACCATGCGGGATGTCCGCCGCTGTCGTATGGCAGCCACAGGAGCGCGACCCGATTGACCCGGACGTTGGTGCGGGTGGGTCTCAGGGCTTCGGTTTCGAGACTCAGGGTCTGCGGATCAAACGCATCCGCAATTCCATCAAGGGCCTGTTCCATTTCCCGCTCCACATCGGCAATCTCGGCCCGAATGGAATCGACTCGGGCGGCGCTGGTCGCAACGGTTCGGCTGCGGTTTATGGCGGTAGTCGAGCGGTTCATTGCGTGAAAGAGTGCCGAGGCCGCTCTTGCGCCCCATCAACGCTCCAAGAATGCCTCCGACGATCGAGACGCCCGCCTTCATCTTGGCGTCCTGAGCGGAAACCTTGCGATTTACCAGAGTACCTTCGGCAGTTTGCAGGCGCGATTCGAGCGCCCGCAACTTGCGCGCGGCGCTTGTGCGGATTTTTTCAACCTCCGCGTCGCGTACCTCATGGGCCTGATGGAGCAGACGGGCGCGAAAATCGCCTTCCGCCTCGCCTGGCATCGACCACGCCTTGAGCGCCGGGCAGAACCACAAGTCGAAGCGCTCATTGCGGTAGAGCCATTCGGAGAATTCTTTTTCGACCGGTTTGTAGTTCGCCGCGTTCATCGCAAATCCTGGCAACTCGCCGAACACCGCGCCTTCGGCGGCAGACGATTCCACCCATTGCTCCGGCAGCTTCACCTCGCATTCCCAGTCGATCGCGGTGGCGGTAATCGGATTTGCCAATCGCACGTTTCGCGATTCGTCGACGCTAGCCTTCGCCGAGACGAAATGCACCACCCCCTCTCGCAACAGATGCGGTTGATAAACGATGCCGCCGCCGCCACCTGTGGCCGCTAGAAAAACCTCGGCGACGCCGGAACCGACCGCCGGCCTTGGTGCCGGATTCCCCTGAATCCCAGCCGGCATCACCATCGGGTTGTCGGCAGCGGATTCCGCAGGGGCGGTTTTTTCGAATGCCGTCCGCTTCGGGTCCATCAGCGTCTTGATCTGGCCGCGAGTGAGCGGACCCGCCAGATAACTCATCACCCAGCGCACATGAAAAAGCACCGGCCCATCCTCGTGGACGTTGTTCATGAGGAAGATCCGGTTGCCAAGTCCGGAAAGCAGACAGTCCATTTCACGGCGGTCAAACCCTCCGCCTTGCGAGGCCGCCGCCCCCTCGAGTCCATCAAGCACGCGCGCCTTGTCGCGCTCAGTCTGCAGCCGCCCGAGAAACCAATTACCGATGTTCGACAGCGCCTTGTAATCGAGATGGGCGATGGAGAAGATCGAACAACGCGGCTTCCCGTCCGGCGCGTGCAACATCGAAGCAATGTCGAGCGGCGGCCCATCGAGCCATGTCGCGAAGCCGGGCGAGGCCAGCAGGTTATTGAAGCGCAGCGCCAGCGCCTGCCGCGAACGCTCGGGGAGGAATGCCTCCAGATCGATCACCCCCACCTTATCGAAGGCCGGCCGTTGGATGTGGCGGATCAATGATTCAAGGGAAATATCCTGCCCGGCGCTCCATGCGTGATGGAAAATATTGGTGAGCAACACGGCCTCCGGGGACTGGATCACATCACCGTGGACACCCACCAGCGACAGCAGCGAGGTGACAGTGCTTTCAATCCGCTCACCTGCGAGCTCTGCATCGTCCATCACTTCGAACGGCGGTGCATCGAGCGAACTGAGTATCGAAACCGGGATTCCCGCCCGGCTCCCCGGCGTGAAAATGTTCACGTCCACCTTTTCTCGATAGCTCGCAACGCGCTCGGGCGTCTGCCCCCACTGCGCGAGACCGCTTTTCCAAAGATCCGCGGTTTTTCCCGCCAAGACATCCGGCGTTGTGCTCTTGCGCAGCGCCTCATCCTCGTGGATCCACGGTCGGAAACTCGCGGCATCAAGTTCGGGAAACGTGAGCAACAGATTCGCAATATCTCCCTTGGGATCGATAATAATCGATGGAATATTGTCCATCGCCGCCTCCTCCAGCAGCGCGATGCATAACCCGGTCTTGCCGGCACCGTCATTCCCAACACCACCCCGTGAGTGCAAAGGTCCTTTGAATCGTATAGCACCAGCTCGCCATTAGCCTTGCACGCCGCCGGATCGTATCCCCTGCCGAGATAGAACTTCCCGAGCTTCTCGTAATCACCGGCTTCGATTTCCATAACCGCATCCTGAAGGAAATGCGGCCGAAGTGGCCAGCGGAAATACATTCCATGCAACGATGAATCACCTACATTTCCATCGTATTGCGGCAGGCCACGCTCGGTGATTGACGCGCCCCCGCCCGGCGGTTGTGATGCCGCACCTGCACAAATGGATTATCAAACGAAAATCGCCCGCAACATCACCGCCATTCCACGTTCCGGAATCCGCGATTTCTTTGAATTGGTGCAGGGACGCGACGATGTGATTTCACTCGGCGTCGGCGAGCCGGATTTCACAACACCATGGCACATTCGCGAGGCCGCCATTTATTCACTGGAAAAAGGCCAGACAACCTACACCTCGAACCTCGGCACCCTCGCGCTGCGGCGTGCCATCTCAAAATACGTGAGCGGGTTCTTCGGCGTCGATTACGATCCCACAGGTGAGATCCTGGTAACCGTTGGCGTATCCGAAGCGATCGACCTTGCGCTGCGCGCACTGGTGAATCCCGGCGACGAGGTGATCTATCATGAGCCATGTTATGTGTCTTACAGCCCGAGTATCATCATGGCCCACGCCGTCGCCGTGCCGGTCGAGACAACGCGCGAGGACGGCTTCTCGCTCCGCCCGGAAAAACTCGCCGCCGCGATCACCCCGCGATCACGCGTGCTGATGCTCAATTTTCCCACCAACCCCACAGGAGCCTGCGCCACCAGGGAGGATCTCGAAGGCATCGCCAAACTCGCCATCGAACACGACCTGATGGTGATCACCGATGAAATCTATTGCGAACTGCGCTACGACGAGGAACCACACCAATCCATCGCCTCGCTTCCCGGCATGCGCGAACGGACGATCCTCCTCCATGGATTTTCCAAAGCATTCGCAATGACCGGCTTCCGCCTCGGTTACGCCTGCGCTCCGCAACCCATCATCGAGGCGATGATGAAAATCCACCAATACTCTATGCTCTGCGCCCCCATCATGAGCCAGAATGCCGCGCTCGAAGCACTCGAAAACGGCGCACCCGCCGTCGAGAAAATGCGGGCGAGCTACCACCAGCGCCGCGATTTCCTCGTGCGCGCACTCAACGACGCAGGCCTCGACTGCCACACCCCGGGCGGCGCGTTCTATTTGTTTCCCGACATCCGCTCCACCGGCCTCACCAGCCGTGAGTTCGCCACGCGTCTGCTGGAAGCCGAGAACGTCGCGTGCGTGCCGGGCGACGCATTCGGCCCCTCGGGCGCGGGATTCCTGCGCTGCTGCTACGCCACCGCTTTCGATGATCTGCGCATCGCCGCAGAACGCATTACGAGATTCGTCGCATCCCTGCGACGGTAAACCCTAGGATTCAAACGCATGCCCCCGCGTCGCAACGCCGATCCCCTGAACTCAACGCGGTTTGGCATGGCCCACGTCGCTCCATTCGCGACGTTCATGGCATTCCTTTTGCTCCTCCGGATTGTGGAAATGACAATCGGCTGGGACCACCCCGACGCACCCTGGTGGCGTCGCGCACCGGAACATTTCATCTATCCACTCCAATCAATCGCCTGTCTCGTGATACTTTGGCATTACCGGACCAGCTATGCGTTCCACTGGTCCTGGAAATGGTCGATCACCGGTGCTGCATTCGGCGTCATCGGCATCGGCTTCTGGCTGCTGCCCACCACTCTCCACGCCTGGCTTGCCTACGAGTCCGACCCAGGCGGAATCACTGGCCTGCTAGGCGTTGCGGAGCGACGCGAGGGGTTCGATCCCGGTGTCTTCGCACACCCGGCTGCCTGGTGGGGCACGTTGGTCATGCGTTTTGTCCGGGCAATCATCGTCGTGGCATTTATTGAGGAGATTTTCTGGCGCGGATTCATGATGCGCTTTGTCCACGACTGGGAGGGCGATTTCTGGAAGCAGCCTTTCGGCAAACACTCCTGGAAATGCTATGCCATCGTCACCGCCCTTTTCATGTTCGCTCACGCCCCCGTCGATTACGCGGGTGCCTTCATTTATGGCAGCCTCACATATTTTCTCTGCGTATGGTCGCGCAACCTCGGTGCATGCGTCGTAATGCACGCGCTGGCTAACCTCCTGATGGGCATCTACGCGATACAAACCGGAAAATACGGACTCTGGTAGCGAGAGCGCGGAAACCCACTTCCTATGACCCATCCGTTTGCATTCCGTTTCCCACTGGCCAAAAACCGACCCTGCGCTAAAGTCCGCTGAAGAAAACCCGCTGCCCATGCCTCCCTGTCCTCCTCCTTCCTCAGAAGACCCAAGCCTGCCACCGCGTCATCGGCTGTCAGTCGAAAAACTGCGCAAAGAAGCGCTCGAATCCGAACTGTGGGCCCTCGAAGATGAATTGGAGCATCTCTCACCGGACTCACAACCACCCGTGTTCCCGCACGATCCATCTGAAACCGATCTGCTCGAACCACACGCTGTCGAAGGGGAATATCCAGACACGGCCTATTTCAACGCCGCCATCGAATCACAACAGCCGGATGAATCCGATCCCGAACCATCCTATCCTGCCATGGAGGATACGGAACAACCTTGGGAGCCATACCCCACGGAATACCCCCACGACGATCAGGAAACCCCACCCCAAACATATCCGGAATACCCGGCCGAGACATTTCCCCCACAACCGTGGGAGGCTCCGCAAACAGCAGATCCTCACGAGTTAACCGAATCGCCGACCCGGAGGGCAATCCATGATGATCTTGGTGAACTTGCCGAAATCGGCGAATGGGACGATCAACAGAACCCACCTACCCTGTTTCATGCCCCCCCCGAGCCATACGGCGCAGACACACCTCATGGCGAAAGCAACTCGGCCACAACCCTCGAAGAAAATAACACTCAAGCGCTCATCCCACCACACACAACCACCAATCGCCGCAAAATCACATTCTCACGAAAAGAAATCGTCGCCACCTCCACGCTGGCTTTGGCGCTCATCATGATTGCGTCACTCTTTATCCTCCATGCACTCCGCGGGCTGCCACGCATGAAAGACCCCTATCAAAAGCCCGATCTTCCCACCGCCGGCTCGCATTTCACCATCACATCGGTAAACTCCTACTGGCGGGCCCCGGTCACAACCGGACCAAATGTCGATACCGTCCAGCGTGGCACCGAGTTGATACCGGTTTTGGAAATCACCGCCAGCGGGAACCATGCGGCGCTCCGTGTGCAGTTCCGCAACTCAGAGGGCGCGGCCATCGGAGATCTGATCACCCATCCGGTAAATGGCGAAACGAACCTCGTCATCCCGTCAACCGCCGGACTCGAAGACATCAATGTCCACAATGCCTACCGAACCGGCCTAATCGCCCCATGGACGGCGGAAATCCTCGAAGCCCCTGTGGGCACGACCGCCGGCAGCGCCTTCCACCACGTCATTACGGTTCCCATTTCTCCCAACCGCCGATAATCCCGCGAATCCACCATCTCATCGACCATGTCAGACGACCGCAAAATCCATCCACTCGTGCCCCGCGAAGGCTGGCACGTGATGCACCTTTTCTATCACATCGACCATGGCCAATGGGCGCTGCTCTCGGAAGAGGAACGCCGCGAGGCGAAAACCAACCTCACCGAACTGGTCGGCGAAATCCGCTCGACACCCAATACCCACCTGCTCGCCTTCTCGATCGCCACACCCAAGGCCGATCTCGGTTTCATGCTGCTCACGCCAGACCTCCAGGTCGCCAATCTTTACGAAAAACAAATCACCCTCTCGCTTGGCCCCGATATCCTCACCCCGGTTTATTCCTACCTCTCGCAAACGGAATCCTCGGAATACACCACCACCCGCGAGCAATACGCGGAAGAAACCCTCGTCGCCGAAAAAGGACTCAAGCCGGAATCCCCGGAATACGAAGCAGCTCTCAAGGAATTCGACGACCGCATGGCCCACTACCTCAAGCACCGGCTCTACCCGGTGCTGCCCGACTGGCCGGCCATTTGCTTCTACCCCATGTCCAAACGCCGCAACGGGGCGGACAACTGGTATTCCCTCCCATTCGTAGAACGCAAACGCCTCATGGCCGGCCACGCCCGCACCGGACGCACCTACTCCGGCCGCATCCTCCAGCTCATCACCGGCTCGACCGGTCTCGACGAACACGAATGGGGCGTCACCCTGCTCGCCAAAGACACCATCGACATCAAATCGATCGTCTATGAGATGCGCTTCGATGAAGTTTCCGCCCGCTACGGCGAATTCGGAGACTTTTACATCGGCATGCAACTCCCCCTCGACGTCCTCTTCAGACGCCTCTGCCTCTGAGCCGCACCTCAACCGATTTCATACCTCTCGCCAGGCTGCGGGACGATCGCATCGATCCCGGGGAAACGCGATCCAATCTCCGCCTTAAACCAGGCCACCGCATCGTCATCGCCGTGGACGAGAAAAACCTTCTTCGGCATCACACGTCCGACGAAATCCACCAGATGCTCCCGCGGTGCATGACCACTGAAATCAAACGCCCGCATCTCGCACTTCAACTGCACCGGTGCCAGCGCGGCATCCAGCGACACCAGATCCCCGTGCGAAGCCGAACGAATCCGTCCGCCCGGAGTTTCAGGATCGGCATAGCCCACGAAGAAAAGCCCGTGTTTGGGGTTTTCCAACACACCGAGTCTCGCAAACTGATTCGACACCGTCTTCTCGCTCATCATCCCGCTCGATAGCGCGTAAATACAGCCATTGTGAAAGGGAATCGGTCCGCGCCTCTTGCGATTCCCCGAATCAATATCCATGTCCTGCATGAACCGGAAACTCTCCAGTTGCCGGCGGGATGTATCGCTGAACTTGTCGTAAATAAACGTCATTTTCGTGCTCAGCCCGCCGATGTAGACCGGGGTTTTCTTCGGAACCAAACCCTCGCTTTTAAAGCGGTGCAGCATTCCCAAAACCTCCTGCGTCTTGCCGATCGCGAACACCGGAATCAGCACCGAGCCGCCACGCGCAAGCACGCGCGAAATCGAGGCCGCCAACTCATCCTCTTCAACACGCCGCGTGTAATCCGCCCGGCGCTCCTGCGCTCCACGCGTCGTCTCCAAAATCATCGCGTCCACCGGCGCCTCCGGAAACAAAGCCCCCTTCTGGATCGTTGTCGGCTCGAAATTCACGTCGCCCGTGTAGAACAACCTTTTCCCCTCCGCCTCAATCGTCACACCCACCGAGCCCAATATATGCCCAGCATCGTGAAACATCGCACGCACCTCACCCGCATGATCCAAATCGAACATCCGCTCCACATTCCGCGTCTCGAACATCCGCTCCATCAGATCCAGATCCGCGTGATTGAACAACGGATACTCCGTAATTCCCAACTCCACCCTTTTCGACTGCATCACATTCACCGAATTATGCAGCATCGCCTTCCCCAATGCCGCCGTCTCAGGAGAAAGAAAAACCTTCGCCTGCTGTTGATTCCTCAAAAGCACCGGCAGCGTCCCAATGTGATCCAGGTGGGCATGTGTCACCACCACCGCATCCAAGCTCCCTTCGCCTAGCTCCTCATAATGCGGAATCGCCTCCCCCGCCTCATGCTTCGGGTGCATCCCCGCATCGAAAACCACCCGCGCCTTCCCGCACTCCAGCAGATACGAATTCGCCCCGATCCCCGCATGCCTGCACAAACTCGTAAATGTCATCCGCGCACCACTACCCCCCCTCACCCCACCCGCAAGCCAAATTTGCATCGGCGTATAAAATAAAAGGAGACTCAATTTATTATTGACCTGTTCACATCCTAATGCACACTGTCTGCATG
>JBLRWN010000026.1:0-40331 GCA_047921195.1 Luteolibacter sp. | reverse complement strand
CGGAAGGGCATCGCTGTCGCCCACCAGCATCACGTAACGGACCCCGGTCTGTTGCTCGAAGGCGGCCAGGGCGCGCTTGATCCGCTCCGGCTCGTCGCGCCCGGCTTGGTCGAAGGCGGCGGCGAGGCGGGGGAACAGGAGTTTGAGGTAATCGTTGATTTCGGTAAGGGTGCCGACGGTCGATCGGGTGGTGCGAACATGGTTTTTCTGTTCAATGGCGATGGCAGGGGGGATGCCGTCGATGGAATCGACGGCGGGCT
Organism: Luteolibacter sp.; assembly: GCA_047921195.1. Lineage (GTDB taxonomy): Bacteria > Verrucomicrobiota > Verrucomicrobiia > Verrucomicrobiales > Akkermansiaceae > Luteolibacter. The sequence goes on along the minus strand of JBLRWN010000026.1, from coordinate 40,071 downwards.
TGTCCATGCGGTCGAAAAACTGGCGGACGTAGGGGGAGAACGTCTCGACGTAGCGGCGTTGGCCTTCGGCGTAGAGCGTGTGGAAGGCGAGCGAGGATTTGCCGGAACCGGAGGGGCCGGTGACGACGGTGAGCTTGCCGAGGGGGATTTCGAGGTCGAATCCCTTGAGGTTGTGCTGGCGGCAGCCTTTGAGGGAGATAGTCGGCGGTTTTGAAACGGAGCGTGGCACGCGCGGAAGCTAGTCGCGATTTTGATTCGCGCCAGTTTTTCAGTATGCGGAATGGCACCCTCTGCGGATCACTCCATGAGGCTTCTGAAATAGTAGGGCAGGGTGGAGAGCCGTTCTTTTTCAGCTTCGAGCAGGACGACTGCACCGGGGTCGTTTTCCGCCTTGGATCGTTCGATCTGGTTGTCGATTCCGGTGAGATAAATTCCCATCAGTTCGGCCATTCGGGTGGCATGGAGTTGTGCGGCGCTTTTCTGCCTTTCGGTGCTGGCGTTATGAAGAAGTGGATAGCCTTCGACCTCGGCCAATTCCGGAGGCAGTCCGGATGCGATGAAGCCATTGGTTTCGATGGCTTTGATATGGGTGGAGTGATGCCAGGTGGTTTCAATCCGTTGCTCTTCCGGGAGTTGGAGGATGAGCTGTTGTGCTGCCTGGATGTAGTGCTCGTGAATGCTGCGGATCTGTTCACGGAACTCGCTTTGAATGGGGGTGGCCCGCTCTTTCATGATGCTCCGGGCCCGCTGGAAAAGTGCGTTCATGTCGGTGCGTGGTGCCGGACCATCTTTCACTTCGTGGAATGTTTCAATTTTGCGGAAATCGACCGGCTGGAATCTGCCGATCAGCGGTTCAGCGGATGGGTCGGTGGCGCTTGCTGCAGCGAAGCCGACAAAGACCTGTTGCGGCAGGTCTTGGAGCGTGACGCTGCCAATTTCGATCCATGCAAAGCCATCCGAGGATGCCACGGCGGTGATGCGGTTGCCGTGACGGTGGAGGCGGAGGATGGACAGGGATGTTGAGTTGCGATCGTATTCGACGGTGTCTGCCTCCAGTTGGGTTCGGGTTTGGAGTATGGTTTCGCCATTTGTGCCGAGGGCAAGCAGGACGTTTCTACCATCGCTTTGCAGGCTGTCTCGAATCATGAGGCCTGCTTTCGCGCTGAATGGAGCCGAGGCAAGCGCATCGATTGCGAGCGTGAAAAGTCCGTCACCGCTCCATACCTCGTATTTGAAAATCCCGCTGTCACTTGCTCCGCTGATGTTTCCTGATTTCACCGAGAAATCGGTTCCGTCGGGCGATTCGTCCCATGTGAAGAGCGCGTCATTCCATTGCACGAGCCGCTCGACCTTTTTTTCGATGGGGGCCGGAACATGGGTTTCGACCTTGGTCGGTGGTGCGGTTGCGGGGGGGGTGTTTTGGGGTGGCGGGCTTGGGGTGACGATCGCTTGAGTTGTTGCGTTCGTTTCGTCCTTGGTGTCGGTGACTTGCGGCTTCTTGATTTTTTGAATGAACAAAAATCCGGCCACGACGACTGCGATCAAGAGGACGACGAGCATGAAGCCGTTGGAGTCTGATTTTTTCGGCGTGCTGTATCGTTGTGGCGTGATCCGGGGTGCTCTTCCCACCGGGGTTGCGGTTTGGAGGACACGTGGCCCGGCGCTGGCGGAGATTTTTTCGATCTCGTCGGTGATTTCGTTGGCGCTGTGATAGCGTTCGGCTGGTGAGGGGTGGGTGGACTTGCGAATGACGAGGTCGAAGCGCGGGTCGCAATGGCAGATTGCGGATGCGCTTCTTGGATCCGCGCTTGGTAGGAGACCGGTGAGGAGCTCATGAAGCAATACGCCCAGCGAAAATATGTCGGCCCGGTGGTCGATCGACTGAGGTGTTTGAACCACTTCCGGGGCGGTGTATCCCGGTGTGCCGTAAATTTCCTCGCCTTCTTCGATTTGCTTTCCGAGTGGGCGCGCCAATCCGAAGTCGCCGATCTTCGGGACATTGTTATGATTGAGCAGGATATTGGCCGGTTTGATGTCGCGGTGAATGATGCCGACTTCGTGGGCGTGGGCGAGTCCCCGGCAAATGGCGGCGACGAGCGGCACGACCTCTTCCTGAATGATGGGTTGGCCGTTGGCCGCCTCAAAAAGGGAGAACCCGGGCACATACTCCATGATGATGTAGAGCATGCCATCGACCTCGCCGAAATCATACACGCCAATGAGGTTCGGGTGATTCAATCGGGCCATCGCCCTTGCTTCCGCTTGAAAGCCGATGCGGAAGGATTCGTCGTCGGTGAATTCGCGCGGCAGGATCTTGATGGCAACGGATCGATCGAGGGCGATTTGGACCGCTTCGTAGACGGCACCCATGCCTCCGCAGGCAATGAGGCGCACGATTTGGTATCCGGGAAAAAGGTCGGCAAGATGTTCGGGGGCCGGCGGAGTGAATCCGGCGTGGAAATTGGCTTCGTTCATGCTTAGAGAAACGCGTGGAAGGTCGTGATCGTTAGGTGAAGTTGACTATAATGACAAGCAACATTCGGATGGGGTCGTCGCTTTGATTCCCAGTCTACGGATGCAACCGAGTTGTTTCTTGCTGGTTTCACACGCATCGTGTGAGATGCGGCCGCCGTATGCTCGCTTATGTTCACAATCTAGACCCTGTTGCGTTGCCGATCTACGGGAATCTCGCGCTGAGGTGGTATGGACTGGCGTATTTGCTGGGTTTTGTCGGCGCATGGTGGCTGCTGCGGGAAATGGCGAGGCGTCGGCTGTGGGTGCTGGCACCTGAGCGGACTGCGGATTTCATCGCGGCGGCGGCGTTGTTTGGTGTTTTTCTCGGCGGGCGGCTTGGGTATGTGTTGTTTTACCAGATTCCGCGCGAAGGGGTGGCGGAGGTTTTGGGGAATCCGCTGGGGCTGCTGAAAGTCTGGGAAGGCGGGATGGCGAGTCATGGCGGAATTCTCGGTCTGGTGGTTTTCTCTTGGTTTTATGCGAAGCGGGCTGGCGTGTCGTGGACCGGTCTTGGCGACGGCCTGTGCCTTGCGGCTCCGATCGGGATTTTTTGCGGGCGGGTGGCGAATTTCATCAATGGAGAACTTTACGGGCGGGCGGCATCGATTCCCTGGGCGGTGAAATTCCCGCTTTCGCTTGGTGAGGAAAGCGAGGCCACGCAGGCGGCGGCGTGGCAGGCGTGCGAGCGGGTGAGCCCGGTCGTTCTCGACGGGACGATGGCGGGATTGCTCGACGCCGTGCGCAGCTACCCGGTGGTTGCGGCGGAGTTGGGCAATTTCCTCACGCCGAGGCATCCATCGCAGATTTACGCGGCGCTTTTGGAAGGGCTGCTTTTGTTTGTGATTTTGCTGGCGGTGAGGCTCCGGTGGAAGGGTGCTCCGCATGGATTGCTGACGGCGATCTTCTTCGGTGGATATGCTGTATTCCGCATCCTCGGTGAGATTTTCCGCGAGCCGGATGCGGCATGGGTGATCGACGGATGGGTGACGCGCGGGCAATTTCTCTCCGGGTTCATGCTGATTGCCGCCGCGCTTTTCTTCAGGCATGCGCTTCGTGGGCGGCGTTGCGATTAAGGTGGAAATCCGGTGTTCCCGGCCCTAGTCTGCGCGCGACATGAGCCACTGCGGACCGAAAATGAAGATGGATCCGTCGCTGCACCGCGACAAAAAGCCCGACTGGATCAAGGTGAGGTTGCCGAACAACCCGGAATTCTGGTCCACCAAATCGTTGATCACCGACTTGAAGCTGGTGACGGTGTGCGAAGAGGCGCAATGCCCGAATCGATGGGAGTGTTGGAGTCATGGCACGGCCACCTTCATGATCGCCGGTGAGAAGTGCACGCGGGCGTGTGGATTTTGTGCCGTGAAAACCGCGAAGCCCGACGCGCTCGAGGAGGATGAACCGCAACGCGTGGCCGAGGCGACGCAGCGGATGGGTTTGCGCCACGTTGTGATCACCGCGGTGGCCCGCGACGATTTGCGTGATGGCGGCGCCGAGCATTTCCAGCGGACGATCGAAGCCGTGCGCGCGGCCAACCCGGAAATCATCATCGAGGTGCTGGTGCCCGATTTCAACGATCGTGACTGGGCGCTTCAAATGGTGATGGATGCGCGTCCGCACATTTTCAATCACAACCTGGAGACTGTCGAGCGGTTGACGCCGTTGGTGCGTTCGCGAGCGAAATACCAACGCAGCCTCACGGTGCTGCGCAAGGCGAAGGCGATGGTGGACGGCAAAGTGGCGTCGAAAAGCGGGATCATGCTCGGTCTGGGCGAGCGCTACGAGGAGGTGTTGCAAGCGATGGATGACTTATTGGAGCATGACGTCACGGTGTTGACGATGGGACAATACCTGCGTCCGACGCCGCGGCATTTGCCGGTGGTCGAGTTCATTCGTCCGGAGATGTTCGAAGAGCTCAAGCAGGTCGCGCTTGCCAAAGGTTTCAAGCATGTGGCGAGCGGGCCGTTGGTCCGGAGCTCCTATCATGCGTCGGATTTCCGTCCCGAGGAGGACATTCTTGAAGCGGTTCAGGCGGATTTGCGTGCGGCACGTGGCATCGAGTTGGGTCCCGAGCACCTGCCATTGCCCGAGCCGAAGCCTGGCGTCATCACCGCAGGGGTCTGAGAAATCACAGCCACCGCCGAAATGAACCATTGGTTGATCAAATCCGAGCCCGATGTTTTTTCCATTGGAGATCTGGAAAGGGTAGGGCGCGAGCCATGGTCGGGCGTGCGCAATTACCAGGCGCGCAATTTCATGTGGCGTGAGATGCGCGAGGGTGAGCTTGCGTTGTTCTACCATTCGAATGCCAAACCACCCGGGATTGCGGGTGTCGCGCGGGTGATTGGCGAGCCGTATCCGGATCCGACGCAGTTCGATCCGTCTTCCGAATATTTCGATCCGAAGGCGAGCGAGGAAAAACCGCGATGGTGGCTCGTTGATTTCCAACATGTCGCCACCTTCTTGGAGCTGCTTCCGCTGGAAAAAATCAAATCCGATGCCATCCTCGCGGATATGATGATCTGCCAGAAAGGAACGAGGCTTTCGATCACGCCGGTGGAGCCTTCACATTTCAAGCGTGCCTGCAAGTTGGCGGGCTGCAACATTTCCGATTGATCGATCATGGCCGAAGCAGCAGAGCGACCAGAGAGTCAGGACGAGGGCCAAATGCCCTCATCCGCCGAATGGCGCGCATGGCTGGAGGAGTTCGGCCCCCGGCTTTTGTTGTTCGCCCGGCAGCAGACGCGTTCCTCGGAGGATGCTGAAGACATCCTGCAGGAGGCCTTGGTGAAGCTTGTGGAAAAACTACGCGCCGACGAGTTCGTCGGCGGACGCGAGTCGTGGATGCCGTATCTTTACACCACGCTGCGACGGCTTGCGATCGATTTATCGCGACGTGAGGACCGCCGCAAGCGCCGCGAGGACACCAGCAGTGCCGACAGCGAGGTGGAGAGGGATGGCGCGTTTCATCCTTGGTTTGAAGGCGATGCCTCCGACGACGAGACGCGCGACCAGCTCGAACATGCGCTCAAGGAGATTCCGCAGAAGTTCGCCGAAGTGATTGTCATGAAAATCTGGGGCGAGCGCACATTTGCCGAAATTGGCGATGCGCTCGGAATTTCTCAAAACACAGCGGCCTCGCGGTATCGCTATGGACTTGAAGCTTTGAAACGCCAGCTCGGCGGCGCCATGCGCCGCGGAGATCTGGCGATCGAAAACTAGATCCCGGAATTGCCAAGATTGACGACCATGAACCGCGAAGAAGCCATGCTTGAAGAGACCATGCGCGAGCTGACACCGTCCCGCATCGACGCCCGCCTTTTCGGGCAGCTGCATGCGGCGCTCGATGAGGCCTCGATGCCTGTGAGCGCGGCGGACCGCGGATTCGAAGCATGGCTTGGCAGGCAATGTTCCGCACCGATCGCGGATGACCTGATGGGGCGTCTTGTGGTTGCCACTGCGGACAAGGTGGTAGCCATGCCGGTGGCGGGTCGTGCGATTCCATTCCGCCGCTATGCCGCCGCTGCGGCGGTGGCGTTGATTGGGGCGGCTGCCGCATTTCTCGCACCGATCGATGGCGGAGGGAATGTGCCGGTTGCCGATGCGGATGCCTCCTCGCCCATCGTTCCGCTTTCCGAAGTGCGTGAATTTGTGCCAGCGGGATATGCCCGCGGCCTCAGCGAGGCCCGTGACGAGGGCGTTGTTTGGAAAGACAACGCGCCACATCGCGTGCTGCGCATCGTCTATACCGATACCATCACCCTGCGCAATGAAGCCGGTGAGATTGTCGAAGTCGCGCAGCCGCGCGTCGAATACATCGTCGTTCCGAAAAAAATCGACTGAATCCCGTGTGCGACCCGGAAACAAAATCCGCCGCCGGGTCCGCTCATGTTCAGTGAACCCCCAGCCAACCCAACGATCATGAAGCTCCAACCCACCTCGATGGCCTGCATCACCGCAATCCTGGCGATGCAGGTATCCCATGCGATCCAGCCGCCTGCGGATGACTCGCCGCCGCCACCCTCATTGGATGTCGCCGAGATGCCGCCGGCACCCCGCGACATGCCAGATGCCCGCGACCGCATTGTGGAGGCTCCCCCGATTCCGCGTGTGGATGAGGCGGAGCAGCCCGGGTTTCTCGGCATCAGCGTTGCACAAATCCCGGAAATGCTCGGCGCGCACCTCGACATCCCCGGAGATCAAGGCGTGCTCGTGCGTGTGGTATCTCCTGGCAGTGCGGCCGATAAGGTGGGCATGCGTTTGTATGACGTGATCCTCAAAGTCGCCGGCAAGCCGGTGGCCAGCCATGAGGATGTTTCCGGGCGGGTTGCCGAGCACCGGGCCGGAGATAAAATCGAAATTGAATTCGTGCGCAAGGGTCGCGCCCAGACGGTGGAAGCCGTGCTCGATCCGCGCCCGGCGAACATCCAACCGGTGCCGGGTATCGACCGTGGCATCGGTGAACTTCGACTTGGTCTGGATGATCTGTTTTTCGAGGAGCTTCCGCAGGATCAGGCCGGGCGCATCCGCGACATGATCGAGCGAAACCTCCGGGCGCTGGGGGAGCCAGGACCTCTGCAGGAAGATGAGCTCTTTCAAGACGCTTTCCGCGACATGCGCGAGCAGATGCAGCGCATGCTCGCCGAGCCCAAGCCATTCGCACCGCTTGATGAGAATGGCGGATTCGGAAAAATCCAAATGAACGCGGGTGCCACCGTGCGACTGATGGACGACGAAGGCAGCATTGAGCTCAAGGCCGTCGATGACAGCAAGGAAGTCACCGTGCGCGATCGCGACAACGAAATCGTCTGGACCGGCCCGTGGGACACCGAGCAGGACAAAGCCGCCGCCCCCGACGATATCCGCGAGCGGATCGAGCGTCTCAACATCGAGGGTTTTCAGCAGTGCAATGGTCTGAGGTTGCAATTTTTCCGCAATCGTTGATCGAAGGGGCTGCCCGATTGCCGCCGCCCATGCTCAAACCCCGTAGTGAAACCCGCGCCACCCGCGATCCCGTATCCTTCCGTGCCGCGCTTGCCGGCTGGTTTGTGCAAAACGGTCGCGATCTTCCGTGGCGAAGGACCCAGGATCCCTATGTCGTCTTCGTCTCCGAGTTGATGCTTCAGCAGACTCAGGTGGCGACCGTGCTTGCGGGCGGTTATTTCACCAGATTTCTCAAAACTTTTCCCAGTGTGGAAAAACTGGCCGCCGCCAGTGACGACGCGTTGCTCAAGGCTTGGGAGGGGCTTGGCTACTACCGACGCGTCCGGCTGATGCGCTCCGCCGCGCAGGCGGTGATCGATGGCCATGGTGGGGAATTTCCAAGTGACCTCGATGCACTCCTCGCGCTTCCCGGGGTGGGGCCTTACACCGCCGGTGCGCTCCGCGCATTCGCATTCGATCTGCCCGCCGTCTTGGTCGATGGAAACATCGCCCGCGTGATCGCCCGCCTTGAAAACCACCGGCAACCGATCGACACCTCCACCGGGCAATCCAAGGTGTGGGAGCTAGCGGGAAAACTCGCATGCCCGGAGCGCCCACGCATCCATCACTCCGCGCTCATGGAGCTCGGGCAGACGGTGTGCCGGCCCGGAGCTCCCGATTGCCTGGCGTGCCCGGTTTCCCGCTGGTGCGCCGCCCGTGCACCGGAGAAACTTCCTTTCAAGCAGGCAAAAATCCGCATCACACCGGTCGAGGAACACGCTGTTTTCATCCGCGATTCGGATGGCCGTGTTCTCCTCCACCGCGAGAGTGGCGCGCGCAGACAGGGGTTATGGAAACTTCCGGTCCGCCCGCTCGACGACGTTGGTCACCATCCGGTGATCGAGCGCGAGCATTACACGATCACCCGTTACAAGGTCGCCCTGATCGTTCGCGAGGCATTGGCCCTCGATGTCGCCGAGGATGAGGCGTGGATTCCCGCCGGGGATGTCGCCGCGCTTGCCATGCCCGCGCCCTATCGGCGTGTGATCGGCAGATTATTGGGGTTTGGCGACGAATCCGTGTGACGAACGCGCGCTGCTGTGCTTGCATCATGCCGTCATCATTCACCATGCGCCGTTTGCTTCACTGGCTTTTTCTTTCTACCATCTGCCTTGCCGCCACGGCCTGTGTCATGGTGCCCCCTCCGGCTCCGGATCCGGTGGTGCCCGGGCCGATGGCTCGTCAGATCATGCTTGAGCGGATCAGCGCCGTGATCGTGACGACCCGCGATGATGTCGACCGCTGGGTTGGCAATCGTTTCACCGGGCCGAACGAACCGGGGGATGCCGACGGCGGATCGGCCACCCCGATCAGCCCGGACGGCTATTTCCTCACCGCCGACCACGTCCTCGCCAGTGCGCGGGACCGCAACATCTTCGTGCTTTACGGGCGTGGTGGAAAGCTGGCAACGCACAAGGCCCGCATCGTCTGGCGATCACCCGCATCCGATCTCGCGTTGCTTCACATCGACACCGCGACGCCGTATTTCTATCAATGGACGCCGCCCGGTGGGTGGCTGGCATCCGGTCATCACGTGATCCACGGCGGCATTGCCACCGGTTTCAAATCACCGGTTGGAAAGTTGCGGACGCCGATCGCGCCCGAAGGTCGTTTGACCGGGCCACGACGCTTCAAGATCGACATTCCGCTCAAGCCTGGTGACAGCGGCGGTCCCGTGCTCGATGCCTACGGCAGGCTGGTCGGCATCAATTCCGCGGTTGAATTCATCATTCCGATGGAGACTGCGATTTTTGTGGATTCCGAGGGCAACCGCCCGAGTGTCCGCCAGATCGAGGCGATCATGCGCCGCGACCGCGCGCGAAACATCCGCCGTTGATCAAACGTCCTGATATTGTGAATATTTTCCGCATGCCGATCCTTTTCCCGCAATCCTGTCTCATTGCCGCCTGCATCTTCGCTTTTGCCGTTCCCGCATGCACACCGATTGCCGATGGCATGCTCACCCGCGTTGAAGCCCACGTCGCGCACGACCAGATGATGTTCGTGCGCCAGGAGCCGCCGACCTTCGGCTACCAGCGCTTGCTCACCGGCATGCGGGATTACCCGGACCTCGCCACCTTCGTCAATCAGCGCGGGCTGCCGGATTTTCTCGCCGAAACCGGTGATCGCTCGCAGCGCTACATGATTCTCTATTATTTGTCGCGGCGCCAAGCATTCGCGTGCCGCACGATTTCCAGCCGTTCGCGCGCCGTTGAGTTCGCCGGCCCCTATCCGATCACCGATGGCGAGTTCAAGACGCTCGACGGCATCCGCCAGCGGGCGACGGCCGCCGGGCGTTGAGGAAAGACATCCGCCGCCGTCGAATCAGGTAACCGGGCGCACCGGAATCCCGTGTTTCGCAAAGTGCGACTTCGCCTCGCCGACGGTGTGGGTTCCGAAGTGGAAGATGCTTGCGGCAAGCACCGCATCCGCGCGCCCGCGTTGCAGCACGTCGACCATGTGGTCGAGGTTTCCTGCACCACCACTGGCAATCACCGGAATGCCGACGGCATCGGAGACTGCGGCGGTAAGCTCGATGTCGTATCCCGCCTGCGTGCCATCGGCATCCATGCTGGTGAGCAGGATTTCTCCCGCGCCGCGATTCCATACTTCGCGCGCCCATTCGACGGCGTCGAGATCGACCGGCGTTCGGCCACCGTGGGTGTAGACGCGCCATTTCCCCGGGCCGTCGCGCTTCGCGTCGATGGCGACGACGATGCACTGGTTGCCGAACGCGCGCGCACCTTGATCGACGAGATCCGGTTGGTTCACCGCCGACGTGTTCACCCCCACCTTGTCCGCGCCGGCAAGCAGCATTCGCCGCATGTCATCCACCGTGCGGATGCCCCCGCCAACCGTGAGCGGAATGAAACACCGTTCCGCAGTGCGGCGGACGACGTCGACCATCGTCTCGCGGTTGTCCGATGAGGCCGTGATGTCGAGAAACACCAACTCGTCGGCCTGCTGCTCGTTGTATGCGACCGCACACTCCACGGGATCTCCCGCGTCGATGAGGTCGACGAAATTGACGCCCTTGACGACGCGGCCGTCGGTGACGTCGAGGCAGGGGATGATGCGTTTCGCGAGCACGAGGCGTCGGCGGCCGGAGTGGGCTTAGCCGATTTTCGGCTTGGAAACGCGGCGCACCGCACCGAAACGCTTCTGGAACTTGTCGATGCGTCCTTCGGTGTCGACGAATTGCTTCTGGCCGGTGAAGAACGGATGCGAATCCGAGGTGATGCCCGAGGAAATCACGAAATGCTCGACACCATCGATCTCTTCTTTTTTATCGGAAGTCTTGGTGGAGCGGGTGATGAAACGGGTGCCCGTGGTCATGTCGACGAAGACGACCGGGTTGTATGCGGGATGAAGATCCTTTTTCATGGTGATGGAGGTGATTTCGCCACGTGCCAACGCGGCGGGGCGCGGATGATGGACAAATCCGCGCCCATGTCAATCTCGGGACGCAAACAAAATGCGGGGGTGGGGTTTCCGCTGCCACGGGGCCTTCCGCCATGCTGGATGATGCGCTACTCGGCTGGCGTCAGCTCGGCCCGCAATATCTCGTGGCGGATGTGGATGCGGTCGCGATTGGTCTCGAAGCGGCGGAGTTCCTCGCGGAAATTGCGGGCGGCGCGATGGCGGGCGATCGCATCATCGGGGGCGGCGAGCGGATCAAGGCGCGATTCCGCGAATTTCGTCTGCTGGATGCGCGAGCCGATGCGCGCGCGCAGGTGTGCCTCGTCATGCCCGGACGCGGCCACGGCCTGATGGTATGCGGCCTCGTCCGGATATCGGGCGGCGATGCGTGCGATGGCGGTGTCAATTTCCGCTTCGTCCACCGGAAGCTCCGAGGTCGAATGCATCACTTTCACACGCAGCAATTCGTGGTCGATCCGCTCGCTCAATGCCGCGTATCGGCGGAGTTGGAGTTGATCCGGCGCAAGCGATTCAAGCGGTTCGGCTCCCTCGCGTAAAAGTCTGGCGCGCACCGCATGGTCGATCTGCGAAAGCGTGATCTCGCGCCCGTAGACCACGGCGGCGACGCCGCGTTGCCGGGCGCCGGCCATCGATTCCTCGCTGTCCGGCTTGTTGGCCTGCAGGCGCCTGTAAAGCGGACCATGGAAAACGAACAGGTCGCAGGCAAGGTAGACTACCAGAATTCCGTATGCGGCAAACCGCAGGGTGAACTTGCCGAATGAGGTCATAAGATGAGAGGGAAATCAAATGAGGAAGGTCGCCTGAACGGTTTCAGCATTCCGATTTTATGGATTGGGATTCGACCGGAACTCGCACACCTCTTTCAGCTCAGTGATGATTTCGGCTGGCGGCATGTAAAGCCTCCGGCTAAGCCGGGAAATCCTATTCACAGACGCCATTCGATGTCCACGTTCAATCCATGAAATATGGCTCATCGTCTAAATCCTTGATGCCCCGGGAATGAAAGCCGAACCTTGCCGCGTGTGCGTCCCATGATCCGCTGTTTTTTCCTCATCATGCTGAACATCCCATGAAACTCATCCGCCATGGCGCGCCCGGCGCCGAAAAACCCGGCATCCTCACCGAAGATGGCCGCCGTATCGATGCGTCGGCACATGTTTCCGACTTCAACGAGGCTTTCTTCGCCGGCGATGGCCTCGCCCGCCTGTGCGGATGGGTGGCAGAGGGTTATCCCGGCGGAGTTGAGATCCCCGGCGACGCGCGCCTCGGCCCGCCGGTTGCACGCCCGTCCAAGATCGTCTGTGTCGGCCAGAACTATCTCGCCCACGCCCGGGAATTCGGCGAGCCCATTCCCAGCGAGCCCGCGCTTTTCATGAAGGCGAGCAGCGCGTGGTGCGGGCCGTTCGATGACGTCATCATCCCTCGCGAATCCGAAAAACTCGACTACGAGGTCGAGCTCGCGTTTGTCATCGGCAAACGTGCCAGTTGCGTCGATGCCGCCGCCGCCCTCGACCACATCGCGGGCTACGCGGTGTTCTGCGATTACTCCGAGCGCGCCTTCCAAAAGGAAATGGGCGGCCAGTGGATGAAGGGGAAAAGCGCCGACACCTTCGCCCCCTGCGGCCCGTGGCTACAAACCAGCGATGAGGTGGCCGATCCCAACAACCTGAGCTTGTGGACGAAGGTGAACGGCGAGATCCGCCAGGACAGCAACACCAGTGACATGCTCGCCAATGTCCCGCAAATCGTCGCCTACATCTCACGCTTCATGACGTTGCTCCCCGGCGATGTCGTCGCCACCGGCACGCCATCCGGCGTCGGCATGGGGATGCGGCCACCTCAATTCCTCAAGCCCGGCGATATCGTCGAATGCGGCATCGAAGGCCTCGGCGCGATCCGCCAGACGGTCGTCGCCATTACCTGATAGAAATTCACCCACCACTGCCAAGATTCATGCGCCAGCTCATACTCCTGCTCACTTTTCTCACCTCCGCGTTTGCGCGTGATTCCAGGCCGAACATCCTCTGGATCACCAGCGAGGACAACGCCGCGCACTGGCTTGGTTGTTATGGCAACGCACAGGCCTCGACTCCGCGCCTCGATCGCTTGGCGTCCGAGGGCAATCGTTTTTCCAATGCCTTCTCGAATGCCGCCGTGTGCGCGGTGGCGCGCTCGACGATCTTCACCGGCGTCCACGCGCCGGGGCAGGGGACGCATCACATGCGCAGTCGTCATCCCATTCCGGCCGAGATCCTGCCATACGTCACCTACTTCCGGAAGGCGGGTTACCACACCACCAACCAGTCGAAAACCGACTACAACTTCAAGGGCAACGACAGCGCATGGTGGGACGAATCGTCGAATCGCGCACACTACCGCAATCGCTCCGCAGGCCAGCCGTTTTTCGCGGTGATCAACGAGCATGTCACCCACGAGAGCTCGTTGTTTCCTGAAAAGCGCGGCCAAGGACGCACGCGGATCGCGCCGGAAGACGTCATGGTGCCGCCCCACCTGCCCGATCTGCCCGAGGTGCGCGCCGACATTGCGGTATATCACGACAAGATCAGCCAGCTCGATCAGCGAGTCGGCCAGATCCTCGATCAACTCGAGGCCGACGGCCTCGCCGACGACACCATCGTCTTCTATTACGCCGACCACGGGGGCCCGATGCCGCGCGGCAAACGCTACCTTGAGGACACCGGCGTGCATGTGCCGCTGATTGTCCGCGTGCCGAAAAAATGGCAGCACCTCAGTCCGTTCGCGCTTGGCGATGTCGTCGAGGAATTGGTTTCCTTCGTCGATTTCGCGCCCACCGTTCTCTCACTCATCGGCATCCCAACGCCGGATTACATGCAAGGCCGCGCGTTTCTCGGCGAACATCGCGCCGTCCCGGGTGACGGCGTCTTTCTTTACGCCGACCGCTTCGATGAATTTTATGGCATGCGCCGCGGGTGGACGGATGGCCGCTGGAAATACATCCGCCGGTTTTCCCCGCACCTCCCGGCGGCGCCCTACAGCACTTATCAATTCTCCATGCCGTCGTGGGTGGCCATCAGGCAGGCATGGCTCGATGGGAAATTGGAAAAATCCCACGCCCGGATGTGGGAGGCGCCCCAGGAAATTGAGGTCCTCTACGATACCGAGAGCGATCCATGGGAAGTCCGTAACCTTGCCGACGATCCGCAACACGCCGTACGCCTCGTCGGCATGCGCGACAGGCTCAAGCGGGAGATGGCCGCGATGAAAGACGCCGGTGTCATCCCCGAACCGATGTTTGCAGATCTCGCAAAAAATTCGACCATCGCGGAATTCGTCAGGTCCGCTGATTTCGATCACGCCGCCGCGCTCGACCTCGCCTTTGCCGCAACTTCGGGCGACCTGGCGGACGCCCGCACCTTGAAGCAGGCGGCATCTTCCACGTGCCCGGTGCAACGCCATTGGGCGCTGCTTGGCATGTTGCTCCGTGGCGGCGGCGATCCGGACGACCTGCGCCTCGAAGACGATCACCCGATCAACCGCATCCTCTCCGCCGAGTTGCTCATCGCGAATGGTGATGCCGATGCGGGAAAAAACGCGCTCGTCGTCGAACTCAACCGCACCACCGGCGAATCGGCGTTGGCCGCCATCAACGCCATCCACCACCACCGCATTACCGGCGAGGCGGTCGACGCATGGGCCAACGCCATCTTGAAAGACCGCAAGTCGAATGAATACCTCAAACGCTGGGCGCAGAAAATCCTCGGTGGCCGGTAGCACCCACTAGATCGCCAGCCAACCAGTCGGTTCATCCTGCCCGGCGCAATGAAGCTCGACGTGCGGATGCCCGGCATCGGCAAGGCCGTTGCGAAGCACCCGCAGCGCGGTTTCCGGGGTGTTGCAGTCCGAACTCAAATGGCCGATGACCACCCGGGTGAGCCGGGTGTGGGCGATTTCGCGTAGCAAATTCGCGCATTGCGCGTTCGACAAATGACCGTGTCTTGACGCGATCCGCTGCTTGATCGACCACGGCCGCTTGGTGTCGTTGGCGAGCAACTCGTCGTCGTAATTCGCCTCGATGAACAATCCGTCGACGCCGCGCAGGGATTCGGTGAGATTCCGCGTGACATCGCCGGCATCGGTCACCGCGCCGAGGCACTTTCCACCATGGCTGATGACGAAGCCGACCGGATCGACCGCATCATGTTGCAAGGCGAACGTGCGCACCGCGGCCCCGCCGATCGCAAATCCCTGCCCGGCCTCGAAGTGCTTCCATTGGCCTTCGCGAATGCCGGCCTCGCGGACCACTTGTCCTGTCATCGCGGTGCAATAGACCGGGAGATTCCATTGCTTCAACAATACCTTGAGTCCGCGCACATGGTCGCCGTGTTCATGGGAAAGCAGGATGCCATCGAGCGCGGCAGGATCCACGCCCACGCTGCGCAGGCGCATCGTCAGTTGTTTTGCCGAGAGCCCCGCATCGATCAGGATCCGCACACCGCCGCACTCGACCACCGCCGCATTGCCGCGACTGCCGCTCCCGAGAACCACCATCCGTATCCCCTCGCTCATCATGCCAAGGCGATGTCACCATACCGGCCGGGGATGTCGAGTGCGGGATTGCGCACAGGCGATCCGGATTCGGGCCGCATCGAGGGGAAATCACGCACCGGATTCGATTTTCCCCGAATCTCCCGCTTGCCAGCGCCTGCAAGCCACCTAGTCTACCCGGCAGCACACATGAAAATCTGGCTCGACGGCAAACTGGTGGACGAATCCGAAGCGAAAATTTCGGTGTTCGATCATGGACTTCTTTATGGCGATGGCATCTTTGAAGGCATCCGTGCCTACAACGGACGGGTCTTCCGCCTCGACGAACACATCCACCGGCTGTTCCTCTCGGCCAAGGCAATCATGCTCAAGATGCCGTGGACGGCCGAGGAAATCGCCCGCTACACAGTCGAGACGTGCGCGGCCAATGGCATTCGCGACGGCTACATCCGCCTCTGCATCACCCGCGGCCGTGGCGAGCTCGGGTTGAATCCTTATCTGTCGCCGAACCCGTCGATGTTCATCATCGCCGCCACCATCAAGCTCTACCCCGACGAGCATTACCAAAACGGCCTGTCGATCATCACCTGTGCCACCCGCAGGCCGACCCCGGCGTCGCTCATGCCGCAGGTGAAGTCGCTCAACTACCTCAACAATGTGATGGCCAAGGTGGAAGCCATCCAGGGCGGCGCCCTCGAGGCGGTGATGCTCAACGAGCAGGGATACGTCGCCGAATGCACCGGCGACAACATCTTCATCATTCGCAACGGTAAACTTTACACGCCGCTCATCAGCGATGGAGCGCTCGACGGCATCACCCGCGACGTGATCCTCGAACTCGCGGGAAAACTCGACATCCCGTTCGAGGAGCGCACGTTGAGCCGATACGACCTCTACACCGCCGACGAATGCTTCCTCACCGGCACTGCCGCCGAGGTCATCCCTGTCACCGAACTCGACCGCCGCACCATCGGCGATGGCAAACCCGGCCCGGTCACCCGCCGCCTGCTCGACGCCTTCCACGAGCTCGCCAACAGCACCGGCACGCCGATCCCGATTGATGGACCATGAAATGCGACTTCTGCGATAAAAAAGCCACGGTTTTCCTGACCCAATTGGTCGAGGGAAACATGAAGAAGGTGTGCCTGTGTGAGGCATGCGCCAAGGAGCGCGGCGTCACCGATCCCACCGGATTCTCCCTTGCGGACATGGTGCTTGGCGGCGCACCGGCATTTCCGATCCCCGGCATTGGCGGGGTTTTCGCCGCAAGCGCGGGTGGCTCGGCGAAGACCTGCCCGACGTGCGGATTCGGCCTCGACGACCTGCTGCGCGTGCGCCGCTTCGGCTGTGCCGATTGCTACGCGACCTTCCGCGGCGAGACGCTTGCGATGCTGCGCGGCATGCACCGCGGCCTCCAGCACGCCGGGAAAACCCCGAAAGGCCTCGTCGCCCGCGAGGCGAACCGCCGCCGGATTTCCGATCTCCAGGAAAAACTCCAGTCCGCCATCGAATCGGAATCCTACGAAGAGGCTGCCGACCTTCGTGACCAAATCCGCAACCTCGAATCCGCCTGATCCCGCCATGATGCGATTCTCCACCCTTGTGAAAAACCCGGCCGACTGGATGACCGGTGGACCGCGCACGGCGCACGACGAACATGCTGCGGTGATCACATCTCGCGTCCGCCTTGCGCGCAATCTCCGCCGCCATCCGTTTCCCGGTTGGGCCACGCGCGACCAACGGGTCGCCGCATGCGAAGCGATGCGCCCGGCGATCGAGGCGCTCGCGCCGATGAAAGACGCGTTCTCCCAGGAACTCGCCGATCTCGGGCCGGTGCAAAAACAAGTGCTCGTCGAGCGCCACCTGATCTCACGCGAACACGCCGCCCGCGGCGATGGCTCGGCCGCTGTGATTGAGCGCCGCCAGCGGTTCAGCTTCATGATCAACGAGGAGGACCACCTGCGCATGCAGTCGATCCAAGCCGGGATGAAGCTCACCGAATGCTACCAGGCGCTCTCCGAACTCGATACCCAGCTCGAATCGTCGCTCGAATTCGCTTTCGACTCGGAGCTCGGATACCTCACCACGTGTCCGACGAATCTCGGCACCGGCATGCGCGCCTCCGCCATGCTCCACCTTCCCGGTCTGGTGCTGGCCGATCAGATCACCCAGGTGCTCCAGGCCGTCCACAAGATCGGCCTCGCCGTGCGCGGCCTCTATGGCGAGGGCACCGAGTCGCTCGGCAATCTCTATCAGATCTCCAACCAGTCGACGCTGGGTGAATCCGAGGAGGCCATCATCGAACGGCTCGACCGCGTGATCAGCCAGGTGGCCTCCCACGAGCGCAACGCCCGCGAAAAACTCCTCGAGGACGAACCGGCGATGGTGTCCGATAAGATCGGCCGCGCCTACGGCGTCCTCCGCCACGCTCATCTGATCGATTCGAAAGAGGCACTCAACTACCTCTCGCTGCTACGATTCGGCGCGGGCATCGGGTTTTTCCCGCAGGAAGCAGTGGCCACCTGCGACACCTTGCTGATGGACATCCAGCCGGCTCACCTCCAGCTCCATGCCGGACGCAAGCTCTCCCCGGACGAGCGCGACGCGATCCGCGCCGACATTCTCCGCGAGCGCCTGCAATCACTCACCAACCCGACCATCTTGGAAAACTCGGCCGAGGAGGACTCCGCTGACGAAGAACCACCGGCCGCCGACGAGAAGTCCTAACGGAAAGTGCCGCGCATCCCGTAGGCGCGGTCGTAAGACCGCGATCGTCCGGCCAAACGACACGCACCCCCATCTTGCAAGCCTACGTTCCGCCCAACTCATTCATTCCAAAGGCATCCGCCGGACGATCCTGTTTGGCATTTCCGGCCCGGGGTGCTTAGTTCTCCGCCCGCCCATGGAAAACATCGAGGAATTCACCACCATCGAATCGGTCTACATCCGCCATCGCAACGCGCTGCTGCTGCGCGGCCAGTTCACGCCGGTGTATACCGATTACTACCTGCATCTGATGGACCAGGGCATCCGTCAGCCGCCGGAGCTCGATGGCATGCTCAAGGACGCCCTCGCCATGCTCGTCCTTCATCTTACCGCCCGCCCGTGGGCGGAGACCATCGCATGGACGGCGAACCTGCGCGCGCCGCGCATCAACCTCTTCGTCACCGGATCATCCACCGGGGAGAACATCACCGGGCGCATCTTCACCGACGACGTGCGCGAGCCGGATCGCAATTATTTCTACGCGCAAACCACCACCGATGCGGCACCCGAACCTCGGCTCTCGACGCTGGAAGTCGACGGCCGCGACCCGCTCGACTGGGTGGCCCGTTATTACGATCAATCCGAGCAACGCCCGGCGCGCGCGTTCCGCCTCGAAGACGAACAATTCGCGCTCGTGGCGGCGCAACCGGATTGCGACCTCGATTGGTTCGCCTCGCTCGATGCCGGTGCCGTGGCCACGCTCGATCAATCCGAGGAAACCAACGTGCTGGAACGCCGCCGGTTCCGGTTTTTCTGTGGCTGCAGCCTGGAAAAAATCCTGCCCATCCTCGGCGGTTGGAAACAACGCCCGGACGAGCTTTTCGGCGAGCGGGAGACGATCACCATCCAATGCCCGCGCTGCGCGGCGAAATACGCCGTCACCCGCGAAATGCTCTGACGGTCTAACGTTTTTCCATCCACTCGGCCAGCCGCGCCGTCCATCCGGCTGCCTCGCCCCGGCCGGAAAATCCGTATCCGTGCCCACCGGTCGGGAATAGGTGCGCCGTCACCGGCACCTTGTGGGCGGCGCAGGCTTCGATGAAATCGAGGGCGTTTTGCAACGGCACCACCTCGTCGTCAGCCGAATGCACGAGGAACATCGGCGGAGTGTCCTTGGTCACGCGCAGCGCGGAGTCGAGGCGGGCCGCAAGATCGGGCGAAGGGTCCTCCCCCAGCAACCGGCGTTTCGAACCATGATGCACGTATGGCTTGCTCATCGCGATCACCGGGTAGATCAAAATCCCGAACGACGGACGGCAGCTCAACGCGTCGATTCCATCGCGGGTTTCTTCGCGGAAGGTCTCGTCGAACATCGTCACACACGTCGATGCCAGATGGCCACCTGCGGAAAATCCCATGATGCCCACCTTATCTGGATCGATCCCGAATTCTGCAGGCAGGCTGCGCGCGGTGCGGATTGCGCGTCGGGCGTCCATTTGCGGCACCGGAAACCGATATCCGTTCTCATCGTTCGCCGAGACGCGGTATTTCACCACCATCGCCGTGATGCCCTGCTTCGCAAACCACTCACCAAACTGCCGCCCTTCGTGGTCACCCGCCAGCGCGGTATATCCGCCGCCGGGAAGCACCACCACGCACTGGCCATTCGGGCTTTCCGGGCGGAACAGGAAATACTGCGGCACCTCGACCTCGCGGAATCGCCACCCGCCTTGCACCACTTCCGTGCCCTCTGCAGGGCGTGGCGCGCCTGGCGCCTCGCCAGGCCACAGGTTTTTCCATTCCCCGGCGAAAACCGGAAACATCATCGCGAGCAATAGCAGGAAAGGTTTCATGACCCGCACACCATGGCTGGATCTGCCATCCGGGTAAACCGAAATGGAGAAATGAAAAGCAGATCAACAGGATGGACACAGATGAAATTCTACCTCCCGTAGGCGCGGTCGTGAGACCGCGATCGTCCGACCAGGCGACGCTCACCCCCATCTTGCTCTCACGAACAAGACTACGTTCGGTATCGTAGGTGCGGTCGTGAGACCGCGATTCATCCGCATCGGGGAGATGGTTCGCCTTGGGGCTACGCGCTTGGATTTCCGCAACGTGTTTTTAACGCTGTCGGAGAAGATAGATTGATGAATGCGGATTTTTGATGCGCCCCTTGGCCACAAAAGGCACAAATTTGGATTCTTGGTTTTGTGACTTTTGTACTTTTTGTGGCTGTTTTTGAACAGGGAAGGGCCGGCGTTCTGAGTAATTTTTCGGTTACTTGAATCGCCTGCCCCGGACATCGATGAGGTTGTGGAGATCGTGGGGCAACCTCTGGATGATTAAAGGGAGGACACTGAGACAGCTCGAAATGACGATTTGATCTAACAGGGAAAAAATTTATTGCCCGTTTATTGCCCGTTTTGGGCGCAACTGAGCGCGTTTTGACGCAGTTTGAAAATTTCCGGAAAAGGCATGAAAAAAGCCGCAAACTTTTATTTATCAAAGAATTGCGGCTGAAATTGAGAGAGGCGGAGGAGGGAATCGAACCCTCGAATGACGGTTTTGCAAACCATTGCCTTACCACTTGGCTACTCCGCCATGGAGCCCCTGCGGGGCAGGAGTCTTAGAGTTCGGGATGTCTGGTGTCAATGCCCGGATTCACGATTCGCATTTTTCATCGAGCCAATGGGGATTTCGGTGGGGGCGATTGTTGTGTTGAAATATCCGCTTCGTATCGGAAGTATTTGGGACATGTCCACATTGTTATCTTACGCGCCGACGCGGCGCCGATTCATCAAAACGGTCGGTGCATCGGCCTTGGCCACCATTGGGTTTCCCGCACTTGGCGCATCGGGTGCCAACGAGCGGGTGCGGCTCGGGCTGATCGGTTGTGGTTGGCGCGGCGACCAGCTCTTCAAGTTGTTCCGTGATGTGCCGAACATCGAGTTCGTCGCGCTTTCCGATCCGGATACCGAATGCATGGAGAAAGTCGCCAAGTTGGCGAAAGGCGATGCCGGTTCGAAGCTTGAACGTCACCAGGATTACCGGAAGCTGCTTGAGCGTCCGGATGTGGACGCCGTGGTCATCGCCAGCCCGAATCATTGGCATGCGCTGCACACGATTCATGCGTGCCAGGCAGGCAAGGATGTTTATGTGGAGAAGCCGGTGACGCATCACCTTGGCGAGCATGCGACGATGTTGGCTGCGGAGAAGAAATACGGACGAATTGTGCAGGCGGGCACCCAGAATCGCTCGGAGGTCGGTCTCAGGGAGGCTTTCGAAGCGATGCGTTCGGGTGAACTCGGCAAGATCATTTCGGCCCGCGGCCTTTGTTATCGCAATCGTGATTCGATCGGGAAGATCGACACCCCGCTCACCCCGCCGGCGACTCTCAATTACGACCTTTGGCTTGGCCCCGCTGCGGACCAGCCGATCATGCGGCCCAAGCTCCACTATGATTGGCACTGGGATTACAACACCGGCGACGGCGACATGGGCAATCAAGGGCCGCACGAGCTCGATTTGATCGCCATGGCCCTCGGGGATCCCGAGCCGCCGAAATCGATGCGCGCGTTCGGCAGCCGATTCGCATGGAACGATGCGGGCAACACGGCGAACATGCACACTTCGTGGTTCGAACTCGGCGGGGTGCCGGTGATTTTTGAAGTGAATAACCTCTGGGTGAAACCGGGCACGAACGCATCGCCGGCATTCAAGTCGCTGCGCGTCGGCGTCATCATCACCTGCGAAAATGGCGAGTTTCGCGGCGGCCGTGGTGGCGGTCAGTTTGTCTCGTTGGATGGGAAAGAACGGCTCAAGCGTTTTGCCGGCGATGGTGGCAGCAGACACCCGCACAATTTCATTGATGCGGTGCGTTCGCGGCGATCTCAGGATCTGGCCGCACCCTTGTCGGCCTCATGCCGTTCGGCCGTTCTCTCGCACATGGCGAACATTTCGTACCGAGCGGGGGAGCTCTCGCCCGTTGCTGCGATCCGCGAGGCGATGCCGGATCAAAAGGAGCTCCACGAATTGCTCGATACCCAGATCGAGCATCTCGGTCGCTGGGACATCGATCCGGAGAAAACCCGGTTCACGCTCGGCCGCGAAGTGACGCTCGACCCGACGACCGCGCGCCTCACTGGCGACCTCGCCGGATCACCGTTGGATGCCCCGACGGCGCGACAAGGATACGAAATTCCCCGGGACATCTGAAGCGTGCGAAACGGAGTGCCTTTTTTCCATTTTGGCACAATGCGTGCTGAAACACCTGTGTCGCGACAGACAACTATCGGTCCGGTCAAATGATTCTTGGGTTTTGGGTTTCCTGAGGCATTTGGCCGGACCTTTATTTTTCTTCGATGACCGCTTCGGCGGCCGCCGTGCCACTGGCCAGGGCGGTATTGAGTGAGGCGATGCCGCAGTGATCGCCACAGAGGTAGAGCCCGTTGCGGAGGCGTGCCGGTTTGTCCGTGATTGTCCGCTGGGCAGGCAATGCGTGCGGGATGCGATCGATCCGCAGGAGCTTCCAATCCTGCACCTGCGCGCCGAACCAATCGGCCATTTGCCGCCTCACTTGGGATTCAAGATCGCTGGCGGCAATGGCTTCGGGATCGATCACGCTGATCGAGATCAGATGTTTTCCGGGCGGTGCGTATGCCGCCGAAACCGCAGTGAGTACGGCGAGATTGTTCACCGGGCCGCGGCCATCTCCATCGAGCAGGAGAATCGGCTCGTTCACCGGCGCGACGGATGAGGAAAAATGGAGACACGCGACGCTGTTGGAATGTTCGGATAGTGGGTCCAGGGCGAGCAGGCGTTGCGCCGTAGTTGCTTCGGTGGCGATGACCACCGCTCTGGCGGCGATCAGCTCGCCGTTTTCAAGGCGCACGCCGTTGGCGTCGATATGGCTGACGCGCGTGCACAAGCGGATGGCCTCGGCGGGCAGGGATGATGCGATTTGTCGCGGGATTTCCGCCATGCCCATGGCCGGCACGGCGGTATCGCCGCGAGCGAAGTGGCGCATCACGAACTCGAATTTTCTCACCGAGGTTGCGAGATTTTTCTCCAGAAAAACCCCGCCCAAGAATGGCCGGAAAAAGCGCTCGATCATCGCCTCGGAAAACCCTTCCGCCCGCAGCGCTTGCAGCGTCGAGAGATCCGGGTCGTGGTGTGAGAAGTTGAAGCCACGGAATCGTGCCCTGGCGACGCGCAGTTTGTCGGCCATGGTGCCGATGGGGTTGAATGCGCCCCGCAGTCCGTCGATCGGGTGGCGGAATGGGTCCGCGACTCGGTGCCATTTTCCGCGAAATCGTACCAAGGCCCCGGGATAAAAGCTCCGCAAGTCGAGCGCATCGTAATCGAGCAGGCCCCGCGCCTCCGGATAGTCCGTGAGCAGCACCTGGAATCCGCGGTCGAGACGATATCCTTCGCAAAGATCCGTCGCCACTCGTCCGCCCACGCGATCCGCCATCTCGCAAATCAGAAAGCGCCGGCCGGCCTCGTGAAGGCGTCGTGCGCAGGCGAGACCGGCAAGCCCCGCGCCAATGATGACGATCTCGTGGGAAGGAATTCGGGAATCGGGCATGAGTGCGTGGTCTCCGGGTGCGATAAGCAGTCATCATTCTAGCGAGGGATTTCGGCAGCGCAACCGCGCCCGACACCGCGCCCGACACCGCGCCCGACACCGCGCCCGACATCTGGTGGATGGATGAGATGTGCGTTTCTTCAACAGCCACCACTACGTTCGCAGGAGCCTTGCCATTGAGTCGCGATTGAGAAACTCTCGTGGGTATGACGCAACGCCCTGCCTACCCCGCCATGAGCCATCCTTCGGCGGATCCGGCGGTGAATGCGGTGGCGGCGAGATTGGTGGGTTTGGCTGCCGCCGATCCATCGCGGGCGCGGATTTTGGAGTTCGGTTGTGGCTCGGGCCATCATCTGCTTCCGCTGGCCGCGCGTTGGCCGGAGGCGGAATTCACCGGCATCGACCATGATCCGGATGCGCTTGAACTCGCCCGCGGCCTTGCGGCGGAGGCGGGGTTGGCAAATGCGGTTTTCAGGGTGGGGGGGCTGGAGGATTGGGCAGGGCAGGGGGGATACGATTTCATCATCGCGCACGGGGTTTTCTCGTGGGTGCCGGATGTGGTGAAGCTCGCGTTGTTTCGCCAGATCCATGCGCATCTTGCGCCGAGCGGAGTCGCGGTGGTAAGTTTCAACGTTGCGGCCGGTTGGCGGCATCGGATGCCGTTGGTTGCCAAGGCCCGGGCCATCCAGCAGGCCGGGGAGGACGTCGATCTGATGCGCGCGTTGGATATCCTGCGTGATGTTTGTGAATCCGATGCCGAGCGGGTGATTGTGGACGACATGATGGCCAAGGGCGCGGCGGTTCTGGCACACGATGATTTCGCGTCCGTGTGCGATCCATTTTCGCTGGCGGATTTCGCCGCGCTCGCGGCGCACCACGGGCTCCGCTGGCTCGGTGAGGGGGTTCCGGCGGATAACCTGCCGGTCGGCGATGCTTGTGTGGATGCCGCCGCCTTTGGTGATGACGCGCTGGCGATTCAGAACGCGCTTGATGAAGCGGGTGGGCGCACTTTCCGCTCCGTCCTGCTTTGTCGTGCGGACGCCGCGATTGCCGAAAAAGTGTCTGCTTCGGTGGTTTCGTCGTGTTTCCTTTCACGGGGGCCGTCACCTTACGAAGGGGACGTGGTGTTGCAACGTGCGCTCGAGGTCTGCGCGCCACGGGACGTTCTTGCGGGTGAGTTGATCGACCGCCACGGCCCAACGATCGCATCGCACGTGGTGGAGGCGATCTATCAGGGAGCGGTAGCCGCCCGCACTCATCCGGCGGAGGTGCGGTCAAGTGTGCCGGATCGCCCGCGGATGGACCAGCTGCGCCTCGCTTGCGCCCGCCGCATGCTGCCAATCGTGGATGCCCGCCATGTTCCCTGTTTGTTTCCCGCCGCGCATTGTGAATTCCTCGGGATGATGGATGGCACACGCGGTCTCGCGGACTTGGAAAAAGACAGCCCGCGGGATCTTGATTTCCAACCGTGGATGCTTCATCTCGCGCATCGCGGATTTTTCGGATAAGTTCGGGTCATCACAGCGCTGTATCCATCGAGACCTTCACCCCGCTTCCTCACCGTGCGTTTCTTCATCAGCCTTGATCTGCCGCTGCGATCCCTTCCGGGGTGTGCCTTTTGGCGGGTGATGTCTGTTTGGGCGAAGCTCTTGGTGATCGGCCTGTTGGCTTCCTGCTCGACCTCCAAGGTGCCGGACGAGGAAAAGCCCGCCCCCGAGACGCGCCCGGAAATCGTCGGCCGCATCGCGTCGGTTCCGCCCGGGAATTCTTTTGTGCTGATCCAGTCCTTTGGCGAGTGGACCGTTGCGGATGGTACAATTCTCACCACCCGTGGCCCGGATGAGCGGGCGGCCAATCTGCTTGTGACGGGTGAAAAACTCGGCCAATTCGCCGCCGCGGACATCCAGGCGGGGGAGGTGGCGGTGGGCGACGCCGTGCTGCGCCTGCCCACGATTCCACCGCGGCCAGAGCCGGATGCGGAGGCTGTGACCGAATCCGGGACTGGGGAAAAATCCGCCTTAGACGGATTTTTTTGAAAAATATTTAAGAAATCACGAATTCTTTTCTTCCCAAACCAGAGGGACTTCCTTATTTTCAAAGAGTCCCACCTGTATTTGTCGTTTCCTGAGAAAGTTTTTATGAATTCGTCCCAGTCCCACTTGAATTCTTGATTTTCGAAGATTCGGCAGATCGTCCCAATCCGCGCCTACGGGCGTGATTCCAAACAACCAGCCAAACATGAAAACCAACACCCGTTCCAGCGGCGTGTCTTCGTCTGCCGACGTCGATCGCCTTGCGGATTTCGTTCTGTTCACCCAGCGGAGCTGCATCCTGAATCTGTCCCCCGAACTCAACAAAGGGAACGTCTCGTTTCCACAATTCTTCCTGCTCACGTATCTGTCGAGTGAGGAGTATCTGACGATGTCCGACATTGCGAAGAAGATGGGCCACTCGACTGCAGCCGCCACCGGCTTGGTCGATCGGCTTGAAAAACTTGGCTACGTCGAGCGCGTCCATGCTGCCGAAGACCGTCGGAAAATCATGGTCCGCATCACCAACCTGGGCATCGAGCTCGTCGCCAAAATGCGCAAGGAAATCGCCAGCGATCTGGCCGGCATTCTTGCAGGCATGGACGAGGAAGAGACGGAAAACGTCAACCACGCCAAGCGGGCGTTGCGCAGCCGCGCGATCGCCTGATTGCATGGTTTTTAGTGAGTGTGGGGCGCTGAGTGAGCGGTCCGCGTGATCCCACTGGCCATTTTCCATTGCCTCCGCTACGTTCCGCCGAACGTGACGGAGGCAATTTCATTTCTGGAGCCGTTGAACCGGCTGGCGGGCATGCGCGCCGGATGGTGCGGGCGTTTGGCGGGTGTCGATGTGGATTGCGACCGCGACGAAGCGATGCGTCGTCTGCGCGATTCTCACGAAGCATGGCTCGGCGCTTGGGGTGGAGGCGGTGAGGTTTTTTGGCGCGGCGAGCAAATCCACGGCAACCGCGTGGCGGTCGTTCCCGGTGTCGATCGGATTGCCGCGCCCGACGGGCTGCCGATGGTGCCTGGAGTGGATGGGCTGCTTACCGCAATGCCCGGGGTGACGTTAGGCGTCTACGTTGCCGATTGCGGGCCGATCTGGCTGGCCGATCCGGTCAGGGGCGTCGTCGGGCTTCTGCATTCGGGCAAAAAAGGTACCGAGCAGGATATTTTCGGCGTTGCGATCGAAACGATGCGGCGCGAATTCGGATCGGCGGTGGCGGACATTGTGGCGGTATTGGGTCCGTGTATCCGTCCGCCGGACTATGAGGTGGATTTCGCACGGGAAATCGCCAGCCAGGCCGCGCGGCACGGCGTTATTCGGTTTACGGATTGCGGCGTCAACACGGCATCCGATCTATCCAGCCATTACAGCTACCGTCGCGAGCTTGGTAAAACCGGTCGCATGCTGGCGACCATCCACATCACACCATGAATTCCACTCCGGAACCTGCATCTACCGTCATCCGCCACGCGCCAGCGAAGCTCAATCTGAGCCTGCGAGTGCTCGCGCGCCGGGCGGATGGCTTCCATGAGATCGACACCTTGATGGTACCGGTGTCCGGGTTGCATGATGTGCTCACGATTTCGCGATCCGAAACGTTGGAATTCACCTGTTCCGATCCATCCCTTCCGGTGGACGACGGCAATCTCGTCGTGCGTGCCGTGCGCGCGTTTGCTGCGGCGGCGGGTACGGGAGAGGGCATCCGGGTGCATTTGGAAAAAAACATCCCGAGTGGCGCGGGGCTTGGTGGTGGGAGCAGTGACGCAGCGGCCACTCTGCTGGCGCTCCAGGAAATCCATGGCCAGCCGCTCGACCGCGCGACGCTCGATGAGGTCGCCTCCATGCTTGGCTCGGACGTTCCGTTTTTCCTTGATGGCGGCCCTGCGCGTTGCAGCGGGCGTGGGGAGATTGTGACGCCGGCACCGAATTCCATTCCGGGATCGCTTCCTGTATTGTTGCTCAAGCCGCATTTCCCGGTTGCCACGGTGGATGCCTACCGTGCGGCCCTCGACCCCGCGGTATGCGTGGTTCCGGGAGTGCGCATGGATCGCCAGCAAATCGACGGCCTCGAATGTTTCAATGACCTAGAGCGTCCGGTTTTTGCCAAGCACCGGTTCCTGGCTGAGCTCAAGCTGTGGCTCGGCGCGCGCCCGGAGACCCGCGCCAGCCTGATGAGTGGCTCGGGATCCACGGTGTTCGCCATTCTGCATGCGGGCGTGAATGCCGAATCCGTCATCCGCGCCGCCCGCCATGAGCTCGACGCCAGGTTGTGGGCGTGGCATGGAGTTTTGTTAGAATGAGGTTCGGCATGCCAGCCACCAGGTGACGCCTTCGTAGGGGGTGAGGTTGGATTGCGAGTTTTCCATGCGTTCCCATTCCACGCCGAGGATGATTTTGTTGGCGAGGTTCGAGCAGTAGTGGAAATTGAGGCCCGCGTAGAGCGAGTAGTGGACGTCGCCGCGGCCGCTCTCGAGGGACGGCAGGTTTTCGTTGGCGGCATTGCCCGCGGTGCGGGCGTATCGCGCGGGAAGGCGCAGGCCTTCGGCTTCGGTGGCGCGCGCGTATTCCCCGCGCATGGTGAACATCAGGCGGTCCTGGACGAGCCAATAGGTAGGCAGGATGTCGATGCCGCCGAAGTAACCACCGCGATCCGCGGCGCTCGAGCGGTTCGCTCCATAGATCAAGCTGCCACGGAGCGACCAGCGGCCGTCGCCGATGCGCCCCCACAAGGTGCTCGCCCAGTCGTAGTTGATCGCTTGTTGGTCGCCGGGATCGGTGTCGTTCCAGATGTAGTTTGCGGACACCTCGGTCAATTCGAGTCCGGTGTATTGCTTGAGGTCGCGACGGTAGGTGATCCAGTATCCGCGACCATCGTCCCAGTTCGAGAGTTCGGTGCTGTGGTCGGTGCTGAAAACCCCGGCCGAAAGGGTGTGTGGGCCTTTTTTCGCATCGAACCAGATGCCGGTGGGGTTTGAGGGGATTGGCACGCCGGGGAGCAGCCAGGTGTCGAGCATCGATCGCTCGGCGGTGAAAATGTCGCGCGACGAGGTCATGTGCTCCTCGGTGTATTTTTGTTCGTATTTGCCGTAGCTGAGCGTCAGCGCGTCGAGGAATGGCGGGTCGATCAGTTTTTTGAGATCGGCGGCGAGCCAGAACTCGAACATCGAGTCGTATCCCCAATCGCGGTCGCCGCCGCGGAATTTGTCGTCCTTGACCATATTGGCTTCGGCCTTGAGGGTGATAGCATCGAGGAACTTGAAGGTCGGGCCGAAGTAGAGTCGGCGGACCTCGCCGCGGTTTTTGTAGGAGAAATGATTGCGTTCGCCGGTGGCGGCATCATCGGAAAAACCGTCGACCACGGCGTATTGCCAGTGGAATCGGGTGTTGATGGTGATGTCCTGGATCCAAGGGTTTTTCGGATTCGCGTAGAGGGTCCCGGGCTTGGATTCGAGCCAATCGCAGAGGGAAAAAGATGATGTGGGCTCGGGAGTGGCGGTGGATTCGATGCTGCCGGCGTGGAGTGTGGTGGCAGGGATGGAGGCGATGAGGAAGAGCGCGAGGCGCGTGAAACGTTTCATGTCGCGCGTAGCATGTGCCAACCGGGCGCAAGCTGCCACGCGGATGGTGCGGTTTACGTGGCTTTTTTTGAGTGATCGCATGAATTTCGATCTTCGCGAGGGTTGCATGGCGCATGATTTCGATTATGGAGGGGCACGCCAAATTCCTGGCGTGCTTGCAACACATTCCACAGATGAATCACGCCCGCCAAGACTTCCGTAGCCGCCACCTCGGCCCGATCGGGCCCGACCGAGAATCGATGCTCCGGGAGACCGGATATGATTCGCTCTCATCGCTCATTGATACGGCTGTGCCCGCGGGCATTCGCCTTGGACGCGACATGGACCTTTCCGAGGCGATGGGGGAGGCCGAGGCGCTTGCCGCGCTGAAGTCGATCATGGTGGAAAACCGGGTGTGCAAGAGCTTCATCGGACAAGGGTATTACGGCACCCACACGCCCGGGGTGATCCAGCGCAACATTCTTGAAAATCCCGGTTGGTATACCGCATACACGCCGTATCAGGCGGAAATCGCGCAGGGGCGGCTCGAGGCGTTGTTGAATTTCCAGACGATGATCACCGAGTTGACCGGGCTCGACGTTGCGAATGCCTCGTTGCTCGACGAGGGCACCGCCGCCGCCGAGGCGATGAGTCTGGCGTTGTCGGGTAAACCCAAGGGCAAGACCTTGTTTGTTTCCGATCGCTGCCATCCACAGACGATCGATGTGGTCATCACTCGCGCGGAGCCGCTTGGCATTGATGTGGTGGTGGGGGATTGGGAGGCGTTTGATTTCTCCGCGCATGAAGGTGTGTTTGCGGTGATTGTGCAGTATCCAGATACCCGTGGTCGCATCGATGACTTCAGGGGATTTTTCGCTAAAGCGAAGTCCGCCGGGGCCACGGCGATTGTGGCGGCGGATCTGCTGGCGCTCACTTTGCTCACGCCGCCGGGTGAGTTTGGCGCGGACATCTGCGTTGGTTCTTCGCAGCGGTTTGGCGTGCCGTTTGGATTTGGCGGGCCGCATGCGGCCTTCATGTCGTGTATCGATGCGCTGAAGCGCAAGCTGCCGGGGCGTTTGATCGGCGTGTCGATCGATTCGCGCGGCAAGCAGGGATACCGGCTTTCCCTGCAGACGCGCGAACAACACATCCGCCGCGACAAGGCGACGTCGAACATCTGCACGGCGCAGGTGCTGCTGGCGGTGATGGCTTCGATGTATGCGGTGTATCACGGGCCCGAGGGACTCAAGCAGATCGCGCATCGCGTGGCCGGTCACACGGCGCAATTGGCTGAGGCGCTTGCCTCGGGTGGGATTGAGATCGAAGCAGGAAGTTGTTTCGACACGATCACGGCCCGCGTGGCGGGCAAGGCGAATGAGGTGTGCGGCCGTGCTGTGGAGCGTGGCATCAACCTCCGCCTGATCGATGCCGATCACGTGGGGATTTCACTGGATGAAACCACGGACGGCGGTGATCTCGCGAAGGTCTGTGAGGCATTCGGCGTCGAGCTGACGCAGGGTTTCCCGCATGTCGATTTGCCGGCGAATTTGGTGCGCACCACTCCCTTTCTCACCCAGAAGGTCTTCAACAGTTTCCATTCGGAAACCGAGATGCTGCGCTACATCAAGCGCCTCGAATCGAAGGACCTTGCGCTCAATGAGTCGATGATCGCGCTCGGTTCGTGCACGATGAAACTCAATGCCACATCCGAGATGATGCCGCTGAGCTGGCCGGAAGTCGCGCACATCCATCCGTTCGTTCCTGCTGATCAAAGCCAAGGGTATCGCAAGATGCTTTCGCAACTGGAAGGCTGGCTGGCGGAGATCACGGGATTTGCGGCTGTTTCGCTGCAGCCCAACGCCGGATCGCAGGGGGAATACGCCGGGTTGCTGGCGATCCGCCGTTACCACCAGTCGCGTGGCGAGGGCCACCGCGATGTCTGCCTGATCCCGCTTTCCGCGCACGGCACCAATCCAGCATCCGCCGTGATGTGCGGCATGAAGGTGGTGGGCGTGAAATGCGATGACTCCGGAAACATCGACGTCGCCGACCTGGAGCGCCTCGCAGCAGAGCATTCGGCGAACCTTTCCTCGCTGATGGTCACGTATCCATCGACCCACGGTGTGTTCGAAGAAACGATCAAACACATCTGTGAAGTGATCCATTCGCACGGCGGCCAGGTTTACATGGATGGTGCGAACATGAACGCTCAGGTCGGTCTCACGAGTCCCGGGTTGATCGGTGCGGATGTCTGCCACTTGAATCTGCACAAGACGTTCTGCATTCCGCACGGTGGTGGTGGACCGGGTGTGGGTCCGATTGGTGTCGCGCCGCAGTTGGTGCCGTTTCTGCCCGGGCATGCGGAGCTCGAGGACAAGACGAGTGCGGTCTGCTCGGCACCGTGGGGCAGTGCTTCGATCAACACGATCTCGTGGATGTATATTGCGATGATGGGGCCGGCCGGGCTCAAGGAGGCGACCGAGGTGGCCATCCTGAATGCGAACTACATGGCCAAGCGCCTCGCGCCGTATTTCCCGATTCTTTACACCGGCAAGGACGGGTTGGTGGCGCACGAGTGCATCATCGACGTCCGCCCGCTCGCGCAGCCAAGCGGCATCACGGTGGAGGATGTGGCGAAGCGCCTGATGGATTACGGTTTCCACTCGCCGACAATGAGCTGGCCGGTGAGTGGCACGCTGATGATCGAGCCGACGGAATCGGAATCCAAAGCCGAGCTCGACCGTTTCTGCGATGCGATGATATCGATTCACGGAGAGATTTCCTCGATCATCCGTGGCGAGAGCGATGCCAACGACAATCCGCTGAAAAACGCGCCGCACACGGCGGAGACGGTGTGCGGTGATGATTGGCCGCATCCGTACGGCCGCGAACAGGCGGCGTATCCGCTGCCGTATCTTCGCCAGCACAAGTTCTGGCCGTCTGTCGGGCGCATCGATAACGTTCATGGCGACCGCAACCTTGTCTGCACCTGTGACAGCGTGGAGGCTTACGCATCCTGAGACCTTCTGTTGCGCAGTGGCTGTGAAGCCGCCGCCTTGACACCGTCATCACGCACCGAACGAGAATCGATGTCGCGCTGCATCGAGGCGTTCATTTCCGCGTTTGGTCCCAGGGGTTTGGGGCTCTCGGGACGTAAAGGGGGCGGGCATCGTGGTCGGGAAGCTGGTCGATCACGGCTTGGAATTTTCTGAGGGCGGCTTGCGACGCCTCATCAAGCTCGCCTTCAAGAAGGTTGGCTGTTTCGAGTCGATCACTGGCCAGATCGTGGAGGCGGTGGATGTTTTTTTTGTTGTTAACCCAGACTTTGAAGCGGTCGTCGCGGATGACTCGGGGGGCGAAATCGTCTTTCCCGCGGACACCGTTTTCATCGAGAACGGCGGGCCCGTAGCCCATGGCAAGGATCCATTCACGTGGGGTGCTATCGGCCTTGCCGAGGAGGTGTGGGGCAATGGAGACTCCGTCGATTTCAAGGTCGTCCGGGATGGTTGCGCCGGCGAGATCCATGAAGGTCGGCAGCATGTCGGTGAAGTCGGTGAGGGCGTGCGTTTCGACACCCGCAAGCACAAGGCCGGGAGCGTTGACGATGAACGGCGCGCAGACGCCGGATTCGGATTTCACGGCTTTTCCGCCGCTGATTTTTACGCCACGCAGGCTGCCGGTGATGCTGCGGGTGGATCCGTTGTCTGTGGTGAAGATGATGATGGTGCGATCGCGCAAGCCGAGTTCGTCGAGGGCGGTGACGAGCCGTCCGACTTGTTTGTCGAGGTAGCGCACCATGGCTTTGTGTTTTTCCTCCGGGGTGGTGATATCGGGTTCGTCCGGTGTGGCGATCAAAGGAGCGTGGGGCAGCGCCATGGCATGGTAAAGGAACATGGGCTTGCTCCGGTGGTTCCTCATAAATTCGATGAGGTGGCCGGTATATAGGTCGGGGCCGAATTCGCCTTCGCGGGTGCCACTGCCTTGAGGAGTGTGGATGTGGGGGTTGGCGTAGCGATTTTCGCTGGCGTGATTTCCGAGTTCGTGGCCGGTCCACATTAGCCAATCGTCAAATCCATGGTCGCGCATGACTTGGGGTTCGATGCGGTAGTCGTTGATCTGCCATTTGCCGACGGCGGTGGTTGCGTATCCGGCCTCGCGTAGGAGACTGGCGACGGTGGTGTTGCGGCGTTGGGTGGGATCGAAATAGGCGACACCCCAGCGCGGTACGTCCCAATGGTTGACCCAACCATTGCGCCACGGGTAGGTGCCGGTGAGGAAGGCGACCCGCGAAGGAGTGCATTGTGGCATCGAGTATGCGTTGTGGAACTTCATGCCTCCGGCGGCGAGCGCGTCGATGTGCGGGGTCTCGATGTCATCGGCCCCATAACACCCGATCCATTCCTTGCCAAGGTCGTCTGCTAGAATGAAGAGGATGTTAGGCGGATCGGTCGCGCCGGCGACAACCGAAAATGCATAGAGGCTGATGGCGTGGATGATGGCACGGTGCTTCATGACGTAAGCAGAGGGTGAAAAGGATACGTAAGCGGGTGTGAAAATGCGTGGCTGCAATGGATTTGCAAGGGATACGTCGGAGCCGGGGCGGTTTTATTCATTTTTTCGGCCAATTGCACCACGTTCGCGTTGAGGTGAGATGCGGGGTGCTTGCCGTGTCTTGATGAAAACTGTGTCGTTGGGTCGTTCCGGAAATGCGGCATGCTTTAGCTCCAGAAAAAACTTTTTACGCGGATCGATCCGATGCATCAGTGGTCCGCCGCTACATCATGAGCAATCAACCATCCCCCATCGACTGGTCCACTTGGGAGCCGGTCATCCACGCGACCTTGTGTTTCATCGTGCGCGACGGTGAGATTTTGTTAATCGACAAGAAGACCGGCCATGGCGGGGGCAAGGTGAATGGACCGGGTGGGAAGATCGATCCCGGCGAGACACCGCGCGAGTGCGCGATCCGGGAGTGTGAGGAAGAGCTGCATATCACGCCGCTCGATCCCGTGAAGGTCGGTGAGCTGCGGTTCGCGATGTCGGATTACCCGGATATCCTATGCCATGTTTTTCGGGCGAGCGCGTTTGATGGCACGCCGACGGCTACGCGCGAGGCGGTTCCGCGATGGACGGCGGTTGATGCGGTGCCATATGATCTGATGTGGGCGGATGACGCGGTGTGGCTGCCTCATGTGATTGCCGACACCCGGTTTACCGCGCGTTTTGCCTTCTCCGGCGAAGCGATGCAATGGCACGAGATCGAGACGGGCGTCGATTGGGATTCATGATCCCTGAGATCAGGCCACTGCAACCTTGCCTTTGCGGGCGAAATAGAGGATCGCGAATGCGAGCGCGCCGCCAAGAATCATCAGGCCGACCGCAAGGACGGGACGGTGGGACAGCCAAGCAAGTGCGATGGTGACGAGTGCCACCGGCAGGGTGATGATGGCGGAGATCAGCGAAGTGCCGACGCGGGTGATGCGCCCGAGCGGGGGAATCACATCGGCGAGCACGCCGATGGGTCCCATCACGCTGTTGGCGCCGATGAACATCAGGATGATGCCGAGGATCCGCAGGCCGAAGGTGAGTGCCTTGTTCGCGCTCTTGGCGGATTGGAACATGCCGCTCGCGTCGACATTGCCATATTGCAACAATTGGATGGCGGAACCTTTGTTCGCCCGATATCCGTCGAGCAGTCCGTTGTTGTTGCGGGCGATCACGGAAATTTCCGCCGGCATGGCGGCTTTAAGGGTGATGCGCAAATCGCCGATTTGCGGGGCGTTGGGGTCCGCGCTGCGGAAAATCACATTGCCTTGGGCGACGTGGCCTTCGGGCAGGGATTCGGGTGGCGGCAGTTCCTCGAACTTCCCGAGTTTGGCGACGAGCCCGGGGCCGAGCCGGTATGCGCCGAGGTGGATCTCATCCGCTTCGATGTCGAGGGATTCGAGTGGTTTGACGGTTGGGTTCCGGTGTCCTTCCGTTACCTCGAAGCGCGAGGAGTCGATCAGCGTGTCCGCCCAGATTTTCTCATAGCTGAAGGTGGTCTCCGTTTCGGTGCCGCCCCCGAGTTTGGTGCGGGTCTTCGATTCGGTGAGCTCCCGCCACTGGAGCATTTCGACGGTGCGGCGCAGCTTGAGGGCCGGGATTTCGATTCCGAAGGCGCCGTCGCGCAAGGTGTCGCTGCTTTCCGCCATGCCGGTAAGGTGGATGAGGGCACCCTTGGTCGCCGGGTCGATCCGGTGGATTTGCTCCAGCGGGATGACGGCGGACTCACCTTCCGCGAGGTCCATGGCGGTATCCACCGCGCGCTCTTCGTTCCACCAGAGCAGCACAACCGAGAGGATGAAGAGTGCGATTCCGCCGAGGATGCCGGAGAGGCTTTTGCCCAGCCTCGATGGCAGGGACTGGGTGGTGACGCGTTTCACGGACATGTCGAAAAGAATGGGTGAACCGCCCTGTTGGCGATGGAAATCATCCAATCGATGATCTCCACCGATGACAAGCCGCGAATCCACCACGGGCGTGCTATTGCGGCAGTCCCAACTGGTCGGCGATCACTTGGATGAATTCCGCCTCCGTGGCGGGAAATCCGTGCATGATGCGTCGCTCTCCGACGATCAGTTTGGGTAGCTTGGGATTGTCCGCGGAAATCACCTGCCAATCGGAAATATTCGTTTGGATGATCGAATCGACCCAGGGGTCGCGCATTGCGGCGGCGGGATCGCCCAACAAGGCGGAGGCGAGCATCGATGCGTTTTCCGCCGTGGGGTCCGCCAGCAGGGCGGTGTGGAAGGCGTGAAAATTTTCGCGGGCATGCCGCCAGATGGCCAGCGAGGCGCGTGCCATCTCGCAGGCACCCGGATGGCCGGGTTCGAGCGGTGGGAGCAGCGGGTTGCAATCGCGGTCGAGCGGCATCGGCAGGAGGACCACGCAAATTTCTTCCGGGTGGGCGGCGACGAGTGCGTCGAGGTAACTGCTCATCGTCCGGCATGCCCCACATCCATAGTCGAAATATTCGATTAAGACGTGTTGGGCATCGGCACGGCCGATGTGCGGGAGTTCGCTGACGCGGTATCCCTTGCTGCCATCGAAGAACAGGGCAAGCCGTCCTTCGCCCTGGGCATGGGCGTCTGGCGTGACGCGTGGTGTGGGCGGCGCGGCATCGAATTCGGTGATGCGGTGGGTGGCTGGCTTCGGGCCGAACCATTGCAATGAGGCGAGCAGGAATCCGCCGCCTGCCGCCGCAGCGAGGAAAGGCCGGAGAGTGGGGGGCCAGGAACCGGATGTGTGTGCTGCGTATGGGAGGCCAAGGGCGATCAGCGCGATGCCCACGACGTGGGCGGCCATGCACCATGGGCAGAATGCCCGAATCAGCACCGCCTGCACGAAGACGAACCAGACGATCGCCGCGAGGATCAACCCAAGCAGGGGAGCCAGCAGGCCGCGACCAGCGCGAGTGAGGCCGAGCATCACTGCGGCATAGATGAGAAGGCCAGGAAGGGTCACCGGGATGCCGAAGATCTGCGACCACTGGGATCCAAGGACGGCCTCACAACCGCTTCCCGGTCCGCACCCGGCGAGGGTGGCCGAATCGTCTCCAAGCCGGCGGGCAAGCAGCAGCAGGTTGATGGAGAAACCCGCAAGCGCCAGAATGCACAACGCCGGTCGCCACAGGGGGGAGGTTGTTTTTGGGGTTCCGATTCGATTCACAGGACGATCATGGCATCGCTGTTTGAATCGGCAAGAGAATGGAGATGTGGCTCAGGCGCGGTTTGCAAGCGGCACGTATCCGCGCTGGGTCGGGCCGGTGTAGATCTGGCGCGGGCGTGAGATCCGGCTGCCTGTGTCTTCCATGACCTCCTTGTAGTTCGCGATCCATCCCGGCATGCGGCCGATGGCGAACATCACGGTGAACATGTCCAGCGGAATGCCGATCGCCCGCATGATGATGCCGCTGTAGAAATCGACGTTCGGATAGAGTTTGCGGGCGACGAAGTATTCATCGCGCAGCGCGATTTCCTCCAGTTTCTTGGCGATGTCGAGCAGCGGATCGGCCTTGTGGAGTTGGGCGAGCACCTTGTCGCACTGTTCCTTGATGATGACCGCGCGCGGGTCGAAATTTTTGTAGACGCGGTGGCCGAAGCCCATGAGGCGGCGGTTGCCGACCTTGTTTTTGACCTGTTCGAGGAACTTCGTGCCATCGTCGCCCTCGGCGTGGATCTGTTCGAGCATTTCGAGCACCGCCTGGTTTGCTCCGCCATGGAGGGGGCCCCACAGGGCGCAGACGCCCGAGGATGCCGAGGCATACAAGTTCGCCCGGCTCGATGCGACCATGCGCACGGTCGACGTCGAGCAATTCTGCTCGTGGTCGGCGTGGAGGAGGAAGATCAGGTCGAGCGCCTTGACTAGCTCGGGTTTGATTTCGAAGTCCTCACAGGGGTTCGAGAACATCATGTGGAGGAAGTTCTCGGTGTATTTGAGGGTGCTTTTCGGATAAATCGTCGGCAAGCCGTGGGCCTTGCGATAGGAGTAGGCGGCGATCGTGCGCACCTGGGAAATCAGGCGGGCGGCATGGTAAGGAAACCGCTCCTCGCGCTTGTGGATGATGTTGGGATGATAGGAGGAGGCCGCGTTGATCATCGCCGAGAGGATCGCCATCGGGTGGGCGGTCGGGGGAAATCCCTCGAAATGGAAGCGCATGCCCTCGTGCAGCATCTGATTCTCGGTGAGGATCTGGGAGAAATCGGTCAACTGCGCTTCGGTCGGCAGTTCGCCATAAATCAACAGATACGCGGTTTCGATGAAGGTGCTTTTCTTGGCCAGTTCGGCGATGTCGTATCCCCGATAGCGGAGGATTCCCTTCTCCCCGTCGATGAACGTGATTGCGCTCTCACATGATCCCGTATTGCCGTAGCCCGGATCGAGGGTAATGGCACCGGTTTGGCCGCGCAGCGCTGCGATATCGATCCCGATTTCACCCTCGCTGCCAACAATCGTGGGCATCTCAAGGCGCTTGCCGTCAATGTGAAGTTCCGCTGTCTGATTCATGTGCGCGCGCAACTAAGCAGATATCCCCGGACTAGGCGAGCGATAGTGCGGGAAAATTTTCCATATCCGGCAATCCGGGTGCACGGGCGGGTCCAGACGCCGGTGTAGCGTTGGTTGCGATCGAGCGTTGGCATGTGTTGGATCGGGTGATTGAGTTGTTGCAAGGTTCGCGCACGACCCATTGCAAAGGTCTCAATAGCCCACGGGTTGATCGTCAACACAGTGGATTGATCCAGCGAACGCGGGGAAATCGGCCGAAGTCGAGGTCGGCGGTGTGGACTTCGGCGTCCAGGCGGATGGCAACGGCGGCGATTTGGGCATCGGTGGTCAAGTTGCCCGCAGTGCCTGCGATTTGAAGCAAATCGAGTGCGGATTCAACGACTTCCTTGAGCATTTCATGGAGTTGGGTGTGCCGCGATGTCAGCCATGATCGAACGTGGGATGCCGCTTCGGCTGGGGAAAGAGGGTTGCTGAAGATGCGGGGATGGGTGGAGATTCTCACAAATCCGAAAACCACGGCTGGCAAAAGAATGACCGGCGCGGGGCCATTCAATATTTCCTCGCACCACGCCTTGGCCCGGCTGTGGAATGGGCTGCTGAGATCATAAGCGTATATCAGCAGGTTCGCGTCGGGCAGGATCATTGGCTTTGCGGGAGGAGTTTGCGCGTGGATTCCAAGTAGGCTTCCGCTTCAAGATCATCGATCAACCGGTTGAAGCCGGCCGGATCGAGGCCAGTGCGCAAATCCATGGGTTTCGGATGCACCACGAAGCGCTCGCTTGTGTCAGGGCGCAATTTGGCTTCCAAGGCGCTGCGAAGGGTGTCGTTGAGGATTTTCTTGAACGGTTTGTGTGTCCGGACAGCGGTTTCCCGCAAAATCTGTTCCAGATCGCGGTCCAAGGTGACGGTAGTTCTCATAAGCGCATCATGATGCGTTTTTGAGTGACGTCAAGGTGTTATAGCGCGCCGCTACAGGCGATTCGTGGGCAAAGCACCGCCACGGAATTATGCGTGGTATTCCTGGATGCTTTTGACGGTGAGGTCCATTTCCTTGAGCGAGCGGATGGCTTTGACCGAGGCTTCGGCGGCGGCGAGGTTGGTGCAGTAGGAGATTTTTTGCGCGATCGCGGTGGAGCGGATGAGCACTTCGTCTGCCCGTGATTCGTGGGTGGAGGGGGTGTTGATGACGAAGTGGATGTCGCGGTTTTTCATCACGTCGATCACATTCGGGCGGGCACCTTCGAGGACTTTGTAGAGGCGCTGGCACGGGATGCCTTCGGCGCTGAGGCGGGCGTGGGTGCCGCCGGTGGCGAAGATCGTGAAGCCGAGTTCGTGGAGGTCGCGGGCGATGCCAACGGCGCGATCTTTGTCGCGATCGGAGACGGAGAGGAAGACATTGCCAACTTGGGGCAGGGGGTTGAACGAAGACATCTGGGCTTTGGCGTATGCCATGCCCCAGTCGGCATCGATGCCCATGACTTCGCCGGTGGATTTCATTTCCGGGCCGAGCACGGTGTCGATGCCGGGGAAGCGGTTCCATGGGAAGACGGCTTCTTTTACGGAGAAGTGCGGTGGGATGATGGTTTCGGTGAAGCCGAGGTCTTTCAACTTGTGACCGACCATGATTTTGGCGGCGAGTTTGGCGAGCGGAACGCCGGTGGCCTTGCTGAC
>JBLRWN010000025.1:0-41239 GCA_047921195.1 Luteolibacter sp. | reverse complement strand
ATTCAAAGTCTCTTTAGGCATCCGTGTGTTGCGTATGCAGCATAAGAAATCGCTAGTATTTAAATGCCGGATTAATAGCTCCAGT
The DNA here is from genome assembly GCA_047921195.1 of Luteolibacter sp. GTDB lineage: Bacteria > Verrucomicrobiota > Verrucomicrobiia > Verrucomicrobiales > Akkermansiaceae > Luteolibacter. Next base: position 41,154 of record JBLRWN010000025.1, on the reverse strand, counting down.
GAAAAGGCCTGGCAATTTATATTGGAGCGACGATTTGCGGGCGGTCGGAGCTTCACGGGAATTCGGCATTGGCATCACTCTTTCAGGAGGATCAAAAGGCGGCCATCCTCGATGCTGAGGGATTCGACGCCCGGGATGCCTTTGTTATCCTCCGCACCAAAGGCCTGTTCGAGGAGGTTGACGTTTTTGATGCCGTGGAGCCAGTCGTTCGGGATCGACACGCCCCAGACGGTGAAATCCTCAAGCGCCAGCACCGGCGAAGGGCCGGACGCATCGACGGCGAATTTCGCGCGGGCGCGGAGTTTGGTGCCACCCACGATGGGAAGATCCTCGGGGAGAGGCGTCTCGATCCTCGCCAGAATCTTTCCGGGGGTGAACTGAAAGGCAATCTGATCACCCAAGGCAGTGTGCTCGTTGAGCATGCCGTTGAGCTCGCGATCGGTGAAGGAAATCTCGCGTTTTCCGGGAAGGTAGGGGTCGATGACTGATGTTTCGCCCGTGAAGTTGGAAGCCGGCTCGTCTCCCGCAACGGGCTGCATGGCGGCGATTTTTTCCTCCACAATGGCCATTTCTGGTTCGGTGAGGACGACCGGGCGGATCGGCCGGTTATACCAGAAAACCAACAGCACAATACAGGCAACGACGATGCCGGTGATGATGAGCCCGCGGATCAGGCAGGATCCGGAGCGGGGTTTTTCCTCGGCGGCGGGAATCGGGGCTTCTGGCGCGTCCATGCTCAGAGCCTAAGCTGTCGCGATGGCAGGGGAAAGGCGAACTTTTGAAAATGCGGCGAGGTGTCGGTCGACCGATTTCCCCGGCGCGTCGTCGAGCGGACGCGAGCGCGGGTTTTTGAAATCGGCGACGCGGATGGCACCAAGCCCAATCATCGCGGATTTCATGAGATTATGTTCATGGTCGAAATACGAAGTGCAGGCGAGGAGGCCGTCGTCTGCCAGGCAGGCGAGGGCGCGGGCGAAAATACGGTCCCAGATTTTCGGTTCGTGCCAGTAGTTTTGATGGCGGATGAAGATGAGATCAGGCACGGCTGGGCCGGTGCCCGCGGGGAGGACGGAGGCATCGCCCTCAAGGAATTCGACGATCGCGCCTGGCATGCTCCACCTTTGGCGCGCCTCGCGGATGCAATGGCCGCGCAGGTCGACGCCGAGGTAGTGGCCGATCCTTGCGGGTTGCAGCGCGGAGGCGAGCGCACCGGATTCATCGGCGCGCCCGCAAGCGAGATTCCATACGACCAGTTCGGTGCGGGGTGGGGGAGTGCAGGCGCGGAACAACAGGGCAAGCTGCTCGCACAACCCGCGCACATCGTCCGCAGTGCCGGGGTGGCGGAAGGGCAGGGATTGAAGCATGGCGATTTATCCAATGCCGTTGAGAAATGGATCGCCCGGATCGAAATGATGCGTCGATTCGCTCAGGATCCATGCGCGCCCGGAAACGACGGGCAGGATGCCTTGCTCGGTCGCCGCAACAATCCGCCCTTCAAACACCGTGTCGAGGATGCCTGCCTGCCGCCATATGGTTCCTTCCACGAGTTTGCCTGAGGCATGCAGGGAGGCGAGTTTCGCGCTCACGCCGGTGCCACAAGGTGAGCGGTCGTATGCGTTGCCGGGACACAAGACGAAGTTGCGGCTATCGGCTTTGGTGGGATCGGTTGGCGGGCCGAAAATCTCAACGTGGTCGATCTTGATGCCATCGACGTGATCGAAACCGGCCGCGGTGAGAGCATGCTTCACCGCAGTGCCGAAGCGGGTGAGCTCTGCAATCTGCGAGAATGCGATTGCAGGTCCTTGATCGTCGATCAGGAAAAACCCGTTGCCGCCCCATGCGATGTCGCCGGTCACCTTTCCCCAGTCTTCGACATCGAGGGTCACCCCAGCACGCAGCACGCGGCTCGGCACATTGGCGACTTCGATGCGGCCGTTGTTTTCCAGATCGATTTCGATGACACCCGCAGGTGTCTCGATCCGGTGCCTGCCAGGGGTGATTTTCCCTAGATGCCGCAACGTGGCGACGAGACCGATGGTGCCATGCACACACATCGGAATGGTGTTGGCATTGTTGAAAAAGAACACCCCGCACGCGCAGTCCGGCTCACGGGGCTGGCAGAGCATGCCGCCGACCATTGCTTCGTGCCCGCGCGGTTCGAGACAAAGCGCGCGGCGAAGGCCATCGTGATCGCGCGAGAAAGCAATCGCCTGCTCCGCCACGCTGCCACCGCCGAGGTCGGGGCCGCCGGAAATGATGGTGCGGGTGGGTTCTCCTTCGGTATGCGAGTCGATGATGTGGAGGCTTTCCTTGCTCATGGTTTACTCGCGGTGTTTCTGATAGGCATCGACGATCTTCTCGACGATCGGATGGCGGACGATGTCGGCATTTGAAAACCGGCGGATGGCGATGCCCTCGATGTTGTGCAGCGCGCGTTCGGCTTCGACGAGGCCGGAGCGCACGCCGGCCTTGAGGTCGATCTGCGAGGTGTCGCCCGTCACCACCATGCGCGAGCTCTCGCCGAGCCGGGTGAGCGCCATGAACATCTGCTCGCAGGTGGTGTTCTGCGCTTCGTCGAGGATCACGAAACTGCGCGCCAGCGTGCGCCCGCGCATGAAGGCGAGCGGGGCGATCTCGATGGTGCCTTCGTCGAGGTAGCGCTGGCCTTCGTCGGGCGCGAGCATGTCATGAATCGCGTCGTAAAGCGGGCGCAGATACGGGGCCACCTTTTCCTGGAGATCGCCAGGGAGGAAACCGAGCGCCTCGCCGGCTTCGACCGCCGGTCGGGTGAGGATGATGCGGGTGACCATCTTGCGCTTCAGTTGGGTGAGTGCCATTGCCATGGCGAGGTAGGTCTTCCCGGTGCCTGCCGGGCCGAGGCCGAAGACGACGTCGTGTTCCTCCATCGCCCGCACGTATTCGAGCTGGGCGGGCGTGCGTGGGACCACCGGCTTGCGCCCGCGTGATCCGACGAGACGCACCCCGGAAAGCGCGCTCATGCCGACGTGGCCTGCATCCCGCGCGACCTGCACGGCGAGGCGGAAGCTTCGGGTGTCGATCACCGCGCCCTTGCGGCGGGCTTCCTCCAGATCGGCGAAGACGACGCGGGCGATCTCCACCGCAGGCTCCTCGCCGGTGAGCAACAGCCAGCCGTCGCGGGTCACCGCACGGATGCCGAGCTCGGATTCCAAGTGCGCGAGGTTGCCAAGATCATCCGCGAAAAGCGAATGCAGGAACTGCGGGGTGTCGAACTCAAGCTTGAGCGAATGTGCGGGGTGGGTCTCCATCATGGGGTGTGGGAATGGAAGTAAGTCATGGGCGGATTCTTGCAAGAAACTCCGGACTCGGTATCCGGCAGGCATTACCAACCCAGCCGAAGTGATGGCGGTTGCGGGCGAACCATTTGTAAGCACCGTCCCGCAGAAAGCGGGGGATCCATCGGCAGACTGTGGCCACCTTGTAAATGCCACCAAGTGCGCGCGCGATTTCGAGGATCGCATCGGTGCGGAGGAAGATGGCACCATCGCTTTCGCGCAACACCACCATGGTGCCTTCGCGGATGTCGGCATGTTTTTCTAGGCCGTTTGCCCGCGAAAACTCGCCTTGGAGCGGGGAGAAGTCGATGACGCCGTTTTGATCGAGTGCGAACACACGGTTCACCGAACTCGTGCAGATCCCGCATTCGCCATCGTAAAACAACACCCACTTCACAACCGCAAGGTGCCACGACCGCAGGGTCTCCGCCATTGGAAAAAAATCGGTTTGCATGAACCGAAAGTGTTCGCTTGAATAAGTGCGTATGAACACCCGAATCATGGACATGCCCAGCAACACAAGGCCGCGGGAAAAGCTCGCCCAGTTCGGCCCTGGGGCACTCGATAATGCCGAGCTGATGGCGCTGTTCATCTCGACGGGCACCAAGGGGCGCAGCGCGATCGAGATCGGCCGCGATCTGATCCAACGGCACGGCTCACTCGGTGCGCTCGGCTCGCTGCCGCTCGACGAGCTCACGCAGCTCTCCGGCCTTGGCCCGGCCAAGGCGTCGAAACTCGCCGCCGCGTTTGAACTTGGCGCGCGCGTCGCCCGCGAGCAGTTGCAGAACATCCCGCTCGATACGCCCGAAAAGCTGCACGACTGCTTCGGCCCCCAGTTGCGACATCTCTCCCAAGAACAGCTCGTTGTCGTACTGCTCGACACGCGGCTTCGCCATGCCGGCACGGTCGTGGTCTCGCAAGGCACCGTTGATTCCTGCACCGCCCACCCACGCGATGTTCTTCGCCCGGTGGTCACGCGCGGTTGTTATGGCTTCGCCCTCATCCACAACCACCCATCAGGCGATCCGACGCCGAGCGATGCGGATTTGCGCGTCACCCGGCGGCTGCTTGAGGCCGCAGACATGATGCAGGTGAAAATGCTCGACCATGTGATCGTCGGCCGCCCGAGCCCGGGGCGCAGCGGGTACTATTCGTTTCGCGAGGCGGGCGTGGTCCGGTCGTGACTCCGCCCACCTCGTCCAGGGCCTGCGGCGGGTTTTTCTCTTGGAGTGGAAAATTTCGTCCAATCGCCGGTTGTTTCTTGACATCCAAGCGGGATTCGGGCATTTCCGCCGCCCCGGAATCCACCGGAGAACCTAATCCAACCAAGAAAGAAACGCATGCGTGGAGTGACTGTGAAAAAAGGAGAGCCCGTCGATCGGGCACTCAAGCGGCTGAAAACCAAGCTCGATAGCGAGGGCATCCTTGAGGAAATGCGCCGTCGCCGCGCTTTTGAAACACCGACCGAGCGTCGCCAACGCAAACTGCGCAGCGCCTCAAAGCGCAACAAAATCCGCTGGCGCTTCAACACGCCCGCACCCGCCGCTGAAGCGGAGGTTTCCGTGGATTGATCGGAGCGTTCATTTATTTTTCGTTTTTTTTGAGACGGACGCCTGCGGGCGTCCGTTTCTTTTTCCAGAGTGGTCCTGCCGCCGACAGGTGAGTGATTTACCCGATCTCTCGAATTCCGGATCGTAAAAATCGTTGCTGCTCTCTTGCGAAGATGGAAATGCCGTCTAAAATCCCACATGGTTTTGGAATGCAGGAACGGAAATTGCGATACACCACGCTGGATGCGCCTGGTTTTGGCCTCGGCGGGATTGTATCATTTGTTGTTCGCCCTCTGGGTGAACGCATGGCCGCACCTGTGGTTTGATTGGATGGGCCTGGAGCACCCGAATCACCCGATGCTTTGGCGCGGGGTGGGTCTGCTGGCAGGCGTTCTCGGCATCGGACTCCTGATCGCCGCCCGCAACCCGATCCGCAACTGGCTCATCGTGCTGGTGGGCTTCGTGAAAACCATTACCTCGATTGGGGCGATCAGCCTGGCCATGGTCCAGGGGACGCTGCCCATGGCCGCCATCTGGGTGGTGATCATCGATGATCTGATCTGGATCTTCCCGCTCGGCAGAATTCTCTGGGCGAGCTTGCAGGCGCACGCCGGTATTCCGCCCTCGCGCAGGACTCCGTTTTCCATCGAGGAGGCATCCGGCCAATACTTCCTGAGCAACGGAAAATCGCTCGACGAGGCATCGCGCGGGCACACGCTTGCGTTGGTTTTCCTGCGCCACTTCGGCTGCACGTTCACCCGCCAGATCTTGCGCAGCCTTGAGGAAATGCAACGCGTGGCACGCCAGCGCAACGCGACGCTCGTCCTCGTGCACATGCTTCAATCCGGCCAGGAGACGCAATACCTTGGCGACCATAGCGACGTCCCTCGCATTGCCGATCCGCGCTGCGAACTCTATCGGGCGTTCGGCCTTGGCAAAGGCGGCTTCCTCGAATTGTTCGGCCCGCGCGTCTGGTGGCGTGGCGCGATCGCCTTGTTCCGCGGCTGCGGGGTCGGCCATCTTGCCGGCGATGGCCTGCAAATGCCCGGCGCGTTCCTCTATCGCGACGGCCGGGTGCTCACCAGCCAGCGCGCCCATTCGGCGGCGGAACTGCCGGACCTTCCGGACCTGTTCGGCGGCTTGCATGGAAACCCGGAGCATGACAAGCTCTCCGCATGAACCCACTGGATGGAGCGACCGTGCTCGTCACCGGCGCATCGAGCGGCATCGGCCGTGCCATTTGCGCCCGTCTCGTCGATGAGGGCGCAAACGTGCTTGGCGTCACCCGCAGGCCATCGGCTTTGGAAGAGGATGTCTCGCCAATCGAGGCGGATCTTTCCAAACGTGAGGACGTCTCCAACGTGTTTCGCGGTTTGGGCAAAATCGACGCCCTGGTGAACTGCGCGGGCGTCGCATACCTGTCGCGCATCATCGACGGAAATCCGGCGGACTGGGAGGAAATGTGGCGCGTCAACGTGATGGCGCTCACACTTTGCTGCCAACTTTCGCTACGCCATTTCCCGGCGGAAGGCGGGCGCATCGTCAACATCTCGTCGATGAGTGGCCACCGGGTGCCTCCGACCGGAGGATTTTACGCGCCGACCAAGTTCGCCGTGCGCGCGATCAGTGATTCTCTCAGGCTCGAACTCAAAGCCGTCGGCCTGCCGATCCAGGTTTCCTGTGTGTCTCCGGGATTCGTCGACACACCGTTGCTCGATCAATACTTCCGGGGAAGGGAGGAGGCGCTGGCAAAAACCCGCGACGCGATGAAAATGCTCGAAGCCGAGGATGTTGCCGACGCGGTGATGACGATCCTGCAGGCCCCCAGCCATGTCGAAATCGGCGACATCCTGATGCGCAGCAGCGAACAGAGGATGTGACCCCCCGCAAAGGAAACTCCGCGAAGATCCGTTCTTGCCCGCCGTGGCGCGCCGTGATTCCCTCTCGCCCGCATGAAAATCGTCGTCGCTTATTCGGGAGGGCTTGATACCTCGGTGCTACTGCTCTGGCTCAAGGAGAAATACAACGCGGAGATCATCGCGTATTGCGCCGATGTCGGCCAGGGCGACGAGCTCGACGGGCTCGAGGCCAAGGCGCTTTCAACCGGCGCGTCGAAATGCTTCATCGGCGACCTCAAGGAAACATTCGCCCGCGACTACATTTTCCCGATGGTCCAGGCCCAGGCGATCTATGAGGGACGCTATCTGTTAGGGACCTCGATCGCCCGCCCGTGCATCACCGAGGACATGATCCGCATTGCCCGGGCCGAAGGCGCGGATGCCATCGCCCACGGCGCGACAGGCAAGGGCAACGACCAGGTGCGCTTTGAGCTTTCCACCCACGCGCTCGCTCCGGACATCCGGTGCATCGCGCCGTGGCGGGACGCCAGCTTCCGCGCGCAATTCCCCGGCCGCTCGGAGATGATCGCATACGCCGATGCCCACAACATCCCGGTGAAGGCGTCGATGAAGAAACCGTATTCGATGGACCGCAACCTGCTCCACATTTCCTTCGAGGCAGGCGCGATGGAAGACCCTTGGTATGACGCCACCACCGCCGCCGACCGCGACATGTATGTCCTTTCGGTTTCGCCCGAGGATGCGCCCGACTCGCCGGAATACATCGAAATTCTCTTTGAAAAAGGCAATGCCATCGGCCTGCGCCACGCGAACCTCGATGCCATCCTTGCCGAACTCGGTGATGTGAAATCGACCGGCCAGCAGGACGGATACGCCTTGCTCACCCCTTACGGCGTGATGCGTGTGCTCAACCTGCTCGGCGGCCGCAACGGCATCGGCCGCGTCGATATCGTGGAAAACCGCTTCGTCGGCATGAAGTCGCGCGGCGTCTACGAAACACCCGGCGGCACCATCCTGCTTGCCGCCCACCGCGACCTGGAAACGCTCGTCGTCGATCGCGAGGCGATGCACATCCGCGATTCGCTGATTCCGAAATATGCGCAGCTCGTCTACAACGGCTTCTGGTTCGCGCCGGAGCGTGTCGCGATCCAGGCGCTCGTCACCGAGACGCAGAAAACCGTCACTGGCGAGGTGCGCCTCAAGCTCTATAAGGGGAATGTGATGCAGGCCGGCCGCCGCTCGCCGCACAGCCTCTATTCCGAAGCCGTCGCTACCATGGAAGGCGGCGAGGAAGAGGCCTACAACCAGGACGATGCCACCGGATTCATCGCCCTCAACGGCCTGCGCCTGAAGGCATGGTCACGCGTGAACGGCGCATGATGCGGCAACTCAGGCTTCCTCCGCATCCTCTTCAAACGACAGGATGCGGAGGCTCGCCCGCGCACCGCGCTTGCGAGCCACATTCTTGATCATGCCCCGGATCGCCGCCGCGGTATGCCCACCGTGACCGATGATCGCCGCGGCATCCCGCTGGCAGAGGACGAGCTTGATCATCAGGGTGTCCGGAAACGGCTGATTGGTGCGGATCTCCGCCATGTCGGACTGGTCGATCAGGTTGCGCGTAACAAAGCGGATGAACCGCGTTAGCTCGTTGGACAGCTTCAGCATCTCGGCAGGCGAGGGCGGCGGCCTGCGCGTGCGCCGCTCACGGCGGCCTAACAGATCCTTGAGATCCCACTCGGTGACCCGGTAGTTCGCAGCGCGCCGGACAAACCCATCGATGTCGATCTCGGTTTGCGCGACGCGGTTAACCGCGGGAAGAATGTCGCGAAACTCCCACTCGGTGATGCGGATGTTGCCAAGGCGGCGCAGGTTTTTCCCGATTTCAAGATCCTTGATGTCGCGATGGAAAATCGACTCGGTGTGTTTGCTTGGTTTTTTCGTCCGTTGTTTCGGCCGGTTGCTCATGAAGTTATTCCGGGGTGAGGTCCCCATTCAACACGACGGCATCGCGTCCGTCGAAATCGATTTTCACGGATTTTCCACCCAGGCGGACGGTTGCATGCGGTTTGCCGTTGATGTTGCGGACGGTTGCGGATGCGAGTTTTCCATCGCGCCACGCGGCGTCCACTTCGTATCCGCCGCGTGCGCGCAACCCGGCGACGCTTCCGTTGCGCCAGCTCGCAGGCAGTGCGGGGAGGAGTTCGATTACACCGGCGTGGCTCTGCAACAGCATTTCACAAATCCCGGCGACGCCTCCGAAATTGCCGTCAATCTGGAATGGCGGGTGCGTCGAAAACAAATTGGGTAGAGCGGATTTCGCGATCAATGCGTCGACGTTCTCTCCCGCTTTGTCCCCATCGCCGAGGCGCGCCCAGAAGCAGATCATCCACGCGCGACTCCATCCGGTATGCCCGCCACCGTGGGCGAGCCGCCCGAGCAGCGACTTGCGGGCGGCCTCGGCGAAATCGGGCGTCGTCGTCCGGCTGATCTGGCGGCCCGGGTGCAGCGCGAACAAATGGGAGACGTGGCGGTGCCCGGGCTCCGCTTCCTTGAACTCCTCGGTCCATTCCATCAGGCGCCCATCGCTGCCAATGTTCGGTCCGAGCAGACGCGGCAGCGCGGCCTTTACTTCGGCGACGACCGCATCGTCGATTGCGAGAGTTGCGGCGGCTTCAAGGTAGTTCTGGAAGCTGTCCCAAATGATTTGCTGTTCCATTGCAGGGCCCATGCAGAGGGCGCCTGTTTCGCCGGTTGCGGTAAGGAATTTGTTTTCCGGCGAGGTGGCCGGGCCGGCGACGAGTTTTCCGGTGTCGGGCTGCTCGACGAGCCAATCGAGGCCGAACTCGGCGGATTTTCGAAGCACCGGCAACACACGGCGGAGATATGCCTCGTCGCGCGAGAACGCGTAGTGCTCCCACAAATGTTGGGCGAGCCAGGCCCCTGCGGATGGCGACAGCCCCCAGGACGGCCGTTCGCCGGGCGAGGTAAATCCCCACGGGTTGGTGATGGTGTGCGCCGTCCAGCCGCGCGCGCCGTAGTGCACTTGCGCCGTCCGCGCTCCCGGGCCGGTCAAAAACTCGACGTATCGCACTAGCGGCTCGACGCATTCCGCGAGGTTCGCGGTTTCCGCAGGCCAGTAATTCATCTGGATGTTGATGTTGGCGTGGTAATCCGCACTCCACGGTGGCTGGGTGGTATCGGCCCATAGCCCCTGAAGATTTGCCGGCATGGTGCCTGGGCGTGACGAGCTGATTAATAGGTAGCGGCCGAACTGGAAGTTTTTCGCGATCAATCCGGGGTCGCTCGCACCCTCCCGCATCGCCTCAATTCGGACGTCGGTCGGCTTCTCGGCGGCCGCCGGATCGCCGCCAAGATCGAGAGAGACGCGTTTGAAGAAGGATTGGTAATCCGCGATGTGTGCCTGACGGATGGCATCGGTTTCCCGGGCCAGCGCGGCCTCCAGTTGTTTGAGGGATTTTCCTATCGGATCGCCGTGCCTCCAATCGGGAAGTTGCATCCGGTAGTCGGTCGCGGCGGTGATCAGTAACGTAGCCTCGGTTGCCCCGGAAATCACGAGCCCCGTCTCCGTCGCGGATACCGTGCCATCGGTCGATTTCACCGCCAATCGGGCGGCGTATTTCATCCCGTCAAATCCTTCACCGTTCCACAATTGGCCGTGCATGAGAAGCTGCCCGTCACCGGCCGCCTGCGTCTCGAAGGCGGCCGGGCGGCTCAGCGTGGCGCTGAAATTCAGCGCTCCTGCCCGGCCGGCGGACAAGCGGATGACAACCGCCTGATCCGGCGCACTGGCGAAAATCTCGCGCTCGAATCGCACACCGCCAGCTTCGTATGCCACCCGGGCAACCGCGGTTTCAAGATCGAGCGAGCGGCGGTAGTTTTCGACATCGGCGCCATCAGGATGATCGAAGTCGAGGAGGAGGTCGCCAAGCGTCTCATAACTTCCGTATGCGACTTTCGACCCACGGCCGCGGTTCGATCCGGGCCCTTTGCAGACCATGTGCTTTTCAGCCAATTGCATCGCTTCGACGTATTTGCCATCGAACAACATCGCGCGGATCTGAGGCAGCATTTCAAGCGATGCCGGATTGTCGGCATCCTGCGGCGCTCCGGACCAAAGCGTATCCTCATTGAGCTGGATGCGCTCGTTGGTAAGGTTGCCGTGAATCATCGCACCGAGGCGGCCATTGCCGACAGGCGTGGCTTCGTGCCACTTCTCGGCGGGTTTGTCGTTCCAGATGATCAGATCCTCGGCTTGGACAAGGAGCGCCATACACGTGACAGTAAGCAAGATCGGGAAGCCGGCAGGGTGGGGAATGTTTCGCATGATGAATCATCTTACGTGCCCTGAGTGTTGGCTTTATCCATAAGATTGCGAATGCCTGAGGCAGCGCGATCACGTGTGTGCCTGGGGAATTGCGCACCCCGCCGTCCTGTGCATTATTCGAGCATGAACGAGGAAATGTGGATGATGCGCGCCATCGAGCTTGCCCGTCATGGCATGCGCCGCGGCGATGGCGGACCGTTTGGCGCGGTGGTCGTGCGCGATGGCGAAATCATCGGCGAAGGATGGAACCGGGTGCTCGCCACCAACGACCCGACCGCCCATGGCGAAGTCACCGCGATCCGCGATGCATGCGCGCGCATCGGTGGTTTTGATCTCCATGGATGCGAAATTTACACCACCGGCGAGCCATGTCCGATGTGCCTTGGCGCGATTTACTGGGCGCGTGTTTCCTCGATCCGCTATGGCTTCAGCATTGAGGATGCCGCCGCGATCGGCTTTGATGACCGGGCGTTTTACCGGCAGTTCGCATTGCCGGTCGCCGAGCGCGATGTCCCATCGTCTGGCTTGTGCCGCGATGAGGCGCTCCAACTCGCGGCGGAGTATGCCGCCATGCCGGACCGGCGGATCTATTGATCTGTTGAAACTTTCGTCTGTTTATTCGGCATCGGCCTGTGCATTTTCCTCCGGCATGACAGCGCGCGTTCTGTATGTGGTGGCGGGTGAATTGAGTGGCGACGCGCACGGCGCGGGTCTGCTCAGCGATTTGCGCGGCCACATCGCCGATCTTGAAATCCACGGAGCCGGTGGACCGGAAATGGCTGCGATCACGGGAAGCGGACTCGAAAACTGGGTGGCTGACGCCGCCGTGATGGGCGCATGGGAGGTGCTCCGCCGCTACGGGTGGTTTCGCGAGAAATTCCACGCAATGCTCGCCGACGTGGAGCGTCTCAGGCCTGAAGTGCTTTTGCTGATCGATTATCCCGGCTTCAACCTGCGCTTTGCGGCGAAGGTGCGCGAGCGCCTGCCGAAGACGCGGATCGTCTACTACATCAGCCCACAGGTCTGGGCATGGAACAAAGGGCGCCTGCCGAAAATGGCGCGGCTGCTCGATGAAATGTTGTGCCTTTTCCCCTTTGAGAAACCGATCTTCGAGGGCGCCGGATTGCGGACCACTTGGGTGGGTCATCCGCTGGTCGATGAACTCGAAGCGAAGCGCATCCCTCACAGCATGCGCGAGCCGGATCTTATCGGACTCTTCCCCGGCAGCCGCGAACGCGAAATCGCGCGATTGTTCCCGATGATGGTGCAATCCGCGGCGAGAATGCGCGCCGAGCGGCCTCATTTGCGCTTCGAAGTGCCCGCAGCCACGCCCGAACTCGCCGTCATCATCCGCTCCATGGCAGCCGGAGTGGATGGCATCCGCGTGACCGATGGCGGCAGCCAATCCCTGATGCAGCGCGCCGGGTGCGCGGTCGTCGCCAGCGGCACCGCCACGCTCGAGGCGGCATACTACGGGCTCCCATACTGCCTCGTCTATGCCGTAGCATGGCCGACCTACCAGCTCGCACGCATTCTCGTTAAAATCGAGCACATCGGCCTCGTCAACATCCTCGCCGGCCGCGAGGTCGTGCGCGAATTCATCCAGGGCGAGGCGAATCCGGCGAATGTCTCGGCAGAGCTCTGCCGTCTTACCGACGATGCCGGCGCCCGCGAACAATTGATTGCCGCGCTGGCCGAAACCACGGCAAAGCTCGGTGGCCTCGGCGCACACGCACGCGCGGCCGATCGCGTCGCGGCATGGTTCGCGGATTCAAGGTGAGGGTTATCGGCTCCTCCACAACAGCGCCAGGGCCACAACCGCAATCCCTGCAAGCCACAACAAGGGCAGCTGTCTCGTGTTATTATTCCCCTGCACATGCCAGGCATCATCGATGGCGAGCCCATCATCCGCATGGGCATAATCCTCCTCATTACATTCGATTCCGATGAAAGGGACGTTTCGCATCAGAATTCTCTGATATTCACACCCATCATCCAATCCCATGGTGGCGAAATCATCCAATATCCTTTGGCAGTTGAGCTCGACCGTCGTTCGATGTGGAAGCGCCAGATGATCATCCCGGTAAAAATCCGAATGCCGAGGGTGGCTCGTGATTGTATCCGAAAAGCTCTCGTCACACTGGGCGATTACAGCCGCCGCATCAGCATCTGCCTCTGGAATTGTGGCCGCACTCACGGGCATGGCAACACTGGTAAGTAGCTGGATGTCGAGGAGTGAGGCTTCGATGTCGACCTTCGGGCTGCTTCTTCCGAAGACCGAATGCAGATCGATATGGTTTTCAAGATGAAGAACGATCGCACCAGAGGAAAAATTCACGAAACAAAATATCAAAAGGGCAGAAAGGAACAAGTATCGGCATTTCATGAGAATCAGATAAGTCGGAGGCGGTTGTTTTGTGGGTTGAATTCGAAACTAAGCGACCATTTGCAGGATTCGTGCCAGAGCCATCGGGCTTGCATTTTTTTAACGGTCGATCAGCGGCGCCACTACTACGCGCGGAATCGCGTGCAAATGCCGCGTCCCTCGATGATGTCGGCGAGGCGCTCCGGGTGGCGGCCGTGGGCAATGCAGGCTTCGATGCCCGAATCCAACGCGGTTTGCACCGCCTTGAGCTTTGAGGCCATGCCGCCCATCGAGAATTTCCCCTTATCGAGCCGACAGTGGCGGATGACGGAATCGGTGTCGGTCGCACTGGCGATCAGCGCGTTGGTCTCCGGATCGAGTAGGCCATCGACGCTGGTCAGGAAAATGATCCGCTTCGCATCGGCAAGCTGGGCAACGCGGACGGCCAGCATGTCATTGTCACCGAACTTGAGCTCTTCGACCGCCACGGTGTCGTTCTCGTTGATGATCGGGACGATGCGCGGCTCGGCAAACAGCCGTTCCAGGGTGTTGTGGATAAGGGTGGCACGCTCGGGGGTGGCGAGGTCCGCCGTCGTCAGCAACACCTGCGCGATGTGGATGTCAAAGTGCGCGAAAAGCCCGCTGTAGCTCTCCATCAATCGCGCCTGGCCGACCGCCGCACAGGCCTGGCGCGTCGCGGTGTCGTCCGGATACTGGTCGAGCCCCAGCGCACCCACCCCGGAGCCGACGGCACCGGAAGAGACGAAAAGACAACGGTGCCCGGCATCCACGAGACCCGCAATCGCCGATACCAGATGGACCAGCGCCGCGCGGTCGACGGTGCCATCCGAGGCCCGGGTGAGCACGCCGGTGCCGGCCTTGATGACAGTGAGGTTCGGAATCATCGGTTTTCTGTGAATCGAAAATCAGCCGCGCTCAAGAATTTCCACCTCGTATCCGTCCGGATCGGTCACGAATGCCATCGGCTTCCCGCCGGTGGTGAATTTCTCCCGCCAGTTGCCCGGCCAGATCTCGATGCCGGATTTCTCGACCTTGTCGCAATATCCGAGGATATCCGGAACGCCGAGGCAGGTGTGCATCAGGTCTTCCGGGCAAGTCGCGATGTAATCGGGCGAATGACAGAGCTCCAGAAACACCTCGTTGCCGGGAAGCGTGAGGAAAACCAGGCTGTTGCCCTGGGGCGACGGCTTGCGCTCGGACACCTCGTAGCCGAGCTTGGTGTAGAAATCAATCGAGGCCTCAAGGTCGCGGACGCGGATGCGGGTGTGAAGAAAGCGAATCATGCCGCACCAAGCATGCGCGGAAATCGGCGTTGTGCAATCCCTTCATGCGGCTTTTCGGTTTTCGAGGGCCTGCTCGTAAACCCATCCGGACCATCGAGGTCGGTTGGCGGAAGGTCTTTGCCTCAGACCAAGTGCAAATCTAACCGCTTAATTCATTCGGCGCCACACACCAAACGACTCACGCCGTCCCCGCGGCCTCAAGGAGTTTTCTGGCGGTCTAAAGATCCGCGTGCCAATTTTTACTCAGCTTCATAGAGGCGTCGATGCATGCTGCTTCGGCGGTCGTAGACGCGCTACTCGCGTTTAGGCAGGATGGTTCGGTCGATCCATCAATCGGGCTCAGGCCCTTCGTTCCAAATGATGTAGGTGCCACTTTTTCCGGTGGCGGCGAGGTCGGGTCGGCCGTTGCCATTCAGGTCGGCCACCCGCAGTTGGAGTCCCACTCCCGGGCCGGGCTTGCCCGGTTCGCTGACGACGATGGGGTGGCGCTGGAAGGCCGCTTTTTCTGGCTGCCATTTGTAGGCATAGATGGCGACGCCATCATCCGCGCCGGGGTCTCTCCCGCCGTGGCCGTAGTAGCGTTTTCCGGTGATCAGTTCCTGCCGTCCGTCGCCGTCGAGGTCGTGCCAGACGAGGACGTGCGCTTGGGACCAGGTGTCGTCGATCACGTGCTGTTCCCAGCGCAGGGTGCCGTCGGCGGCGGGTTCGAGCTGTTTCTCCCAATACAGCCCGTAGTCGTGACCGTTGCCCCAGAGAATGTCGTTGCGGCCGTCGCCATCGACGTCGATCACCAGCGCGGGCACGGACATGAACGGCTTGGTCCATGCGGCATGGTGTTTCCACGAGCCGCCTTCCAACTGTTCATACCAACCGTGTTTGTAGATGATGTCGTTTCTGCCGCTGCCATTAAGATCGCCGACTCCAATGCCGTGGCCGTTGGTTTTCTCGCCAGCCTCGGCGACTGTGATGGTCTCGACGTTGGGGCCATCTTTTGCCGGGGTGATCGTGTGGTAGCGCATCGGCAGATTGTCTTGCCAGTGGTTGACGATGCATTCGAGTTGCCCGTCGCCAGTGATGTCCGCCATCAGGGTGGCCTCGTTGTGCTTTAATTCCGTATCGACCAGCACGTGCCGCTTCCAGAGCTGTGCCTCGCGGAGTGCCTGCGGTCCGGGGTTTTCATACCAGACCAATTCGGGGTCCATGAATCCTCCGGTGAGGATGTCCGGAAAGCCGTCGAGATTCAGATCGACGGCGTGTTCGCCGTTGTTGTTGAGATACTCACCCCCGCCGAAGGGTTCGATTTTCCGAAGCTTGCGCTTTTGGGTGAAATCCGGGCCTTCATACCAGAATTCGCCGGCCGAGATGTCGGGCTTGCCGTTGCCGTTGAAATCGGCGACGGCGATGCCTTCGTTGCGGTCCTGATGGAGTTCCTGCACACGGAATTTCAACCAGGGAGCGTCGGCTTTTGGGGGGGCATCGGGTGTCGCCGTGGCTGCTGCGGCCATGCCGCCGAGCATCATGGCGGCGGCTCGGGCGATGCGGTGGGTGCGATCGGAAGCGTTCAAGGCAGCTTGCGGAGGCGGATGTTTTTGTAGTGGATCACGCTATCGGGGTCGTGGGCTTGGATCGCGATGGTTCCGGTGCCGAGGCGGCGGGTCTTGTGGCCGGGCTCTTCGGGTTCGGTGAAGTCGTTCACCAGCTCGTCGTTCACCTTGATGAGGATGCGTTTTCCCTCGACGCGGATGTGGTATTTGAACCATTCGCCATCCTTGTGCGGCGCGTCGTCGAGGACGTCCTGGACGCTGTAGATGCTGCCGGTCTTGCGCGGGTCTTTGTGGGTCGCGTTGACTTGGGCCTCATAGCCGTGGCTTGGCCATCCGCTCTCCTGCCACCGGGTATGGAAAAAGACTCCGGAGTTGGCCTTGGGAAAGGTTTTGATCATCGCCTCGAACTCGAAATTCACCAATTTGGCGTCCTCGCCGTCTTCTTGATAAAACAGGTGGGCTCTTGGGCCATCGACGAGAAGAACACCGTCTTTGACCTGGAATGAGCCGGGATTTTCCCCGGAGACCTTCCAGTTGGTGAGATCCTTGCCGTTGAACATTTCGATCCATCCGTCATCGGCAAATGCGGAGGAAAAGATTGCCAGTAAGGCGAAGCAGAGGGTGCGGAGGTGGATCATGTGTGGATGCGGGGTTTGGGAATGGGAGCGATTTCGTGAAGCGTGCGTTTGATCGCCTCAGGCTCTGTTATGGACATCAGCTCCCATTACGATACTGGATGCAACGATTCTTTCCAGGATTTCTCACGCATGTGTTGCCAAGGATCTGGGTGCGTGGGCAAAATTCGGATCTGATGCGCCCGGAGTGGGTTCGAGCATCGGAGGGTGAGGCGGATTTCTCCCTCGCATCCCGCCCGCCCCCCCGTCAATCTCCCGCGCATGTCCACGCCCGCGCTCACGCCCATGATGGCCCAATACCAGGCCATGCGGAAATCCCTGCCTGCGGACATCATCCTGTTTTACCGGCTTGGTGACTTTTACGAGATGTTTTTCGAGGATGCGAAAACCGCCGCTCCGATCCTGAATGTGGCGCTCACCAAGCGCGGTGGCACGCCGATGTGCGGGGTGCCGTATCACGCCGCGCAGGGCTATATCGCACGGCTGCTCAAGGCGGGGAAACGCGTAGCCATCGCCGAGCAGACGTCGGACCCGAAGCCGGGAAAACTCGTCGAGCGCGAGATTGCGCGGATTCTCACTGCCGGGTCCATTGACGACCTTAGCTTGCTCGACGACGCCCGGCCGAATTACCTCGCCGCGGTGTCCTTCCACGGGAAATCGCGCGGGCTTGCCTGTGTCGACCATACCACGGGCGAGTTCACGCTTAGCGAGTTTCCCGATGCCGCGCAACTGGATGATGAATTGGCGCGTCTGCGTCCCTCCGAGCTGTTGGTTCCCGATCACCAATCGGGCGACTTTCCGGATCTGGCGAATCCGCTTTTTTACGACGGTTACACGTTTCTTCCCGAGCACGCCGCGCAGTTTCTCAAGGATCATTTCCAGGTTCACTCGCTTGATGGTTTCGGGCTGGCCAATTTGCATGCCGCCACGGGTGCGGCCGGTGCGGTGATGCACTATCTCGTCCACCAGCTCCGGCGACCATGCGATCACGTCCGCACGCCGCGCGTTCGCGAAAATTCCAGCTTCGTCCTGATCGATGCCGCCTCGCAGCGCAACCTCGATCTCGTCGAATCCCGCTCAGGCAAGGATCACATGCTCGTCGCCGTGCTCGATCGCACCGCCACGCCGATGGGTGCGCGGTTGTTGCGCGACTGGATTCTTCACCCGTTGACGGAGCTCGCGGCGCTGACGGCGCGCCAGGACGTCATTTCCGCGTTTCTCGATGAGCCGTATCTCCACACCCGCGTCCGCGAGTCCCTCAAAGGCATTCGCGACGTCGAGCGCATCACCTCGCGGCTTTCCCAAGGCTCCGGCAACGCCCGCGATCTCCAAGCCCTCGCCGTCTCGCTCACCCACATCCCCGCGCTGAAAGAGGACCTCTCTTCACTGATCACCGATCACCGATCACTGATTACTGCCCTCCACGATTTCACCGAACTCACAACCCTCCTCGAATCCGCACTCTCCGACGAGCCGCCGGCGACGATCAAAGACGGCGGGATCATCCGCGACGGCTGGTCGCCCGAGCTCGACGAGCTCCGCTCGGCCTCGCGCGGTGGCAAGGATTGGATCGCCCGGCTTCAGGAAGACGAGCGCAAGCGCACCGGCATCGACTCGTTGAAAATCAAATTCAACAACGTCTTTGGCTACTTCATCGAAATCACCAGCTCGAATCTTGCCAAGGTGCCCGAAGACTACACCCGCAAGCAGACGATGGCCAACGCCGAGCGTTACATCACGCCCGCGCTCAAGGAGATGGAAAACAAGGTGCTGGGATCCGAGGAGCGCTCGAAGCAGCTCGAAATGGAGCTTTTCCTCGAACTCCGCGGCAAGGCTTGTGGGTTCCTGCGCGAGCTTCAGGAAACCGCTGCTGCCACGGCCGAGATTGACGTGCTTGCCTCGCTCGCGGAAACGGCACGCACCCATCGCCACTCTCGGCCAGTGCTGGTGGCGGACTCCACCGTCTTTACTGTCACCAATGGTCGCCACCCGGTGCTTGAACAAACGCTCACCGACAGCAAGTTCGTCCCCAATGACACCGAGCTCGATCCGGAAACCTCGCGCCTTCAGATTTTAACAGGACCTAACATGGCCGGTAAATCGACCTACATCCGCCAGGTCGCGTTGATTGCCGTGATGGCGCAGATCGGCGCGTATGTCCCGGCGGATGCAGCGACCATCGGCTTGGTGGATCGGATTTTCTGCCGCGTCGGCGCGTCCGACGATATCTCGCGCGGGCAATCCACCTTCATGGTCGAGATGTCCGAGACCGCGCTGATTCTCAACCACGCCACCGACAAGTCGCTGGTGATCCTCGACGAAATCGGCCGTGGCACGGCCACCTTCGACGGCCTCTCGATCGCCTGGGCGGTGGCCGAGCATTTGCACGATGAAATCCGCTGTCGCGCGCTTTTCGCCACGCACTACCACGAGCTAACAGATTTAGCCAACACCAAGCAAGCTGTTGCCAATTGCAACGTCGCGGTGCGTGAGTGGAACGATGAAATCATCTTCCTGCATAAGATTCTCCCCGGTGCCGCAGACAAATCCTACGGCATCCAGGTCGCCCGGCTCGCTGGATTGCCGAAACCGGTCGTCGAGCGCGCGAAGTCGATTCTCTCCCACCTCGAACTTCACTCGATCAAGCCCGAGGCGAAAAGTCGTGGTCCTCATAGCAAGACGACCGTTCAGGACGCCATGCCCAGCGCTCAATCGCCGCAGCTCGATCTGTTCGCGGATTTCTGAGTTTGCGGGTGACGATTACGGTTTTCAATCGGGCTGTTTTGGTCGAGGGTTCTCGCCATGTCTTTTGCCAATCGCTTCCCCACACGTTTGCAATCCACCTTACGCGTCATCAGTATCGCATGCATTCTCGCAGGTAATTCGCCAGCGGAACAAACCACCCTCTCTGTCGCCGGTGAATGGCGTTTCCAGCTCGACGGGAAAAACGAAGGGATCGAGGGCAAGTGGTTCACCCGCAAGCTTGATGACACGGTGATCCTTCCCGGCACCACCGATACCAACGCAAAAGGCAATCAAACGACCCATCGCCCCGCCGATCGCCTGGCCCGCAAATGGACGTGGATCGGCCCCGCATGGTATCAGCACGACGTCACCATCCCCGAATCGTGGGACGGCAAGCGCGTGACGCTTTTCTTCGAGCGCAGCCGCAACACCCGTGTGTGGATCAACGACACCTTTGTCGGCCGGGATGACTCGCTGAGCGCGCCGCACATCTTCGACGTGACCGCCGCGATGAAGCCTGGCAAGCACACGATCACCGTGATGATCGACAATTCGAAACTGCCACCGGTGGGTCCGGCCCATGCGGTGGATGAGCGCACCCAGACGAACTGGAACGGCATCGTCGGCGCTATGGAACTCCGCGCGACTGATCCGGTGTGGATCGACGATGTGCAGGTTTTTCCGAATGTTGCGGAGCGCACCGCAAGGGTTGTTGCCACCATCGGCAACATTACGGGCGAACCCGCCAGCGGAAAAATCACCACCACCTCGGAAAGCCACAACGTCAAGAACCCCACGGCATTTCCCGCCCAGAGTCTTGATTTCCAGGCGGGGGAAAAGCGGAACATCATTGAGTTCACCTACAACCCGGGCCCGGAAGTTCCGTTATGGGACGAATTCGAACCGGCCATGGTCCGTCTCTCACTCGCACTTGAGGCCGGTGCGTTTTCGCACACGAAGTCGGTGAGCTTCGGCATGCGCGAATTCGCGCGGGATGGCAACCGCCTGTTGCTGAACGGCCGGCCGGTCCACCTCCGTGGCCGCATCGATTGTGCGAACTACCCGCTCACCGGTTTCGCGCCGATGGAGAAGGCGGAGTGGCAGCGCATCCTGCAAATCCACAAGGACTGGGGGCTCAACCACATCCGCTATCATTCGTGGTGCCCTCCCGCCGCGGCCTTCGAGGTGGCGGATGGGCTCGGCCTGCTGCTCCAACCCGAACTGCCCAACAAGCGTTCCGCTTTCAACGCTCCGGACGAAAAGGACCAATCGTGGTATAACATCGACTTCATGGAACTCGAAGCGGTCGATTCCAGCGTCTCGCTCTACGATTTCGCCAAGCGCGAAGGTGAGTTGATTTTCCGTCACTACGGCAACAGTCCGTCGTTCATTCTTTTCACCCTCGGCAACGAACTCGGCATGAACGACGGCATGGCCGAAATGGTCGCGCACTTCCAGAAAGTCAACCCGCGCGCCCTGCACGCCCAAGGCGCGAACAACATGCATTGGAATCCGACGCTACCGGAGGGCGACGATTTCTGGTTGATCGGCAAGCTCAACAAGGAGGACAAGCCGTTGCGCGGATCGTTCGCATACCACGATTACCCGAACCCACACATCGAGAAACGTCCGCCGTCCACCATGGTGAATTACTCCCACACCATCAAGGGTGTGCCGGTGCCGATGATCGGGCACGAAACCGGACAGTTCCAGGTGTCTCCGGATTTCCGGGAAATCGAGCAGTTCACCGGCGTGCTGGAGGCGCGCAATTACGAGATCTTCCGCGACCGCGTCGAAGCCGCGGGCATGCTGGACCAGGCGCATGCGATGTTCGAGGCCTCCGGTGCGCTCGCCGTGATCTGTTATCGCGAGGACATTGAGGCCGCGTTGCGCACCCGCGAACTCGGCGGCTTCCAGCTTCTCGATCTTCAGGATTTTCCGGGGCAGGGGACCGCGCTCGTCGGGCTGCTCAATGTCTTCATGGAAAGCAAGGGTCTCATCGATCCGGCAAAGTGGCGTGAGTTTTGCAGTGAGACCGTGCCGCTTTTCCTGATGGAGAAATACACGTGGACCCAGAACGAGAAGTTCACCGGAAAAATCCAGATCGCCCATTACGGCGCGGCCGACATGAAAGACGCCGTGGTCGTCGCATCTCTTGCCGATGCGAGTGGGGAGACGATCGCCACCACTCGTTTCAACGCCGCGGCGGTTCCGACCGGCCACGTCACCGACATCGGCGCGTTCGAGGTGGATCTCGCATCCGCGAAACTCGACTCCGCACAAAAGCTGACCCTTACGCTGGAGATTCTTGGCACGGAAATCCGCAACAGTTACCCGGTCTGGGTCTACCCTGCCAAGGTCGACACCCGTGCGCCCGAGGGCATCAAGGTGGCCCGTGAATTTCTCCACGGCGATACCCAGGCTCACCTGGAAGCGGGCGGCAAGGTCCTGCTCTTGCCCGATATCGGGAAACTTCCACGCAGTATCGTCGGCCAATTCCAGAACGAGTTCTGGTCGCCGATGTTCGCGCAGTCCTCGCGTCGCCGTGAAATCCTCGATCCACCCGGCACGCTCGGACTGATGTGCGACCCGGCACATCCCGCCCTTGCGCATTTCCCCACCGAATTCCACAGCAACTGGCAGTGGTGGCATCTGGTGCGCAATTCGCGTCCGCTTATTCTCGACGCCACACCGCAGGATTATCGTCCGATCGTCCAGATGATCGACAATTTCGAGCGCAACCACAAACTCGGCATCCTGATGGAAACCAAGGTTGGCAAGGGCTCGATGCTCGTCTGCACGATCGACCTGCAGAAGATTCAGAAACAGCCGGAAGCCCGGCAGTTTCTGCACAGCCTGCTCCAATACATGGCGTCCGATGGCTTCGCGCCCGAACATGAAGTCGACCTCGGGCTGATCAAGACGCTGCTGCCGGAGTGAGGCGCAAGCCGTGCCGCCCTCGTCGGCATGGGCGGCGCATCATTTCTGCATCGCAATATCCGGTTGCGTGAAGCGGAGCGTTTCCGGCAGCGGCGGCAGCGGGTTTTCCGGCGCTTCGGGCAGGAACCAGCGCCGCTTGTCGATGCTCTCCCACAGTGGGTGATCCGGACAGCGGCGGATGATTTCCTGATAGAAATGGTCGGCCTCTCGCGGATGGCGAATCGCAAGCCACCGCCCCGCCTCGTGAAGAATGAAGAGCATGCGGGAATCGTTGTCGGGTAAAAGCCTTGCCGCCCGCCAAGCGATGTCGGCGGCATCGTTGCGGTAGTGGAAGCGAGATTCGTCGGCCGCGAGGTGAGGGGCGAGCCGCTTGGTCTCTTCCGGCGAGATCCGGGGAATCGCGAAATGCCCGGGATCCTGTGGAGCATCGACGACCAAAGCATGTTCCGACCATCCCACCCGCCACCCGCCGGGGTTCGTCCGCATGCTCATGAAATCGAGCGCCGGGTAATTCCCCCGCATCCCGGTGTTATCCGGAGCTCCCTCGTATCCGAAGAATTCCATGCCGAGGTGGCGGCGCATTACTGCGAGATGCCAAAGGATGACCGCCTTGGTCTCATCCGGCCACGCATCATTGCGCGCCGCCCGATGCAAGGTGATGTAATGGTTGAATACGGCCGCGAGCGAGCGCGGCATGAACTCGGCCGCCTCGCGGAACCGGAATTCGCGAGCCAGCCGCCGCGCGAGCAGATAGCGGTATGGATCTGCGCCATGCGCCCAATCGAGCAGGGGGCGGTGTGGGTTTCCCCGTTCATCCAGGAAGACGAAAGCCGGGTCATTTTTATCGTTAGGGGCGGGGCGGTTGCGTTTCACCCAGGCGACCAGTTCGTCGGCCGTGAGCACGCGCTCCGCGAGGTAGGCCGCATCATCGTGATAGGACGCCCTGACGAGGAAATCCATCGCTCGGAGGAATTCTCCGCGGCCGATGTGCGTAATCGCGCGATCGCCATGAAATTGGCCGCGCATCCAGTCGCGGAGATCGCCATGATCGGTTGAATGCAAATCCCCGGCCCGTGGAGGTGGTGGTTGGTAACCGGGCTTGAATTGATAGAACGGCGCCGCTTTCGCAAACAGGGCGGCCGCCTCGTTGAGCCTGCCATCGCGCAGCGCGAGCTTCGCCATGAGCCAAAGCGCCTCGCCGGATTCCTGCGGCGCTTGTGCCAGCCACCGGCGGGCGTCGTCGAATCTCGCCTGGCTGTAGCAGATCCATGCGGCTTTTGCAGCGGATGGCGATGGTTTGCCGCCCGTGGTTTTTTCCAGCCATTCGAGCCATGACGCGGCTGCGGGAAAATCGCCATTGCCCGGACGGCGCGGGTTCATGGAAAACAGCAGTGCCGTCACGATTTCCCGGGCGAGCGGATCGGCGGCGGCGCGTTTCATCGCATTCGCGTCCGCGAGAATCGGCGACAACTGCCGTCGCAGGCTGATCAGCATGTCCACTTTTCCCGAGCATGCGGCATCGAAATACCATTTCAGGCGAGCCACCGGATCGGTCTCGCTGATGGCGAGCCAGCCCATGGCGAGCGCGGCGAGTCCGTGCGCATCGCGATGGCCGCTTTCCGCAAGGGCGATGCATTTCTGATAGAGCGGCATGGCTGCGGCCTCGTCAGGCGACGTTTTCGCAAGCATCCACGCGGCCCACACCGCACGGTTCCGGTGGTCGCTTTCCGGCATATCGAGGATCGCCTGCCAGCCGGAGCGGGCCGACGCGGGGTCGCCGCCGCGCCATGCGCGGGCCGCAGCCCAGTATGCGGAGACATCGATGGGGATTTCAGGAAACCCGGGTGGTGGTGCGACATCAGCGCGCGGTGGCGCGGCGATGTTCCATGGGCCGTCCATGTCCACCTCCGGCAGTGATTCCCGCCATGCTACGAATGCGGTAACGATTTCGACAACCCGCGCCGGTGCGGTGTTTGCCTCCAGTAGGATCACCGCAAGTTCGATCGATTCAGCGATGGTGGCTCGCTTGCCAAGTGGCATTTGTTCGGCCAATTCAGCCGGCATGCCGGCGGAAATCACCGGCGCGAGGGTGTCGAGGTGGATTTTCCGAACATGCTCGGAGAACGAGAGTTTCCACACATGCGGATCCTCACCTTCGGATTGCCGGATCATGGCGACGCCTGCCGGGCGTAGCGACAACCCGCGACCGATCGTGCGGTCGATCTCGATGATTTCATCCAACAGGCAGGTGGCACGCACCCGAAGCGCCGCTTGGGGAAGATCGAGGACGGTATCGGGAAAAAACGGACCACAAGCCGGTGCGGATGGCAGGCCAGCCAGCAGGGTGATCAGAATGCGGATCGTGAGTGGTCTCATCGGGCGGGGAGGATGAATGGTTCGGGTTGATCGGATGGATCGGCGGTGCGCAGCCATCCGATGGTCAGGCTGCCTGCGGGTGGCAGCCATGGCCAGGCGGCATCGGCCAACACCAATCGATCTGTGGCATGGCTTTCATATCCATTGAGCCCGTCGAGCACAAGCGATTCGCAGCCGGTTGCGATCCATTCGGGCAGGCGTTCGTCGCGCTCGCCGTGGTTTTCGAGCACGAGATCCCATGCTCCGCTCTCGGTGGCTCGTGCTTCAAGCCGCAGTTCGGAGGCAGGTATGGTTCCCGCGGCAACCCGTTGCCACGTGATCCATTGCCAGTTGCGGCGGTCCGAGTCGAGAGGCAGGCGATACCAGACGATGCCGCGAAGCTTGCCAGGTGGGTCGCGTTTCCACTCCGCAACCAGTCCGGCGAGCTCCACGGCCTCGCTGATGCCTGCGGATCGCCGCACCGCTCGGGGTGACGGAGCGTGCGGGATGTCCTCCGAAACGACATCGACGACTTGGTGGTCCACATCGAAAAACACCTCGCATCCATACGTGTTGAGCGCGACGTGGAAGGGGATGCCGAATTCCGCCATGCGTCTCACCGCATTGCGCGCCGCCGCCGGATCACACAGGATGACCGGTCGCTGCGGTTGTTCCGGAAGCGTCAGCGAGTGCACTTGCAAGACGACACCATCGGCGGTCGAAAACAAGTCGCGCGCGTCCGGCTCACCCAGCCACGAGGGTAGCGCCGTGATGGTCCAGCGCATCGCAGGAAATCGCGCTTGGATGGTTTCCAGCAGGACGCGGTAATTGGAGAGCGAGCGCTGCGGGCAATCGTAGTCGATCTGGCATTCCGCCACCGGTTTTTCAGACATCCATTGCGCTTCGTCCAGCACGCGGTCCAGTACGTCTCCGGGCTGCCATGATTCGCCCGCCAACGATGCGCCGATGCGCATCACCAGACCCTGCCCCTCTAACAAATCATCCGGCACCGTGGTTCGGCTGACCCGCCACTGCCCGCCGCTGCGGCCGATTTCGACCCCCAGGAAATGGCACCTCGAAGCCACGGTTGCCGAGCGTTGCAGCGCGGAGCGAAGCTCCGGCGAATCGGCGCGCTGCCAGACATAGACCTCCATGGAAATCGCCCCCGGTTCATCGGTTTCCGCCCGCGATGATCTCAGCGCGATGATGGCGGCCGGCATGGCGAGAACCAAGCCGATCCAGATGCATCGCCGTGTGGAGGTTTTCAATGGATCACCGCGAATATTGGATGGCCTCGCAGATGGCCGGGAAAATCTGGCGTTTGCGGCTGACCACGCCCGGGGCGTTGAAGAGCGTGTCGTCGACGCGCTCGAATGGGATTTTGCGGAGCACCGCGTCGTCCCCGATTACAAGGATCATGCTGCGCTTCAGCGCCACGTCGGTGACGGCGAGCACCGCGACGTCGTATCGCATCCGGGTGGTGAGCTCACGCAGTGCGATTTCGAGTTCCTCATGGCGGGCGCTGAACCCGTGGAGGTCGCGTTCCTCGACCTGGGCGATGGTGATGCTGAGACCCTGTTCGGTGAATTCCTTGCGGTCGGCGTCGAGGATTTCGGCAGGTGTGCCGGTGGCGATCAGCGAACCGACAGCGAAAAACTCCTCGCTGAACGCCTTGGCGTCAACGCTGGCGATGCCGCACAACCACCCGAGCATCTCCCGGTCGAGCGGCGTGGTCGTCGGTGAGCTCAGGCACAGCGTGTCGGAAACAATGCCGCCGCAAAGCACCATCGCCACCGCCGGGGCGGGGGGGATGCCGCGATACATGAACTTGCGCGCGACCAGCGTGCAGGTCGACCCGACCGGTTCGTTGAGGTAGCGGATCGGTTCGCGCGAAACGAGGTCGCCGGCAAGCCGGTGGTGGTCGATCACTTCGACAATCTCGGCTTCTTCGATGCCGTTGACTGCTTGCGCGTATTCGTTGTGGTCGACGAGCGCGAGTCGGATGCGCGGTGGGTTGACGAGGTCGGACTTGGTGATCACGCCCATCAGCGATTGATTGTCGGGATCGAGAATGGGGAAGAGATCCTGGTCGGTGCGGTCGAGCCGTTTGCGGAGCCGGGAGACGGCTTCGCCAGGGGCGAGCGTCTCGAATTTTGTCTCCATCACGTGCGCGACCGTGCGCGAGCAGCGGATCAAGGTGGATGCGCTGGCGGTGTCCTGATCGCAGCGGAGGACGACCACGCCTTTGTCCGCGGCGTGTTTGCGGATCTCGTCGCTCACCGGGTTGCCGCCGGTGATCAAAAGTGCGCGCACACCGCGATCGATCGCGGTGCGTTGGACAATCGGGCGGTCGCCGCAGATCACGAGGAAACGACCGACGTTGCCTTCGTCCTCGGCTTTTTTCAGCCGCTTTTCGACGGTTTGCTGGGACGATGCGCCGACGAGCAGGATCAGGTCCTCCTCCTCGCCGCATGCCGGGATTTCCGCGCCGGAGTTTTCGGCCTTGAGGGTGGCGGCGAGGTTGTTGAGCGAGGCGTGGACGGTTCGCACGCTGATGCCTTCGGTGTTTTCCGGCAGGAGCAGCTTGAGTAGATCAAAATACCGCAGCATGCCGCGCACCATGCCCTCGGCATCGAGCACCGGCACGCAGCGCACCTCGGCATCGAGCATCCGCTTGTATGCGGTGAGGAAGGTGTCGGTGGTGACGAGTTTGACGACGTCGCGCTTGCCGATCATCCCCACGGTGGTGCGGACGTCGGTCAGCAGCCTGGGAACGGGAAGGCCCGCATGTTCAAGCACCCACTTTGTTCGGGATGAAACCTCGCCACATCGGGCGGGCACGGCGGTCGGTTCCTCGCCGGTGGCCCGCAGGAGTTCGGCGTATCCAATGGCCGAGCAGATGGCATCCGTATCCGGGTTTTTGTGGCCAATAACGTAGAAGGCGGGCATAGCGTGGCGAAAGGCCTAGCGAAGCGATCTCCCGCTTGCAAGATCATTGCAAGAAACGTGCGGCGGCGGCGCTATTTCAGATAGCTTTGAAGCATCCAGACGGTTTTCTGATGCAGCGTAATGCGCCCGATCATGAGGTCCTCGGTCTCCGGGTCGTCGGCCGTTGCCGCCGCATCGCGAGCGATGCGGGCATCCGTGATGAGCTTTTCATTCGCGGCGATCAGCGCCTCAACGTATCCCTCTTGAGAGAGTGGCGATTCGAATTCACGGATTTTCGCAGCACCGGAGAGTGTGGCGAGTCCACCGATGGCGTAGCTTCCAATGGACCGGATGCGTTCGGCAATTTCATCGATGGCGGTGAAAAGTTCCTCATATTGAGTCTGGAATGCGGTGTGTAGGGCAAAAAATCCAGGGCCCTCCACGTTCCAGTGGGCAAGATGGGTGAGCGACATCAGTGCGTAGGAATCGGCGAGGACGAGATTGAGTTTTGCGGGCAGGTCTGTGTTTTCCTTCATCTTGAAAGCATAGGTTGAACAGGCAGTGTTTGCAAACCGGAGATTGGGAATCGCGACTTTCGAAGGTTACGCAACCGAGTCCGCACTCAGGCGATTGCAAGCGCGCGGTCTTCCTCGCGGAGGTGGCAGCCGGGGTCGGAGCCCCAGAGGTCGCCACCATTGGCGAAGGCAGCACGGGTGCGGAATCCGCCGCCGCAGATGCGGAACCAGCCACAGCTGCCGCACGGGCCGGACATGCGGGCCTGGCGTTCCACGGCGTTGAGCGTGCCGATCGAGCGGATCTCGCGCAGCATATCGGCGGATGGCTCGTGAGCGCCGTCCCAGATTTGCGAGAATGCTGTCTGCTTCACATTGCCGAGCACGACGTCCTGCCAGAATTGGTCGGGATGGACGTTGCCGATGGTGTCGATGTTGGCGATGCCGCGTCCCGAGCTGTTCGCACCGCCGCCGTTCCATGCGAGCAGGCGGCGGGCTTCGGCGAGGTTCGGGTGGTTCTCGCGCTCCATGCGGAGCAAAAGGTGGGCACCGTCGGCCGGTTGGGTGACGGTGAGCATTTCGCGGTTGATCCCCGCGCGGTTCCATTGTTCGACGCGGTCGATCAGGGTGTCGATTGCCTTGCGCGCTGCAGCAGGTTCGATCACTTGAAGTTCGGCACCGCGACCGGCGGGCACGAGGTGGTAGAAGCACACGCGCTGGATTTCCTCCTGCTCGATGAAGTCGAGGATCGCCCCGATGTTTTCGACATTGTGGCGGGTGAGGGTGAGGCGGAGGCCGGTCTTCTGGCCGACATCATGACAGTGCCTGAACCCGCGCACGGCGGCATCGAACGCGCCTTTTTTGCGGCGGAACTGGTCGTGGATTTCGCCGATGCCATCAAGCGAGATGCCGACGTATTTGACATTCGCGGCTTTCAGCCCAGCGGCTTTTTTCGCGTCGATGAGCGTGCCGTTGGTTGAAATCGTGAGCTTGAGACCGTAGCCGGTGGCGAATTCGACGAGATCGAAAAACCGTGGGTGGATCATCGGTTCGCCACCGGAGAGCAGCAGCGACGGCACCTGATAGTTTGCAAGATCCAGCACCACGTTGCGCATCTGCAGCCAATCGAGCTCGCCGGGGTATTTCATCGCCATCGAGTCCGAGTAGCAATGCACACAGCGGAGGTTGCAGGTGCGGGTGATGTTCCAGACGACGATCGGCTTGCGGGCGCGGGCGCTGTGCGGCGAGCCATGGCCGTGACCGTAGCGGAGGTCGTCTGCAGGTTGGGCGGCGGAGGTCCAGAGTTTGGTGAGGTTGATCATGGGAGAGAGTTTGTTGGTTTTCAGTTTGGAAGGTGCCAGCGGGCGGGGGTGTATGGGCAGGCGGGGTCGGAGGCGAACGGGTCGCCGTGGACGCCGTATGCCCGGGCGCGGGAGCCGCCGCAGGCATTGCGGAATTCGCAGACGCCGCATTTGCCGCCGAGGGCGTCGCTGTCGCGCAGCGAGACAAAGAGCGGATGGTTTTGATAGATATCCGCGGGATCGCGCTCGCGGACGTTGCCGCAATGGATGGGCAGGAATCCGCTCGGCGAAACATCGCCGGTATGGGAAATGAACATCACGCCGCGTCCGTCGCGAATGCCGAGTGGCGAACGCATGCCCGTGCGGGTGGCGCGGCTGCCGTGTTTTTGCATGATCACGCGGCGGAAATGGTGCCCTTCGGTCGTCTTGATCGCGAATGGCGCGTTGCCAACGAGGTCCGCCATGTCCTCGAACACGCGTTCGAGGTCGTTGGGGTCGGGCATGTCGGCCACGCCCGCGCGCCCGGTGGGCACGATCAGGAACAGGCTCCACATCGCCGGCTTGAGCTCGAACATCAGGTCGCGGAAGGCCGGGTATTCGTGGAGGTTGCCGCGGGTGAGGGTGGTATTGATTTGCAGGCTCAGCCCGGCGTCGTGCGCGCGTCGCACCGCTTCCAGCGTGCGATCAAACGTGCCGCCAAGCCCGCGGAAGGCATCGTGGGTCTCGCGGGTGGCGCCATCGAGTGACAAAGACATGCGCTGAACACCGGCGCGCTTGATCTCGGCGAATTCGACGGACAACAGCCGCGCCGTCGCCGACGGGCTCAAGCCGACGTGAAGCCCCTGGCCGCTGGCCTCGCGCACAAGGTCGAGCGCGTCGCGACGCATCAACGGGTCGCCACCCGTGAGGATCAGCATTGGCGGTTTCCATGCCGCAAGCTGGCCGATCAGGCGGCGGGCTTCGGCGGAGTCCAGCTCAAGCGGGTGGCGGTGCGGCTGTGCCTCCGCCCGGCAGTGGCTGCATGCGAGCGCGCAAGCCCGCGTGATTTCCCAAAAAACCAAAAACGCCCGCTCGTCAAAATCCCAACCACCCGCATGCCCTCGGGCATGGGGTAATGAATGGGTTTCCTGAGTTCCGGACACGCCATGGATTCAATGCGGATACTCCGGAATCCGCCACGCGTGGGCAGTGGGATGCTACGCAAATCTTGCGGTGAGGCGGTGGGCGCGGTGGTCCTGTGCGGAAATAATCACCTTGGATTCCCTCGGTGAATCCATTGAACTTTGCACAGCAATGATTCCTCCCAAAGATAGCGACGATCACTCATGGGATAAGTCTGACTCAGCCGTCCGCGAGGAGCGCATCGAATACGGCTTCATCGGCACCCTCCAGAAGCTCAAATACGAATACCGCCGCGACATCACCGACCGCGCCTCACTCGAAGCCAACTTCCGCGAAAAATTCGAGGCCCTCAACGGCGTCCGCCTCACCGATGCCGAATTCGCCCGCTTGCTCGATGAAATCATTTCCCAAGACGTCTTCACCGCCTCCAAGACCCTCCGCAGCATCAACTCCTTCACCCGCGACGACGGCACGCCGCTCAACTACACCCTGGTGAACCTCAAGGACTGGTGCAAAAACACCTTCGAGGTCGTCAACCAGCTCCGCATCAACACCGACAACAGCCACCACCGCTACGACGTCATCCTCCTCATCAACGGCGTGCCCTGCGTCCAGATCGAGCTGAAGACCCTCGGCATCAGCCCGCGCCGGGCGATGGAGCAGATCGTCGAATACAAGAACGACCCCGGCAATGGCTACACCCGCACGCTGCTCTGCTTCATGCAGATCTTCATCGTCAGCAACCGGATCCGCACCGTCTATTTCTCCAACAACAACACCCGCCACTTCGCCTTCAATGCCGACGAGCGCTTCCTGCCGATCTATGAGTTCGCCGATGAGGACAACCGGAAAATCACCCACCTCGACGAGTTCTCGCTGCGTTTCCTGAAAAAGTGCGACCTCGGCCGTACCATCAGCCGCTACATGGTGCTCATCGCCAGCGAGCAGAAGCTCCTGATCATGCGGCCCTATCAGGTCTATGCCGTGCGCCACATGGTCACCTGCATCGATGACGACAACGGCAACGGCTACATCTGGCACACCACCGGCAGCGGCAAGACGCTCACCTCCTTCAAAGCCGCCACCCTGCTCAAGGAAAACCCGCGCATCCACAAATGCGTCTTCGT
This sequence comes from Luteolibacter sp., assembly GCA_047921195.1. Lineage (GTDB taxonomy): Bacteria > Verrucomicrobiota > Verrucomicrobiia > Verrucomicrobiales > Akkermansiaceae > Luteolibacter. Next base: position 9,205 of record JBLRWN010000025.1, on the reverse strand, counting down.
CGTGGACCGCAAAGATCTCGACCGCCAGACACGCGAGGAGTTCAACAAATTCCAGGAAGGCTGCGTCGAGGAAAACACCAACACCGCCGCCCTCGTCCGCCGCCTGCTCTCCGACGACTACGCCGATAAGGTGATCGTCACCACCATCCAGAAGCTCGGCCTCGCGCTCGATGAAAACAGCAAGCGCAACAAACAGCGCAGCAAAAACGGCCAAGCCACCTTCAAGCAGCAGCTCGCCGCGCTCAAAGACAAGCGCATCGTCTTCATCTTCGACGAATGCCACCGCTCGCAGTTCGGCGAGAACCACAAGGCCATCAAAGAGTTCTTCCCACGCGCCCAGCTCTTCGGCTTCACCGGCACGCCGATTTTCGAGGCAAACTCCACCGCCAAGCAGTTCGAGGGAGAAACCGGCCAATTCAAAACCACCGAAGATCTCTTCCAGAAACAACTCCACGCCTACACCATCACCCACGCCATCGAGGACGGCAACGTGCTCCGCTTCCATGTGGACTACTACAAAGTGGCGGGTGCCTCCGGCTCCCGTCCCGCAGAAGTAGCAGGTGCCTCCGGCTCCTGTTCCCCGGAAGTAGCAGGTGCCTCCGGCTCCTGTCCCCCGGAAGTAGCGGGCGCCTCCGGCTCCCGATCAGCCGAGAATCAGGAGCCAGAGGCACCTGCCACGTTACCCAAACCCGGCGAACCCCTTGCCAAACGCGCCGTCATCGAGGCGATCCTATCAAAACACGACGCCGCCACCGCCGGACGCCGCTTCAATGCCATCCTCGCCACCTCGACCATCAACGACGCCATCGAGTATCACGCGTTGTTCAAGACGATGCAGGCCGAGAAACAAGCCGCCGATCCCGAGTTCAAGCCGCTCAATATCGCCTGCGTCTTCTCCCCACCCGCCGATGGCGACCCCGATGTGAAGCAGATCCAGGAAGACCTGCCGCAGGAACAGGAAGACAACCAGGTCGATCCCGATGGCAAAAAAGCCGCGCTCAAATCCATCCTCGCCGATTACAACGCCCGCTACGGCACCAACCACCGCATCGCCGAGTTCGATCTCTACTATCAGGACATCCAGAAGCGCATCAAGGACCAGCAGTGGCCGAATGCCGACTACCCGGCGGCTCAGAAAATCGACATCACCATCGTCGTGGACATGCTACTCACCGGTTTCGATTCGAAATACCTCAACACGCTCTACGTCGACAAGAACCTCAAGCATCACGGCTTGATCCAGGCCTTCTCCCGCACCAACCGCGTGCTCAACAGCACCAAGCCCTACGGCCACATACTTGACTTCCGCCAGCAACAGGACGCCGTGGATGCCGCCATCGCCCTTTTCTCCGGCGAGAAAAGCCAGGAGCAGGCACGCGAAATCTGGCTCGTGGAAAAAGCCCCCGTCGTCATCAAAAAACTCAAGGAAGCCGTCCAGCAACTCGACGGCTTCATGAAATCCCAGGGTCTCGATTGTACCCCCTCCGCCGTCGCCAATCTCAAGGGCGATGCCGCCAAGGCCGCCTTCATCACCCACTTCAAGGAAGTCCAACGCCTCAAAACCCAGCTCGACCAATACACCGACCTCACCGCAAAAGACCAAAAAGCCATCGCGAAAATCCTGCCCGAGGAAAACCTCCGCGGCTTCCGCGGCGAATACCTCGAAACCGCCAGAAAACTCCGCGAACAGCAAAAAAGCGGCACCCCCGACACGCCCCCCGGCGCTTCCCCCGCCGACCAGATCGACTTCGAGTTCGTCCTCTTCGCCTCCGCCGTCATCGATTACGACTACATCATGGGCCTCATCGCCAAATTCTCCGAAAAAGCCCCCGGAAAATCCAAGATGACCCGCGAGGAACTCATCGGCCTCATCAGCGCCGACGCCAAGTTCATCGACGAGCGCGACGACATCGCCGAATACATCGGCACCCTCAAGGCCGGCGGAGGCCTCAGCGAAACCGCCATCCGCGACGGCTACACCCGCTTCAAAGAGGAAAAGAACGCCAACGAACTCGCCGCCATCGCCGGGAAACACGACCTCGCCACCGAGGCCCTGCAAACCTTTGTGGAAGGCATCCTCGACCGCATGATCTTCGATGGCGAGCACCTCAGCGACCTCATGGCCCCGCTCGACCTCGGCTGGAAAGCCCGCACCCAGGCCGAACTCGCCCTCATGGCCGATTTGTGCCCCCTCCTCACCAAACGCGCCGGAGGGCGCGAGATCTCCGGCCTGTCGGCCTACGAAGTTTGAAGTGAGAATTGAAAAGTGAGAAACTCAAAACCACTGAATCCATGCCAAAGACTCTCCAATTTCTCACTTCTCACTTCTCACCTCTCAATTCAACAATTAGCGCCCACGAATCATGAACTCAACGATTCCATCCTGTGCGGTTTCCGACCATTTTGTTGACGCCAACAAAATGGTCCCAACCGCCTCGGAACCATTCTTCAACCCCAACGGGGCGGCAACATACCAGCCCAGGGCAACGCCCTGGGTCCACAGCCCCCACATTATTCAGCCCTGAAGGGGCGAAACATCCCTCGCAACCATGAGCAAAGCCAAACGCACCACCATCGCCGTCAAGGGAGCTTCGGTCGCAGTCCTTTCCACGGAACATCAGGATTTCATCAGCCTCACCGACATCGCCCGTTACAAGGATCCTGAGCGCACCGACTACCTCATCTCCAACTGGCTCCGCAACCGCAACACCATCGAGTTTCTCGGTATCTGGGAACAGCTCCACAACCCGGGTTTTAATCCCATCGAATTCGATGGGATTAGAAATCAGGCCGGGCTGAACAGCTTCATCCTGACCGCCAAGCGGTGGATTGATGCAACCGGTGCCACCGGGCTGGTTTCGGCCTCCGGCCGCTACGGCGGCACCTACGCCCACAAGGACATCGCCTTCGAATTCGCTTCCTGGGTCTCGGTCGAGTTCAAACTCTACCTCATCAAGGAGTTCCAGCGCCTCAAGGACGAGGAAAACGACCGCCTCAAGCTGGAATGGAACCTCCAGCGCACCCTCGCCAAGATCAACTACCGCATCCATACCGACGCCATCAAGGAAACCCTCATTCCCGCCGCCGTCACCAAGGCCCAGGCCAGCCTCACCTACGCAAGCGAGGCCGATCTTCTCAACGTCGCCCTCTTCGGCCAGACCGCGAAAGAATGGCGCCAAGGCCTCCCGGCTCCCTACCGCCTCCTCAAGCTCAACGAAATCGCCATCACCCAGATGCGCACCTTGCTGGCGGATACCAACCTCAAACGGCTGAAATGATAATCGGCAAAATGGAATTCACCGCCCCGCATGGATCGGGCCTTCAGCCCTCGAATCTGTTTTGTGCGCCTGTCCTGGGGCGTTGCCCCAGGCTGGTATGGTGTTGGGCCTTTGGCCCTTTTGGACTCACGCCCGTCTTCGCATCGTCCGCATTTGCCCATTCTTCCGCGCCAACGGTGCAATACCATACCAGCCCAGGGCATCGCCCTGGGTCCACGATCCCCACATTCCCAAGCCCTGAAGGGGCGACCCATTCCCCGCGCCCATGAGCCGTATAACCAAAACCACCGCTTCAAAAAGTAAGAAATTAGAAGTGAGAAGTGAGAAAAGGAATCAGGACGAATCTTTCTCACTTCCTACTTCTCACTTACCACTTCATCCGCCCGCGCTGGTGCCGAAGCTGCGGTTTCCGGAGTTTCGGGGGGCGAAGGCGTGGGCATCAGAGCCGATGGGCGAAGTCTATTCGTTTAAGGGCAACAACTCACTTTCTCGGGACAAGCTGAACTACATGGTCGGTTCGGTGAAGAACATCCATTACGGCGACATTCACACCAAGTTCTCGTCCCACTTCGACATTACAAAGGAGCTTGTCCCATTCATCAATGAATCCGAGGAGGGTATCGTTCGCGATGATAACCTGTGCGCTGAGGGTGATATGGTTTTTGCGGATGCATCCGAGGATATGGCCGACATCGGCAAGTGTATCGAGATTGTCAGCCTGAATGGAGAACGTGTGGTTTCGGGTCTTCACACGATTCTCGCCCGTCGAACAGGAGACCGAATCGCGTTAGGCTTTGGCGGCCACCTCTTCAAATCGGGATTGGTTCGCGCTCAGATTCAGAAAGAGGCGCAAGGAGCGAAGGTCTTGGGCATTTCTGCCAATCGAATGCGGAACCTTCACCTGCCTCTGCCGCACGCCAAAGCCGAACAACAAAAAATCGCCGCCTGCCTGAGTTCGGTGGACGACCTGATCGCCGCGCAAGCGCGGAGAGTGGACGCGCTCAAGACCCATAAAAAAGGACTTCTCCAGAAACTTTTTCCTTCGGGAAAAGTTTCTGGAAGTGAGAAGTTAGAAGTTAAAAGTGAAAAGGGGGATCAGGCCTCTTCTTTCTCACTTCAAAATTCTCACTTTTCACTTCGCCTCCCCCGCCTCCGCTTCCCCGAATTCCAAAACGCCGGGGAGTGGGAGGAAGAGAAGCTTGATGACCTACTCCATTTCCAAGACGGCTTCGCCTTCAAATCCACGGATTTTGTTAAAGCTCAAGAAGACGCAACCCAAGTCATCCGAATCACCGACATCAACAACAAGAACACCAACGAGGACAAAGTTTACATCCCGACCGCATTCCTTGAGACCACTAAGCTGGCAAAGTATAACGTAAATGACGGCGATCTCCTTTTAAGCTTAACTGGTGCGGCTGGCTTCAACTTTTTCTTCTGGAATGGCGGTCCAGCCACCATCAATCAACGTACGGCTAAAGTTACTCCAAAGAAAAAGTCAGGCCATGCACTACTTGGTTTGTTGGAGCCATTGATTCACGAAAAGATCAATGAAAGAGGGGAAGGCCAGAACAACAACCTGTCCAAGGAGTTCTTGAGCACGATCATCCTACGCGTTCCCGGCCCCGCCGAACAACAACGCATCGCCACGTGCCTGAGCAGCCTCGACGCCCTGATCACCGCCGAAACCCAAAAGCACGAAGTCCTCAAGACCCACAAGAAAGCCCTGATGCAGCAGCTTTTCCCATCCCCGGAGGAACAGAACACTTTATGAAAGCCACTGAAGCCAAACTTCTCGATTTCCTCAAGAAGTCGCCGCAATTCGTCATCCCCATCTACCAGCGCACCTATTCATGGACGGAGAAGGAATGCCGCCAGCTTTGGGACGACGTTGTGCGTTGCGGCAGCAGCGACAAAATAGCGGTCCACTTCGTTGGCTCTATTGTGTATGTGGAAAGCGGGCTCTCGCAGGTGACGCATCAAGCGCCGCTACTGGTCATCGACGGGCAGCAGCGGCTCACCACCGTTTCGCTGTTGTTGGCAGCTCTTGCTAAAGCTGTGGCGGATAGCGAGCCTTTCGACGGTTTCTCGCAACGGAAGATCAAAAACTACTACTTGGTGAATCCAGAGGAAACGGGAGAGAGGCATTTCAAGCTATTGCTCTCGCAGACGGACAAAGCCTCACTCACGGCTTTGGTGAGTGATGGGGAGCCGCCGCAGCAGCCGTCGATTCGCCTCAACGCGAATTTTGGCTCGTTCAAGCGATGGATTGGCGAAGGGAAAGTTGATCTTGCGACCGTGTGCCGAGGGCTGGCGAAACTGGTGGTGGTGGACATTGCGCTCACGCGTGACCAGGACAACCCACAGCTCATTTTCGAGAGCATGAACTCAACGGGCAAGGAACTGAGTCAGGCGGACCTCATCCGCAATTTTATCCTGATGGGCTTGGAGCCGGTGCTGCAAACCAAGCTCTATGAGCAGTTCTGGCGGCCCATGGAAGTGGACTTCGGGCAGGAAGCCTACGGAACGCACTTCGATGGATTCATGCGTCATTACCTCACGGTAATGACGGGCGAGATTCCAAACATCAACGCGGTTTATGACGCCTTCAAAGGCCATGCACGAACCTCGCGGGCCGACTTTGCCGACGACAAGAGCCACATCGAAAGCCTCGTCCGTGAAATCCGCGACTACGCCCGGCATTTCTGTGCCATGGCGCTGGGTAGCGAACCAGATGCCGAGCTAAAGAACGCCTTCCATGACCTGCGGGAACTTAGGGTGGATGTGGCCTACCCGTTCCTCCTGGAGCTGTATCACGACTACAAGACGGAAATGCTCTCGAAGGCTGACCTGCTAGCCAGCGTGAGGCTCATCGAAGCATATGTCTTCCGTCGGGCCATCTGCGCCATACCTACGAACTCGATGAACAAGACGTTTGCCACGTTCACCAAGGCGCTGAAGAAGGATCGATACTTCGAAAGTGTGCAGGCACACTTTCTCACGCTGCCTTCCTATCGGCGCTTCCCATCGGATGACGAGTTCCGCCGGGATTTCCAGACCCGCGACATCTATAACTTCCGCAGCCGCAGCTACTGGCTGCGCCGCTTGGAAAACTATGGCCGCAAAGAGCGCGTGGCGGTGGACGAATACACCATCGAGCACATCCTCCCGCAGAATGAAAACCTGTCGCTGAAGTGGCGTGAGGCACTTGGCGAGGAATGGCAGCGCATCCAGCAAACATGGCTGCACACGCTCGGCAATCTCACGCTCACTGCCTACAACAGCGATTACAGCGACCGCGCCTTCACCGAAAAGCGCGATATGCCGGATGCACCGGAGAAGGGGCTGAAGCAAAGCCCGCTAAAGCTGAATCAGGGACTCGGCGCGCTCGAAACCTGGGACGAAGAAGCCATCAAGTCCCGCGCTACTAAGCTTGCGGAAATAGGCGTTGGCGTCTGGCTCGCACCGCATCTTCCACAAGACATTCTGGATGCCTACCGCCCGAAGTCTGATGCGGTCACTGCCTACACCATCGACGACCACCCGAATTTGGTAACAGCCAACATGCTGGTCTTGTTTGAATCATTCCGAAAAGCGGTGCTCGCGCTCGACCCGTGCGTCAGCGAGGAATTCCTGAAGCTTTATGTCGCCTATAAAGCGGAGAAAAATTTCGTGGATGTTGTCCCACAAGCCAAGCGACTGCGCCTCTCGCTCAACATGCGCTTTACCGAGGTGAATGACCCAAAGGGGCTTTGTAAGGATGTCACCGACATTGGTCGATGGGGAAATGGTGACGTCGAGGTCGGACTCTCAGATCTCGACGAGTTGCCGTATGTCCTCGGGTTAGTCCGCCAGTCCCTCGAACTACAACTCGGCAACGGAGGAGAATCATGACCGACACCAACCAAAAACAACTGGGCAACACCCTCTGGAGCATCGCCGACCGACTGCGCGGGGCCATGGATGCGGACGCCTTCCGCGACTCCATGTTGTCCTTCCTTTTCCTGCGCTACGTGCCGGAAGATTCCGGAATCATCGGTAAGGAGGTGTTGGGAGCATGAGTGAGGAAGCTGGGACGGAAACAAGCCCGCCAACGCCACATCCGTATTTCGTGGATGAGACGGGGGACGGCGTAATTTTCGATGGCAGAGGACGAGTGCTCGTCGGCACGGGCAAGGCACAGGAATATTTCACCGTGGGCATGGTGGAGTGCTGGACGCTTGAAACCCTCACCGAGGATTTGGCCGCCCTGCGTGCGCAGCTTCTGGACGACCCGTATTTTAGAGGCGTGCCCTCCATGCAGCCGGAGGCGAAGAAAACCGCCCTTTTCTTCCACGCCAAAGACGATCTGCCGGAAGTGCGTCGGGAGGTCTTCAAGGTGCTGGAACGTCACGACTTTTCCTTTTACGCGGTCGTCCGCACCATGTCGGCGGTGGCGCGGCGGGTAAAAGCCCGCAATGAGAGGGATCCTACCTACCGCTACCGCCCCACGGAACTCTATGACAGTGTGGTGAGGCGGCTTTTCGACAGGAAGCTGCACACACGGCCGGCCTTCGACGTGATTTTTGCCAGCCGCGGCAAGGCCCGGACCCAGGCGCTGCGAGAACACCTGATGAAGGCACAGGCCGCATCCCGCAAAGCCGCAGGAACCTTCCCGGACGCGGCGATCCACGTGCGAGCCATGCCTGCTCACCAGCATGCAGGACTTCAAGTGGCGGATTACTGCCTGTGGGCGCTGCAAAGACTTTTCACCAAAGGGGAGGATCGCTTTCTCTCCCTGATCTGGCCGAAGGTCGGCCTTATCGTGGATGCCGATGACACTTCCGAAAGGCCTTACGGCACCTATCACACGCGCAAACGTCCGCCGCTCGACGCTGTGAAAATAAAAAGTCGGAAGGTAGAGGATTGAGCGGCGAACCGACAATCACACGGCATGGAGCCGAATTTCACCTTCCGACGCCGACAAACTACACTGCCACCCCCTAGATCCGCAAATCAAATTTTTCACCCCGATTTCCCTGATGACCGATACCAACCAAAAACAACTGGGTAACACCCTCTGGAGCATCGCTGACCAACTGCGCGGGACGATGGATGCGGATGGCTTGCGCAGACCAGCTTCAAAACCATGAACGATCTCATCCTCTACACCACCGAAGACGGCCGCAGCCAGATCAAGTTGCGCGCAAAGGACCAGACCGTCTGGCTGTCCCAGCGGGAGATGGCCCAGCTCTTTGACGTGAGCACGGACAACGTGGGGCTGCACCTCAAGAACATCTACGAGGACGGAGAACTCAGCCGGGAGGCAACTACCGAGGATTCCTCGGTAGTTCAAAACGAGGGCGGGCGGGAGGTGCAGCGCCCCCTGACGCTCTACAACCTCGATGCCATTCTCGTTGTGGGCTATCGGGTGCGCTCGCCGCGTGGCGTGCAGTTCCGCCGGAAAAAGTGAGAAATTAGAAATTAGAAGTGAGAAAATATGGATGAGAAGCCTCAGGATATTTCGGAGCGTGCCTTTGCTTTTGCGGTGCGGGTGGTGAAGCTTTGTCAGATGATGGAAGGGATGAAGGGAATCCCCAAGATCCTGGCAAATCAGTTGCTGCGATCAGGGACTTCGATTGGGGCGAACCTCGAAGAGTCCAAAGGCGGCCAAAGCCGGGCCGATTATCTTTCGAAAGTGTCCATTTCTCTTAAAGAAGCCCGCGAGACCCGTTATTGGCTTCGTCTGCTGGTTGCTACAGACGTCATCCCCGAAAGCCACCTCGCACCGCTGCTCGACGAATCCAACCAAATCGTCGCGATACTGACCACCATCGTAAAAAAGCTCAAAACCACATAATTTCTCACTTCTAATTTCTCACTTCTAATTTCTCACTTCTAATTTCTCACTTCTAATTTCTCACTTCTAATTTCTCACTTCTAATTTC
>JBLRWN010000024.1:0-41373 GCA_047921195.1 Luteolibacter sp. | reverse complement strand
GCATGCCTGATGATGTTTTCTGTTCACCATGAGCCGACAAAAACACCGCGTCCGGTTTCTTTCGAGGGAAACAAGGCGCGGCACCCCTGACGGCCCGTTGGGGAAGAGCGGGCGGAGACTTGCCGAAACGGGGCACACTGTCAAAAAAAATATGCATGAAAAGAAAAAAAGTGGAGTTTGACATGCATGGAGAACAAAAAACCACCGGGGATACCGGTGGTTTCTTGTAAATTGAGATGGGATAGGAGTGTGAATCAGGCGAGAGTGGCTTCATCCTCGCATTCTTCCTTCTTCTTGCAGCCCTTGGCGAGGGTGGCTTCGTCTTCGCATTCTTCCTTCTTCTTGCAGCCCTTGGCGAGAGTGGCCTCGTCCTCGCATTCTTCCTTCTTCTTGCAGCCCTTGGCGAGAGTGGCTTCGTCATCGCAGTCTTTCTTCTTACACTTGGCAATGAGGGTGGTTTCTTCTTTGTTTTTGTCTTTGCCGCCCTTGCACTTTCCGCAGTTGTCTGCGAATGCGATCGGGGTGATGGCGAAGGAGGCGAAGATAGCGGTCAGGATCAGTTTCATGGATTCAATTGGGGTTGTTCAGTTGGTTGGTTGGTGAGGTAGCTGCTGCTACATGCAGCATTCATACACAGGAAATAGAGCATCGCCAGTGGGAATTATTCAGTTTTCATGAAAAAAAATCCGATCCGCGGGTTTCCCTCAGGCTTTTTGAGTATCCGGACCGACGGCATGCACGCTGATCCCCAATGACTTGCAGAGCTCTGCAACGCGCTCAATTTCAAGCACCAGGGTGTGTCCCGCCTCAATGATGATGGCGGATACGCCGGCTTCGGAACAGGTTTCCACGGTATCTGGACCGATGACCGGAACATCGAAACGAAAGTCCTGGTTCGGCTTGGAGACCTTGACTAGGGTGACGTTTTTGCGGCGACCGAGTTCGCCGCCGCGACGGATGCAGGCATTGGTGCCTTCGAACGCTTCAACGGCGAGGATCGTGCCGTGGCGAACGACCACGCTTTGACCGATATCCATGGAGCTGGTTTGCTTTGCGATACGGTAGCCGAATTCCGCATCACCCATCTGGCGTTTATCAAGCGACGGGCCGCAGACGTGGCCGGCGGGAGGCAGAAGATCATCGAGAAAGGTGGTTGCCGGCAGCAGGGTGATGCCATCTTTGGCGAGTTCATCGGCAATGCCACCGAAAAGACTCTCGGCGTTCCGCTCGCGGATCCGGGCGAGCAACATGAGCACGCGGAAGTCGGGTCGCAGGTCGAAGAGGTTTTTGGGAGAGATTTGTCCCATCATCACCGCCTCCGTAACGCCCTCGTTAAGGAAAAAACGGATCATTTTCGAGAGTTGGCCGACGCGGAACCAAGCGGTGGCATCGGCGGCATCAGCAAGTTCCGGACGCGTCTCGCCGTTGAATGCAGCGACGACGAGGCGGGTGCCCGGGGATTTTAGCCGGGCCTGCCGGACGAACGTCTGGGGATACACGCCGCTTCCAGCGATGATGCCTATCGTTCGGGTCTCTGCCATGCGGATCGCGGAATTCGACTTGATGAGAGTAGCGGCTGTGGGACTCGAACCCACACTCGTAAGAACTCGATTTTGAGTCGAGCGCGTCTACCAATTCCGCCAAGCCGCCTTTGACTGTCGGGCGCGAAGGTTGTTTCGCCCGGCGTGAGGATTCAAGAGGAATTTCGGATTTGGCTATTCTGGGCCGCGTCCGGCGAGACGGATCAGGGTAGATAACTTCGCGCCGACATCCGATAGTTTGGGACTTTTGCGGATTTCGGCGAGTGTCCATGGCATGCGGAAGCTCCAGTTTCGCGCATTTTGGGTGCCGGGCGTGTTGATGCGGGCATCGATGCCGAAGCATTCGGTAATCGCCAGGAGCACATGCCGGGAATTGCTGTCGAGCAAGGTTTTGAGAAAGCGCAGATGAATGCCTTCGGTGTAATCCGGCCACGAGACGCCATCTTCGGGTATTGGGATATGGGCGAATTCCGAGAGGATTCTCAAGGTGCCTTTGGCACCATCCGCGTGCCAGGCATCGGGTAGCCCGGGGGTTGCATGGTGAAGGCGGACGCAATCCAGACTGCCGCGCCAGATGGCGCACAGCGGGTCATGATCGTGCGTCGAGTAGCAGGCGAAACTCGCCTCGGGATACGCCTTTGCCGGCATGGGGCGGCCGTTTGAATCGCAATCCCAATGAGGAATGCGGTACCCACAGATTCCAAGGTCGTGGAGATGAGGGCGGACGTATTGCGGCACCCAGCCGAGATCTTCGGCGATGACGCACTCGGTCGGGAAATCCCCGAGAATTCCCCGCAGCCGTTGATCGCCGTCGGCGAGGTTGGCTTCCTGGTTTTCGAGTGTGTCATCCGGGCGCTGCCACCATCGCGGGATTTTGCCGCCGGTGATTTCGGATACCGCATGGGCATCGAGGTGGGCGAGCCGCTCGTTCTCGGATGGAAGCCAAGGGAAAGCGAAGATCCGGTAGAACCCGAGGATATGATCGATGCGGAACCAGTGGAAGACGTCGGCAATCCTGCGGATCCGGTGTTTCCACCACGCATAGCAATCCGCCTCCATGCGGTCCCAGCGATAAAGGGGGACTCCCCAGTTCTGCCCCCAACGTGCGGTGAACGGATCCGGGTGGCCGGGTCCTTCGCCCGGTGATCCACCGCACCAGTCGAGGTGGAATTGATCGCGGTGGAAAAACACGTCTGCGGAATGCCGTGCGATGCCGATGGGCACGTCTCCCATCAATTTGATCCCGCGGGAGTCGGCATGGGCGCGAAGCGCGCGCCACTGGCGGTGGCAGAGCCATTGGACAAAGGCGAAATATCCGAGCCTGTAGTCCACCATCTCCGCGTCTTTTGCCCGACACTCCGTGATGAAGCGGCGTGCGCCTTGGGGTGTCCGGAGCCGTGCCGGCCATTGATCCCAGGTGACCCCGACTCCATGCAAATCGCAGAGATGCCGGAACAGGCAGTAATCGTGCAGCCATTCCGCCTCTTGCTCGCGAAAAGTCTCGAACTCGCGAACCAGTGATGCGTCCGCGTCCTTGAACTTCGTCCATGCGGTTTCGAGCAGGTTTCGTTTGGCGCGTCTGACCGCCGGATAATTGACTTCCGGGGCATCGACGAGATTGCCGAGTGTGGCGCGGGCGCGATTCAGGTCGTGCTCCGTGATCATGGGAACTTCGCCATGGTCGAACGCCAGGAATGCGGGGTCGAGGGCCGCCGAGGAAATCGCGCTGTATGGGCTGTCGTCCGCTCCATGCTCGTTGATCGGCAACAGTTGAAGGAATTGGAAATGGTGGTCGGCCGCCCAGTCGATCCATTCGCGAAGCGCCAGCGTGTCGCCAATTCCAAGATCCCCCGCCCTGCGAGGTGAAAACGCGGGCAAGAGCACTCCCGCCATACGGGGATGGGGTGGAGTGTGAGATCGGGATGGGTGGCTTTTACTCAAATCAGCGGTGAAGTGCGCGGAAAACTAGTCGGATCCGCAACGGATGGCGAGCAGTTTGACGGGCGGACCGCCATCCTGGAAACGCCTGATCGAATATGCCGACCTATACGGCCAAGTTCCCTAACATCTCGCTCAGGCACTTTTCCGCAGCAGTGCCACCATGACGCCTTGGATCACGAGTTCGCGTGCGGGAATGAGGTCCGGGTATGCGGGGTTTTCCGCGTGGAGGTAGGGTTTTCCGCGATCGACGATGTATCGTTTGAGTGTGGTTTCACCGTCGATGAGTGCGGCAACAATGTCGTTTTTCCGTGGTTCGCGGTTTTCGAGGATCACAGTGTCGCCGTCGCAAATGTGGGCGTCGATCATGGAATCTCCGTGGACTTTGAGGGCGAAGGTTTGTGCCCGGCGGGGCAGGCCGAGGCTGGTGATATCGATCGAGACGGAGCCCTCGCGTTCGGGCTCGACGTCCTGAGCCATGCCGGCGGCGATGTTGCCGTAGATGGGAATGTCGACGATTTCGGCACGATCGAGCTCCTCGGGAAACACCACGGCGCGGGCTTTGCCGGGATGGCGCTGGATCACGCCCTTTCGCTCAAGCGCACGGAGGTGGCTCATCGCAGCGGTTTGGCTGGCAAACCCAAAGTAGTGTTGGATCTCGCGAGTGGATGGGGTGACACCGGTCTGGCGTTGCGTGGTGCGGAGGTAATCGAGGATTTGTTCCTGACGTTTGGTGAGTTTGATTGACATATTATGAACAGTGTTCCTGAGAACAAATAAAGCGCCTAGAGGACGAACCCGCAAGTGAAAAAACGCTTGTGGAAAAATTCAGGTGAGTATCGCACGCCACCGATTGAATCTGCGACACCCCACGTTCTTCTGGTTATGCGCGGCTCTCGTGCAATTGTCCGTGCGAGTGACTTGCCCTTTGATCCTTGGCCGTGCTTTCGAAGCTCCGCCTGTTTCCCGCAGCGTGCAGCGCCATGAGTGCAAGGGGAGCCAAATAGTGGGGCGCACGAATCAAGACTTCCGGGTAGGATGCGAAACCATATGCCATTGGACGGGAAAGCGCGGTCACCAGCCCCCAGCATGCGCACCAGATCAAAAGCGGTGTCCGCGGCCAGACCAACACCATGGCAGCGACCGCGAGATCGACTACGGCGATCACCACGAGTGTGCGCACCACTGCGAGTTCGCGGATCTCGCAGCCGGCGGCATTTGCGGACCCGATGAAGAGATCGATGAATTGCGGGTGTTTCCAGAACGCTTCGAGGCCGTGGATGGCGAAGACGGCCGCGATCGCCAGCCGCAAAACCCAGTCCCCTCCCCGAATCGTCCATTGCGGTTGTGGGTTTCGTTTCCACATCCATGCGGCCAGCCCGAACGGCGCACCGAAGCGCAGGGCCCATGCCCACGGAGTGTGCTCGAAAAAGGGAAATCCGCCGGCGAACACACCGGCAACCGACTCCGCCATGATGACCAGACCCATCAGTAAAGCCGCCCAGCAGCCGAAGCGGAACCACGTGAAGATCGCAAGCACGACGAGGAGGCGCGCGATGCCATGCTCCCACGCGAGGATGGTGTCGTGGGGCACTCCGAATTTAAACAATGCGATCGATCCGAAATGGCTCCCGGCCCGCGTCGTCAGCGCGACGTAATAGCCCAGTGCCATCAGCAGCAGCGACATGCGGAGCAGCAGGATCGCCGATGGCAGGCCGGGACGGAGCGGGTTTTCGAAAGTCATCTGAATCGGGGTTTTCTAATCGGAATTTATCCGCGGCGTTTCGGGCGCAAGGTAAAATCATCCAAAACCTCGCCCGCCATTCCAAACGCGCGCGCGCGGAATTCCTGCTCGCCGAAATCGAACAGATGCACGTGATGCGCAGATTTCGCGACCGAATCGTCGCCCTGGAACCACCAACGGCTGGGATCCGGCGTGCGCTGCGGCACACCGAGGCCACCGTCACCGATGTAGATGATTCCGTTATCCGGATCGTGTTTGCCATCACGGATGGGAACGGTGCGTTTGAGCGCATGGTCGTGCGACTCGCATGCGAGATCGATGTTGTTGGCTTCGAAATGCGGCACGAAATTCCGGCGGCGGGATTCGCCGTCCTGCATGTTGCGCACGCTCGGGTATGCCGGGCGGTGGTATGATGCGATCAACCAGCGGTTTGCCTCGCGCAGCCCGGGCAGGGTGTCTCGCAGCCAGTCCCGCTGGTCGCCGCCCATGCTGATTTCCGTGTTGAGCGTCACAAGTGCCATCTGGGAGCTCAACTGGGTGGTGTAATAATACGAGCGCTTCATCTCAGGCCATGGAAACATTTCCTCGAAACCGATCTGCACATCGTGATTTCCCCGCACCGGGATGATCGGCAGCATGCGGCCATCCCGGGTGATGACGCGATCCTGATCCGTGAGCCAAGCATCGAGGTAGCGCCATTCGGCACGTTCGCAGTAATCCCCACCATGGAGCAATGCGAGCACCCTCGGATTTTCCTCGAACAGCATGCGGACGCGGTCGTTCATCTTGCGTCGGTCGGTGTGTTCGTATGGGGTCTTCCCCTCGATCCGCGAGTCTCCACCGAAAAGCATTTGGAACGGCATGTCGTTCTCCAAGGCGGTGATGAAGTTGAGCTGCCGCGACACCCGCCCATCGCTCTCGATCAAGATATGATAGCGCGTTCCGGGCGTCAGGTCCTTCAAATACACATGGTGATAATATCCGGGCTCGACGAACCGGTGGTCCACTTCGAGCATGGTATACATCCCGTCCTTGAATGTTTCCGCCTGGTTCCGGTAAGCCGATATCTTGGTGCCGTGGGCTTCGGTATCGTAATAAATCCGATGTTTTTCGCCTGGTTGTCGGGTGGTCCAGGAAATCACGGCTTCGCGCGAGGGGTTTTTGATCCAGAGCACCCGCGGGTGCTCGATGGCACCGGGCGCACCTTGGGATGCCTCGGCTGTGGACGGCAGTACCATCGTGGCACCGGATGCGAGTAACCCACCAAGAACATGCCGCCTCGTGACATGCCGGGGAGCCAGGGAAACGGGATCGAAAATCCGTGATGGGGAGAGGGACATGTGTGCTTTCGGCGTCATGTTGCGCGGGGTGAAGGAGTATTTGATTGTATTGGCCATTTTGCTCGCACCAAACTTATTTTATATGTTAGATTCAGTTCTCCATGAATCGCTCAGGCCGCGGAGGAATTCGAACGCGCTGAACATGATTGTGATTGATCATCGGATTGGGCGCGGGTTCATCCGATTTTCTCACTCGACCACTGGAAGCATCTCGGGGAACCGACCCGGGACTCCGGCGAGACGGGGCGGAAGAAGCTCGACGGGATCGTGCCCGCGAATCCACCAACCTGCCTTCCGCAAACTGGAGACGACGCCTGGAGCATCCGCATGGCTTGGGATGAGGCGATCCTTCGGGGCCTCCGGCTCGAAATTCCACGCACGCAGCATGCGGAACTCGGCATGTTTTCCATGCGCTCCCAAATCGCATGCCGTCCCCGCGCGGATATCCGCGATCCAGAGACCGCGTTTGTGGCTGCGGGCGATCCAGAAGCCGTCCGAGAAGGATTTGATGCGGGCGACTTCGCGTTCATCGGCCCATGAACCGGCCGCAATATCGCCGCGCGGGTAGGCGACCCAGCGAACCGATGATGAATACCGTTGGAATACCGACCGATGTCCGACCCATACTTCCTGGTCACGATCCACCACCGCACGCCAAACGAGTGCGTTGGACGCTGTCGGAATGACAATGCGTCGCTCTCCATCGGCTCGGTGGGTTGCCAGGTCCGACCGGAAGCCCGCATCCGCGGTGAATTTCATGCCGACGGCGAATGCCAGATAGCTGATGGTGAGGGCCAGCCCCCGGATCAGGATGCGGCGGCGTTTCGGCTGTTCCTTTTTATTCCGGAGAAACGCAAGCCATGGAATGCAAATGAGCAAAGGCAGGATCACCAACGGATCAGACGGAGAGAGCATGCCGAAGGCAACACGATCAAGCGGCAGCGGCCAAAGCACCGCGACTCCGATGGCTCCCATACAATCGAGCAAAAGGTGCGTGAGCAGGGTAGCGAAGACGAAGGTGCCGGCTTGGGCTCTGGAAATTTTTTCCCGTTTCCATTTTTCCGCCAACGGCTTTGCCAAGAGAATGGATGCAGCCATCGCAACGAGGATGGAATGACTTGGGCCTCGCTGCCACCAGAGTTGGTTTGCCGTATCGAGAAACGGCATGACGAGCCAGTCGAGAGAGGGAAGCAATCCGGCGGCTGCACCCCACGCCAGGGCGCGGTTGCCGAGGTGTTTGCCGAGCAGCATCTCGCCGATGGCCGCACCAATGAATGCGTGCGTTAGCAATTCCATGGCGAGGTTTATGCCGTTTCCGGCGGGGATTCATCAAGCGGGGAAAGTGCAGGGTCAACCGCGGTCGTGATCGATGCGGAAGGGCCGCCCGCGGAGCTTGGAGTTGCGCAGAGCGTTGACGACTTCATCGGCATGCTCCGCAGGCACATCGACAAGCGTGTGGCGCGGGAACAGCGAGATGCGACCGAGCGACCCATCGGGCAGATTGGCCTCGCGATACATCATGCCGACGATGTCCTTGGGCAGAATGCCCTGGGTTTTGCCGAGGTTCACGAAAAGCCGGGCCATGCCGGCTTCGACACCATCGCCGCGTTCCCCGCGTGGGGTGAATTTTTTGGCGGGGCCATCGGCGCGGGCGACGCGTTCGCCGCGGCGCGGGGTTTCGGGGCGTTCCGGTTCACGGTCCTCAGCGATATGCTCGCCTTCGCGGCCGCTGGATTCCCGGAGCATGGTGACGAGCGCACCGGCGATGTCGGTGGGCGTGTGGCCTTGTTCCAACAGGCGGTCAATGTTGTCCTGATAGGCCGAGAATTTTCCGGTTTCGAGGCGTTCCCGGAGTTCCTCGAAGATAAGGTCGGCGCGGCGGCCTTCGACCTGCTCGACGGACGGGATGCGCTCACGCTTGATCACCTGGCGGGTGTAGCGCTCGATTGCCTGGAGGCGGTAGATGTCGCGACCGAAGACGAACGAAGCCGCGCGCCCGGAACGCCCGGCCCGGCCGGTGCGCCCGATGCGGTGGACGTAGTCTTCGGGATCAGTGGGGAGGTCGTAATTGAAGACAATGTCCACTTCGTCGATGTCGAGGCCGCGAGCGGCGACGTCGGTGGCGACGAGCAACTCGACCGCGCCTTCGCGGAAGCGTTTGAGCACGCGCTCGCGCATCTGTTGGGTGATGTCGCCATGAAGCCGATCAGCTGCGTAGCCGCGGTTCACGAGATCCTCAGTGCATTCATCGACCGAGCGCTTGGTGTTGCAGAAGATGATGCCGAGGCGTGGCGGATTCATGTCGAGGATGCGCGAAAGCACTTCGACTTTCGAGCGTTGGCGGACTTCGAAATACGATTGCTCGATGGTCGAAACGGTGAGCGACTTTTGCTTGATCTCGATGATTTCCGGGTCATTGCCAAATTTCTGGATCAGGCGCTTCACTCCGGCGCTCATGGTTGCGGAGAAGAACACCGTCTGGCGTTCGGGTGGGAGGGCGGCGAGGAGTTCGTCCATTTCGTCCTTAAACCCCATGTCGAGCATGCGGTCGGCCTCATCAAGCACCGCCATTTTGATATGCGAGGGGTCGAAGCTGCCGCGTCGCATGTGATCGAGCAGGCGGCCGGGGGTGCCGACGACGAGTTGGGCTCCATCGCGCAGGGCGCGCAGCTGGCGGTCCATCGGGGCGCCACCGTAGACGGGCGTTGCCTGGAGCCCTTGGAGCTTTGCTCCGAGTCGATGGACTTCCTCGCAGACCTGCACGGCAAGTTCGCGGGTTGGACAAAGGATAAGCACCTGTGGATAACGGGCGCTGACGTCGATTTTCGTGAGTGCGGGAAGGGTGAAAGCCGCGGTTTTTCCGGAACCGGTCGCCGAGAGGCCGACAAGGTCGCGGCCGGCGAGCGCGGGTGGAATGCTCAAAGCCTGGATGGGAGAGGGGCGTTCGTAGCCGAGGTCTTCAATCGCTGCGAGCAGGGCGTCGGGCAGCCCGAGTTCCGTGAAAGGTGGTGTGTCCATATTGATGCAATGCGTGCCCTTTCATCGCCAATGCGATGATTGAGGAACGATTTTCCTCCGGGCGAACGCGGAGTGTGCAATAGAAGGCCAGCTTCGCACAAGCACGGAATGAGAGGCGGATGGCAGGCCTTTTCCCGAGCCGGCCGGAACGGAAGTCGGCGCTCCGTTATCTTTTTTCCGCGAGGGCGACGAGGACGGCCTTTTGGGCGTGGAGGCGGTTTTCGGCCTGCTGGAAGACGGTATCGGCATGGGCTTCGAGCACGTTTTCGCTGATTTCCTTGCCACGATATGCCGGCAGACAGTGGAGAACGATGTGACCCTCAGCCGCACTCGCGAGCAAGGCGTCGTTCACCTGGTAACCTTCGAACTCCGCTTCCTTGGTGGCTTGCTCTTCCTGACCCATCGAGAGCCAAACGTCGGTATTGATGGCGTGGCAATCCTCAACGGCAATCGCGGGATCATCAGTGACGGTGACATTTGGCGCATCGAGAGCCAGCAGGAAGGGAGCGGGCGGCTGGCAGGACGCGGGCGAGGCGATGCGCAGTTCGAAGCCAAGATGCTTTGCCGCCCACATCCATGAGCGGGTCATGTTCGAGAATCCATCGCCAACGAAAGCGATTTTACGGCCTTCCCAGCCGCCGAGTTTTTCGCGGACCGTCAGGAGATCGGCGAGGATCTGGCAAGGATGTTCGTCGTCGGTGAGGGCGTTGATCGTCGGGATGCCGGAAAGATTGGCGAAATCGACAACATCCTGCTGGGCGAATGTGCGGATGACGCAGCCGTGCGCCATGCGGCCAAGCACGCGCGCGGTGTCGCAAATCGGCTCTCCTCGGCCGAGCTGGATGTCGTTCTTCGAGAGAAACATCGGGAAGCCGCCGAGTTCGCGGATGCCGATTTCGAAGGAGACACGGGTGCGAGTGGAGGACTTCGTGAAAATCATCGCCCACGTCTGGCCTTCGAGCGGCCGGGAATGTCGGCCTCTCTCAGCCTTGAGACCGGCGGCGGAATCGAGCAGGGCGATGAGCGTGGCGGCGTCGAGTTCCTCAATGGAAAGGAGGTGATCGATCATGACTCCGGATCCGGTGCTTTGTAATCGAGATAGGCCTTGTATTGATCCGGAAGAGGCGTTCCCGCGCCGACGAATTCCTCGAAAATCCGTGCGACTGCACCTGCCTCAAGGAGTTTGGCATATCCTGGAACGGAAGTTTTGAAGTTCTCGCTTCCCCACATATCTCGCGCAACCTTCACGTCAGGATCGGCGTCATGGATGCGGAGAATCGCCAACGCGGCCATGCGTGCAACCACTTCGGATGCAGCGGCGTCGACGATCATGGCTTCGTTGTAGGCGTCGATGGCTTCCTTGGTTTCACCTTTTTTCTCGCGGACGAGGCCCATGCAATACGCGACTTGGGCGCGCTGATCCCCCGGAAGCCGTGATGTGGCGTGGCGTTCGACGAGGTGGCCGAGTTGATCCCACGCCTCGCGCCCGATCGCATCCCACATGAGGTTGAGTTCGAGTTGGCGGATTTCGTTTTCCCGCGAAATGCCGCTTTTTTGGAATGCTCCGAGTTTTTCAGACATTTTGGCGTAATCGCCGAGCAAGCGCAGGGACTCGATTTCAAAGAATGCCGCACGCGAGGAAGGATTGTTCGGCAACAAGTGGACCGGCCGGAATTCCGCCGCCACATTACCGAAGCTTTCGGCTGCGGCGCGATAATCGCGCGCACGGAATTGCTGCATGGCGCCTGAGAAGGACCGCGACTCCGGGAAGTAGATCGTGCGGGCCTGACTCAATGCAAAATCGTTCAAGGCGGTTGTTTGAGCGGTTTGGTAAAAACGGATGCCAGTCGTACCAACACTGTTGATCCAGATGCGTGTGGGGTTTCCCTCGTTCGGAACAAGAATGGCCTCGATCCGTGTCTGTGCGGCGGCGGTTCCCGGCTGCATGATGAGCCAGACGCTGGCGGCGGTAAGTAACAGATGTTTCATGGTCAGGTGATTTTCAGGTTTTTGAGGGCGTGGGTCAGGGGGTGTATGGCACAACACTAGGATTGGCCTCATACTGGCGGACCAAGGCTTCGACTTCTTCCCAGGCGACGAGCTCCGCAGGGGTCATTTGGGGCCTCAATCGCTCGGTTTGCATAACGTAACTCTTGCCGCCGTTGTAGGCTCCTTGGCGGTCGGCGGGGTTATCACCTTCCGCCGGGCGGTTGAGTTCCCAATTCAGTTGCATCCAACGCTTCATGGCAGGTGCGGAAACCCGGATTTCCCCCAAGAATGCGGACCAAACCTTGAGATACATCGAGATCGCGTCATTTTTCTTTCCGGCAAGATCGAAGCTCTCCGCAAGCATGAGGCTCACCCGCCCGGTGTAGACATTAAAACTGTGCTCATCACGGCTCAGGTAGCGGCGCGCGCTCTCGGCGGCCTTGTCGAAATCCCCGATGGCAAGGTTGATCTGCACGATACGCATGAGCGAGAACTCGCGTTGCTGGCGGTCTTGGGAATCCCGGTAAACACGATCGAAATCCTCGATGGCTCGGGCCATTTCCGCCCGATCATTTGACGAACCCAGAATGTCGGCGCGCCCGAGGAGTGCATCAAAGCGATAGGATTGATCCGTGCGGCCGAGCACCTCTTCATAATAGACGAGGGCTTCGCGGGGCGCGGCCAAGTTGCGGAGATAGTCGCCCAACTTGACCAGGATGAAGTTGGTGAGTTCGGCGGGGTTGAAGTCGGTTTTCAGTTCTTGGAAGAGCGCGCGAACGGTGCCTTGGGCGGCGGTTTGTTCGGCAGGATCCTCGGTTTGCCTTGCGTGCTTCTCATAAGCGCCGATCACCGCAATGCGGAGCAGCGCGCGGGCCGCGCGATCAGACACGCGGATGTCGGGGAAGTTGTAATAATGCTCGCGTAGCTGATCGAGAGTGTATTCTTGGAGATATGCCTCGGTGTAGGAATTGATGGCTTCTTCGAGGCCGAATGCCTCGGGAGTTCGCGCGATTTCCGAGATGACGGTCTGCAAGCGCTCCAGTCCCTCGCTGAAGCGGCCAAGATTGCCGAGCGGCTTCATTTGCACCACGGCCATCTGACTTTTCATCGGCGAGAAGGCCGCGAATTCCTTCCAGTATCTCTCGGCGTATTCCACGGCCTTCACCGCGTTCGGGTCGTTGCTGTCCTCCGTGATGCGCTCGGTGTAGACGTTGGCGAGGAAGTAAACCGCGTCTCCCGCGATGTCGGAATTGTTTCTCGATTCAGCCAGTTCGAGCGCCTTGAGGTATGCTTCGGTCGCCATCTCAAGCTCGCCATCGGACTGGAGGATATTCCCCTTCAGCGTGAGAGTCTGTTCGACGACCGGGCTATCCGGGAACTCGGTGATAATGCGCTCGATAATCGCAAGGGCGGGCTCGTTTTGCTCTTCGGCGTAATGGACGGTCACACGGTCGAACAAGGCCATTACGTAATAGACATTCTCCGACGGGTTCGGGAATGCGGCGATGAAATCATCGAGCAGGCGACCCGCCCGTTGCCAGAATTGCAGGCGCGCCTCGTTCGAGGCCTGGAAGTAACGTGCGGAGCTGACGAACTGGCTTTCCGGATAAGCCTCGACGTGCTGGTCGAGCAGGGGTTTGGCTAGGTCGTATTCACCCGTATAGAAATACGATCCGGCGAGAACGAAGAGGCAAAGGTCATGCTCGGGAGTATTGGCCTCCAAGGTTGGCAGCATGTTTGTGGCGATCTGGATGCACGCCGGGTAGTTTCCATTGAAGAAAAGCGACGAGAGCATCAGGCGGCGAACCGTCGGAATGTAATCCGATTCAGGGAAGGTCTGAACGAACTTGGTGGCCTCGGCTTCGGTGATATCGATTTCTCCAAGAACAGACGCGAGTCGCACCAGGTTGTAGAGGTTGTGTTCGCGGCGGGCCGAATTCACGTGATTGGTCTCGAGCAATCGGTATGCGGCGAATGCGCCACGAAGATTGCCTTGCCCCTCGTGAATGACGGCGAGAGCGGCGAGTTTGATCATCTCCGGTGAATTCTCACTGGCCTGGAGCGCGGCAAGACTCTCGATCGCGGCCTCGATCTCGCTTGCAATCAACCTCTCCCCGCCTGCGCTCAATCCATGGGCACCGCCGAGCTGCCCAAGCAGGGCTCTTGCATCCTCGATCGACAGTTGGGTGGGCGGAACAAACTGATAGAGAAGCAACGCCGAGTGGCGCATTTCCGCATTGAAGGCGTCTCCGGCCAATTTCAGGAAAACCTGGAGGAATGGATGCATCCGGTATGGCGAAACCGTGAGGCCTGCACGGTTTTTATTAATAAAATCGACCAAGGTTTGTTCATTCCGCTCCTGGATGACCGCAGTGACGAGCGATTGAAAGGAGCCGATGATGGCGGATTCCGGAGTATCGAACGCGACCTTGTTGTTGATTGCGATTTCCAGGTGCTCAATCCCCTCGGAAACATTGGCGAGCTGGAAATAACATGTCGCCATATTGGTATGGAAGCGGCCGCGGTTGTAACGGTCGTTGGGCTGTTTTTCCTGCTCGAACTTCTTGGACTGATCAATGGCAAGCTGCCAACTTCCCATGCCCATGGCGGCTTCGGCCGAGCGCAACAGAGCGAGATTCCGCATATGGTTGCGGTTGTCGGGGCGGCCCGGGTCATTCGGATAGTCACGGTAGCACTTTTCAAATGACGCGATGGCCTCTTCCCACAAACCCAGACGGATTTCCGTAAGCCCCTTGCGATATTGCAGAAGCCCGAATCGCGGGCCGAACACGATCATGTGGACCTGGGGGTTGCCTCCTTGGGCGGCAACCGCATCCGTCAGGATCGCGTGGGCGTCCTGCCAGCGTCCTTGATTCATCGCGGCTTCTGATTCCTTGAGCATTTCGCCGATATTCATTCCCTGGGCATTGGCGGGATTTTCAAACAGGGAAAAAACGGTGAAGACGACTGCGAGAATGAGGAGTTTCGGATTCATGGAGAGATGGAATTTTTTGGTCGGTTGTGACTTCACAGGTATCGCCGTGGAAACCGGCGTTCATGGGAAGAAACGCGATACGGGATGATTATTTTGGATGTATTTTGAATGGGAAGGCCCATCAAGGAGCATCGAGGAGGTCCGTGAACGTCACCGACGTGATGCTGACTCTCGCCAACGCATTGAGAACGTCGATCACTCGTTGCTGGGACGCGTTGCCATCGGCGTAGATCTGGACGAGCGGAGTGGAATTGGCGCCGCGGGCCGCAGTCGCATAGAGCTCGAGTTGCGCAGAGAGCAGCGGCACATTGCGCTCTGCTTCATTGCTATCGAGCGGCTGCTGGGCAGCGCCGGTGCCGGAAAAAATCGTACCGTTCCCGTCGATGCGGATGAACAAAGGTTCGATTTCCGGTTGCGACTCGGACTGGACTTGCGCGGGCAGCCGCATATCGAGATCGGTTTCACGGGGAATCAATGTGGATGTCACCAGGAAGTAGATCAGCAGGAGGAAGCAGATGTCGATCAGCGAGGAAATCTCGAGCTTCGGTGGATCGTCCTGGTAAGGTTTGCGTTTTTTATGGCGGGCCATGGAGCGGTTTGGACTAGGGGTTTTTCCGGAGCGATTTCAGGGCTGCCTGACGTAAACGGCGAAGACGACCTGGTCGACTTGTGCGGCCGCGGCGGCGCGGATCGCCGTCCGGCTGTGGCGGAAGACGGTATCCTTGTCGCCGCGAAGATGAAGCTTGGGCACAAGCCCCTGAAGGTCGATGACCTCTTTGGCTTTTTGAACGTATTCGCGAATGGCGTCCTCGTTTTCAAGGATGACATAGAAGTCTTCGGCCGTGAATCTCGGGCTGCCATTTTCGTCGGTATAGACGTTCACCACGATGCGTCCGCGCCCATCCTCCTGGGCCTTCGCCTGGTCCGCCACAGGAGGAGTCACCTCGGGGTCGGTCTTCACGATGATCGCGGTGGCGTTGACGATGAAGAAAATCAGCAGAAGGAAAACCATGTCGATCATCGGCGACATGTCGACGTTCAGTTCGTCATCCTCGACGGAGGTCGTCTCGCGGAGTTTGGAAGGCATGGCTTGGGGATGGTTTGAATGGATTGGCGAGGCATTTCCGGGAAACGGCCTCGCCTAGGAATCAAACGGCAATGCCTTCGGGAATCTTGGCGTAAAGCGTGTCGGCGTTCACGGTGGCGACCGCGGCGTTGATCATCTCTTCAGCGGAATGCGTGCATTCGGCGACGAGGGCCGCATATTTGTTCTTCAGGATGAAGAATACGATGATGCAGGGAATCGCATTGATCAGCCCCCACAGCGTGGTAAGCAAGGCGACGGAAATGTCGGCCGCCAGCACGCCTGGGTCCGCGGAACCGGTCACGGCCAGCGTGCTGAACGCGCTGACCATACCGATGACCGTGCCGGTCAGTCCGAGCATCGGCGAGGCTTGGGCGATGACGGAAATGTAGTTCACCCACGTCATCGATTTGCGGGTTTCGGAAATCGTGAAGTCCGCCATCGCGTCCTCGATCATGTCGCGGCCGAGATCCTCGGGGCGGGTGGCGTCGATGTTTGGAAAAGAGTAAGCCACCATGCGCCCGAGGTATGAGGGGTGAGTGGCGGCCAATTCAATGGCCGACCGGACGCGGCAATTCACCATGTGATCCATCAGCGCGGCTTTCAGATCCTCCGGGCAGAATTTTGCCTTGGTGAGGGACATGAAGTTGTAAATCGCCAGACCAATGAAGGCGACAACCGCACTTCCGATGAAGATCATCGTGGGGCCGCCATTAAGGACCCAACGGTCGAGAAGGCTTTCTTGTGGTGCACCTTGGGCAAAAGCCGCTGGGGTAGTCACTGCGATGATTGCAACCGCAAGTGCGGAGAATTTGACGAAACGACGGGAGTTTTTGTTGATCATGGATGGGGACTGCAAGGAGTTGGCACGAAGAATGAAACGAATGGACCGCTCGGCAAGGAGATTTTTACAAAATGCATGACCATCCCGCGAACTTCGAGAATCTTGGTTTGGGTGATGCCGGGTGGATTCGCATTCCGTGCGGGAAGACATGACCGGGAGAGCCCAAGCCGGCTAACTCCTCCACGAGAGGCCGGATTCTGCAAGATTTACAATCGCCATCCCGTTCCCTAGCTACAGCTCTCCGATAAGCCGGGGCTTGCCTTGGCCATGGGGGTGATTCATGTTTCCGCTCCGCCGATGAAGAAACTCTCCCTGCCTGCCGCCATTCTGTTTGGCGCAACCTGTGCCGCCATGGCTCAGGACGAAGAATCCGTGCTAACCAGGCAGATGGACTTCATGCAGATCGTCCATGCCGGCGGCATCATGATGTATCCACTGGCCATCATCTCCATCATCGGCCTGGTGCTTGTGTTCATTTATCTTCTGACGATCCGCCGCAATGCGGTGGTCAGCGAGCGCTTCATGGACGCCGCCGAGGCCATGATCCGCAAGCGCGACTACCTCGGGCTAGTCGCTTACAGCCACCGCCGCAACGAATCGATGGCACGCGTCACGCAGAAAACCCTCGAGTTCTTCACCAAATATCCCGGCGCATCGTTCGGCGAAGTGCGCGAAGTCGCCGAAGCCGAAGGATCGCGCCAAGCGGGCCTGCTGAGCTCCCGCATCACCTACCTAGCGGACATCGGCGCCATCGCACCCATGGTCGGCCTGCTCGGCACAGTGCTTGGAATGATCAAGTCGTTCCTCAATATCTCTGCGGGCGACGTATCCGGCGTGCGCCAGATGGAACTGGCCGAAGGGGTCTCAGAGGCGCTCATCACCACAGCCGCCGGCTTGATGATCGGCATTCCCGCATTGGTGTTTTATTCACTTTTCCGCGGGCGGGTGCAGAAATACATCGCCGAGCTCGAAGCTGCCGCCACCCACCTGATGGCACTACTTCACACCCAGGTCGAACGCCAGAATCCGGCAGACTCGATCGGCGCGTCGCAGCGCACCCGGGATGATTACTCGATGCCGCTGCCTTCATTACTCGACAACGAGCGCCCCGACCTCCACGGCATCTAACCAACCGCGATCATGAAATTCTCCAGCCGCCAGCCGGAGTCGGCCAGCATGCAGCTCGCGCCGATGATCGATATCGTGTTTCTGCTGCTGATCTTTTTCATCGTCACCTGGCAGTTCACCCGTTCGGAAACCGAGCTCAAGGTCTCCGTGCCCACCGCCGAAGAAGGAGCCGACCCCAGCCGCCAGCGCGGCGAGATTATTATCAACGTGATGCCCGAGGGCCACATCCGCGTCGAGGGAGCCACCGTGACGCTTGAGGAGCTGCGCGAAAAACTCGCCAGCATCGCACGCCAGTATGAGAACCAGCCGGTCCGCATCCGCGGCGACGGCAGCGTGCCATACCAGCGCATCGTCGAAGTGATCGACACCTGCCAGAAAGCCGGGGTATGGAATATTTCCTTCGCAACCCAGCGCCCGGAACCCTGAGGTTGATTCACTTGGCAAAATCCCGGATCGGGTTGATACTCCACGCATCTTGAAACGCGCACTCGCACTCATCCTTCTCGTCGGCACAACCGTATGCCCTGCGCAGCAACCGCCGCGCGCGTTGCCGGCGGACCCGGCCTTGCGCCCGGATCCGGGCATGGATTTCTTCGAGCGCGGGCGCAACCTTTACGACAGCGCCCAGCGTGCCACCGACGCCGAGCAACGCACCGCGCTCTATCTACGAGCCGCCGAAATATTCTCCCAATATCTCAACGATTTCCCCGGCCACGATAACGCCGCGCCCGCGTGGTGGTATCTGGGCAACAGCTTCCAGCAGACCGGCAGCATCGATGATGCGAAACGCTGCTTCAACACCCTGCTCAACCGCTTCGGCACAGGGCCATGGGCCGCAGCCGCAGCTTACACACTTGCCGCCGATCACTACCAGAACCGCCAGTATGCCCTCGCCGCTCCGCTTTTCGAACGCTACGCGGACCATGCATCAAGACCCGAGGAACAACCGCGGGGACTTTACTTCGCAGGAAATTCCTACCGCCTGCTCGGCCGCGACCGCGAGGCAGCTCGCGCCTATCGCAAGGTGATCGCGCACCCGCACGGAGCAGCTTTTGTCGCTCAATCACGCGTCGCGCTTGGTCACATCGCCGTGCGCGCGAAAAACGACACCGAGGCCCTCACCTGGTTCGAAGAGGTGGCCACCGACTCCCAATCGGATATCAAAATCCGGGCCGAAGCCGCGCTCCATGCATCGCTCACAGCCACCCGACTCAAGCGAACCGAAGTTGCGGACACCTACCTGAAAATGGTGATGCAGACCGATGGCATGGAGGATTTCCGCCCGGATGCACAGACCGCGCTGATGAATAACCAGTTCGCGGCAGGCCAGTATGCCGCGGTGGTTGACAGTTTTCGCCGCAGCACGGTCAAGGCCGAGGGAGAAAAAGAAGCGGCCCGCCTCATGATTGCCGCCCGCTCGCTCATGCGGCTCAAGAACCCCGAAGAGGCCCTCACCCTCTTCCGTGAGATCGAGCGGCTCGTGCCGCCGGAGAACGATCTCGCCTACCAGGCGTCCTACTACCGACTGCTTTGCTTCTATCAGATCGAAGGACGCCACGTGCCCGACCAGGTCGATGCCTTTCTCGAGCTCTACCAACGCTCGCGGCCGGACGACATGCGCATCCACACCGCGCTCATGATGAAAGCCGAGACCCTTTACGCGAATGGCGAGCTTGCCGAAGCGGCGCGCGTTTACACGTCGATCGACTCCTCGCGCGTCAGCGAGGCCAACCGCCCCGGCCTTCTCTATCAGCGCGGCTGGTGTCTTGCCGAAGCCGGCGACCCGGCGGGCGCGCTCCGCTCGCTCAATGAGTTCATCCAAAACTTTCCGAAAGATCCGCGTTTCTCATCCGCTCTCGCCAAGCGCGCGAAATCCCATGCTGACACCGGCGACACCACGCGCGCGAAAGCCGACTTCGACCGCGTGATCGCCGAATCCAGCGAAGCCGAGCTCATCTCATTCGCATGGCTCGAAGCCGCCCGCATGTATCGCGCCAGCAGCGACATTCCGGACATGATTTCACGCTACCGGGGCTTCCTCGAAAATGTGCCATCGCCACCGGAAAACCTGATCGCAGAAGCGAACTACTGGATCGGCTGGGGCATGGTGCGCACCGGCTCCGCGAACGATGCCGTGAAACACCTCGACAAGGCGCGCGAACTTCGCCCCGACGCATACGCGAAACACGCCGGGCTGCTGCTCGCCCTTGGCCATTTTTCCGCCCAAAACGCCGAAGCCCTCGCCAAGGAGATCGATCTCGCCATTCAGGGGAAATACGCCGAAGACCTCCCCGACCAGACGATCCAGTGGGCGGGGATGCAAATGTTCAACGATCGCCATTACGTCGCCTCCGCGCGTTTCCTCAACCTTATCGCCAATACCGACGAGCCACGCCAAACACCCAAGGAGGTTTGGCGCTATCTGGCCAAGGCCAGCATTGAGTCCGGAAAACCCGCCGAGGCCCTTCCCGCCATCAGTCACGTGCTTGATGTCGAAGACAATTCCGCATGGATCGCAGACGGCCTGCTCGACCGTGCCCGCGCGGAATTCGCCCTCGAGCGCTTCGCGGATGCCCGAAAATCCGCCGAACAGGCGATTGCCCTCAATCCGCAAGGCCGCACCAGCGCCATGCTCCGCATCCTGATGGGCGACCTCGACATGCAGGCCGCAAACCCACAGCGCGCGGCGGCCGAGTATCTCGTCGTCGTCCAATTCCACGAGGACGCAGAGCTCAAACCACGCGCCCTCGATAAACTCATCAAGGCTCTCGAAGCCCACGGCGACAATGCCGAAGCCGCCAAATTCCGCGAACAACTCCAACGCGAATTCCCCAACTGGAAAGCCCCGTGACTCCGCCACCCATGACCACCCCCGCCACCGAACGCGCCGCCAAGCGCAGCACCCCGAAAAAATCCTGGTCTCCCGAGCAGTCCTCCGAACTCTACGGCGTCGAATCCTGGGGCCACGGTTTCTTCGGCGTGAGCCGGAAAGGCCACGTCACCGTGCGCCTCGAAGATGGTGAGAACCAGGCCGAAGTCTCTCTCCATGACGTCATCGAAGGACTCCGCGACCGTGGCACCCACCTGCCGGTGCTGCTGCGTTTCCGCGACCTGCTGCACTCGCGTATCACCGAGATCAACGAATCGTTCCGCAAGGCCATCCGCAATCAGGGCTATCAGGGAGAATACCGTGGCGTCTATCCGATCAAGGTGAACCAGCAGCGCCAGGTGATCGAGGAGATCGCAGAGTTCGGGAAAAAATACAACTACGGCCTCGAAGCCGGCTCCAAGCCCGAACTGATCGCGGCACTCGCCCACATGCACAACCCGGAGGCATACATCATCTGCAACGGCTACAAGGACGAGGAGTTCATCGACCTCGCCCTCCACGCGCAGAAAATGGGGCTCAGGGTGATGCTCGTGCTCGAAATGCCCAGCGAACTCGAACTCATCCTCGAACGCTCGCGCCGCCTCGGCGTGCTGCCCAACCTCGGCGTCCGCGTCCGCCTCTCGACCCGCGGCTCCGGACACTGGCAGGAATCCGCGGGTGACAAGTCGGTCTTCGGTCTCAACGCCTCACAGGTCATCCAGGTTGTCGACCGCCTCCGCGATTCCGGCCACCTCGCCTGCCTCAAGATGCTGCACTACCATCAAGGTTCGCAGATTCCCAACATCGCCGCCATCCGCGAGGGTGCCACCGAAGCCGTCCGCATGTATTGCGATCTCGTCAAGGAAGGGGCCACCATGGGAGTCCTCGACATCGGCGGCGGCATGGCCATCGATTACGACGGCTCACACACCAATTTCCCGTCCTCCTGCAACTACTCGATCCAGGAATACTGTGCGGACATCGTCGAGGTCATCGCGCAGATCTGCGACAAGGCCGGAGTCCCCCACCCCAACCTCATCTCCGAATCCGGGCGCGCCGTCGTCGCCTATTACTCGGTCCTCGTCTTCAACATCCTCGACGTCACCTCCGCGCAGACCAGCGAGGAAGCGCCCGCCATCCCGGAAAAAGCGCCGCAAAACCTCACCAACCTGATCCACGTCCACAAGACGCTGAGCAAAAAAAACCTCCAGGAATCCTACAACGACGCCGTCTACTACCGCGACCAGATGCGCGCCCAGTTCTTCTACGGCAACGCCACCCTGCGCGAGCGCGGCCTCGCCGAGGCATGGTTCTGGCATATCCTCACCCGGATCTCGAAGCTCATCAACGAACTGGAAGACGACATTCCCGAAGACCTCCGCGACCTCTCGTCCTCACTCGTCGATTTCTACTACGGCAATTTCTCGCTCTTCCAGTCCCTGCCCGATTCCTGGGCCATCGACCAGTTGTTTCCGGTGATGCCCATTCACCGGCTCGACGAGAAACCGCGCCACCGCGCCGTCCTCGCCGACATCACCTGCGATTGCGACGGCAAGATCGACCGCTTTATCGACAAGGAGGACGTCAAAAAAGTCCTCGCTCTTCACGAACTCAAACCCGACGAGCCCTACTACGTCGCCGTCTTCCTCGTCGGCGCCTATCAGGAGACCCTCGGTGATCTTCACAACCTGTTAGGTGATACCAACGTCGTCGGCGTGCACCTCGAAAACGGCAAACCGGTCTACACTCACGAGGTCGAGGGCGACACCGTTGCCGACGTGCTCACCTACGTCGAGTTCGATCCGAAGGAGCTCATTTCGAAATTCCGCAACTTCGCCGAAAAGGCCGTTTCCGAGGGCCGGATCTCGCCGAAGGAACGCCGCGAGATTCTCGACATCTACCGCCTCGGCCTCGCCGGATACACCTACTTCGAAAGCTGACCATCCGCTTCCGCCTCGGCCACCATCATCGACGTCGCCAATGCGTCGGCCTTGGCACAGGTGGGTGCCACGACGAAAACCGGGCGCCCCACCGGCACCGGTTGGCCGCGATTCGGGTCGATCACGTGTGATTGGCCGCCGCGAAAGTTGAATTCCGATCCACTCGTGGCCATGGCCTCGTTGTGGAGCGACACCGGTTCGTCGAGCGCGGGGCCTCCAACCGTCCAGCCACTGCCACCCGGGCGATTGCCATGCGCAAGGATGTCGCCACCGAATTCGATGATAAAGTCCGTACATCCCGCATCGCGGAGAATCGCCGCCATGAGATCCACCGCATGGCCTTTGGCAATGGCGGAGAAATCCAGCATCAGGCCATCGTGCAACTTCGTGATCCGGCCGCCCTCGATTTGCAAATTCCCAAACCCGCTAGCCTCACGTGCCGCGGCCACCGCCTGTTCCGTCGGCTCACCCGCCCAATCTCGCTTCCATGCGCCGAACCCCCACACCCGGATCAGCGCGCCGATCGTCGGGTCGAACCGCCCTTCGGTTTCGGCTTGATATTCCCGGGACCGCTCTAACAAATCGAGCACCGCGTCCGGCATGATCATCGTCGTCCCGGCTGGCGCGGCATTGAATTCCGCCACCCAGCTATCGCTCCGCCATGTCGAGAGTTCGCGATCCAGCCGGTCGAGCATCGCATGAATCGTCGGCATGGCACTATCCGCCTTTTGCACCGTCTTGATCCGATACGTCGTCCCCATCGCCTCGCCCGTTGCCACGTGGGTGCGATCCCCGCTTTTGCAACCCGCCATCCAGAAAGCGATCAACGCGGCGAGCACGAGACTGCACCTGATCATCGGTAGAAGCCCTCCCGCCGTTTTCTTCGTAACTCCATGCGGATTGCTCATGCTCATGGCTCCATCGGCGCGGTTTTGACCAACAAAAGATCGACCAACCCGAGTGCGGAATCGAGCCCCTCGAAATCGTAGTTTGCCGCCCCCACCTCTTGTGCCTCCCCGCCATGAGCGGTGAGTTCCAGCAAGCCATACGGATTGCCTTTTCCCGGTTGAATGAACGCGGTATAGAGCACCGATGGCTGGCCGAGATCCGGATCCGGAAATGCCTCGTTCGAATCGCGCACCGCATTCACCTCCACACAAAGAATGAATCCGTCGGCACCTTCGATTTTCAGATTCTGGTCAAGCGTGAACGAGTGTTCGGGCGTCGCCCCGGCAAACGCATCCAATTTCCCATGAGGATCCACCCCGGAGACAACCGTATGCTTGTGCCTCCACATCGGCAGCAATTTGTGGCGCACAGTTCTCACGCCCTGCCAAGTCACCTCCTCACTGTATGCCAGTGCCTCATCGAGGTAGAGCGTTTCAATAATCGTCCCGGCCGTCGTCTCCGCCCAAATCGCGATCGCGGGCGTCGATTCCAAATCATCGCGGAACCTCACCATCAGCGAGAGCGAAATGTCGGCGCCCTCATCCGGCTTTCGAGCGACGAAGCGATGCGCTGGATCCACATCCAGAAATCCGGCGAGCGGTGAGCTGCGAACGATCTGCACCTTACGCCGCGCCTCGTAACTCGCATCCATGATCGGCCGCGCCGGCCATTGATCGTAAAACGCGATCGCCAGCACCAATGCAACAGCGGCGGCCGTGGCGGACACCATCCCGCGCGCCGCACTCTTGCCCGCCAGTTTGCCCGAAAAATACCTCGTCCTCGACAGCATGTGCAGCAGCACCAACAAAACCGTAAGCCCACCGAAAACAATGTGCACACGTGCAGTGTGGATCGAGAATGGCAGGGCGTATGCCATCACCCCCGTCACGCTGAGGGTGACGAAACTGAACAACAGCCCGAAATTGACCCAGTGTCGCATCACGCGTCGTAACCGATGAGTTGTCGGAGTTCCTTGATGTGTTTTTCACCCACCACACGGGGCAGCGCGCCGTGTTTTTTACAAACCACGGCGGCCATTCCAGTGGCGATGCCCATTTGCGCGCAAGTGTTCATCACACGCGGCCCGGAAAGACCGACGTGCGAGCAACTGAAGCAGCGTCCCGCCATCATCAGGTTGGTGATGTTGCGCGAGTAAAAACAGCGGAAAGGGATCTCGTATGTCGCGCCTCCCAGTTTCATGAACATCGCCTTGGAGAGGAAATCATAGGGCGACCCGGTCTCTTTGATCTGATAGTGGCCGTCGAGCTCGCGCTTTTCCTCGACCACGGAGTCGGGAAACCTGCGCAACTCGGTGGCGTCCTTCATGGTGTAAATGTAATCCCCCATCAGCCGGCGTGACTGGCGTTTACCGCCCACGAAGGCCACCCACTTGAGCTCGACGGTGGCGTTTTTCGGGTGGCGCTTGGCATTGGCGAATGAGCCAAAAATCGCACGCAACAAGTGGTCGCGAATCTGTTCGGCATCGTGCACCTGATTCAGATCATTGTCCGAATATTCCCAGAACCACTCGCCCTTGATCGCCTCGTGGTCCTTGGCGACGGGCGTCGCCCATGGCACGGGGGGAAAGGGGGTGCGGCGAGTGCCTTGCTGTGAATTCCACAGCACACTGGTGCCCATGGTGCGCATGTCGGGTTTTTCCGGGCTCCAGAGTTCACCGAAGCGGTCCCATCCTTCGTCGAATTCATTTTTCGACTCGCGGCCCTCGCGAAACTCCGCGCCGGACCAGAAACCCAGCCAGCCATCGCCCGTGGCATCGATGAACACTGGTGCCTTGAACCGCCGGATCTTCCCGCTGCGCACCTCGCGCGCCTCCACACTGGTGATCTTATCGCCGTCCTTGCCGAGGCCGATGGCGGTGTGCCCGGGAAAAAGATCGGCACCGGAATCCGCGAGGGCCTTGTCCCGCCGCACCTGATCGATCTTGGCTTTCTCGTCGCCGTTCGGGTAGTGGTAGGTGTCGATTTGCTTAATCAGATCCGCGTTCTTGCCGTATATCCCGAGAGTGTGGACGCGAATTTCCTCGCTGGCGTTGCCACCAAAAAGCGGGCGATCCTGCACCAAGGCCACCTTCAGGCCGTGCTTGCGTGCCGCAAGGGCCGCGCCACAACCCGACATCCCGCCGCCGACGATGACGACGTCGTATTCGCCCTCCTCCATGTCCAGATCCGCACGCCCGCTGAGCCGGTCTTTCCACGCGGCGAGTTGCACAAGGTCGTCGTTCGGCAAAACCGGTTTTTCCTCCTTCGTGAAAAACACCGCGTCACAGCGCCCGTCAAAGCCCGTCAGATCCTCCAGCTCCAGCGTGTGATCGCCAGCTTGCAGCTCGATCTCGCCGCCCGCCTGCCACGCCCAACCCGGCTCGGTGCCGAATATCGGTTCAAGATCCTTGCCATCCACCTTCACCTTGAAGCGCCCGGGGGACTCCCAATCACCCGGGCACCAGTCGCGCGTGCGAACCCAGGCCCGCCATTTCCCGTCTTCCGGCAGCGTGAACTTCGTCCGGGCATTCGCAACAGGCAGCCCCATTCCATGAGCGAGCAGGAAACAGCCACCCATCTGCTGGTAAACTGCGTATCCAACACCCAACCGCCCGGCTCGTCAAACGAGCTGGTCTCAATCAACACCCCGGCCGCACCAGCCCCCTCGTTTGCAAACAAATATCGCGGCGCGACGGCCGAAGTGAAAGCTGTGCCTCCGATGATTCTGAGAAAATGACGACGTTTCATGATGGGATCCATGGATGGTTGCGTAGGCACGTACGTGCGATGAAATCATACTTGTTCCCGCAAGGCGATCTTTCCAAGACCATCCTGTTCATATCCGACAGAACGCAGAAGACATCAGCTCTCCATCTTCGGACACGCGCCGGGCTTGACCCGTGGCCGCCATCATCAACACTCCATGCAGTGAGGGAATCCAAGGCCATGGCATTGTTAAAACGGGTATCGCGCTCGTTCTACCTGAGCGTGCGTCTCTTGCCCGCGCCCATGCGGCGCGGCGTCTGCATCGGCTACCTGCTCGCCCGCGCGTCCGACACACTCGCAGACACACAAAAAGATCCGTCCCTCCTCGACGCCTTTGCAGAGCGTCTGCAGTCACCTCGTGGCGCGGGCATCCAGCCCACAGCCTTGTCACCAGCAGACCCCGGCGAAAAACAACTCCTCGCAGAGCTCCCGGAAGTTTTCCAGGCGTTCGCATCCCTTCCCGAGACCGAATCCGCCCTCATCCGGGAAGTCGTCACCATCATCCTCAGCGGCCAGCGTCTCGACATGCGGCGTTTCGGTGCGGCGAATGCCGGGCACATCGTCTCGCTCGCGTCCGAGGAAGAGCTCGAGGATTACACCTGGAGAGTCGCCGGGTGCGTCGGACAATTCTGGACCCGCCTCGGTTTCCTTACCCTCGGCGAGGACTTCTCCCGGATGGATCCCGAAAGCCTTGAAGCCCACGGCATTCGCTTTGGCCAAGGCCTGCAACTCGTCAATATCCTCCGCGACACCGCCGAGGATCTCGCACTCGGCCGGAATTACCTGCCATGCGCACGCGAAACTTGCCTCCTCAAAGCGCGCGAAAACCTCGGAGATGGCTTGATCTACGCAAACGCGATGCGACTCAAGCGCCTTCACGTTGCCGTCGCGCTTCCCGTGCGGATCGGCCTCGATACCCTCGACGCCATCGAAACCGCCGGCCCGAGAGCCCTGGAGACCCGCATCAAAATCCCCCGCCGCCGCGTATGGCTGCACTTTGCAGCAGCATGCAAATCGTCATTGTCGCGGCGGCACGGGTGACATAGGATTTCCCGGCGACGCCAGTGACGGCGCCCGAATTCCACGCTCCACCAAAACCATGGGTATCTTCAGCAAGCCACCACTTCGCGGACGCAACAAACTCGAAGACATGCCGGAAGGCCAATGGGTGAAATGCCCGGACTGTGGCGCGCTCATCCATACCCTGGAGCTCAAGCAAAACCTCCACGTCTGCCCGCATTGCGGCCATCATTTCCTGATGGATGCATTCGACCGCATCTTCCTGCTCGCGGATTCCGGCACCTTCGAGGAGACCGATGCCGGGCTTTGCTCCGCCAACCCGCTCGGCTTCAGCGGATACGAGGACAAGACCGCCGCCCTCGCAGCGAAAACCGGACTCAACGACGCGGTCGTCACCGGCCGCCTCACGATCGGCGGCCATCCCGCGATGATCGCGGTAATGGACTTCAAGTTCTTCGCCGGATCGATGGGCTCGGTGGTGGGCGAGAAAATCACCCGCGCGATCGAAACGGCCGTCAGGGAAAGCCGCGGCATGATCATCATTTCCGCCTCCTCCGGCGCACGCATGCAGGAGGGCATGCTCTCGTTGATGCAAATGGCCAAAACCTGCGGCGCGCTCGGCTACCTCAGCGAAGCCAAGCTGCCCTACATCTCGGTACTCACCCACCCGACCACCGGCGGCGTCACCGCCTCGTTCGCCACCATTGGCGATATCAACCTCGCCGAACCAAAGTGCATGATCGGATTCGCCGGTCCGCGGGTGGTCAAGGAAACCACCCACCAGAACCTGCCCGCCGGCTTCCAGACCGCGGAATTCATGCTGGAACACGGGCTGATCGACGCGATCGTCCGCCGCGATCAGATGCGCGAGCGGATCGCGACCTACCTCGGCTTCATGATGCCTCAATAAGGCGAGGTCCGCGGCGTTCCCAATCCAATAAACGCCATGCCCACTTCACACGGAATCCATCGCGGCAAACGCCTGCTCGAGCATCTCGACGTGGCCCGTTTGCCGAAGGTGCTCCTCCACGAACACCTCGACGGCGGCATCCGCCCGGAAACCGTGGTCGATCTTGCCCGTGCTCACGGATACCGGGACTTACCCACCACCGACCCCGGAGAGCTGGCGGCATGGTTCCAGCGCGGAGCCCAACGCGGCAACCTCACGGAATACCTCGAAGGCTTCCAGCACACCACCGCAATCATGCAGACGCCCGACGCGCTGGAACGCATCGCCTTCGAATTCATCGAAGACATGCACCGCGACGGCGTTGTCTACGCCGAGGCAAGGTTCGCACCGGTCTATCACACCAAGCGCGGCCTCACCGAAGATGAGGTCGTGCTGGCGGTTCTGCGCGGCCTTGAACGCGGCGCCAAGGCCTACGGAGTGAAATGGGGGCTCATCATTTGCGCGATGCGCCACCTGGCACACTCGCTGGAAACCGCCGAACTCGCCATCCGCCACCGCGATGCCGGAGTCGTCGGCTTCGACCTTGCGGGCGGCGAGGATGGGTTCCCTCCGAAGCGCCACATCGAGGCATTCCACGCGGTGCAGCGGGCGAACTTCAACATCACCATCCATGCCGGAGAGGCATATGGCATCGAATCAATCTGGCAGGCGTTGCAATACTGCGGCGCACACCGCCTCGGCCACGGCACCCGACTGCGCGACGACATCACCGCCGGCCCGCATGGGGAAGTCATTCTCGGCCGCCACGCCCAATACGTGCTCGACCACCGGGTGCCGCTGGAAATGTGTATCCTCAGCAACGCCCACACCGGGGCTTGCACGCACATCGAAGAGCACCCGTTCGGGTTCTTCTTCCGCCGCGGGTTTCGCGTCTGCCTCAATACCGACGACCGTCTGATGAGCGACACCAGCATGACCAAGGAGACCACGTTGGCCACCGGATTGTTCGATCTTTCGCTCGACGATCTTGAAAAGCTCTCGCTCAACGCCATCAAAAGCGCCTTCACCGACTTCGACACCCGCCTTCGGATCATCCAAGAGGTGATCAAACCCGGCTTCGAAGATGCACGCGCACATTTGGCAAATGCGGGCTAGCACCCGCGACAATCCAGCCGTAATTTCCCAAATCAAAATCATGGACCACCAACCTCCGCCCATCCCATCCGCATTCCCATCCGCACCGGTCGCACCGGCTCCGCCCCCTGCCCCGCCCCGCCGCACTCCATGGGGCTGGATTTTCGGCCTGCTTTTTTTCGGCACCGGAGCGATCGTTTTGTTGTTTGTCATCTTCATCATCGCCTCCATCGGAGCCGCTATGAAAGACGCCGGTGCCACAGCATCCAAAGGCCGCAAGGTCAGCGAAAACGTCCTGCGCGACGGAGGCCGCGATAAAATCGCCCACATCGATCTTGAGGGCATCATCACCTCCTCCGCCAACCGCGCCGGGGCCTCAATGGTCGATGATTTCGCAAGTCACCTCGATGCCGCCGTCGAGGACGCCCAGGTCAAGGCCATCGTCATCCGCATCAACTCGCCCGGCGGCGAAGTAACCGCGTCCGACCGGCTCCACCAGATGATCCAACGGGCCGATGGCATCAAGCCGGTGATCGCCTACATGGATACCATCGCGGCCTCCGGTGGCTATTACGCCGCCTGCGGCACCCGCCACCTGATGGCCCACCCCACCACCTTCACCGGTTCAATCGGCGTGATCATGCAATCAATCAAATATGGCGAGATGCTCGACAAGGTCGGCCTCGCATTCGAAGTCTACAAAAGCGGTGAAATGAAAGACCTGCTCTCCGGCACCCGCGAAACACGCCCCGATGAGATCACCTTGGTGAACGAGCTGATTGGAGAAACCTACGACCGCTTCCTCGACATCGTTGCCGAAAACCGCGGGCGCGCCGCCGACGAATTG
Organism: Luteolibacter sp.; assembly: GCA_047921195.1. Lineage (GTDB taxonomy): Bacteria > Verrucomicrobiota > Verrucomicrobiia > Verrucomicrobiales > Akkermansiaceae > Luteolibacter. The sequence goes on along the minus strand of JBLRWN010000024.1, from coordinate 11,319 downwards.
CGTGGCTCACCATTCACAGACGGGCGGATCTTCTCCGGCAGTCAAGGCCTCGCAGGCGGATTCATCGACAGCAACGGATTCATCGACGACGCGTATACGAAAGCCGCTGAATTGGCTGGCGTCACCAACCCAACGATCATCCGATACCAGACGAACCTGGGTTTTTTCGACATTTTCGGCTCCTTCGCCTCAGCGGGTGACGCTTCGCGGAAAGTCGAGATCGACGTCTCCGACCGGCTGCTCCCACACATCCAATCCGGCGTCCCGCTTTACCTCCACCTCGACGCGCTCTGAAAAATGGAGCGCGGACTTTAGTCCGCCAGTCACCCACCCATGACCTCCCCGGCACCACCACTCTTCTGCCAAAACCTGCTGCAATACCATCGCAGGCCCACCCGTGAGGTGAACGTCGGCCACATCGGCATTGGCGGGGTAAACCCGGTGCGGGTGCAGTCGATGATCACCTCCGACACCCGCGACACCGAAGCCTGCGTCGCCGAAACCCTGGCGCTTGCTCATGCCGGATGCGAAATCGTCCGCATCACCGCACAGACGCGCATCTACGCCGCCAACCTCGAACACATCGCCCACGGTGTGCGCGCGGCCGGATGCAACGTCCCGCTCGTCGCCGACATTCACTTCAAACCGGATGCCGCGCTCGAAGCCGCCAAATGGGTCGAGAAAATCCGCGTCAACCCCGGCAACTACGCCGACAAGAAGAAATTCGAAGTCCGCGAATACACCGACGCCGAATACGCCGCGGAAATCGACCGCATCCGCGATCAATTCGTCCCGCTCGTCCGCGTCTGCAAGGACCTCGGCCGCGCCATGCGCATCGGCACCAACCACGGCTCGCTCTCCGATCGCATCATGAACCGCTTCGGCGACACGCCGCTCGGCATGGTCGAAAGCGCGCTTGAATTCGCCCACATCGCGCGCGACGAAGGATACCACAACTTCGTCTTCTCGATGAAGGCGTCGAACCCGAAGGTGATGATCCAAGCTTACCGCCTGCTCGTCGCACGACTGATCGCCGAAGGCCCGGATTGGAACTACCCAATCCACCTCGGCGTCACCGAAGCCGGCGATGGCGAGGACGGTCGCATCAAAAGCGCCGTTGGCATCGGCTCACTCCTGGCCGACGGCATCGGCGACACCATCCGCGTCTCCCTCACCGAGGACTCCGTGCATGAAATTCCTGTCGCCAAAGAGCTGGTGAAGCTCAGCACACGGGGCGACCAGCCCCGTAGCTGGGACTTGCAGTCCCAGTCCGTCGTCGGGACATCCTGTCCCGACGTAAACACCCTAGCCCAAACCATCCGCCCCGACTGGTCCCAACTCCAGAAACACACCTCCACCCACCTCCCTCATTGGCGTATCCCTGGTGCCACATACGCCGTTACATTCCGCATCAAAGACTCCCTCCCCGCCTCCGTTCTTCAGGATTATGAACGCCAGCGAAATGCCCTCATGGATCGAATATCCATGGTTTTGAAATCCGCCGGATCACGCGATGCAACTCAAAAACTACTCCCACTGCGGGCCGAACTTCAGTCCTTAACCGAATCTATCATCGAGCCAGCACTTCATGCCTCGAATGGTCCACGCCCTCTTGCCGACCCAAAAATCGCGGCATTGGTCGAGAACGCCCTCAAGTTCTTCGACGGCCAACGCTACGACCTTCTGGCTTGGTCGGTGATGCCCAACCACGTGCATGCCCTGCTCAAGCCATTTGAAGAACATGCCTTGGAGAAAATCATCCAATCCTGGAAAACCCATACGGCCAAGGAAGCGAACCGAATGCTTGAAAGATCAGGAACGTTTTGGCAGGAAGAATATTACGATCACATCGTGAGAGATGGGGAGGATTTGAAGCATCAGGTGTTGTATATTTTACGGAATCCCATACTTGAACGAGCGTCTGCGGATTGGACGGGGGGTGCGTTCGGGACAGGATGTCCCGACGACGGACTGGGACTGCAAGTCCCAGCTACGGATCGCCCCTTCGACCCATACTCCTACGAGCGACGCAGTAGCTCCCGGCTCGAAATCATGAGCCACGCACTCGGCGGTGACAACACGCTCCGCGTCTTCACCACACAAGAGCGATGGAACGCCCTTGCACACAAGATCGCGGGGATGGGTGATTACAAACCGGAGATCATTCTTGAGAAATCCGGCGTTATTGAAATCGACCCGCGGGATGATGCCGCCATTTCCGAACTCAATTCGGATGCGGAGCCACGGCTGATCACTGTGGCCGATGGCCTGCCAATCGAACCCATCCACGCCTTCCGCATGCTCGCTTCCAAGGTGCCCGCTAAGCACCCGATCCTGCTCAAGGACACGCTCAATCCGCCCGACGGAGAAACCGACTTCCTGCCAGCCCTGTTAGTCGCCGCGCGGAATATCGGATCGTTGCTTTGCGACGGAATCGGAGACGCGGTGATCATTCGCGGCGAATCCGCACCCGGCCAATCACTGCGCCTCGCATACAACATCCTCCAAGCCGCCGGAGCGCGCATTTTCAAGACCGATTACGTCGCCTGCCCGTCCTGCGGCCGCACCCTCTTCAACCTCCAATCCACCACGCAAAAAATCCGCGCCGCCACCGGCCACCTTAAAGGCGTGCGCATCGCCGTGATGGGCTGCATCGTCAACGGCCCGGGCGAAATGGCGGATGCGGATTTCGGATACGTCGGTGGCGCACCCGGGAAAATCAACCTCTACGTCGGCAAGACCGCCGTGAAGTTCAACATTCCCGAAGCCGAAGCCGTCGAACGCCTGATCGATCTCATCCGAGAACACGGCCGCTGGATCGATGCACCGGAGAAGCTTGCCACCACTCCATGAACCGCGGCAACGGCAAGTCGCATCGCCTCTAAAATCCGAACCCCATCGCAGCCACGAAAAAGGGCGGCCGTTTTCACGACCGCCCTTGATGTTGTTTGATTCGTTTGAACCAAGATTCAATTAGAAGCTAACGGCAAGAGCAACTCCACCAAAGAGTTGATTCTTCGATTCTTCATAGATCATGGTGCCACCGTGGCCGGCGTTCTCGGTGAGTGCCCAAGAGTAGCCAACGAATGGCGACACGGTCGCGGTTTCGGTCAGCGCGTAATCAAGCGCGGCTTTGAGGGTGATGTTGCTGAACTGTCCACGCTCAGCGAGGTAACCAACGGCAAGTCCGCTGCTCAGAGTGAGGCAGGAGCTAAGCTCGGTTTGGTTGCTCAGCGTAAGCTGGGTGTAGCCATCGTTGTCCTCGTTGACGTCCCAGAAGTAGGTCAGATCAGCGGCAACAAGGCCGAAGTCACGACGAACCGAGAGGGGAACTTCAGAGGCGTTGAAGTCAGCTCTGGGGAAGTAGTAGTAGATATATCCAACAGCGGCCTCAAAATAGCCGAGGTCATAGCTGACTTCACCGTAGAGGTCGAGCTCGTCGAAATTATCACCACCTTGGGCGAAGCTGCCATACCAAGCACCGGCGCTGAGACCAAAGCCGTTGATTTCGGTGGAAGCGTCAAGACCCACTTCAACGAGGTCCTGGCCGAGGTTGATACCACGCCAGATGTACTCGCTGGTGTAGCCGGTTCCGAGTTCATAGTCGATTTCGATTGCCGTGGCGTTGCCGGCCGCAAGGGCGGAGGCAGCGGCCAGGGCGCCAATGGTTTTGCAGTAGTTTTGCATAGTATTTTGTTGGTTTGTCGGTTGCTGCATGCGTCCTTGCTCAGCCTGGAATGGCTCAGTGAGGATCATTTATTTGATAAGCACCCCATGTGCCAATTTGGCGGAAAGGTGGCTGGGAAGAAAAATTAACTTTTCCGAACCAACCGTCAACCAAAAAGTATTCTGAGGTTTGCTTGTGCGAGGACCTTGTAACGCCTGATCCCGATCCGACGCAAGGATCTTTTGGCATTTGTTCGTTTTTTATCCGCCTGCCTCATCCCGAAAAACCCCATGAATCCTCAGGCTGAAGGCGCTGCTGAAATTTTTCATCTGGGTTGGCACACGCGTTGCTACGTCAGGCTGACCAGCGATCGCCACCGACCCATTCGGCCGCCGCGCTGGCAAACATCATCCGAACAACCCCGAACACCATGACCCCACGATATCTGAAAAAACTGCGTTTCCTGGCCGCCGCGGCGTTTGCGGCGGTTTTCGCATTCCACTCACCCCTCGCCCATGCGGAGGACGAAGGCCCTGAAGCAGGCAGCGCCGAGGAATACCTCGCGCTGGTCGAGAGCTACAACTACGTCGATGAAGAATCCGGTGAGGTGACCGACCTGTCGGTTGCCTTCGACTTCTTCACCGTCAGCATGCTCTGGACCTGCATTGCCGCCGCCATGGTGTTTATCATGCACCTCGGCTTCTCCACGCTTGAAGCCGGACTCACGCAACGCAAAAACACCGTGAACATTCTTTTCAAGAACGTGTTCATTATATCCATCGGCTTGCTTACTTACGCGCTGATGGGCTTCAACACCCACTATCCGGGCGGCCATGAAGATTGGAATGGCTGGCTTGGACTGGGTGGCTGGATCGGCGACCTCAACGAAGGCGATGGTGCGACCTGGGCATATGGTGGCGTTGGTTTGGCCATGACTGGCTTTGGCGACTTCATCTTCCAAGCCATGTTCGCTGCCACCGCGGCGACGATCGTCTCCGGTGCCGTTGCCGAGCGAATCAAGCTTCCCTCCTTCATGCTCTTCGCGACCATCCTTGTGGCCGTGGGTTACCCGATCGCCGGTTCTTGGCACTGGGGTGAGGGATTCCTCAACCGCCTCGATGTAGCGTTCTACGACTTCGCCGGTTCGACCGTGGTCCACGGCTTCGGTGGTGCGGCCGCGCTTGCCTGTGTGATCATCCTCGGCCCCCGCGCCGGGAAATACACCGCCAGCGGCATCAAGCCCATCCTCGGCCACAGCATGCCACTCGCCGCCATCGGCGTCTTCCTCCTGTGGTTCGGTTGGTTCGGTTTCAACGGTGGTTCCGTCCTCTCCGCGGATCCAGGCCCGCTCGGCCTCGTCTTCACCACCACCGCGCTCGCCGCTGCCGCAGGTGCGATTTCCTCGATGGTTTTCTCGTGGATCATTCTCAAGAAACCTGACCTCTCGATGGCCCTCAACGGCGTGCTCGCCGGTCTGGTGTCGATCACCGCTGGTGCCGATGCTGTCGGCCCGGGCGCATCCATCATCATGGGCGCCATTGGCGGCGTGATCGTGGTGGTCTCGATTCTGCTGCTCGACAAAATCAAGATCGACGACCCTGTCGGTGCGATCTCGGTGCACGGCACGGTCGGAATCTGGGGCACTATCGCAGTCGCACTTCCGTTCTTCAACGGTGGCAACGAGGAGATCTCACTGGTTTCCCAGCTCATAGGCGTGGTCCTTGTTTATGGCTTTGCATTCATCTTCTCCTTCGCGGTCTTCTACCTTATCAAACTGGTGATGGGCGTCCGTGTCAGCGCCGAAGAAGAGCATGAAGGACTCGATCTTGGTGAACACGGCCAGCCAGCTTACCACGGCGAAGCCTCCGCCTGATTTCCCTACACGCTTATCATCCACCTCAACACTCGGGCGGTCTGGTTTTCCAGGCCGCCCGTTTTCGTTTGCGCTGGAGGCCTGCATTCGCTCCGATGCACGGCGTGACGCGACAACGCTTTCGATGGCTCCTGGTGCTGATGCTCGTGGCTTCCGCAGCGTTTGCGGTTTGGTCGTGGACACGACCGTATGAATGGAGCGCAGATCCGGCGGCACGCGCGAAGATCGTGGCGGCCTCGTTGCAGCGCGACCACTCTTACCATTGGCTGGATCTCCGCTTGAAAATCCGTCCGGGAATGGAGCACGATTTGCAGGTGCCCGTATTCCTCGAAACCGCATCCCGCCCGCGCGTCGAAGCCGCGGATACGACATTGGCGGGCGACGTGGACCGCCCGATCGACGAGCTTTTCCTGCGATTCTGGCTGGAAAGCGGCGATCTTGATGGACCGATCCATCTCCATTTGAATGAAGGCACCCTGAGCGTGCGGACCGGCAGCGGTGAACCAAAAATGGGCCGTGACGGGCGTGCGAATTTTCAGACACGAAGTTGGTGACCTTCAACCGCAGATGAACAGGATGGACACAGATCAAGAAATTCAATGATGCGGGAATTCATCTCATCCATCTGCGTTCATCCGGTTCATCTGCGGTTTATTTTCCCATCCATCTTTCATCCATGCACCAGCTCCTAATCGACAACTCGAATTCCCGCACCAAGTTTGCCCTCGGCGACTCGGGTGGCCTCATCGATGGCTGGCGGGGAATACTGCATACCGCGGATGTAACGGTAGATACGCTGGGTGGATTGCTCGCGGGAATCCGATTTGAGGCGGTGGCCATCGCATCGGTGGTGCCGGAGAAAGCGGCGGTGATCACTTCGTATTTCGAGTCCAGGGGAATCCCCGTCCACCAAATCACCCACGAAAGCCCGCTTGGCATCGCGATCGACTACCCCCACCCCGCACAAATCGGAGCCGACCGCCTGGCGAATGCCGTCGGCGTGGTGGCGCGCCATGGTGCTCCTGCCATCGTGATCGATTTCGGCACGGCGGTGACTTTCGATGCGATTTCCGCCACTCCCGCGTATTGTGGGGGTGTGATCGCTCCCGGGCTCGGTGCCATGTCCGGATACCTCACACAACGCACGGCACTTCTCCCCGAAGTCGATTTAGCGGAGCCGGTCTCGGCGATCGGCAAATCCACTGCGGATGCGATGCGCGTGGGCGCGGTGATCGGTTACCGAGGCCTGATCCGCGGCATCCTGGAGGCGATGTTGCAGGAGATGGATGGCAAACCGCACCTCATCGCGACCGGGGGTGACGCCGGATTGATCACCAGCGTGATGAAGGAAATCGACTGCTGCGACCCGGAGATTACGCTCGATGGAATCCGGCGTGTCGGGGTGGCGGTGTTCGGCGGATAGCGGGTCCTGCTTGGAGTGCGTCAATTCAATGGCCAAGACGGCGGAACGTATCCGCCGATGTCCATGAGTTGACAATGTGAAGAGCGGATGTGCCAGGCATTGGCTTTCCATGGGCTTCGGCGGAAATGGAAAGCCGCTCCTTGAGCCGCCCGTTTGGCGGCCTTCTGTATCATCCGCCCATTACTTGACGCGTATGACCCCAAAGAGCCGATCAGGATATCATCGAAGTCCGGATTGATCGTCACTCGACCGGCCCGAGCAGGGTCGGGATTTTCATTTCCTCGATCCAAACGCGGAGTGGTTCGCGATCGGGGATGAAATGATCATCACGCCAGTTGTTCATCGGGAATCCGGCGACAGCGAGGGTCACTTTGCCACCTTGGAATTCCTCGCGGAAGTCGTTCCAGATGTGGCTACCGCGTGGGCGGCCACCTTCGCGGCGCCAGGCGGTGATGCCTGCCCTGACGTCGGACAAAAGCTTGCCATTGACGAAGATGGCAAACCCATCGCCGGTATTGGCGCGGGCGCTGCCAGAGACGCGGATGCGGTAGCGGTGACCGTCCTTGGCCGCGGGCAGCTCAAGGGTCTGGCGGAGCAGAACGCCGTCGTTGTCAAATGCGGTGGCCGCTTCAGGCCGGGGTGGAGCACCATACCACTGGGGGCGCTCGGGCGCTCCCGGGATCTTGCGATTGCCACCAAATGGTGCACGGCCGGATTTCCATCCGGATTTTAGCGGATCGAATCCCGGCTGGAACCAATCCTGCATGGATGCTGGAGCGAGCTCCGCGAGGTCAGCAACGCCTTTGGATGGATCGGCGATGTTGATGGGAAGATAATGCCATTCGGCTTCGCGCAGATCGGTGCCGAATGGATTCCAATCGTAATCGGAGATGCCGGCATGGCGGAAATAATCGGCCGCCGTGTCGAGCATGTCATCGAGCAGGCTGCCATCACCGCGTTGCGGGCGCTGGGCGGTGATCGAACTTTCAATCGCCGTCCAGTTCCGTGGGTTGGTGGTGAAATTCACCAACGCACCGTCGAGAAGCATCGGCCTGAGTGCGGTGCGCGAGGCGGCGATCTCCTCGGCGGTTGGGTTGGGCTTTTCCGCTTCGGCGGCGAGCTTTGCGGCGGTGCGATCCTCGCGGTCGGATTTCGGGATCATCTCGGCCTTGCCACCGAGCAGGTTCACCATCGCGCGGCCCATGGCCTCGCCGGTGAGCAGGTAGGTGGCGGCGCTGCGGTTGTAGTGGTGGCCTTGAGGTTGCGGTGCCTCATGAGTGTCGCGCCAGAAATCGCGGGCGTCCACGGAGGCGACGTTGCCGGCGAATTGCGGGTGCCGCCCGGGGTCGCCCACCGCCATTTGCGCGGCCCAGATTTTCTGATAGTTCTCATTCAACCGGTATCCATCGAAGGCGACGGTGGCGACGACGGCCTTCATGTTCGGTGCTTTGAATTCGGCACGGACGTCGTTGATCAGGTTGACGAGGTGTGTTTCGTATTCCTCCTGGGTCGATCCGGCATCCTTGTGGCCCTGCCACCAGGCGAATCCGGCGATTTCGTATCCCTGTCCGGCGTATCCAGGTACGACTTCTTCCAATTTTTCGAGCGTATTGCGCACGCCTTCGATCATGAGCCGGTATTCCGCAGATTCCCATTCGCTGTCAGGGGCCTCGCGTCCGCTGGACGGCGGGCGGAAGTCGAAGTTCAGCGCGCGGTTGCCCATCGCGGTCTTGATGAGAAGCACCGGCTCATCGTGGAAGGTCCCCATCACAAAACCGAAGCCGAGCTCGGGGCCGAACATGTTGCCATTGGCGCGGACACTCAGCGGCACGGCGGGTGATCCCGGGCGGATGCGGGCTTCCTTGAAGATCACGTCGTTGCGCACCACCCACTCGCCGTCCGGCTCGATGAGGTGGGTGTGTTTGCCTTGTTCGATGTAATCCGTGAGGGCACCAGTGCCCTTCAAATCGACCTGCTCCATCCAGAACGCGGCGGAGCCGGATTTCAGATACGTGATGGTGATCGGGTAGCGCTTGCCGGCCTCAAGTTCGGTTTTTTCGACCACCACGCGGCCACCGGGTTCCTTGCGATAGACGTCTTTGCCATCGAGAGTGACGATGGCGTGTGTGCTGTCGCCAAATCCGGGATGGAGCGTGTAGGTGCCGGATGCCGGGACATCGATGAACGCACTGACGACGGCGGTGTGAGGGCCATCGAGTGCCGGGAGATTTTCCGACACGGTTCCAAGGGCAACGGTGGCGGTTTGGACGGACGTGAGCTTGGTGTAATCCGCTTGAGGATCGTATACCCCGGAATAGAGGGCGACTTTTGCTCCGGATTCCGCATTTGCATCGGCGGATTGATAAATGCCGTGCGCCGACACAGCGGATCCGCCGATTGGCATGGTGCCGGGAATGATCGCGGGATCGGCGGAAAGGAAGACGCTCGGGAAAAGCGGACGCGATTCGCTGATGTGCCCGAAGCCAACCATGTTCGATTGACCGGCCATGATGTAGACCTGCACCGGCTTGGTGGGATCTCCGGCGCGGCCGTCGTAGCGTGGAAGTTTAAGAGGGATTTCCTTGGCGGCATGAGCAAGGCACATGGGCAGGATTGCGGCGGCAAGAAACAGCGGGTGGGGTTTCATGATTGGGTGGAATTTGCCGGGAGTTCGATCAATCAACCCCGGTAGAATCCTGATTACTCATGGGCAGATGGTTTCTTTCAATGATCGCTCAATGGGCATGGTTATGGCGATTGTGGAGCGTCCATCAAAAAAAAACCGGACGGGAAATCCCGTCCGGTCTTGAATTGTGTTGGAATTACGGCGACCGGCTTGTCCTCCGTAGTCCCGCAACGCGGGACGAAGGAGGATGATCGCCGCTACGGGTGGCTTACATCATGCCGCCCATTCCGCCCATGCCGTGGTCGTGGCCGTGGCCACCACCTGCGGCTTCCTTCTCAGGAAGGTCGGTGATGAGGGCCTCGGTGGTGAGCAGCAGGCCGGCGATGGACGCGGCGTTCTGCAGGGCCGAGCGGGTGACTTTGGTCGGATCGACCACGCCGGAGGCGATGAGGTCTTCGAACTTGTCGGTGGCGACGTTGTAGCCTTCGTTGCCTTTGCCGTTTTTGACGCGCTCGACGACGAGGGCGCCTTCGCGGCCGGCGTTCGAGACGAGCTGGCGAAGCGGGGCTTCGACGGCGCGGGCGACGATGCCGGCTCCGGTTTCCTCGTCACCGACGAGCTTGAGGTCGCCAAGGGCGGCCTGTGCACGGATGAGGGCGGTGCCACCGCCAGGAACGATGCCTTCTTCGACGGCAGCGCGAGTGGCGTGGAGGGCGTCTTCGACGCGCATTTTCTTCTCCTTCATCTCAGTCTCGGTGGCGGCACCGACGTTGATGACGGCCACACCGCCTGCGAGCTTGGCGAGGCGCTCCTGGAGCTTCTCACGGTCGTAATCGCTGGTGGTTTCCTCGATTTGGCGGCGGATCTGGTTGACGCGGCCGGTGATGGCCTCGCTGGTGCCGCCACCTTCGACGATGGTGGTGTCCTCTTTGGAGATGCTGATGCGCTTGGCTTCGCCGAGGTCGGCGAGCTCGACGGACTCGAGCTTGATGCCGAGGTCTTCGGTGATGACCTTGCCGCCGGTGAGGATGGCGAGGTCTTCGAGCATCGCCTTGCGGCGGTCGCCGAATCCGGGAGCCTTGACAGCGGCGATGTTGAGGATGCCGCGGAGCTTGTTGACGACGAGGGTGGCGAGGGCTTCGCCTTCGACATCTTCGGCGATGATGAGCATCGGACGACCGGTTTTCGCGACTTTCTCAAGCAGCGGGAGCATGTCCTTGAGCGAGGAGATTTTCTTCTCGTGGATCAGGATGTAGGCGTTCTCGAGGAGCGCTTCCATGGTGTCAGGGCTGGTCACGAAATACGGGCTGAGGTAGCCTTTATCGAATTGCATGCCTTCGACCACTTCCAGCGTGGTTTCGATGCCTTTGGCTTCTTCCACGGTGATGGTGCCGTCCTTGCCGACCTTGTCCATCGCTTCGGCGATGATGTTGCCAATCTCGGTGTCCCAGTTGGCGGAGACGGTGGCGACCTGGGCGATCTCCTTGGCTTCGGAAACGGTTTTCGAGATTTTGGCAAGCTGGGCAACGATGGCTTCCGTGGCCTTCAGGATGCCGCGCTGAAGCGAGATCGGATTGGCACCGGCGGTGACGTTGCGGAGGCCTTCCTTGTAGATCGCTTCGGCAAGCACGGTGGCGGTGGTGGTGCCGTCGCCCGCGATGTCGCTGGTCTTGCTGGAGACTTCGCGGATCAGTTGCGCGCCCATGTTTTCGTAGGGGCACTCAAGCTCG
>JBLRWN010000023.1:0-41443 GCA_047921195.1 Luteolibacter sp. | reverse complement strand
GTCCGCGCCGGAATCCCGCTTTCCACGATCACGCTCTTGAATCGCTCCTCCCACAACGTCCCTGAGCGTTTTTTCTGACGATTGAACCAGCGCGTAAACCGCTTCAATAAACCATTCATGAACTCACTCAAATCGTGCATCCGGATCAGGTAGGGCCCGGCGATTTCCTCCGTCACCCGCCTGCGCGATGCCTCTGATCCATCCGTCGCCGCCAGCGCCGTCTCCAGCGTCTTCAAAATCTCCGCTACCGTGCCGGCCTTGTAGATTCCCGCAAGCCGCTTCGCAAAAAGCCCGCGATCCAAAGACCCCGCATCCAGCCCCGATTCCGGCCGTGGCGGCACCTCCAAGAGCAGGTGAAAGTGGTTTCCCATGATCGCGTAAGCCAGCACCCGGCAGCCTGAGAACGCCTCCATCATCCGCATCAACTTGCGGAAGTGCTCTTTTTCCGCCCGTTGGAACACCAACCGCCGATCCACCACCCTTGAGATCACGTGATAAAGCACCGGAGTCGTCCGCGAATCCTTCCATGGCGCCAGCCACCGCCGCGCGCCCTTCGCACGCCGACGCTCCACTCCTGCCCGTTTCAATCCAATCATTTCTGAGTCCTGCATCATCAGTTGATTCCCTCCATCTCTCTTCTTTTTAGCGCAATCAATTCTCCTGAACCGATTTCCATTACACCCGAAATCCTAACGATCCTAACGATCCTAACGCTAAGCGCAACATTTATTTTCCTGGAAAATTATTTATGTAATTGGGGTTATGATCCATTTTCGCCGCTGCCCCACCAGATTTTTGAGTAGCGATTGTGGCGGTTGGTGGCTTGGCGGATTACTCCGCCAGCACTTATGGCCGTCCATGGGTTCATTCGGGCACCCATGGTTTCCATTGCTTGGACCGTCCAGATATTGCAGACGCGAGGGTAGAAATAGGCATGGCGGGATTCGAGTAATACGCCATCGCCCCAGCTTGAGGTGCCGACGACGACCGGGCGCCCGTGCTTATCGGTAATACTGCAATAATTGAGGAAGGTAGCCAGGGCAGGGCCGGTCTCGCGCGGCACGCGTTTCTGCCAGATGCGTTGGTGAGGGCACACCTCGGTGACGTGCCAATCGGCCGGGATCAATTCCATGACGGATTCACTGGGGAGGAAAAGCGCGTTGATTATCTCGGCCATGGTATTGAGGCTGCGTTGGACGTATGCGGTGCGATCGCCCCAGCTCAAGGTGACGTAGCGAGCCTCGGGGAATCCCTCGGGAGGGACAAAACCGGACTCCAATAGCCAGTCATATTCAAAGACCAAGCCGGTATGCAAGGCGTCAGCAATCAGCCAGACATAAACATTCGGGCTGGGTGGCTCCGGCGATGTTTGGCGTATCATTTCCGATCGCTGGCGCGTTGCGGCAATCTGTGATTCCGGCGGATCGGAAAGGCGGAAAGACGCGCACGACGCAAGACCGATTGGGATTGCCAAGCAGATGATTCGCAAAAAGACCCGATTCATGATGTCACTTCACGTGCCCGGCAACCCGCCAGACTTCCAGGCGTCCCATCCGCCTTCAAGCACGCGAATATGGTGTCCGCGGGCTGCGAGCCACGTCGCCATGTTTCGCGCATCCGGGCAAGCAAGGTCGGTGCAATACAGGACGACGGGATTCCCCGCGTCGACCGCCTTGCGTATTTCGACTTCGCGGCTGGCAAGTTGTTTCGAATAGGTGGATATCGGCCAGTTGATTGCCCCCGGGATATGGCCGAGCGAGTAGAAAAATGCGGGCCTCACGTCGTAGACCAGCACTTGGCCGGATTGTTGGAGCGAGAAAAAATCCCCTAAGGCAATCCGGGTCACCCTTCCGGGGACGGTGCCGACCGTGGCATCAGGATTACCCGCTGGCACACCCGGATTGTGGGGTGGTTCGACGGGCGGTGATTCCGTGCACGCGCACAAGATGAGCGCGGCAATGCCGGCGATTGCGGCGAATGCCCTTAATTGATTTCCCATGATTTCAGCGGATGTCGAGGAGCTCCACGTCAAAAACGAGCATCCCGCCGGGGCGTCCGCCACCCGGATTTTCGCCGTATGCGAGATTCGCAGGAATCCAGAAGCGGCGTTTTTCCCCGGTGACCATCAATTGCAGGCCTTCGGTCCATCCGGCGATCACACCGTTGAGCGGAAATGAAATCGGCTCGCCGCGGGTGACCGAGCTATCGAACATTTGTCCATCGGTGGTCCAGCCGGAATAATGCACGTTGACTGTGCTTGCGGCAGTGGGTTTGGCGTCACCGGTTCCGGGGCGCAACACGCGGGAAGCCAGACCGCTGGAGGTTACCTCAGCGTCATCCGGCACTGCGGCGACGTCTTCGGGGACGCGGGGTGCGGCGTGGACTTCAAGCAGCTCGACATCGAACACGAGCGTCCCGGCAGGAGCGCCAGGCGGTGGATTTTCGCCGTATGCAAGGTTTGCGGGGATCCAAAAACGGCGTTTCTCGCCCTCGACCATCAATTGCAGGCCCTCGGTCCAGCCTCGGATCACGCGATTCAATGGGAAGGTCGCGGGCTGTCCACGTTTCACCGAGCTATCGAAAAGCTCGCCATCGGTCGTCCATCCGGAATAGTGCACGGTGACGCGGTCGGTTGCATGGGGTTTTTCCGACCCGGTGCCCTCGGAGAGCATTTTCGACGCGAGGCCGGATTCGGTGGTAAGTGCATCCGCAGGTGCGGCGGCGACATCTTCTGGGGTCGTGGGCATGTTGATTTCATCGGCGCGGCAGGCGGTGGTGAATGCCAACGCAAGTCCGGCCGCATACGGGAACAACGATCGCAATGGGTTCAAGTGGGAACGCATGGCGGGAGGTTTCACGCGAATGCAGCCGCTGTCAATTCTCCCTGTCCGGTGCTTTTGGATTTCCTTCGGCGCAGCAATTCTCATGGAAGCGGCGAGAGCCCCCGCACCACGTCGAGTCGGTCCGGCGATGCGCGTGTGTTTATTAAGCTTCAGGCATGCGTAAAGTCCGTTGCGCCTTGGGGGCAAGTGAATCCGGGGAGATGAAGGGATTTGCAGCGGTGCTGGCAAATTTTCTGCAATACCATGTCCACAACCCGCGTAAGCTGTCGACCTGCCATGCGACTACTAATTGTTTTATTTTTATCCCCGCTTGCGCTGATGATCGCGCACGCCGAGCCGATTGCACCCGCCGCCGGAGAGCGGATCGTGATGATTGGTAACACCTTGGGCGAACGGATGATCACCTACGCCGACTTTGAAACCGAGCTCCATCTGCGCTACCCGGAGCATGCACTCACGATCCGGAATCTCTGCGTTCCCGGTGACACTGCCGCGTTCCGTCCACGCGCTGGGAGGGGGTCCGCATGGGCATTTGCCGGAGCGGAAAAATTCCGGCCGGAATTCCGCAGCCACCTTGGCAAGGGGTTTGAGGCCTCCCCTGATGAATGGCTCACGCTCCTTGAGGCCGATACCATTGTTGCCTTTTTCGGCTTCAATGAATCGTTTGATGGGCCTGAAGGTGTAGGCAAATACGAAGCCGAGCTTGATGCGTTTGTGAATCATACCCTTGGCCAGCGATACAATGGCGCCTCCCCTCCCCGCCTGATTCTCGTATCACCGATTGCATTTGAGAACCGCTCAGATGACACCCTGAGACTTCCAGATGGGAATAGGGAAAACGCCAATCTCGTGCTTTACACCGAAGCGATGCGAAGTGTGGCCACCAAACACGATCTGACATTCGTTGATCTTTATCATCCGACTCTCGAGGCATTCAAAGCCGGAACCGGCGGCCCATACACCATCAATGGCTGCCATCTCAACCGGGCCGGATATCAACTCATCACGCCGATCCTTGCCGATCATGCGTTTGGCGCATCCCCCGTCATTTCCAAGGCCTCGAAGGAGCTTTTACAGCAGGCCCTCGACGAGAAAAACTGGGTTTGGTTCAACGACTACCGGATTCCCAATGGGGTGCACGTTTTCGGCCGACGCCATCGCCCGTTTGGCGGGCATCATTATCCGGCCGAAATCGAAAAGCTCCGCGAAATGACCCGGAACCGCGACCAAGCGGTCTGGCGGATCGCTGCGGGAAAAGCCAAAGAGCTTGTGATCGACGATACCGGGACCCGGGATCTTCCTGAGGTCGAGACCAATTACAAGAGACCGATCAGCTATCTCGAGGATGATGCGGCGGTCGAAAAAATGCAGATGGCCGATGGATTCGAAGCGTCCATTTTCGCCAGCGAGTCGGATTTCCCGAACCTCCGCAATCCGGTGCAAATGACGTTCGACAACCGCGGACGGCTTTGGGTCGCAGCGGCTCCGAGTTACCCGCACCACCGGCCAGGCGATTCGAAGCCCGACGACAAGATTCTGATTTATGAAGACACCGACGGCGACGGGCGGGCCGACAAGGAGATTGTTTTCGCCGAGGGTTTGCACATTGTGATGGGATTCGAGATCGCGCCTGAAGGCGTCTACGTCGCCCAGCAACCAAACCTTGTGTTGCTGGTTGATGAAAACGGCGATGACCGTGCGGATCGCATGGACACGCTGCTTCACGGATTCTGCAGCCACGACACCCATCATTCCATCGGTGCGTTCACCTCCGACGCCTCCGGCGCCCTGTATTTCTGCGAGGGTTTGTTTCTGCATTCCCAGGTTGAGACGCCATATGGCGCAGTTCGCGGCACGGGTGCCGCGATTTTCCGTTTCGATCCGCGCACCTTCCGGCTTGAGCGGCATGTGCAAACCGAGTTCGCCAATCCATGGGGCATCGCATTCGATGAATGGGGCCAGTTATTCATCGCCGATGCCTCCGGCGGCCAGCATTGGTGGGCACTTCCGATTTCCGCCAAGGTTCCCCACGGCTACAACATCAAAAAATCCGGCAATTTTGTTCCGAAGCGCTCGCGTCCCACGGCAGGGTCCGAGTTTGTCTCCTCGCGTCACTTCCCGGACGAAATGCAGGGGGACTGGATGGTCAACAACTGCATCGGACTCCATGGCACTACGCTCTGGAGTGTGCGAGAAGACGGTTCGGGATTCGCGGGCAGCGTTCGAGGCGAGCTACTTGAATCGCGCGACACGAATTTCCGGCCTGTCGACATGGAATTTGCGCCGGACGGCTCACTCTATCTGGTGGATTGGCACAATGCGCTGATCGGCCACATGCAACATTCGACTCGCGATCCGAACCGCGATTCGAATCACGGGCGGATTTACCGCATCACGCACAAGACCCGTCCACTCGTCCCCGCCCCTGCGATCGATGGTGCGGCGATCACCACACTGCTGGAAAATCTGAAACTTCCCGAGCTGCGAGCCCGCATGCGCAGCCAGCGCGAGCTGCGGAGTCGCGAGGCCTCGGAAGTTTTGATCGCCCTTGGCAAATGGATGGAGGCACTCGACGCCGAAGATCCCCGCTACGAACACCACCTCCTTGAAGCGCTGTGGGTCGCATGGGGCCAGCGCCGGATTCCGCCCACGCTGCTTGAGCGAGTGCTCACCTCATCCTCGCATCAGGCGCGTGCGGCAGCCGTTCATGTGGTCCGCCATGCGTTTCGAGAAATCGAGAACGCGCCGGATCTTCTTCTTCGCGCCGCGAACGACAGCCACGCCCGCGTCCGACTTGAGGCGATCATGGCCGCGTCTTGGATGGATTCCGCCGATGGCGCGCGGATCGCTCTCGAGGCGCTCAAGCACCCACTCGACAAATGGATGGGCCATGCATTCGAAGCCGCGATGCTCACGCTCCGGCCACACATTGAAACCCTTGCCGCCGCAAACCAGCTCGACTTGGCCGCGAATCCCGCCGCCCGTGAGTATCTCTCTGGGAAACTCAAAATCGACGTCCCGGAAGAAGATGCGCTGGAGATCCCCGATCGTCTGACCGGAGCGGCGCGCGAACAATTCATCCGCGGCCACGGAATCTATCATCGCGAAGGCCACTGTGCGACATGCCACGGGGCCGACGGCAAGGGTGATGGGAGATTCTATCCACCGCTCACGCCGAACCCGTGGGTCGACGGCAGTGTGGAGCGCCTGATCAAACTGACTCTCAAAGGCGTTTGGGAGCCGATGGAGATCGATGGGAAATCCTTCACTCCGGACAACGGGGTTCCGCCGATGACCCCGTTTGAAGGTTTGCTCGACGATGGTGAGATCGCCGATGTCCTGACTTATATCCGCCATGCCTTCGGCAACCAGGCTTCCGCCGTCGAGAGGAGTGAGGTTGCACGGATCCGTGAGTCCACGAAGGAAAAGATCGGTTTCTACACCGTTGAGCAACTGCTTGAGGATCATCCACTCGAAAAGCGGGATTAGGCGGCATTGGGGATTTCCACTGATCTGAGGGATTGCCTCAGGCGGGATTCTTGGTGAGTGTTTGTGCGCAATGCGCACGACTACGGATCTCCTCAGCGCCGCCGCAAGTGACGGACGGCTTTTACCCTCCGCCATATCGAACATCGAATCGCTGCTGGTCGGCAGTTCCGATCCTCTCGTCGCCGCCGCCATCGGTGAGCTTGTGGAGGAAGGCGAGTGGCAGGAACTCAACGACCGTTTTTTCAAAACGCTGGCGTTCGGCACCGGCGGTCTTCGCGGACGGACGATCGGCCGCATCGTGACGGACGCCGAGCAGGGAATCGGCGGACCGAACGGGCGTCCAGAACACCCCTGTGTGGGCACCGCGTGCATGAATTTCTACAACGTCGGCCGCGCGGTGCGTGGATTGGTTGCATACGTTTTGGCACAAGGTGTTGATGCGGCCACGCGTCCGAAACTCGTGTTCGCTCATGACACCCGGCATTTCTCATCTGATTTCGCGCGGTTTTGTGCGGAGACCGCCACCGCGCTCGGATGTGATGCGTTTCTCTTCGACGGACCGCGCAGCACGCCGCAGCTCTCGTTTGCCGTTCGCGAGCTCCGCGCGGATGCGGGCGTCGTCCTTACCGCCAGCCACAATCCAAGCCACGACAACGGCTTCAAGGCCTACTTCAACGATGGTGCTCAGATCGTCGAGCCCCATGCCTCCGCGATCATTGCCGAAGTCAACGCGATTGCGGACGACCGCGTGGCCTGCGTCGCCGAAGGCCAGAGGGGAAAAACCACCATTCTCGGCGCGGAGATGGACGCGATCTACACCGCGCGGCTCAAGACCCTGTTGCTTAAGCCACCTTTGTTAGAAAATCTGGACACCCGCGTCGTCTTCACCAACCTGCACGGCACCGGCGGGCACATCATTGTGCCGATGTTGCGCGACTTCGGGTTCGACGTCCGCACCGTGCCGGGCCAGGACGTCCAGGACGGGCGCTTTCCCACGGTTGACTCACCCAACCCGGAGAACGCCCCCGCCCTTCAGGCGGCCGTTGATCTCGCCAATGAATGCGGGGCCGAGATCGCCATTGGCACCGATCCCGACGCCGACCGCCTCGGCATTGCAGCGCGTGATCGCGATGGTGGCATGGCCCTGCTCACTGGCAACCAGATCGGCTCGTTAATGGCGTGGTATCGTTTGAAGACCTGTTTCGAGCTTGGCTGGATGACCCATGCCAACCGCAGCCGTGCGGTGTTGATCAAGACGTTTGTGACGACCGAGCTTCAGCGCGCGATTGCCGATTCGTTCGGCGTCTCGGTGGTCGACACGCTGACCGGCTTCAAATACATCGCGGCCAAGCTGCGCAAGTATGAGGACGCGATTCCAGCAGACAAAAAAGGTGACTACCGCAGCCTCGACGAAGAGACCACGCGACGCCTGCGTTTGGAATTCTCACGATTCTTCGTCTTCGGTGGCGAAGAGAGCTACGGCTACCTCGGTTCGGACGCCGTGCGCGACAAGGACGCCAATGGTGCCACCCTGATCCTCGCCGAGGTGGCGGCCTATGCGAAATCCGAAGGCATCACCATTCCCGAGCTATTGGACAGTCTCTACTCCGAATTCGGATACCACCTTGAAATCGGTAAATCGCTCGTCATGGAAGGTGCTGATGGGGCCGCGAAAATCCAGACCATTGCGAATTCTTACGCGGCGAATCCGCCTGCGGAAGTCGATGGCGCTTCCGTCACCCGCATTCGCGATTTTTCCAGCCAGGACATCTACGACCAAGAAGGTGATTTGTTGCCGAAGGAGAAGATGATCTTCATCGATCTTGCCGACGGCCGCACCTTCGCCGTGCGTCCGTCCGGAACCGAGCCGAAGATCAAATTCTATCTCTTCGGCCGCGACGAGCCCGGCGGCGATCTCGCGGCATCGAAAGCCCGCGTCCGCCACGGCCTTGATGCGCTGTGGGAAGCCCTTGAAGCCGATGCCGCGTTGCGCGCGAACGGCTGACCCAACCGCACATCGCCATGCTACGCCCGCACTTCCTGGCGCTTGCCGCCGCGTTTTTCAGCAACTTCGCGATCGCCGCTCCTGAGGCTGCCGAACCGCTCGCACCTTACACTCCGGAAGCGGATCTGAAAGGCTCATGGGATGCGAAGATCGACCCCGCGCTGCCGAACGTCCTGATCCTTGGGGATTCCATTTCCATCAGCTACACCCGCCCGGTGCGCCGCATGCTGGCGGGCAAGGCGAACGTCGTTCGCCCGATGCGCCGCGACGGTCGCGGGCCCGACAACTGCGGCGACACCAACATCGGCCTTGCCAACATTGACCGCTGGCTCGGTGAGATGGAATGGGACGTCATTCATTTCAACTGGGGGCTATGGGATCTGTGCTATCGCCACCCTGACTCCGCCGCACAAGGGAAGCGGGACAAGGTGAATGGCACGCTTTCGGTTTCTCCGGAAGACTATGCAAAGAACCTCGAGGCATTGGTCGCGCGACTCAAGCGGACTGGCGCGCGACTCATCTGGGCGCACACCACTCTGGTGCCCGAAGATGAGGTGGGGCGGTTCGTTGGCGACGACATCAAATACAATGCGATCGCCGCACGTGTGATGGCGCGCCACGGTATTGTGATCAACGATCTTCACGGCTTGAGCGCCGGATTTGCCGCGGAACTGTTTGTCGGGCCCGGCGACGTGCACTTCACCGGAGCTGGGGCGGAAAAACTCGCGGCACAGGTCGCGAAAGTGGTTTCCGAAGCGCTCGTCGAATGAGGCCGTTCGGTACGGCGAAGGCGACCTCCCGGCGGGAATGCCATGCGCCTTCATTTAGGTGAGCGAGCTCAGGCTTTGGTGCCTTCCGCCGTCTGAATTTTTGGATGCCCATCGTCAGCCTCGGCGCTGGCGGGCTCGAGGCCGGGTTGGGTCGGTGTGATCTGGAGGAGTTCGATTTCCGCGGAGCGCCCGGGTTGTTCCGAGGAAATGGCCACGCCGATCCAGCGGAACTCGTCGCTGCCATCGAGGATGACTTTGAGCACCATGGTGAGCGGCACCGCGAGCAACATACCGAGGGGACCCCAGACCCATCCCCAGAACAGGACCGAGAGCACGACCACAAGCGTGGAGATACCGAAGCGGCGGCCGACGAGCATCGGCTCGATGAAACCACCGAGGAAGTTGTTGATCAACAGGTAGCCACCGGCCACCAGCACGGCGTTCGGGATGCCTGCGGTGAGAAGCGCAAGAATGATTGGAGGAACCCCCGCGATCAACGAACCGATGACCGGGATGTAATTGAATGCGAATGCGAGAATGCCCCACAGGAGGTAGAAATCGAGGCCAGCCGCCCAGCAGAGGAAGCCCGCCAGCACGCCGGTCACCAGGCTGACCGCCGTCTTAATGGCGAGGAAGCGCTGGATATCGCGCGTCGCGGCGACCATTCGCGCGAGGTCGGGACCTCGTGCGAGGCTGATGGCCTCCAATCGCCGCCCGAACATCCGGGCTTCCGAGAGCATGAAAATGGTCAGGACCAGGACCACGAAAGCGGTTCCGAAAAAGCCGACCACCTGCCCGAGCAGGCCGGTGCTCACATCCCAGATGCGCTCAAACCGGATGTCCTGCAGGTTGGCGATGTTGTTTTCCACCGCGAGCCGGATTTTATCCCGCGCATCCTCGACGCCCATGTCCTCGAGTTTGATGGCGAGCGTTTCGGACCCACGCCGGAGTTGCTCGCTGAACTGTTCGGCGTATTTCTCATCCCATTTCCGCTGCAAGTCGCCGACGAGGGAGACGCCAAGGAGAATGACTCCGATGATGAACGCGAAATCGATCAATACCGTAAGCAGCACCGCGATGGACCGCGGCACCCGTCGATTGCGCAGTGCGTTGGTGATGGGAAAACTGACCGTGGCAACGAAAAACGCCAGCAGAACCGGCAGGAAAAACCCCTGGGCCGCCTTCAATCCCGTCACCAGAATCACCACGGCCGCCAGCATCAAAACGAGACGTCCGGCTTTGGCGATCGGCAATTTTCCCAGTTCATCCATCTTCGCGCCCACTTAACCCCGACCCCGCGCGGCGCGCAATGGTTTTCCGAACGGATTTCATCCCGAAGGTGTTGGTAGAGATCCGAATTTTGTGAAATTTTCCC
Organism: Luteolibacter sp.; assembly: GCA_047921195.1. Lineage (GTDB taxonomy): Bacteria > Verrucomicrobiota > Verrucomicrobiia > Verrucomicrobiales > Akkermansiaceae > Luteolibacter. The sequence goes on along the minus strand of JBLRWN010000023.1, from coordinate 30,961 downwards.
GAAAATTTGGCAGGAAACGGGCTTGAAACGGATGAAACTTGCAACCACGTTCCGCAGCCCGGCGCGCGCCGGGCACCGACGCCCATGGCCAATCCGATTACGATTCCCGACAACGCACCTTTCACCCCCGAGCAACGTGCCTGGCTGGCGGCGTTTCTTGGCGATCTCATTGCCGGAAACCAAGCAGCCAACGCGCCGAGTGGGCCGAGCGAGCCCGTGACCATTCTCTACGGCACCCAGACCGGCACCGCCGCAGGGCTTGCGCGAAAACTATCCAAACAACTTGCGAAAAAGCGCCTCGAGCCGGTGTGTTTCGACATGGCGGACTACGACTGTTCGCGTCTTGCCGGTGAAAAAAATCTGCTCGTCATCGTCTCGACCTATGGCGACGGCGAACCCCCTGACAGCGCCGCGGGATTCCATGGCTGGCTGATGGGGGATGGCGCTCCCAAGCTCGAAGGCGTGCGGTTTTCCGTGCTCGCTCTCGGTGATTCCGGCTACCCGGATTTCTGTCAATGCGGCATCGAGATCGACAGCCGCCTGGCGGAGCTCGGCGCCACGCGGATTGCCGAGCGTGTCGATGTGGATGTCGATCCGGATGGACCATACGCCGCATGGTCGGCTGCGGTGATCGCCGCTCTTGGCCCCGCCGAGGCCGTCGGGGCCTTGGCCATCATGGACGACGAGGACGATGGGGACGCAGGCTACTCGAAGAAGAATCCATTTGCCGCCGGCGTCTTGAAAAACTTCAACCTCCATGGCCCCGGAGACAAGCGCACCCACCACATCGAGCTCACGCTGGGAGGTTCTGGGTTGCAATACGAGGTTGGCGATGCCCTCGGCGTGATGCCGGTGAATCCGGCTGCCGTCGTCGATGAAATCCTTGCAAACCTTCCATTCAAGCCCAGCGAGATCACCCTGCCTGGCGGTTCCGACGTTTCGCTGCGCGACGCCCTGCTCTACCACTACGACATCGGCACGCTGAGCAAGCCGCTGATTCAGAAATGGCAGGCACGCAGCGGTTCACCGTTCCTGCGCTCGCTGGTGGAAGCCGACGACCGCGGTCATTACGATGATTTCTGTTGGGGCCGTGATGTGATCGACCTGGTGATTGATCACCCTGCGGATTTCAACGACTCCGAGGAATTCGTATCCGTGCTGCGTCCGCTACAGCCGCGCCTCTATTCGATCGCCTCCAGCCCGAAAGCGCACCCGGACGAGGTCCACCTGTGTGTGAGCGTCGTGAGCTACCACACCCATGGTCGCCAGCGCGGCGGCATTTGTTCGACGTTCCTTGCCGAGCGGCTCGATGGCGTGAGCCCCGGCGTATATGTGCACACCAACAATGCGTTCCGCCTTCCGGCGGACGGGTCGACACCGGTGATCATGGTAGGCCCTGGCACGGGCATCGCCCCATTCCGTGCGTTTCTTGAAGAACGACATGCGACCGGCGCTGCGGGGAGAAATTGGTTGTTCTTCGGTAATCCGCATCGCGCCACGGATTTTCTCTACGAGGAAGAGCTCACCGCATGGCACGACGACGGGCTGCTCACCAAGCTCGATGTCGCCTGGTCGCGTGATCAGAGGGAAAAAATCTACGTCCAACACCTGATGCTTCAGCACGGTGCCGAGTTGTGGGAATGGCTGCGGGATGGTGCGGTGTTCTACGTCTGCGGCGATGCTTCCCGCATGGCGAAGGACGTCGATGCCGCGTTGCTTGAAATCGCCAAAACCCATGGCAAGCTCGACGACAAGGGCGCCGAAGAAGCCATCGCCGAACTCAAAAAACAAAAACGCTATCTGCGGGATGTTTATTGATCCGGCCACCATCCAAGCCAGCCATGCCCAACCCACCCTCCGCTTGGCAAATCGCCAGTGACGCCGTCGCCCGGGCCCTCGCCGCCGGCGTTACAGAATTCGTGGTCTGTGGCGGTGCCCGCAACGCGGTGATCTTGGAATTTCTCGCCCGCCTCGAGGCAGCGGAACGGATCCGCGTATGGAGCCACTTCGAGGAACGCTCAGCGGGGTTTTTCGCGCTCGGCCGAACGATTGAGACCGGCGCACCGTGTGCGGTCGTCACCACCAGCGGCACCGCCGTTGCCGAACTTCTGCCCGCCATCATCGAAGCCTACTATCAGGCCAGGCCACTCGTCGCGATCACCGCCGACCGACCGGAAAATGCGCGTGGATCCGGATCGCCACAAACGATTTTCCAGCCGGGGATTTTCGGCAGCCATGCCGAAACCGAGACCACTCGCTGGCATGGACGCGGCCCGCTGCATCTCAACATCGAACTTCCCGAAGAACTCGATATTCCGCAAGAGCCTTCGGGGGACCTCCCCCACCCCGCCCCCTTTGAGGCGATGTGGGAAAAGCCGAACGTCGCCGATCTCGCCCGCTGGCTGCGCGACCCCGGCGTTCGCGGTCTTGTTGTGATGGTGGGTGGGCTCGAAGCCACCGAGCGTGAGGAAGTATGGCATTTCTGTCGCGCGCTCGACGTCCCGGTGATCGCGGAAGCCACCAGCGGGCTGCGCGAGGCGCTTGCGGCGCTGCACCTTCCGGATGGCGACCGGCTGCTGCGACGACAGCCGCCATCGAAAGTCTTGCGCCTCGGGGATTGTCCGAGCGGCCGCTTTTGGCGCGATCTGGAATCGATGGCGGATGTCGATGTTTTCTCGATCACCCGCAACGGTTTGCCAGGATTCGCCGGAGCGAAAGATGCACGCGTCATCACGGGCCCCATCGACCGCGTGCTGCGCGCGCTCGGCGAGATCGAGCCTCTTGGAGATTTCGGAGATCATCTGATTCACAATGGCCGCGACGCCACCCGCATGGATGAGCTTCTCGAAGCTCATCCCGACAGCGAACCGGCATTGATCCGCGCCATTTCGCGATATGCCGCGGTATCGGGCCCGGTGTTTCTTGGCAACAGCCTGCCCATCCGGGAATGGAACCTGTTCGCACAATGGGAGCGCCCGTGCACCGAAATCCGCGCCAATCGCGGGGCCAATGGCATCGACGGTCAACTTTCGACCTGGCTCGGGGCCACTGCCGAGATCAGCGGATCATGGGCGGTCGTCGGCGATCTCACGGCACTCTACGATCCTGCGGCTGCCGCTTTGCTTGGCCAAGTCGAAACGCAAGGCCGCGTGTTGGCAGTGATCAACAACCATGGTGGCCGCATCTTCGAGCGCCTGCCCCGGCTTTCCTCGATGTCCGGCCGGGCAAGGGATTGGCTGATCCACCCGCAGCAGGCGGATTTTTCGGCATTCGCAAAACTCTGGAACATGTGCCACCACCGGATCGCCACGCAAGATGATCTCGATTCATACGACCCGGATGCCGCAGGTGATGAGGCGACGTTTCTGGAGATCGTCCCGTGCGCCAAAGACACCGCCGCCTTCTGGCAGGCTTGGGATGCTCATGGTGCGAAAGGATGATCCTGCGAGAAAAAACCGCTGGTTCAGCGTTTGCCAGTGAGCAGCTCCACCATCGCCTCGCCCATGCCGAGACCGACGTTCATGTAGGTTCTCGCATCCCCGCTGTAGTGGCCGCCAGATGAGCCGCCCTTGCTCAATGGATTGCTGTAAACCGTGGCGACATTGCCTTTGAATTGGGGATATTTTCCGCTGTTGCCATCGACGGCCATCTTCGCATCCAAAAGCTTGCCTCCATTTCCGCCATCGCCTTTTTTGGTCTGGCCGAGGGTTGCCATGACGAACTTCGCATTTGGCGCATTGAAATCGACGCGCAGTTGTTCGATAAAACGAACGAGGTTTTTCTCATAGAACTCGGCGTGTGCCGCATTTCGTGAGTCTTTATCCCCCTGCCACCAGAAGAAACCCGCCACTTCGTAGCCTTTGGCGCCCGGATAGAAATTCTTGAGGTCTTCGAGCACGGTTTTGGCATTACCAATATCATCGTCATACTGCTTGCCGGCATACCAGCCTGCCGCGGGCTTTGAGCCATCGCCTTTGGGATTGTCCGAGGTGCCACGGTATCCGGGTTCCATTTTGCCGTTGAATTCATACGGCTCGCTTCCCGGGGGGAGCAGGTCCCAGCCGAGACTGCGGTTGCCGATGCAGGCTTTGAGAAGCATGACAGGCTCTTTGTAGAGACTTCCGAGATGGTGGCCGATGCCGATTTCCGGGCCGATGTTCTTGTTGGTGATGGTGAGCCAATCATTGACTTGAATATTCATGCCTCCCCTTTCCATCACAAAAACATTGCGAACGTCCTTGCGGGTTCTCCAGTTGCCGTCGGCATCGACGAGAAACGGATAGAGTCCTTGCTCTTTCACCGCATTCTCAAGCGTCTTCGCGTCGCTTCCATGAGTCTTGCCAAAACCGAGCATGTTCGATTGGCCGAGCAAAATGAACACCTGCACCGGCTTCGACATATCGGCGGGTTCGTCGCCATTGCCGCCCGCTCCTGCGGGAACGACCGCTCCGGATGGCGCGGGTGCCGACCCACCGGATGTGGGGGCGCTGACCACCGGAGGGGCTTCCTTGACGCCTTGCGCGGCGAGGAATTCGATATCCTCAGGAGAAAGTATCGTTTGATTGAACGTCAAGGACTGGCCGTCCGTCCGCTTCACTGTGACCGAGCCGGTCGCGGGATCGAACGCCAGCAGTTCGCCATCAAAAGTGCGGGCACCATCGGCACTCGTCCAGGTGCGTGTTTCGGCCAGCGCATGAGGTGCGCCACAGCAGATGACGAACGCTAAAAAACCCGCACGCAAGGTGCGGCGGACCAAGGACGGATTGGGGTGTGTGTTTTTCATGGTAGTTGCTTTGGATTTCCTTACGGCGCGAAACGGGATGATTATTCAAATAAACCAGCTGGAAGCAATCCCGGGATTCCCCACGAGCCCAATCCCAGATGCGGCTTTCCCTGAAAGAACTTGCCACGCGGCAATACCCACGGCTGACTCGTCGCGTTTCCGACCGGAAACATGGATCACCGCATGAAACGCCGCACCCGCATCCCCATCAAAACCCCACAGGAAATCGAACGCATGCGCGAGGCGGGAAACGTCGCCGCCACCATCCTGCAGGCGCTTGCTGGCGAAGTGGTGCCCGGGCGCACCACCGGCGAGATCGACCGGCTCGCGGGCGAATTGATCCGGCAGCATGGCTGCGTGAGCGCATTCCTCGGATACCGCGGATTCCCCGGTCAAACGTGCATTTCCGTGAATGAGGAAGTCGTTCACGGCATCGGTGGCACGCGCAAGCTGATGCCGGGCGATGTGGTGAAAATCGACGTGGGCATTGTGAAAAACGGCTTTATTGGAGACAACGCCACCACCATCGCCTGCGGCGAGATTCCTGAGGAGACGCGGCGACTGCTGGCGGCCACCGAGGAGTCGCTCTATCGCGCGATTTCGCATGCGCGCGCCGGGCGTCGGCTGGCCGATCTCTGCGGATCGGTCGAGGCCTTTGTGAAGCCGCTTGGTTTCACGGTCGTGCGGGAATTCGTCGGCCACGGGGTTGGGAAAAAACTTCACGAAGAGCCGCAGATCCCGAATTTCCGCCCGCATGGCAAATCCCCCATTCTCGCGCCGGGGATGACGCTTGCGATCGAGCCGATGGTGAATGCCGGTGTTGCCGGTGTGCGCATTCTTGACGATGGCTGGACGGTGATCACCAGCGACCGCAAGCCCTCCGCGCATTTCGAGCACACGGTGCTCGTCACTTCGGGAGATCCGGAAATCCTCACGCCACGTCCGCGCACGGCACTTCCGGAAATGCTCGGGCTTCCCGGATGGGTCTAGCCTCCGCTCGGGCACGCCAACACGAATGCTTGCGGAGCGCCGCCGCCGCGTTCATGGTCGCTCCATGCAAACGACCACGGAACGCCTGCGCAATTTTCTCCAGTATATCGCGGTCAACATGATCGAGGATCCGAAGAGCGCGCAACTCAAGATCGCCGAACTCGGCCCGAACCAGCTGCGCCTGAAGCTTGTGCTTTCGCGCGAGGATGTCGCGGTTTTGATCGGGCGCAATGGGTTCACAATCGCGGCGATTCGCAACATGCTCAAGGCCATCGCCGACGCCGACGGCTGCAAGGTGCAGTTGCAAATCCACTCCCACGAAGAGGAAGAAGAGCTGCTCAAGCGCGGGGCTTGAGTGTTACGCAAGCGCATGCGTGCCATCGGGCGCGCATGTCGATGGGGGATTTTCACATCACTCGGCAGGTGGGGACGCTGGTTCTTCGGGCCGCCCGCGGCGGCGGCCATCACCACCACGTCGTGGCGGCGGCATGAGTTCGGCGAGCGGAGCCTGGGAGAACTCCTCGAAGCTGAGTTTCCGGTCGCCGTTGGCATCGAGGCGCAGGAACCACTTTTCCTGCTCGTCCTCGTCCATGGCCGAAATGCCACGGAGCTTGCGGAATTGATCGAAATCGAGGCTGCCGGATTTCTCAGGATCGAGCTGCTGAAAGAGGCGGCGATGTGTATTCGGCCGCTCTCCCCGCTGGCCTTGGTGGAACATGGGGGGGAGTTCGGGGCGATCTTTCGGAGTGATTTGGCCATCACCATCGGCATCGAGGCGCCGGAACAATGCTTCGACGCGTTCGGGCGGGAGTTTGGCAAACATTTCAGCGGCACGGAATTCCTCAAGGCTGACGCCGCCACTGCCATCGGCATCGAGCTCCATCAGGCGTCGCATGCCACGGGCCGGGCGTTCGCCCGGATGCGCTTGGCGCATCTGTCGGAGTTCTTCCCGGCTGATTTTTCCATCCTGGTTTTTATCGAGACGGTTGAAGATCCGCAATGGCTGATCCTCGGGGAGGCGGGAAATCCGCGGCATCGATTTGAACTCGTCGATGGAAAGGAATCCATCGCCATCGGCATCGTATTTTTTCCACATTGCCTCGAAAGAAGGGCGCTCACCACGTGGCGGCCGCGGCTCGGATTGGGCGTGGATCGCGATCGGAGCAAACAAACAACCTGCGAGAATGCGGGAAACAGTGATTGTTTTCATGGCCAGAGTGGTTTCATTGGTGGCGCACCAACCGGTGGCCGACGAGGATAAAACACCCCGTTCTGCCGCGGGTTGCCGAAATTCCGATTTTTTACCGTTCCCATGCACATCACCGATATTCTTGCGACACGCCGCCCATCGCTCTCCTTCGAGTTTTTCCCGCCGCGAACCGAGGCCGCGTGGGAGGAGCTGTATCAGACCATTCGCGAGCTGGAGCCGCTGAAGCCATCCTTTGTGTCGGTGACCTATGGTGCCGGTGGAGGCACCCGTGAATTGACACATGACCTGGTGGTTCGAATCAAGGAAACGACATCGATCCCGCCGATTCCGCATCTCACCTGCGTCGGGCACACGCGCGACGAGGTGGCGGCGATTTTGCGGCGCTATGCCGATGCCGGCGTGATGAACATCCTGGCATTGCGTGGCGACCCACCGCGCGGCCGTGAGGATTACGACTGGGCGTCGGGAGATTTCCGCCACGCGGCGGATCTCGTGGCGTTCATCCGCGAATTCAATGAAAGCGGGGCGCATCCGCACCCGCGCGGATTCGGCATTGGTGTCGCGGGATTCCCTGAAGGCCACCCCGGGACGCCGAACCGCATGGCGGAACTCGATTTTCTCAAGGCCAAGGTGGAAGCGGGTGCCGATTACATCTGCACGCAGTTGTTTTTCGACAATCATGATTTTTTTGATTTCCGCGAGCGCTGCCGATTGGCGGGGATCGGGGTGCCGATCATCGCGGGCATTATGCCGGTGACGAGCCTCCAGGGCATGCGGCGGATGGCGGAATTGGCAGGTGGCGCGCGCTACCCGGCGAAACTCGTCAAGGCGCTTCAGCGAGCCGGGGAAAATCCGGAGGGCATCGAGCGCGCGGGCATCCACTACGCCGCGCAACAATGTTCCGGCCTGCTGGATGGCGGGGTCGACGGCATCCACCTCTACACGCTGAACAAGAGCCATGCGACGCGGGAGATTTACCGCAGCCTCGGACTCTAGAGCGGGCGTGCTGAATTTCTAACGGCGGCCCATCTCATAGATGGCCTCGGCTTCCGCCAAGGTGAGCTCATGCAGCGGCCCGGCAAGCGGCACATTGAATTGAATGCGCCCGGTTTCCGGATTGGGAGGAAATTGTTTTTGCAAGGTCTCCGTGCGATCAAACGCATTGGCGCGCACCGTCATCGCCAGCTCGCCTTCATAAACCAGCATGCGCGAGAGGCGGGTGGCCTGCTGCTCGGCAAACATGCGGGCTTCATAGTTCATGCCGATGCGGTCGAAGATCTGCCCTTCGTCTTCCATCATGGTGGAATCCTGAAGGCGGCGCGCGGCATTAGCCGCCTGGCGCAAGGTGAACTGGCGCTCCAACTCTTCGACGTTGAGAAGGAATCGCTCATCAGCATCGTCGTCGTATGCCGAAAGACCGCTGCCACGCGATGTTCCTTGCCTTGCAAGCATCACATCGAGCTCCTCGTTGCTCGGCGGCCTTGCCTTGAATGCGCCGGCAATGGTGGCGAGATCGTCGGCCGCGAGTTTGATATCGCGCACCACCATCTGTCCCGCGCTGGTGGTGAGGCGGAATGATCCTTCATTGAAATCGAGGCGGCGGTAATTGTTGTGGAAATCGACGACCGAAAGCGCGCGCAACAGGTGGATTTGGTCCCGGACCGAAACCACGCTCGATCCATCCATCACCACCACCCCGTCAAACGAGATGCCCTCGGCGCTGTTGGTGGATCCACTGACGGTGAAGTCACTGGAAAATCGCCCTTCGACGAAATTCCGTGCGGCGGCGGGGAGAATGGGTTCCAACGAGAGCCCGCGGATTTTGACGGTGCCACGAACTTCCGGTCGATCGCCTGCCAAAACACGGAGGCCTGCGAAATCGAGGGTTCCGCTGCCATGGCGCAATTCGGTCTTCTCGAAGACGATGCCATCCGGCGAGCAGACCGCGATGATCTCGGCAACCTGCAGGCCCTTGAGCCAGTTTTGGTGGAATTCGCCACCCCTCAAGGTGATCCGCCAGTTTCCGTCTTCCCTCCGGATTTTGATACTGGTGTTGTCGATGCGTCCGCGGGCGCGATCCGAATAACCCCAGGTGAGGTTCGCATTGGCGATGTCGATGTTCTGCAGATGAATATTCTCAAATTCACGGAATATAATTTCGCCGATTTTCGATGAGTCTTCCGGTGTGTCGGTGCCCGCACGAAGTTGCATGTCGAGGCGGTGGATGCTGATGGTGCCGGGATCCCATTTTCCCATCAGCCCGTCAAGCAGGCCCATCTGGCAACGAAGATTGCGGATCTCGAAGAATTCGAAGAACGTCCCCGGGCCGCCCTCGCTGGCGAGGCGACTGATTTCCAGATTGCCCTGAATGCGTTTGACATCTCGCATGGCGAGTTGATCGGCGCCAATCGATTCGCTGATGGTCTGCCGGAGCCCCATGCGGAAGGCGTTTTGATCCGTACGTTGCACCAGGTAGTAAAGTCCCCCCAGAGCCAGAATCAGCACGAATATGAACAGGCGGAACGCCATGCGAAGCAGGTGGTAGGTGACGCTGCCACGGGTGCCGGAGCTGGCCATCGAGTGGCGCAATTGGAACCAAAATCCCTGGCTGGCAATCCATCTGCTCAGCCTCATGTTGAACTGTTCGTGTTGTTCGGTTTGCATGTCGGGGGGAGAATGAACGCTGAATCAATGTCTTCTTGAGGAAATCTAGTTCCTCAGAGTTCCGTTTTACGAGGCAAAAACCATCATCCGTGGCCCCATGGATTTCATGCCGGTGCGCCGACTGCCCCGGGCAGTGGGCCGTGGTCTTCTGGAAGTTCATCGCCCGCCTTCTTTCTTGCCGGCTTGTTTTTCAGCTCTTCCGGGACTGGTGGCGGTTTTGGCAGGCTGGGCGGATTGCGCATCTCGCCGTGCTCGATGATGTCGCGGAGGTGCACAGCGTCCAGAGTTTCGTATTCCAGGAGCGCTTTGGCGATGAGCTCCACCTTGTCGCGGTTTTCGGTGAGGATCCTCTCGGCGGTTTTGAATGCTTCGTCGATGAAGCGTTTGATTTCCGCATCGATCACACGTGCGGTTTCCTCGGAGTAATTGCGGGATTTTGCCATGTCGCGCGCGAGGAAGACGGGGCTGTCGCCCTCACCGTATTCAACCATACCGAGTTGGTCGCTCATGCCCCATTCGCAGACCATGTGCCGGGCCAGCGAAGTGGCTTGCCGGATGTCGCCGGATGCACCGTTTGATACGTCGTCGCTGTGGAAGGATTCGGCGATCCGCCCACCCATGGTGACGATGAGGTTGGCGAGCGCCTCTTTTTTCTGGGTGGAGTATTTATCGCCATCTGGCAGATACATCGTCGCGCCAAGATAGGGGCCACGCGGAATGATAGTCACCTTGTGGAGCGGGTGGGTGTGCGGCAGCACCATGTTGAGATACGCGTGGCCCGCTTCGTGCCACGCGGTGCCCACACGCTCTTTCTCGGACATCGCAAGCGAGCGACGCTCGCGACCCCAGCGGACCTTGTCGCGGGCTTCCTCCATATCGGCGAGATTGACGGACGCCTGTCCTTTGCGCGCGGCAAGCAGCGCTGCCTCGTTGACGAGGTTGGCCAATTCCGCACCGGAAAAGCCGGGGGTGCCACGGGCGATGACCGCAAGGTCGACTCCGGTGGCGAGTTTGATTTTCTTCACGTGGACGCGGAGGATTTCCTCGCGGCCATTGACATCGGGCAGGGAGACGGTGACTTGGCGGTCGAATCGCCCGGGGCGGAGCAAGGCTGGATCGAGCACATCGGGGCGGTTGGTTGCAGCGATGATGATCACGCCTTCCTGGGTGTCGAAGCCGTCCATTTCGACGAGCAGTTGGTTGAGGGTCTGCTCGCGCTCGTCGTGTCCGCCGCCCATGCCATGTCCGCGGTGGCGGCCCACGGCATCGATTTCATCGATGAATATCAGACAGGGTGCGTTTTTCTTGCCCTGCTCGAACATGTCGCGCACACGAGATGCGCCGACGCCGACGAACATTTCGACGAAATCCGAGCCGGAGATCGAGAAGAACGGCACATCAGCCTCGCCGGCAATCGCGCGGGCGAGGAGGGTTTTTCCGGTTCCCGGAGGCCCGACCATCAGGACGCCCTTCGGGATATTGCCACCGAGCTTCTGGAATTTGCGTGGATCGCGGAGGAAGTCGACGATTTCAAAGAGTTCCTCTTTGGCTTCTTGGATGCCGGCGACGTCCTTGAAGGTGATTTTGTTGCGGTCCATGGTGAGCAGGCGCGCCTTGGATTTCCCAAAAGACATGGCACCGCGCCCGGCGGACTTCATTTGATGGCGGAAGAGGAAAAACAACAGAAGGAGGATGAGAAGAAAGGGCAGGAAGGTGAACAAGGCGCCGCGGAGATAATCGACGTTGCGTTTGTAGCTGGCTCCGGTGTGTTGGAACTTCTTCAGATCATCGCCAAGGATCAGGATGTTGACCGGAACTTGGAATTGCAGGGGGGCGATTTCCACACCGGCCTCAGTGCGCTTGTGCTCCCACCGTGCAACCGCACGTGTTCCGATAATGGCGACGTTTCCGCCGGATGGCTGGGTGACGACGCGCAACGGATGGATCAGATCGTCAACGAGCACCTCCTTGAGCGCGAGCGAGCGGCGGAATTCAGCGAACGTAACTGCATCCACCTCTGGCGATTGCAGGTCCGACCAGGTCGCCTCGTCGACCACCTTGGTCTTCATGCGGTCGCCCAGCACCGAGCGCAACTCATCGCCTTCGAGCGCTGGATTGATCGGGACGAAAAATGGCTTCGGCGGCAATTCTGAGTTCGGCAATTTTTCCAATTCCGGGCGAAGAAAACCTTCAATCGTGGCATCATGGGCCGAATCTCCAGTGACCACCCGGAAGGGGAAATCTTTGGGATTGTCGGTAATGACTCTTCCCTGATCCCAGAAGATCCGGAATTCGGAATAGTTGAGGGTGTGAACCGAGGAATTGATTGATTTGCCGAAAATCGCCAATCCCAGCACCATCATCGCGAGGCTGAGAAGGATGAACATGCGCCAGTTGACGCCGTTGGCGTCGCCGGGGCCCTTTTTCGGTTCCTGCGGATCGCCCTGAGGCTTATCGGATTTGGGAGGTTCTTCAGACATAATCGCACACAAACCCGACAGTTCCGCGACCAAGAATTGGGGCAACGGGCATGTCGGGAGGCAAACCATAACCCGACTAAGGAAAAAGAAAACCCCGATTTTCCCAACTGCGTCGGTCTGGTATTGGATTTCGGGATTCGGCGGTTGGAAATCCGGAATGCCGCCTCTAGGGTTCTTGAAAATGTCGACGTGCCATTCACCGCAGATAGCGCCCACCTTGGTGTGGATCGATGGAATTTTCTCACCCGCGGACGCCCCCACCCTGCCGATTCATGACCAGTCCTATCTGAGTGGCATGGGGGTATTCGAGACGATTCGGGCGGCAAGCGGGGTGCCGTTGTTTCTCGATGCGCATTTCACCCGCCTGACAAAATCGGCTTCCTGCTTCGATCTGGAGCTCCCGGATTTCGAGCGGGTGCGCGATGGCATCGTCGGGTTGCTGGAAAAACAGCGATTTGAACACGCAAGGATCCGGCTGACCCTCAGTGGCGAGATTGCCTCCGGCGGGGTGCCATTTCGCTTCGGTGGAAAATCGCGAACCACCCTGATCGCGTTCCCGCTCGAAATGGCGGCTGCTCGACCGGTGCGACTGGTGACGGCCCCATTTCGAATCGATTCGGCAAGCCCGCTTGCCGGCCACAAATGCACCAGCTATGCACTCCATGCGCTGGCCATGCGCCACGCGCGAGCCGCCGGAGGCGATGAAGCGCTGATGCTCGATCACGAGGGAAACCTCGCCGGTGGAGCCTCGGCGAATGTGTTCTGGGTGAAAAACGGTGTGGTTCAGACCCCGGACGCACGATGCGGTTGCCGCGATGGGGTGACCCGTGAACGGGTGCTCCGGGCCTGCGGACAGCTCGACCTCCGATGCCGCACCACAGAGGCGGAGCCGGATGTTCTGGACGAGGCGGATGAGATTTTCATCACCTCCGCAATCCGGGGCGTTCGCAGTGTGATCGAGCTCGATGGAAGGCCATGCAAGCAAGGCGCGCTTGCGGAACGCATCCGCCTGGCGCTTGACCTTGAATCCGAGTCGGAAATGAGCCGGCGTTGATTTCAGGGAAATTCACCAACCGAACACAATCGGCGGAACGATGATGCGCACGTTGCCCGGCTTGTCCTGCTTGTTTTCCTGAAACGCGGTGACGAGCCCGTTTTCAAACTCGACGATGAGCTTGCCGCTCTCCTCACGCGTGATGTGCGAGAGTGTCCGGTATGCCTGGCGCGTGACCGGGTCGATATGCGTCGTGTAATGTTTCACGTCCTGATATTCGATGTATTCCCAGGTTCCCGATTGCCCTTCCTGCGTTCTCCGGATCGAGGTTTGGTTCGGCTCGCCTTTGCAGCGACGCACCTCGTCGAAGGTCATGCCGATCGCCAACCGCCCTTCCGCAATGAGCGCCTTCACCGCGATTTCCCGCTGATAGAATTTCTTGAGAATCTCGACGAACTCCGGTTCGCTCGATCGGAATGCCCATGGCGCCACCCAACCGGCGATCCCGTCGCGCAGACCCTGGCCACGCACTCGATAGACCTTGTCCGTAATCGCCTCGACCTCGACCTCCTGATTCGCCCTGAGCGTCCCGAGCCTGTGCCTGCCCTCGTAATCGGAAAAAACCGGAGCCTCTTTCACAACGGTCAGCATGAGGGGCTTCTTGAGCACCGTGTTGAGATAGACGACATTCGGATCATCATCCAAGAGCGACCTGCGGTTTGTCTGGGCGTCGAGTTGCGACGTCAAGCACATGAGAAGCGCCAGCGGAAAGATCGGAATGATTCTCATGAATACGAGCTTACCCCGCATTTTCAAAAAGGGAAAATCCATTCTTCTGGGACGGGCGATCCACCGGAATTATTCAGCCGCGTTCGCCACGCACGCGCGGAGTCGGATATCCCGGCTGTTGGGGATGAGGGTGTATTGTGGATCGACCAGTCTCATCCGCCCGGGAAGCGCTGGATCACCAAGCGCCGGCACAGGTCCGCCACAAAGCATCGGAGCGAGATAAATAACAACCTCATCGATGAGCCCCTCCGCGGCGAAACACCCGGCAAGAGTGCCGCCCGCTTCCATCATCGCGCTGAGAACGCCCTGCTCATCCACCAGTGATCTGAGGGCGGCGGCGAGATTGCCCCGCGGCCGAATGAGGGTGCGGGTGGCATCCCGGATCAACGGCGCGTCACATGGGAGCGTGCCGGGATGGTCGGAAAAAACCACCCGCCACGGTTGCGGCCGGCCGGCAGCCAATTCCGGCACCCGGATCGTGAGGGCCGGCCGGTCGCGACGCACGGTTTCCCCACTGGTGAGGATGGCATCCACCGAGGAGCGCAGTTTTTGCACATCGAGCCTTGAGGATTCGCAGGTGAGCCATGGCCCCTCACCGGGCGGGCGGGTGAGCCGACCATCCATGCTCATGGCGGTTTTCCAGATCACCCATGGCAAGCCGGATCGGCGGACTTTGAAAAACGGTCGCAGTTGAGAGCGCGCGTCGGCTTCCAACACGCCGGATACAACTTCCACCCCGGCACTGGCCAACACCGCGTCGGCGCGGCCTTGATGCGCCGGATTTTCATCGCGGCAGGCATAGACGACACGCGTGATTCCCGCTTCCACGATGCCATCGGTGCATGGCGGGGTGCGCCCATGCGTCGAGCACGGCTCGAGGGTCACATAAATGCATGCCCCGCGCAGTGCTTCCGCACCATGGCGGGCGACGGCATCGCCAATTGCCTCGCGCTCGGCATGCGGTTGGCCTGCCGCGCGGTGCCACCCTTTTCCAAGCATTTCGCCCGCCCGGGTGACGACCGCGCCAACTGGCGGATTCGGAGCGGTGCGACCTATCCCCATGGCGGCCTGCTCCATCGCGATGGTCATCCAGCGTTCGTCTTCGGACTGGGTGTGCATCATGGATTGGCTGACCGGTTTCCAAATATTGCGGATCCAACACGGACCAGAGTGGCACCTTCGGCGATCGCGGCTTCGAAGTCGTCGCTCATCCCCATGCTCAAGCCTGGCAAGCGGACGCCGTTCGCGACCTCAAGACGATCCCGCAAATCCCTCAACGCCGAAAACCATTTCCGGGCGTCGTCCGGGGTATCCGCGGGCGGAGGAATCGCCATCAGCCCCTGAATCTCCAATCGAGGCAGTGCAAGCAATGCGGGCATCGCATCCTCAAGGGCGGATGGCGTGAATCCGCCTTTGGTCTCCTCGTTCGCGATGTTGACCTGAAGGAACACCTTCGGAAACAATCCGAGCTCACCGGCAATCCGATCCGCGGCTTCAGCAAGATCCGCCGAATCGATCCCGTGCACGAAATCGAACACCGCAAGGATCTTGCGGAGCTTGTTGCGCTGCACGCGCCCGATGAAGTGCCATTGAATATCGCCTGGCAGCAATTCCATCTTCGGCAACGCCTCCTGCAGGCGGCTCTCACCGAAAATCCGCTGACCTGCGCGGTACGCCTCGCTCACGGCGTCCGCAGGGAAGGTCTTGGTCACGGCGACCAGTTCCACATCGCCCGGCACCCGTCCTGCATCGCGGCATGCGGACGCCATTTTCCGGCGAATGGAGGCAAGATTCTCTTGAAGATCCGACATGGCGGAAAGCGGCGGTTTATGGTGAATCCGCTTGGCGATTCAGCATGCCGGCCATGCGCGCGTTCTCGGTGATGTCGACAAGATCGCTGAGAACCGTGATTGCCTCGCGCTTCATCGGATCCATGCGGGAGGGCCATTCCGGCGTATCATCGAGCTCGGCGGTCTCGTCCGTAGCCCGGCGCATGTTGTCACCGGATTCATCGGTTGGATCGATCTGCTTGAGATCCTCACCCGTGGCCAGGTCGTCGAGGGTCAGGCGGAAAAATTTGAACAACCCGGCGTCTCGCTCGGCCACTTTTCCGAAGCGCTCGCGGCGCTCGGCATTGCGTTTTTTTTGCATCGCATCGACCTCCTCGAGCTCCGCCTTGCGGGTCGCGATGTTGAGCGAGATCTGGTTGCGCTCGATCCGCTCCTTGTTGCGCAGCACGTCCTCGATCACGTATTTGAAATCCTGATCCTTGCGAACGCGCTCCTGGCTGAGTTCCTTGAGCCGGGGAAGGAACAAATGATCGGCATTCATCTGGCGGAATCCCGCTGCCGGGCTGATGCGGTCATGCGCCAGCGGGTTTTTCAGGCTGGCTTCGCCGATGTCGAGCGCGTCAGTGATGCTGGGCAGGACGATATCCGGAACCACTCCCTCCTTCTGGGTCGAAGAGCCGGACGGGCGGTAGAACTTCTGGATCGTCACCTTCAGGAAACCGGCCCGATCACGCGCGGAAAACAACGGCAACATCCGTCCGATGTCCATCGGCTGTTGGACCGTGCCTTTGCCGAACGTCGAGGATTCACCGATGATCACGGCGCGGTTGTAGTCCTGCAGTGCGCCAGCCAGAATCTCACTTGCAGAGGCGCTGGTTTTGTCGGTGATCACGACCATGGGCCCATCGTAAATCGGCTTGGCGGCATCGGTCTCCTTCACCTGGACCTGCCCGATGGTGTTTTTCACCTGCACCACAGGGCCGCGTGGAATGAAAAATCCGGTCATCCGCCGCACTTCCTCAAGCGACCCGCCGCCGTTCCCCCGGAGATCGAGCACAAGGCCGCTGATGTTTTCCTCAACAAAACGCGTCAGGATCCGCTCGACGTCCACCGAGCTGAGGACCCGGCCTTCGTCAAAGTCGGCGTAGAATGAAGGCAGGGTGATCACGCCGATGCGGCGGACTTCGCCGACATCGGTTTTCTTTTCAATGATATCCCCGCGTGCCTGTTCGTCCTTCATTTCCACTTTCCCGCGGTCGATCACGATCAGGCGGGTTTCCCCGGGCGCGCCGGAGGCGGGCTCGACCTTGAGGCCGACGCGGGTGCCCTCCTTGCCCCGGATCAAATCGACGACGCGATCAATGCGCATGAACATGATATCGACCATGTCTTCCGGCTCGCCAGTGTTGAGGCTGTCCACGGCGATGATGCGGTCGTTGAGCTTGAGCGATCCCTCACGATCCGCAGGGCCGCCGACCACGATTCCCATGATCTTGGTGGCTCCATCCTCCTCGCCCTGAAGCAACGCGCCAATGCCGACGAGTTCGTTGCGCATGCCATCTTTAAAGCGGCTCATTTCGCGCGCGCTCATGTAATCGGTATGCGGGTCGTAGGCGCGCGCGATCGAGCTCAGGAAATAATTCGCGATCTCCTCTTCGTCGGCATCATTGATGGTGTTGAGAAACCGCTGGTATCGCAGCGAAATCTTCTCCCGCGGCGAGCGGTCTTTCACACCCGGATCGGCCTTGCCCTGTTCGGCGGCAAGGCGGGTGATGGTCTCCCGGCGAAGGGTTTCGGACAGCATGTCGCCTTGAGTCTGTAGTTGCCACAGGCGACGGGCTTCGGCCGCATCGACCGGCCATGAGGCATCCTTGCGGGTCAGGTCGAAGGTCTGATCCGTCTCGAAATCAAACGCGTTTTTTTCCAACAGCGCCTCGGTGTAGGCGACACGCTCGGCAACGCGTTGGCGGAACAGTTCGTAAATTTCCACCGCCGGCGCCATCGCATTGCCGCGAACCAGCAACTGGTGCAACTTGTCGGCATATTTCGCCTCGAAATCCTCAACATCGGCCTGAGTGAAGTAGAGCCGCTGGTTGTCGAGATCGCTCAGGTAGTCGCTCAAAAAGCGCCGGCCCAACTCGGCATCGTATGGCAGCCGCGCAAAGTGGCTGTTCTGCAGCATGATCGCCATTTGCGAGCCGACCTTGTTGAAATCGGCCTGCTGTGCGCACGCGCCATTCGAGGTTGCCAGGATCAGGCCGGAAGCGGCGACATTTCGTAACCAAGAAAATCTCATGAATTCGAAGGTGATGTTTTTTGAAAAGGGTTGCGTTTTTCGCGAGGAGTTCAACATGCCATCGAACGCGCGGGTGTCGATGCCCAAATCGGAGAAATGCAGCGTCCATCGCGGCTCTGCACCGCCGCATCCCGGATCGGATTGAATGGGAACCGCATGTCCTAATAACGATGCCGGGGATGTTAATTTTCCAGATTTTCCAACCACTCCTTGAAAAATCGCTCCTGCTCGCGCTTTGCAAGATCATTCAAATCCGGCATGGCCTGACCGAAAAACCTCGCCTGTTGCTCGGGAGGACGCCTGCCAAGCGTCAATTCCACCACCATCAGCTCGCCATCACGGATCACTCCGAACTTGGCCGGGGTTCCTGGTTGGAGGGCGCGGATCGTATTCTGAAACGATTCCAACGCATCTTGTGCGGCGAGATTTTTGCCGTTTACCGAAGCAATCATGTCGCCGACGCGCAGGCCCGCCTCACGTGCGGGAGTATCCCGCAGCACGCGTGTAATCACGATCACCTCCCTTGCCTCGTTCCCCTCTCCCGGGACTTCGGCCCGGATCGCATTCATCTGGATGCCGATAAACCCCTCGCCAGCCTTCAGATATTCGTCCATCGCCAAGGCATGTAGGACATTGTGGCTGCGCTGGCGGATCTCGGGATCCGGCGCATTTCGCGCCTGATCCAGCGCCTGCCTTGCACGGACGCCGGGGTCTTGCCTACACCATTCGAGCAACGCTTTCTGGGCCTCCTCACGAATCTTGAACTCATCGGATTTGAGATCCAGAAGCAGCGGATCAGGAATCAGGGGAGAATCCGGCGCATCATCCGCAGCACAAAGCCCGACCATCCATGATGATGCCAGAAGAAGTCCCGGAAGGGCAATGAGTGGTAAATGCCGCTTCATCATCGTATATGGCGCTTCCCGGTACCGAAGCGGCCTCGTTCGGGTTCAACGCCCCCACCAGTTTTTCTGGGGAACTTCAATCGTATCGTTCGGACGCAGGGGATAATGCATGGCTTCCTCAGTGCGCAGGTCGAATCGGCGGGCCACCCCGTCGCGATAGAGCGTCACCCGTCGGATGCTCCCGAATTCATTCGCCCCACCAGCCGATTGCAGCGCTTGATAGAGCGTCAGGCCGTTGGTGAACGGCTTGGCACCAGTGCTCCGGACATAGCCACCCACATACACAACCTGGTTCACCAGGGTGTCGCTGCTCGTGGCAATGACCTGGAACGTAGGATTCGTGAAAATCTGGGCGTTCCGATATTGCGATTGAAGGCTTGCGGCAAGCTGTTCGGGCAACAGGCCACCCGCACGGACTTGACCGATATGGGGCATGTTAATCGTTCCGTTTTGTGCGACCGGATACGTGTTATTGATCATGCTGCGATCCGTATCGGGAACCCCCTGGACCGTGATCGTGATTGCCTGATTGGACTGAATGGTTTGTCCGGAAACCGGGAAAACCCATGAAATCGCAACAGCGGCGATGCAGAGAATGGTTTTAGCGTTCATAAGGATATTAGCGTTACTCGGATGGAGGATTATTCAACGAAAAAACCACCCTTCAGGTTCATCAGAATAGATCGTCTCCCGATTTGCCGGGCGCAGCGGGCTGCGATTGGGTGGCAGTCTGGGCGACGGATGGCGCTTGATGGTTTTTATGAGACTGGCTGTCGGCACGGGCGTAGTAGGTGTAGTAGCTGGTGTAGTATTGGTATTGGCTGTCGCTGCGCACATCGACGTTGTTAAGGACGACGCCGATCACCGAGCCACCGACATTTTCCACCGCCTGCTTCACCCGCATCAGCATGTGGCGCGGCAGCTTACGGTGTTGAACAACGATCATGGTCAGGTCCACCTCGCTGGCCAGCACCGACGCGTCGCTCACTCCAAGAATCGGCGGAGAGTCGATCAGGATCAGATCGAAACGCTGTTTCACATCCGCGATGAGTTCGGACATCCGGCGCGAGTTGAGAATGCCGGCCGCATCGGAAGGCAGGATGCCGGACGGCATGAAATACAGGTTGTCCACCGGCGTCTGGAGAATCACATCCTCAAGCATCAACTCGGTCGTCAGATAGTTGGTCAGACCCACCGAGTTGTTGATATCAAAGAACGTATGCACCGTGGGGCGGCGCAAGTCGGCGTCGATCATCAGGGTGGTGTATCCGCCTTGCGCGCAAACGTAAGCCAGATTGACCATCGTCGTCGATTTACCCTCACCGGCACCACCGGAGACCACGGTAATGGCGTTGTCCTCGGGGTTCTTGCGGTTGAATTCGATGTTGGTCCGCAGGATCCGGTATGCTTCGGCGTCCGGGCTCATGCCGCTTTGTTTGTGGAGGATGCCGACATCTTTCGGAATCACGGCCAGCACGGGCACCTGGAGGTAAAGCTCGACGTCTTCCAGGCTCTTCACGGAGGTGTCGAGGTATTCGAGCAGGAAGGCGATACCCACTCCGAAAACCAAGCCGACCGCGGCGCCAAGAATCAGGTTCAATTTCACATTCGGGCTTACCGGGCTTTCCGAAATCACCGGCTCATCGTGCATGATGATGCTTTCCTGGGGCATCCGCTCGGTGATCGTCTCCCCAATGAGCTTGAGCCGAATCTCTTGCAACAGGGCCTGATCGGTCTCAAATGCTTTTTTCGCCTCGACGTAATCCTGAGCATCCAGTCCGCGCTGGATGGCTTGGTCGCGCGTTTCATCCTTCATGTTTTCGACGCGGGCGAGACGGTCGGTTGCAAGATCGAGCTGGGCACGCAAGGTGGCACGTAAGCTGACGACGCCCTCATTCAACTGGCGCCATAATCCCTGAAGCCGCTCGCGGTGGGCCATCACGGTCGGATGGCGCTCGCCAAGGCCGTTGGTAATCAGTGTGTCAATCTGCAATTGAAGGTCCAGATACTGCGGGTAAAGGGATTTCACAATATTGTCCGGGAGATTCAACCCCGCGGCGTAGACCATGAGATGTTCGGCGTCGTAGTTGAGCAAACTCTCGATCTGGCTCTCCAGTTGCACTTTTTCCTGCTCCAGTTGATGGAACGTCGACAAAGCGGTCCTGGCCCCTAAATCCTCGTCCAGACCGGCTCCGCGGTAAAACGAATCCTCACCGGAGTAAATGATGCCCTTGGTCCGCACGATGGTTGCAAGCGCCTTGCGCCGCTCCTCAACCTGTTCTTCCTGATCGCGAACTGTCCTGCGCAGCTCGTTGAGAAGCGCATTCGCCGTGCGGCCTTCAATCTCGGCACGATAGGCACTGTAGGCGCGCGCGACTTCCAAGGCCACATCCCGAGCATCCTCACGATTCTGGTGGCGCACCCGGATCTGGATCAAATCCGTGCCCCGAACGTTCTGGGTTCGGACGATACCTCGCAATATCTGGTACCCGACTTCCCGGTCCACCCCCCAGCGAGTCACCAAGTCAAGGCCATCCACCGCTTTCAACAAGGCGTTGCGGCTCTTGATTTTCTCAAACTCCGTGCCGAAAAATTGCGATCCAACGTGCCCGGCACCGGATGCCTGAGCAACTCCGGGGCCAAGGGGCGTCATCTGAGGCGTCGGCGGCTTGATCTCAATCGTGGCAAAACTTTCGAAGCGCTTCGGGCTGACGTAGGTAATGACCGAGGCCGTCATGAAAACCAAGAGCAACGTCAACAGAATCACGCCGTAGCGGTTCTTCACGACCTGCCAGTAGTCCATCGCATGAAGTGCGGCTTCGCCTAGATTCGAGTTGGGTGGCTGCATGGTTTTTGAAAATAAGGGAAAAGATGATGATTTTTAGACTAGAATTCCCGCAATGGATCGCATTGCGGGAACACTACGTCAAATACAACCTGCATTTACATGATAAATGCGGGTTGCTGAATTCATCAGAATTCCGCCTGGATCCCGAGACTCACTCGGGTGCGTTCGTAATCCCGGCCTTGAAGATCCGAGCTCGAATCCGTGTAGGTGTAACCAACGCTGCCCAAAAGATTGTCCGTAAAGCGATACGCGAGTCCGAGCGTGAGCTGGATCAACTCCTCATCCGCGGAACCTGGCGGCGGCCCCGGGGGGCTGATCGCAACGCCATCGGCATAGCCTGTATTGATGTAGGACACCGAGGAATTGAGGGAAAGCTTCGGAGAGAGGGTATAATCGACATCAAAGCCGAGACGGAATGTATCCCTACGATCGTATTCAACCAAATCTCCGGTGCCGGTGGTGCGCACCGTGTCATTGTATTCCATGCTGTAACGGCTGAACACGCGCACACGAAGTTGCTCGTTCAAGCGGGTTGTAAGGCCAAGCTCCATCGACGGCTGCGTATGGTCGCTGCCGCTTGAGACATCGCGATGTTGGAAACCTGCGCGGACGAATCCGATGCTGTTCGGGGTGAAGCGATGCTCCACACCAAGCAGAACGAAATGCTCGGTCGAATCACGGGCCACGCCCCTACCGGTCACGTCATTGTAGCGGTAGTCCAGGGTGCCAACCGTTTGAGGATAAATCTGGTAGCGGAACTGATTGCTGAAACCGACGGTGAACCGGTCGTTGTTTCTGGAATCAGCAGTATCGACTTCGGTGAGGGAAATACCGGTGTAGGTTGCAAAACGTTCGGTCCAACGGAAACCGAGGGACTGAGACGTCGTCCAATACAATGTTTCCGCCGATTCTCGGGAATTTGCAAAACCATACGCGTAGTCCGGCTCGAGCTCGTATGAAATGAAGTTCCGGCTCACCCAGCGCAGGCGCTCACTGAAACGATGGGTCACATTGACTCCAAGGCGGGATTGCGCAAATTCATCATCCATCCCGGTTGGAGCATCCAAATAATAGATCATACCCAAGCGACCAAACACATCGATCGTGGTTTGCGGCGTCACATTGATCCAGCTCGCACCGACGTAAGGATTCAATGCAAGTGAGTCGTCTTTGCCAGTAGCTCCAACCTGACCGGCTCGGACATTGTCATCATAGATCAAGCTGGTTCCAACCGTCCACTTGATCGGAACCGATTCGAGGAATTCCTCGCCAAGATTGTAAAGGCCTTCATTCCGCACGACCGAGGACGTGCCGGCAAGGAGAGTCTGCAGGATTGTCAACTGAACTCCGAGGAAAGCGGAAACAAGCAGTGATTTTTGGGTGACCATAATGAAGTTTGGTTTTAGTGATAATTCGGTTTTTGAGAGCATGATTGGCGAAAATTTCCGAAGAAGTGGCAATCGGTCGTTATGGATTGACAGGAGTTTCGACGGGAGGAGTGACCGGCGGGCTGAAGTTGAAGAAACCCTGTCCGCCACTACTGAACATGTCGAATAACTCGCTTGCATCCGTATCCCCATCATTCAACGCACCACTGGACAAACCCTGCGCACCACCAGCGGGATCAAGAGGATCACCTTGTGCCAGAATGTCAGCAATGGATTGCACATCGATGGACAGCCCAAGTCGGTCAACCAGTGCTTGGATCGCAGCGACAGCATCCGGCGCTGCGGCGATCGCTGCGCGGATAATATCTTCTGCCATGTCGGGAGCGGCCTCAATCGCGGCCTCAATGATTGCCAGAAGCAGCTCTTCGTCCGCTTCGGATGTTTCAATGGCGACCCGCACGATCAAAGCCGCGTAGGTCGGCGTCGCGGTCACTTGCGCTCTCACAATCGCGACGGTTTGTTCTGGATTGGCCTCAATTCTGGATTGCACTCCGGCGGCAATTTTCTCCGCATTTCCAAATGCGGTCACCGGAAGGCAAAAGAGGCAAACCAAGACGATAAGGCAGATATTCAGGTTTTTCATAAGCTGGCTTGGTGTGAATTGAAATAGCGGCTGGAGCGGGCAGCGGGAATCGAACCCGCATGTCTAACTTGGAAGGATAGCGCTTTACCACTAAGCTATGCCCGCGTCACGACACTAAAAAATCACCTATGTGGCCAGCCCATCAAGCTTTTTTTACGGATTTCTGAAATACTCCCGGCAACCAAATCGCCACAAAAACCACTTCAAAGGCCGGACGGACGGTCAATAAAGCCTGATGCCAAGCCGAACTCCGCAGCGATGCGGGCAGCAAGTGCGCGGACGCCAAAGGTCTCCGTCGCGTAATGTCCGGCGTAAATCAAATTCATCCCCAGTTCTTCGGCGAGGCCGTAAGACCAATGCGGCCCCTCTCCGGTGACGAAAGTATCCGCGCCGACAGCCGACATCGCGGCCACCTCGGAGCCGGCGCCACCGGTCATGACCGCGACTCGAGCGATTTGTTCCGGCCCGCCCGGGCAGTGGTGCACCGGCGTCCCGACCGCCACGGCTACCGTCTTGAGAAAGTCCGGGCGCTTGCCATGCCAGGAACCGATCAAGCCCAAGGACGCTCCTGATTTTTTATCCAATGGCAGGGGCTCTATTTCCCGCAGCCCGAGCGCCTTTGCGAGCAGGATGTTGTTGCCGCATTCCCAGTGCGCATCGAGGGGCAGGTGGGAGGAGTAAAGCGCAAGGTCGCCATCGAGCGCGGCCTTGATTTTGCGGCGCACAGGCCCGGTGATCGTCTGCACGCCCTGCCAGAACATCCCATGATGCACCACCAGCAAGGTTCCAGACACGGATGCGGCTTCTTCGATCACCGCCAATGAGGCATCCACCGCCGCAACCACCCGGGTGATCATGCCGGAATTCTCAACCTGCAGGCCGTTCACGGCCCCGGGGTAGTCGTGTACCGATTCGCGATCCAAGTACGAATCCAAAAAAACGACAATTTCCTCCAGCTTGGCCATGCGTGGTAATTTGATGAAATCCGGATCAGATGAAAAGCAGGATCAGCTTTTTTCCAATTTCGCACGCAACGCGGCTGCTGTTGCGTGAAAAGCCGCGGCCACCTTGTTTTCCGAGCCGTCGCCAAGCGCGACAGGCCGTCCGGAATCCCCACCCTCCCGGGTCGGCATGTCGATCGGGATCTGGCCAAGCAGCGGGACGTTCATCGCCGCCGCCTCGCGGACGCCACCACCGGAGCCGAAAATCGGATAACGCTTGCCGTCATCGCCTTCAAACCACGACATGTTTTCGATTAACCCGAGAATCGGAACGTTCACCTTGGCGAACATGGATACGGCCTTGCGCGCGTCGATCAACGCCACTTCCTGCGGCGTCGTCACAATCACCGCTCCATCCACACGGACGGTTTGAACGATCGTGAGCTGAATGTCTCCGGTGCCCGGCGGCAGATCGAGAATCAGATAATCCAGCTCACCCCACGCGACCTGACGGAGAAACTGCTGGGTATAGCGCGTGGCCATCGGGCCACGGACAATCACCGGCGAGCGATCTTCCAACAGAAAACCCATCGACATCACCTTGAGGCCGTGGGCCTCGATCGGGATAATCTCGTCCTGCTCGTTGGCCATCGGGCGCTCATTGGAGCCGAACATCATCGCCATCGAAGGGCCGTAAAGATCGCAATCGCAAATCCCGACGCGGACACCCGTCCTGGCGAGCGCCACCGCCAGGTTCGATGCCACGGTTGATTTCCCCACCCCACCCTTGCCGGATGCCACCGCGATGATGTGAGCGACACCGGGAATCGATGATTTCCCGACTCCCGCCGCCCCGGATTGCGCTTGCGGTTCCTGGACGCGGACGTCGACCTGCACGGTGCCCACACCTGGCAGGCCATCGAGCACATCGTGACAACCGCGAAAAATTTCCTCAGGCACCCTGGCATCCTTGGTTGCCACTTCGATCACCACTCGGGTCGCCCCAGCCTCGCAGGTGACCTCCTTGACCAGTCCGAATGAAACGATGTCACGGGAAAATCCCGGATACTTCACTTCCCTCAGCGCATTTTTGATCGTTTCGGCATTCATGTCGCGCGGAGCATCGCGCATTCGCCGCTCCGTGCAACCCAAACGAATCAACGCCCGAAATATTGAACTGTCTTGCGGCTCATTTTGGGTTGTGGGAGGCGGCTTTCATCGCCAGCTTGCGCACATGCGGATCCATTACCTGCCAATCGCCATCGCCGCCTTGCTCGCACACCCCATCATGGCGGAAAAAACAAACGACACCCCCGCCCCGCCATCCCGGGACACGCCCCGCGAACCCGTCTTCCGCGATGCCTCCGTGATGATCGCCGGGACCAGCGTGCCATACCGCGTCACCGCCGCCGAGACGATTTTGAAAACCGACGCTGGCAAACCCCGGGCGTCGATTTTCCATATCAGCTACATCCGCAAGGATATCGAAGACGCCACATCCCGCCCGGTCATGTTCTGTTTCAACGGCGGCCCGGGATCCTCCTCGGTATGGCTGCACCTCGGCGGCGTCGGCCCGCAGCGGATCGAGCTTCCGGGCGATGGCACCACCGCACCAGTTCCACCGGTCCGGTTGCGTGAAAACCCCCAATCCATTCTTGATGTCTGCGATCTCGTATTCGTCGATCCCGTCTCCACAGGTCTCAGCCGCGTCGAAGAGGAAGCCGGAAAAAAAGACGACTTCCATGGCCTGGAAGGCGATATCGACTCGATGGGGGATTTCGTCCGCCGCTGGATCACCGAGAACCAGCGCTGGGCATCTCCGAAGTTCTTGTTAGGCGAATCCTACGGCGGCATCCGCGTCGCCGGCCTCTCCCAAAGCCTGCAAACGCGCTTCGGCATGAATCTGAACGGAACCATCCTGCTCTCATCCCTGCTCGATTTCCGCACCATCGTCGAATCGCCCGGAAGCGACCTCTCCTACCAGGTCTTCCTGCCCGCCTTCGCGGCCACCGCACGACATCATGGAAAAATCGAAGGCTCCACCGATGAAGTCGTCGCGGCGGCGCGCGCACTGGCGTCTGGCGACTATGCGGTCGCGCTCCTCAAAGGCTCGGACCTTCCGAAAGCCGAATTGCATGCCATGGCGGAACGCCTTGCGCATGCCAGCGGACTGCCCGCCAGCGTGTGGGCGGAACACAGGCTCCGCGTCACCCCATGGGTGTTCCGCCGCGAACTTCTCCGCGAGCAAGGCCTCACACTCGGGCGTTTCGACGCGCGGGTCGCCTGGGAAACGACCGACCCGGCCTCCCGAGCCGCGGATTACGACCCGTCTTATTCACTCATTCATGGGGCCTTCTCCACTGCGATGCTCGACTTTTTGACCCGCGAACTCGGCTGGGATGATCACCGCAATTACGAAATCCTCACCGGCAAGGTCCACCCATGGGAATGGAACTCGAACAACCGCATCGTCAACGTGGGCGACCGCCTCGCCCGGGCGATCCGCGACAACCCGCACCTCCGCGTGCTCGTGATGGCCGCCCACACCGATCTCGCCACCCCGCCCGACGGCATCCTCCACTCGATCCGCCACCTTCCAGGCCTGCAAAAAAGCGCGGCCGCCAATATCGAAATCGTCGAATACGCAAGCGGTCACATGTTCTACCTCAACCCACCCGATCTGGAAAAAATGCGGGCCGACCTGCTGCGATTCATCACGGCGGAGTGAAATTTCTTATCGCCGCCGATTGTGAAAATTGTTGGAAAAAAATCGCTCGCCCTCACGGCTGGCACGAATCACGCTGCCGCGGCCGAAGGACCATCACCAACACACCACTCCATGCCCAAGTCATTCCTCCCCGCTCCATTTTCCCACAAATACGAGATCAATCCGAAGTTCGCGAAAAGCGCCGTCTATTTCTCTTGTGAATTCGCGATCGACCAAAGTTTCAAGGTCTACTCGGGTGGACTGGGATTCCTCGCCGGCTCCCACATGCGTTCCGCCGCCGATCTGCAGCAAAACCTCTGCGGCATCGGCATCCTCTGGACATACGGATACTACAATCAGGCCCGCGGCGAAGACCGCGAGCTCGCCGTGCAGTTCCGCAAAAAAGAATACGCCTTCCTCCAGGATACCGGCATCCGCTTCACCGTTCCGGTGCACGGACACCCGGTCTGGGTCAAGGCGATGTTTCTGCCTGGCGATGTCTTCGGCACCGTTCCAATGTTCTTCCTCACCACCGACATCGAGGAAAACGACGCGCTCTCGCGGGCCATCACCCACCGCCTCTACGATCAGGACCACCTCCGCCGCATCGCACAATACATCATCCTCGGCGCAGGTGGCGCCAGACTGCTCGATGAACTCGGTATCGACCCCGAAGTCTGGCACCTCAACGAGGCCCACGGCCTCTCCGCCGCATTCCATCTCTACGAAAAACACCACAGCCTCGATGAGGTGAAAAAGCGCCTCGTCTTCACCACCCACACGCCCGAGGAAGCAGGCAACGAGAAACACGACTTCAACCTGCTGCGCGACTTCTCGTTCTTCGGCTCCATCCCGGAAGACGAAGTCCGTGAAATCACCGGCATCGAAGGCGACGTCTTCAACCACTCCCTTGCCGCCCTGCGCCTCGCCCGCATCGCCAACGGCGTGTCGAAACTCCACGGCGAAGTCTCACGCCACATGTGGGAAAGCTTCCCCGAGGTCTGCCCGATCACCCACATCACCAACGCCCAGAACAAAAAATACTGGGCCGACCACGGCCTCGAGCACGCCCGCCAACGTGGCGATATCGAGGAACTCCAGCATCGCAAACGCGAGCTCAAGGAGCGCTTGTTCCGAGTCGTCGCCGACCAGACCGGCAAACTCTTCAATCCCGACACGCTCACCCTCGTATGGGCACGCCGTTTTGCTGGTTACAAAAGGCCGGACCTCATCACCCGCGACATCCGCATGTTCCGCGAACTGCTCAACAACAACGAGCAACCCATACAAATTATCTGGGCGGGCAAGCCGTTCCCCTTCGATTACGGCGCCATCGAAACGTTCAACCACCTCATTTCACTCACCAAGGACTTCCCGAACGCCACGGTGCTCGTCGGCTACGAACTCGAGCTTTCCCGCTACCTCAAGAACGGCTCCGATGTCTGGCTCAACAACCCCGTCGTCACCCGCGAGGCCTCCGGCACGTCCGGCATGACCGCCGCAATGAACGCGTCCATCAACCTCTCCACCTACGATGGCTGGGTCTGCGAATTCGCCAAGGACGGTGAAAACTCATTCATCATCCCCGAGGCCGACCGCGCCCTCTCCCCGGAAGATCGCGACCGCCAAGACACGCTCGGCTTCTACAAGGTCATGAAGGAAAAAGTCCTCCCGCTTTATTACGACGATCCGAAAGGCTGGGGAAAGCTCGTCCTCCAATCAATGAACGACGTCGTCCCCTTCTTCGACGCCGACCGCATGGCCGCCGAATACTACGAGAAAATCTACACCGTCTGATCCATGTCGCAACTTGTGCATTTTTTGGGGAACGGAAAGAAACGAGTGGGGAAGGCTCTCTTGGGGTTAGGGTTCATCCTCTAAAAAAATCTTCGCAAACACAGTGTCTGGTGGCGGGTTGCACAAAGCGGTTTGTTGGGCTTCTTGTTCTCATTTTTGTTGGCGCGCGGTTAAGCAACCAATTAGCGAACCAAGCGCACTTGAGACGAATAGAATACCTGAAAATACCATCATACAGACTAGGGGCCAAGTATCCCACATTGTAGTTCCAGGACCAAATCGAATCACCATGGTTAAAAATGCCCCCACACAGAGTAAAAGCAGTATTGAGGTCGTGACTCTCATCGTATTTGGGAAGCGTGGATAAATATAATATGCCACGATCCCTGCCGTAAAAGTAAGTGCTAATAACATTAATAACATTGTTTTGATTTTGGTTTTGGATTTTAAATTGTTAGCAACGTGGAGCTCGTGCAACCGCTACCAGCTTGGGCGGAAGACGAACTGGGGGTGAAGGTTCAAATCAGGATGGACGCCGCCAACACGACGGCTGGTAGCGGGTTGCACGAAGCGTCTTGTTGGCCTTCTGGTTTTAGCTGGCGTGGAGTGCGTGTAATACCGCCTGTGGCTCTCGATCCACGACACGAAGTAGTGCCTTCGCAGGGCCTTCTGGCTCTCGACGCCCTTGCTCCCAATTCTGCAGCGTTCGAACACTCACGCCGATGATCGACGCAAATCGGGACTGTGAAAGCCCCAGACGCTCGCGGATCGCCTTGGGATCGGGATCCTCAATTACAATTGTGCGTGAAGGCTTGCGCACACCGCGGCGGATCTCACCCGCCTGACGGATGCTCTCACACAGTAAATCAAAATCATTCTCGTTCATGGTTCCAAGTGTTGTTCAACAAGTTCTCTCAGCATCTGCAAATGGCGGGGGCTCAAATCCGACTCACGATTCTTGGGGTAGACGTAAAGCATGAAAATCTCGTCTTGGCACACCAGGTAGTAAATAACCCGTATGCCGCCACGCTTGCCGCGTCCACTTCCCATCCACCGTATCTTGCGGAGTCCTCTTGTCTTGGGGATGAGATCGCCAGCTTCCGGATCGGCGATGAGAACGGCTTGCAATGCCGAATAGGACTCATCGTCGATGAACTCGACAATTCTGGCTGTGAAAACGTCAGTCTCATAGAAAATCATCTATGAGCCCGATCATACGCCAATGACGCACGGGCGCAAGAGATTTTTTTGGCAACGTAAAGCACATCCACCACTAGAAGCGGGGGCGGAAGTGGATCACGGGGTTAGGGTTCATACTACGGTAAAACATCGCCAACACAGCGGCTTCTAGTGGTTGGATGATGCGGCTTGTTCTCCATCCCATGATTTGTAAATCACTCTGTTGCCCTTAGCGACAACAAAGAAGTCGAATGATTCTCTTATGGATTCTTGCACACGATTGTCTTGCACCACAGGAGTGAAGATATCGTCGAGCCCGAATACGTAGTTATTCCTTGCAGGTAGTGATTCAGTTGCTGTGATTGTAAGTCCTGATTCATGATCCCATGTCTCTCTATGAAACAATCCGTGGCCAATAATGCTACTACTCCGAAAGCCGGATTGCTCGTCTAGAGATAGTCTAGAAACAAAAGCTTCTCGCTTATTAATCCGGCATTTAAATACTAGCGATTTCTTATGCTGCATACGCAACACACGGATGCCTAAAGAGACTTTGA
>JBLRWN010000022.1:0-44842 GCA_047921195.1 Luteolibacter sp. | reverse complement strand
TCAAAGTCTCTTTAGGCATCCGTGTGTTGCGTATGCAGCATAAGAAATCGCTAGTATTTAAATGCCGGATTAATAAATGCGCTCGACCTTGACCCGCACCTCAAGCCTGCAATGTGCGCTACCCATGTAACTGCCCTGGATCGGTGATACGTCCTGATAATCCCGCCCCACCGCGATTTTCACAAATCGCTCGTCGGCGACGGTGTTGTTTGTCGGGTCATACCCGACCCAACCGGCATGAGGTAAATGGATTTCGACCCAAGCATGCGACGCTTGATTGCCGATAAGGTGATCCCTGGGGCCGTTGTAAAGGTAGCCCGAAACATAGCGGGCGGGGATGCCGATCGAGCGGCACATGCCGATCATCACATGCGCGTAATCCTGGCAGACCCCACGCCGCTGGGCGAAAGCCTGCTCCAAGTGGGTATCGACATCGGTCGATCCGGGCGCGTAGGTGAATTCGCGGTGGATCCAGTCCATGATCGCGAGCGCCTGGTCGTGGATGCACGGATGGTCCTCGATGCGCTCGAGTGCGGCCCGCCAAATATCCGGGTGCTTGGAAACATGCCTGCTTTCCTGCAGGAACTGCCAGGTTTCCTCCGTAGCCCAATGCCTGATGGCTTCCGGGTATTTCACTTGGAGTGCCTCGGGGGAAAGTTCGATTACGGTGGTTTCCACGCGGATGCGGCTTTCCACAACCAACCGATCATGGGGCTGTGGCAGTTCGAATTGATGGGTGACGTTCTGGAAAAGGTCTTGAAAGCAGAGCAACCGCGTTGCGGGGACGACGCGGATCAGCGAGCGCAGCGTGCGTTGGGTCCGGAAATCCCGGGGCTCCAGATGCAGCGTGTTTTCACTTTCGCGCACGCGGCCGCTGTAGTGAAATGCCGTGCGATGCGTGACGTCGAGCTTCATGCCGGTTTGATGCTTCGTGATGCGCTGGCAATCATTGTTGCTGCTGCATCTGAGCCTCCGCATGGGTTGACGCGTGACTTGCGAACGCGGGCTCTGAGAAGCCGGATGGATGTGGCAGGATTTTATCGGGCATGAGCACGTAGGTATCGAAGATTTCGTCGCCGATCTTATTGAAAAGCGTTTGCATATGGTCGAGATATTCGTGAAGGCCGGTTTCAAAAACATCGTCTGGAGATCCGAAATTGAGGTTGGCGAGGAGTTTGCCACTGATCCGTTCTGCGGCATTGGAATAGGAACCACGGGGTGTTCCGGAGACGCGATGGAGGCTGGTGTCGATACGGTCCACGCAGTATCGCACCGACCTCGGAAAATCCCCGGAAAAAACGAGGAATCCAATCACCTCGCGCGGCGTGAAGCCGAGGCGCGAGGCACGGAACGCCCCGATCGCGCCGCACGAGCGAAGAATCGCCGTCCAGTGCAGCGCGGCCGCCTTGTTTGCGGCGGTTTCCGGCAAATCCCGCTCGGGCGAAAGGTAACTGGAAATATCGAGGAATCGCGTGGTTTTATCGGCCCTTTCAAGTTGGCGGCCAAGGTCCATGAACTCCCAACCCTGGCTGCGTCGCATGGTTGAAGTGGCGATGCCATGGATGGTGAACGCCGCCCGGCGGATATTCTGATAAAACCGTGAGGGATCGATCCGCGAAAGGACCGCCGCTTCCTGGGAGCGGGAAAACAAATAAAGATCGTTCAATTCCTGCCACAGGTCGTCGGACAGTTGGTCCCTCACCATGCGGGCGTTTTCGCGGGCGAGCGCGATGCAGGACACGATGCTGTTCGGATTTGCCGGATCGTCGGTCAGGAAGCGGACCACTTCATGGCTCCCGGCATGGTCGTATGCGTGATAAAAAGCCTCCTCGTCTCCGGTGCAGAGAATGATCGGACGCCAGAACTCCCGCAAACGCTCACTATCGAGACGTTCGCTGTCGAGGAGTTGCTGTTGGTTCACATCGATCAGGCGCGCGAGATTGTCGGCCCGTTCAATATAGCGGACCATCCAGTAAAGTGTATTGGCGACTCGGGAAAGCATGTTGGTTGAAATGATTGGCGAAATGATCAGTCCGTCAGCACCCAGGTGTCCTTGCTGCCGCCACCTTGGGAGGAATTCACCACGAGCGACCCCTTGGTCAAAGCCACGCGGGTGAGACCACCGGGGACGATTTTCACGTCCTCGCCGGAGATGATGTAGGGACGGAGATCGACATGACGTCCCCCCACCTCGTCGTCGCACCATGTCGGGGCGCGGGACAGGTCGATCACCGGTTGGGCGATGTAGTTGCGGGGATCGGCGAGGATTTGCTCCCGGAATGCGGCGATCTGCGCCTTGCTAGCGCTCGGTCCCATGAGCATCCCATATCCGCCCGATTCATTCGCCGCCTTCACGACCAGTTCGGGAAGATGATCGAGAATGTATTTCAAATCCTCCGGCTCCGAAGCAAGGTAGGTTTCCACGTTCGGCAGAATCGGCTCCTGCCCGAGATAATATCGGATGATGTCGGGCACGAAGCGGTAGATCACCTTGTCGTCCGCCACGCCGGTGCCCACTGCATTGGCCAGCGACACATGCCCGGCGCGGTAGGCCCGCATCAGCCCTGGCACGCCGAGCGCGGAATCCTCACGGAAAACCAAGGGGTCGAGGAAATCATCATCGATCCGGCGATAGATCACATCGACCCGCACCAATCCGTGGATCGTGCGCATGTAGACGAAATCGTCCACCACCACGAGATCTCGCCCTTCCACAATTTCGATGCCCATTTCGCGGGCGAGGTAGCAGTGTTCGAAGTATGCGCTATTGAAGCAGCCGGGCGTGAGCAGCACGCACACCGGCTCGCCCTCGCGATCCGGCGCGACGTAGTGGAGCATGTCGAGCAGGTCGCGCGGGTAGCTGTCCACCGGCCGGATTTCCATCGCTTCGAACACCCCGGGGAACGCCCGCTTCAAGGCGTTGCGGTTTTCCAACAGGTAGGAGGCTCCCGACGGGCAGCGGCCGTTGTCCTCCAGCACGCGATAAATCCCGTCTCCACCCCGGATCAAGTCGCTGCCGCAAATGTGGATGTAAATGTCCCCGGCCACGTCGAACCCGCGCAACTCCGGCCGATAGTGCTTCGCCCCCTCAATGTATTGGCGCGGCACCACACCGTCCGCAATGATTCGCTGGTCGTGATAAACATCGTGTAGAAACAAATTCAGGGCCGTGATGCGCTGCACCAGGCCCGACTCGATCGTTTCCCACTCGTCGGCCGGAATCACCCGGGGGATCGGGTCGAACGGGAAAATCCGCTCACTGCCGCGATCGTCGTGATAAACATTGAAGGTGATGCCCTGGCGCAGGAAATAGAGCTCCGCGATCGCCATGCGCTCGCGGAAGCCCCCTTCATCAAGGCTGGTGAACCGCTGGATCAGCGGCTGGCACTGCCCACGGACCTTGCCGTCCTTGGCGAACATTTCATCATAAAACCCATCGGGATCATAACCCTCAAACATACAGCCCCTTAGAAAGCAGCATTCAGGCCAATCTGGAAAAATACACGCGGCGCCGACGATCACCCGCCAATCCGTCCTGCTGCAGGAAATGCGGATTCTTGTTCGCTTGTTCTTGAAAACTTCCAAAGCCGCTCTTATTTCAGCGCCGAGGGATTTTTTCCCATCCCCATGCTCCATGAACGCACTTACCCGCAGCCTCTCCGCAACCTGGTCGTCCTCCATTGGTAAAAAGCTTGTCGTTGCCCTCACCGGCGCCTTCCTGGTGGTTTTCCTCGCCGGTCACCTCGCCGGAAACATGCTGATTTACGTCGGCCCGGACGCTTTCAACGCATACGCATACCAACTCCATCACATGCTCAACGGCGGAGGCGTATGGGCGGCGCGGCTTGTCCTGTTAGGTGCCTTCGCCCTGCACATCATCGCCACCATCTCGCTCACCAGGCAGAACCGCGCGGCGCGCAAGCAATACGAGCACAAGGCCACCATCCAGGCGACGGGCTCGTCCCGCATCATGATCCTCTCGGGGCTTACCATCATCGCCTTCGTCATCTATCACATCCTCCACTTCACCGCGCGCGTCGCGAATGAATACAACAATCCCGAGCTCTACACCTACGTGCTCGATGGCAAGGAAGTGCACCACGCATGGAAAATGGTGATCGACGGCTTTTCCTGGTGGCCGGCCACGCTCTTCTACCTGATCGCGATGACGCTGCTCGCCTCCCACCTCACCCACGGCATCCAGTCGATCTTCCAGACGCTCGGCTGGCGCTCGAAAAAATCCGCCGGGCTCATTGACACGTTTGCAAAAGGCTACACCGCGGTGATTTTCCTCGGCTTCATCTCCATCCCGATCGCCATCCAAGTGTTTGGATTCGGCCGCTAAACCCCAACCCATTTCCACCATACCGCCATGTCCATCGTCCTCGACAGCAAAATCCCTTCCGGCCCGCTCGATCAAAAATGGTCGAAGCACAAAATGGATTCCAAGCTCATCAACCCGGCGAACAAGCGCAAGTTCAGCGTCATCGTCGTGGGCTCGGGGCTTGCCGGTGGTGCCGCAGCCGCCTCGCTCGCCGAGCTCGGCTACCAAGTGAAATGTTTCTGTTACCAGGACAGCCCGCGGCGTGCACATTCGATCGCCGCACAGGGTGGCATCAACGCCGCGAAAAACTACCGCAACGACGGCGACTCCATCCATCGACTCTTTTATGACACCGTCAAAGGCGGCGACTTCCGCGCCCGAGAAGCCAACGTCCACCGTCTTGCCGAAGTCTCCAACTCGATCATCGACCAATGCGTCGCTCAGGGTGTGCCATTCGCCCGTGAATACGGCGGTCTGCTCGACAACCGTTCGTTCGGCGGCGCGCAGGTCTCCCGCACGTTCTACGCCCGCGGCCAGACCGGCCAACAGCTCCTGATCGGCTGCTACCAAGCACTGGAGAAGGAAATCCACCGAGGTGGCGTGAAAATGTATGCCCGCACCGAGATGCTCGACCTCGTCCTCGTCGATGGCCACGCCAAGGGCATCATCGTGCGCGACCTCGCCACCGGGGAAATCTCCACCCACGCCGCCGACGCTGTCTGCCTTGCCACCGGTGGATACGGCAACGTGTTCTTCCTTTCCACCAACGCCATGGGGTGCAACGTCACCGCTGCCTGGCGTGCCGCCCGCCGTGGTGCCCTGTTCGCCAACCCGTGCTTCACCCAGATTCACCCGACCTGCATCCCGGTGTCCGGCGATTACCAATCGAAGCTCACCCTGATGTCCGAGTCGCTCCGCAACGACGGCCGCATCTGGGTGCCGAAATCGCCCGAAGTCGCCGCCAAGCTCCGCAAGAAGGAGATGAATCCGAACGACGTCCCCGAAGACGAGCGCGACTACTATCTCGAACGCAAATACCCATCCTTCGGCAACCTTTCGCCGCGCGACATCTCGTCGCGCGCCGCCAAGGAAGTGTGCGACGCCGGCCTCGGTATCGCGCCCACCGGGCTCGGGGTCTACCTTGATTTCCGCGATTCCACCAAGCGCCTTGGCGAGGACACCATTCGCGCCCGCTACGGCAACCTCTTCCAGATGTATGAGAAAATCGTCGGCGAAGATCCCTACAAGCTGCCGATGATGATCTATCCCGCCGTCCATTACACCATGGGCGGCCTGTGGGTGGACTACAACCTGATGTCGAACGTCCCCGGCCTCCACGTCCTCGGCGAAGCGAACTTCTCCGACCACGGAGCCAACCGCCTCGGTGCCTCCGCCCTCATGCAGGGACTTGCCGACGGCTACTTCGTCATCCCCACCACCATCGCCAACTACCTGGCGACGCAGACGCCCGGCTCCATCACCACCAGCCACGAGGCATTCCGCCAGACCGAAGAGGAAACCCGAGAGCGCATCAACAAGCTCCTCAACGTCAACGGCAAGCGCACCGTCGATTCGTTCCACCGCGAACTCGGTCTCACCATGTGGGACAAATGCGGCATGGAACGCTCCGCCGATGGCCTCAAGGAAGCCATCGCCAAGATCCCCCAGATCCGCGAGGAGTTCTGGAACAACGTCCGCATTCCAGGCACCGGAGAGAACGCCAACATGGAACTCGAAAAAGCCGGACGCGTCGCCGACTTCCTCGAATTCGGGGAGCTCATGTGCTATGACGCCCTCGACCGCGAGGAATCCTGCGGTGGCCACTTCCGCGCCGAACACCAGTTCACCCAGGCCGACCCCGAAGTCCAGGCCGGCAAGACCCAGCCCGGCGAGGCCAAGCGCCACGACGATAAATTCCTCCACGTCTCGTGCTGGGAATACAAAGGCGATGCCCCACCGGCGCTCCACAAAGAGCCGCTCGAATACGAAGTCGCCAAGCCCTCGATCCGCAGCTATGCGTGATTTAAAAAAAGATATTATCGTCATCAGAACGGACAACCCGGTTCACCACTGAAGCACTGGGAACCACTGAGGGAACTGAAAGAAAACAATCAGTGAACCCAGTGGTTCTCAGTGACTTAGTGGTTAAGAGAGCGCCGATCACCCGGGATGCCGCAATCCATCAAGAGATGACCACCGCCACCATCAACTACCGCGTCGGCAACGAGAAGCTCATCAAGGTGCTCGACAACGCCTCAGCTCACCTGCGCGGTTTATTGGAGCGCCAGGGCCGCCCCGATGGTGCGCTCCGCATCGCCGTGATCGGTGGCGGATGTTCCGGGCTGCAATACAAGATGGACCTCGTCGATGGACCGCGCGACCGCGACATCATGGTGCCAAGTAACGGCGTGAACGTCGTGATCGACCCGAAAAGCGCGCTCTTCGTCAGCGGCAGCGAACTCGAATTCTCCGACGACCTCCAGCAAGGCGGCTTCAAAGTGAGCAACCCGAACGCCATCGTCACCTGCTCGTGCGGCGAAAGCTTCGCAGCGTAGTTCGCCCATCGCGGATTATCACACGGGCTAGCGAGGCTGATATGGTGGGAAATCCCCAATCAAGGGGCAACGCGTTTGGAAATTGCAGCCAATGAGGTGGGATGTTTCCACCATACGCATGGACTGCGGTCACTGCCCGCCCAACTCGCCGGCGCGCTTTGCGGCAGCCGTCACCGCCGAGATCAATGCGGCGCGCAGGCCGCCGTTTTCGAGTGCCTCAATGCCAGCAATGGTGGTTCCCCCGGGTGAAGCCACGGCGTCCTTGAGCGCGCCCGGGTGCATTCCCGTCTCGCCAACCATGGCGGCGGCGCCGAGCAAGGTTTGAGCCGCCAGTTTCATCGCATGATCCCGGGGAAGCCCGGCTGCCACGCCACCATCAGCAAGCGCCTCGATGCAGAGGAACCCATAAGCCGGGCCGCTGCCGGATAGGCCGGTCACCGCGTTCATCAGGCGCTCGGGCACCTCGATGGCGAGCCCCACCGATGAGAAAAGCTCCATCGCAAATACCGCGTCCGCATCGGAAGCATGGCCGCCACGGCAGAACGCGGTGGCACCCTTGCCGACCAGCGCCGGAGTGTTCGGCATCGAGCGGATCACGCGCCACGATGCCGGGGCGGCGGCCTCAAGTGCGGCCAGGGAAACTCCTGCCACCACGGAGATGAGCAACTTGCTTTCCGAGTCTTTCGCCGCCAGCGAGGCAATCACGTTCGCGGCATCGTGCGGCTTCACACAGAGCAGAATCGCATCCGCATCCGCCACGGCGAATGCCGCGTCGCTGATGGTTTTCGCACCCGTGGTTTCGGCGAATGCTGCTGCGGCGGCGGGGTATGGATCGCATCCGGTCACCTGTTCGGCGGACAACGCGCCCGCACGAATCGCTCCGCCGACGAGGGCGGTTCCCATCTTTCCACAGCCAATGACAACGCATTTCATGGCGCCCACGCTAAAACCCCCGGCCCCGCGAACCAAGCGAAATTCCGTGCACATCGGGACTTGCCACGGAGGGAGGATTATCGAGACTCGCGCCGCCATGAGTCGTCTTGAAGGAAAAGTTCTCGTCGCCCAAGGAGGCGGCCCCACCCCGGTCATCAACCAGAGCATCGTCGGCGTCGCCCTCGAAGCACGCAAGTTCAGCCAGGTCACGTCCATTTATGGTGCCGTCCACGGCGTGCGCGGCATCATCGATGAGGATTTCGTCGATCTCACCCGGGAAACCACCCACAACCTCGAACAAGTTGCCGAGACGCCATCGTCCGGTCTCCTTTCCACCCGCGACAAGCCCGATGAGGAATACTGCGCCCGCATGTTCAAGGTGATGCAGGCCCACGATATCCGGTATTTCTTTTACGTCGGAGGAAACGATTCGTCCGACACCGTCCGCATCGTCAACGAGCAGGCAGAAGCCGCCAACTACGAGCTCCGCGCGATCCACATTCCCAAGACGATCGACAACGATCTGATGGAGAACGACCACTGCCCGGGCTTCGGCTCCGCAGCACGCTACGTCGCCCAGGCATTCGGCGGCGTGAACCTCGACAACCGTGCGCTGCGCGGCGTTTACATCGGCGTCGTGATGGGCCGCCACGCCGGATTCCTCACCGCATCGTCCGCGCTCGCACAGAAGTATTTCGACGACGGTCCGCACCTCGTTTACGTGCCGGAGCGCGCCTTTGAAATGGACAAGTTCCTCGCCGACGTCGAAGCCACCTACAAGAAATTCGGCCTCTGCACCATCGCCGTCTCGGAAGGCATCTCCGATAAAAACGGCACCGCGATGATCGCCAGCCTGATGGGCGAAGAGCGCGACGCCCACGGCAACCTTCAGCTCTCCGGCACCGGTGCCCTCGGCGACCTGCTTTCCAACGAGATCAAAAAAGGTCTCGGCATCAAGCGTGTGCGCTCCGACACGTTCGGTTACCTTCAGCGCTGTTTCATGGGCTGCCGCTCCGAACGCGACGCCCGCGAGGCCCGCGAAGTCGGCGAAAAAGCGGTGCAATACGCAATGTGGGACAACGTCGATGGCTCCGTCGTGATCCGCCGTCCGGTGCTCAACTACTCGGTCGATTACGACCTCGTGCCGCTCGAAAAGGTCGCCGGCAAAACCCGCCACATGCCCGACAACTTCATCAATGAAGCCGGCAATGGCGTGACTGATGACTTCATGAACTACTGCCGCCCGCTGCTTGGCGACGGCATGCCCGAATCCCACCGCATCCGCGCCCCGCGCGTGCCAAAGATTCT
Source organism: Luteolibacter sp. (assembly GCA_047921195.1). Lineage (GTDB taxonomy): Bacteria > Verrucomicrobiota > Verrucomicrobiia > Verrucomicrobiales > Akkermansiaceae > Luteolibacter. The sequence continues at coordinate 35,722 of JBLRWN010000022.1, read as the reverse complement.
ACACAAGTGATGAAACTCCGCGTCTTCACCGGCGGATTCGCCCAAACGAACGGCTGGCTGCTGGAAACGGCGGACGGCAACCTGCTGGTGGACGCGCCCGAAGGCATCGCCGGATGGCTTGCTCAACGCGGCGTCCGCATCGACGCCGTGCTGCTCACCCACCAACACTACGACCACGTGCTCGATGTGGCCGCCCTGCAGCACCAGGGCGTCCCGATCCACGCATTCGCCGCCTACTCGCAGGATCTCACGCTCGAAAAACCCGCCCGCGAGTGGGGCATGCCGCTGAGCGTCGAACCATTCACCGTCGATCACCTGATCCAACCCGGCGAACCGCTCAGCCTCTGCGGACTCGAATTTTCCGTCGCCCACGTCCCCGGCCACGCTAGCGACTCGCTGACGTTCCATCTCCCCGCTCACAACCTCGTCTTCGCGGGCGATGCTCTGTTTCAAGGCTCCATCGGCCGCACCGACCTCCCCGGCGGCGACACCGAGACCTTGTTAGAAGGCATTCGCCGCCACCTTCTCACGCTCCCTCCCTCCACCCGCGTCCTCCCCGGCCACGGACCGGAGACGACCGTCGAGGCCGAGGCGAAGGAAAATCCGTTTTTAAGGTCATGATAAATCCACACCTCGAAACCGACTACAGCCTTGCCGGCTCGCTCAAGGCGATCGCTACCGCCTGATCCCGATCAACGGGCTTTCGGATCTTCTGGCCACGGGTGCCGGGGATAGCGGCCGGCGAGTTCCTTTTTCATTTGAAAGTAACCGCTGGCCCAGAAGCTCTCGAGGTCGCGCGTCATTTGCCACGATTTTTGCCCGGGCGTGAGGATGTGGACGAGCAGCGGGACGCGTCCATCGGCAATGGCCGGGGTTTTCCACATGCCGAAGAGATCGGCAACGCGGGCGGCAAACCACGGCGGTTTACCGGCTTCGTAGGTGATGCGCGCGGTGCGGGCGTTGTGGCTTCCGGGCAGGGCGATGCGCTCGGGGCAGTAGTGGTCGAGGGCATGGCGCTGGGCCGCATTGAGCCACTCACGGAGCACCGGCCACACCGGCGCCTCCTTGATTTCCTTGTAACTGACAGCGCCATGGCAGATCTGGGCAATCGCAGCGGCCTGGTCATCGGCTCCCCACCCGGGCATGCCGAGCTCCGGCATCCATTCGCCTAACAGGACAAGCCGCGACGTCCACTGGTCGACTTCGTGATTCCAGTTTTTCAACACGAGCTCACCGGAAAGGACCCGCGCGGCAAGCAGTTCAGCCGCGGCATCGGGCGGGACGTTCTGATCGCTCTCGAACGATTCGATTCCAAGGTCGCGGAACCGGGTTTCACGGCGGCGGACGACGCGTCGCCGCACCTCGTCCCAGGCCGCACCATCGTGGCGATGCAGATCCTCCGGAAACACCGCTTCAAGCCACGCGGGATCAATCACAGTGGCGCGGCGCAAGTGGGTGACAACTTCGCGCGCCTGCACCTCGGTGATCTCGGCTGCAACGAATGCGGACGCGGATTTCGCGCATGAGGTCTCATCGAGGCGGCCCTTGCGGTTGCCCGTCATCCGGCAGGCGAGGGTGCCTTGGTTCAGGCGAATGGCGAGGTGATCGGAAAACGCCGCGAGCATCGCATGGGCAACGCCATCCCCACGCGCGGTGAAATCCGGGGGATGCCATGGGAACCCGGCTTTTTTCGCAAGCGCGGCGAGTCGCTCGAACGCCTTGGCCCTTTCACGGGCGGCGCCGGCGCTGACGCCGAAGTTCTGGCAACGTCCGACGTCGAAGCCGACGGCACATGCGGCGTCGAATGCCCGCCAATCGGCCGCGAAATCACTAAGGTCGCCAGCTTGCTGGAAGTCCTCGCGTTTGCTTCCGGATTTCCCGCCGACAAACAACTCCTCCCCCTCAATGGCGGCGGCGATAAAGGCGGCTTCAGACGCGCAATCGTGATCCGCACCCGCCAGCATGAGACGTGCGGCTCGCGGTTCGAGCGGCAGCGCGGCCATGCGCCGCCCTGCCGCCGTGAGGGCTCCATGCGCATCGGTGGCTCCGAGGTCGTGAAGCTGCGCTTCGGCACGTGCGAGCCCATCCACCGTGGGTGGTGTGAACCAGCGAAAGCCGACGACGTCAACAATCCCCGCGGCTTTCAATGACAACACGGCATCCGCGAGATCGATGCGGTGCACTTCCGGGGTTTCAAATGCCTCACGCTTGGCATGATCGGCCTGACTCTAAAGACGGAACGCCCGCCCCGGCGCGGTGCGTCCGGCACGACCCGCGCGCTGCTCGGCGGCAGCGCGCGAGATTTTCCGGATGTGTAGGGTGTTAATGCCCCGCCGCACGTCGAAGACCGCAACGCGGGCGAGGCCGGAATCGATCACTGTGCGAACCCCCTCGATCGTCAGCGAGGTCTCTGCGACGTTCGTGGCGACGATGATTTTCGGCCGCGGACCAGGCAAAATCGCCCGTTCCTGAGCCTCGGGTGGCAACGATCCGTGAAGGGCATGAATGTCGAACCCCTTGGCGAAGCTTTGTGCCTCCAGAAGGGAAATCGTGCGGCGGATCTCATGGTTGCCGGGGAGAAACATCAGGACATCGCCCGGGTCCGGCATGGCCACGGCCTCACGGCAAATATCAACCATGCGCTCCCATACCGGAGTCTCACGGGGAGGGCCGCCACCGCGATGCGGGATGGCGGCCGCCGGGGCACGATGAAGAATGTCGACCGGATATGAACGCCCACCGGTCTCTAGCGAGACGACCGGATCGAGAAATCCGCCGAGCCCTGCGGTCTCCAAGGTCGCCGACATCACGATCACCCGCAAATCCGGGCGACTGCCGTCCTGAAGGTCGAGACAGCGCCCCAGCGCCACATCCATCGCCAACCTGCGCTCGTGGAACTCGTCGAAAACCACGGCAGATACTCCGGACAGCCCGGGATCATCCTGAATCCAGCGCTGGAAGACGCCATCCGTCACGAAAACGATGAGCGAATCGTGGCGGTAGCGGGAATCGAACCGCACCGCGTAGCCAACCTCCTCGCCAAGCCGGGCACTGCGGAGCCTCGCGACCCATCCGGCGAGTAGACGGGCGGCCATCCGGCGAGGCTCAATCACCACGACCATCCCCTGCCCCAACGCATCGGCGACGATGCTCGGAACGGCGGTGGATTTCCCCGATCCTGTCGGGGCCTTGAGCAACACGCGAGCACGTGAAATTTCCGGTCGGATGGAGTCGCGGAGCGCGTCGGCAATGTCGTCAATAGGAAGCGGCACACGCCAACCATGAAGACACAGAGCCAATCTGAAAAGCGCTGTGAATAACTTGGGGGAAATTTCACTCCCGTGGGGATCTCCTGTTCAGCGACCCATTCATGGCGAGATTTTCGAGAGCCCGATGAATCATTCACAAGGAGGCCGAAGCACGCATGCAATCGAAAGATCGATTGATTCAACCAATCGATTCATACAAAAGATTTATCATTGTAAATAATTTAAAGTCAACGAGTTGTGATAAATATAACTCATAGTTACTCACAAATATTCCGATCAATTCACAATTTAAAATGGATCATTTTCGCGCGTCGCGCGCGTGTGAATGATGTTGCAAGGCCGGAAAAATTCGCCACCGCACCCGTCTTGTGAATAACCTGTGCAAAAGCATTGCGGAAACCGGAAGCCCAACCGCACCGGCCCAGCATGTCGCAGGGTTTCCCTCCCAGCCCGCCATCAAAGGTATCCGGAGTCGGTTGCCGGTGCTGATGCTCGACGATATGGAGGAACCAACACTCCAGATCAACAGGCAGGCGATTTCAGGACGGCCTACATCCGAAATCATCGAAATTGGGAAAAATCGAGCCGATAAGCATTCCGTCTGGCGATAAAGCCGATGCCACCGATGATGCGTAGTCCAGGCAGCGTGACGGATGGATCGCGCAGAAACAGAGGCGCTCCCAGGCTCATTCAATCGTCATCCAAATCCAAAAGTGGAAGGACGGTTGGCGGCCTTGTGCGGCGAGGTGGCTCGGGGGTGATCTCCTGTTCCGGCTCCGGTGGACGTGGCGGAGGCTGGAACTGAGGGATCTCGATTTCCGGCAATGGAGCCTCGATGAATTGGGCGTTGAAATTGTCTGTCGGCAGCTGGGTGGTGCCGCCGAGCTCCAGCTTGATCCAGCGGAATCCGTCGCGCTCGGCCGAGAACATCCCGTCCAGACGTCGGGCGATCGCGGAATCGACCACGGTGGGCGAGAGGCCGACTTCAATCTCGCCCTGAATCGCGTTATCCGAGTCGATCGAAAACGCACCGCGAATTGACATGCGGCGGCGCGAGACGAAATGGATTTCCTCCACGAGCGTATCCCCGGAATCGCGAACGAACACCATCGTCGGTCCATCGTCGAACACCGGATTCATGAACCACCGGTCGTCGACGGCGCGGGAGATGAACCCGAGAAAGGGAAAATGGCGGAACGTGAATTCGGAAACCGGACTGCCGACGAGTTCCGCACGCATCTGCAGGCCGTCTTCTTTCGAAATGCGAACCAAGCCGGCGTCCCCACCCGCGCGGGTATCCACACGTCCACTGAAAAACCGTCCGACTTCCTCCCCGAGCAACGATTGGATTTCAAAACCATCCAGCACGAGCTGGAGTTCCGAAGATCCTCCCGAATCGTATTGGAATTCGCCGCTGATCTCAGCCCAACCGACCAGTGCATCGCTATTGAGTTCCGGAAGCTTGTCGCGGATGCGCATGCCAGTGATGTGGGCGCACCCTGCGGGGAAATCGATAATCGCCCGATCCAGCAGAAACTCTGGCCAATGCGGGAGATTCAGACGGCCGGAGTAAAGCAAGGCGCGCGGGACACCTGCCGGGCCGTTCGGATAAAACGCGGCTTCCGTATCGACAAGTTTCGCTCCACCCGGAGCATCGGGCTCACCAAACCGCACATCCATTCTCGAAATGCCGAGGCGATTGAAACCCACCCTCGATTTCCCCGAGGCAGCCTCCGGCACAATCGCATGCGACCCTGCCGTGGGATAACGCAGAGTCAGTTGACCGGTGACCGCGCTCAACTCATCACCACTGTACGTTCTGCCGAAATGCCGCTGTGGCAGAACCGTTCCGCTCAAACGCCCGGCACTCAGGGAATGCAGGAAGTTGCCCTCGGGCCACTTCGCATCGAGGCGATCGGCAGTCGCGCTGAATGGAGTGAGCACTAGGTTTTCGATCTCCACACGCGCACCGGTGGAATGGAGGATCATCCGGTCAAGCCGACCGCGGAAGTGGCTGGTTCCGGGATACCAAGCCACCAGCAGCAATAAAATCGCGGCGAACACCAACACCCCAAGCGCGATCATCAGCCGCACCCGCAGGTTGTGCCGATGGAGCTCGATCGCATACATGGTGTTCTTGTCCACGCGTGTGCGTTTTTTCCGGACACGGCGGTTGGTGGCCGTGGCGGGTTTTGACACGGGGATTTCCTCTTCTGCACTCGATTCGTCGGGGGCTTCCATCGTCATGAAAATAGGGGGCTTGGGAGCGTCTTTATGATAAAACCATCGTGCCGGTTGATCCTGCGCTGGCAAGGTGATAATGACGGAACTACCGATTCCTGCGGAGGGTGACGCCCGCGGCACCGAGGAGCAGCAGCATGGTGAGGCTGGGTTCCGGAACAACCTGCAGATAAAGGCTCTCGGAGTTTTGATCGATGAAAAACTCAGCGTTGCGTCCGCCTCCGAGATTGACGACAGAAAAATCGGTGGAGGTGAAATTGGTTTCACCCTGCCACGAAGCAAGACGATACCAGCCATTTTCGCCGGTATTCAGGAAGTCAAAGAGCCAAGTCGTTCCGGTTCCCTTGCTGAAGTCGCCGGCGACTTGGAGCAGATCCTGCTCGCTCAATCCGAGCGCGGCTGCCGCCTGGCTATCCGCTGCAAACCCCAACTCAAACTGCCATGGAGCAGTGGCAGTTCCATTCCACGTCACATTTCCCTCCACCGTCAGCGTCCCGATGCTGTTGCCCGGTGCAAGCGTGCCGGTCATCGTAAGATTGCCACCAATCGTGCCCGATCCACCGAGGGATCCGCCAGCGGAGACTATTACGTTTCCGGCACCGGTCGCGCTACCGCTGCTATTGTTCACGATGAGTTTCCCCTCGTGCACCCAGGTGGTTCCCGAATAGCTGTTCGCCCCTGTCAGCTCCAGCGTGCCGCCGCTCAGCGCAAGGCTTCCGGTTCCAGTGATGGCTCCTGTGATATGCGAGACGCCACCGGTTGTGATTTCCAGCAAATGACCGTTCGTCGCAATGCCCGCGGTGGTGATTCCTCCGGCCCCGCCGTTCCAGTATTGTGCGGATCCCAGTGCCAGTGCGGCTTGAAACACCTGACGGCTCGCGTCGTAATTGGTGATACCACCACGACCAATTGTGAGCGTGCTGGATCCTGAGAATGTGAACCCCAGGGTTTCCGAGGTGGTTGGAAGAAAATACAGACCGCGCAGGTTGTGGTTGGTGTCCACAGTCACTGTTCGTGAATTCCCGGCAGTGAAACCATTGAAATTGACGAAACGGTCCGATGGGGCACTTGCAGGTGGTGACAGTCCCCAAGCCCCGCGATTATTGATCGAAGTGCTGCTGGAGCCGACCCATGTATTGCTTGGATTTCCCACCACCCGCAGCGCGTAACCATCATCATTCATCAAGGTGTTGAGGGCGGTCATCACCTCATGAGTACCTGTGAAGTTAATGAAATTCTGGGTATCGCTGATGGCGGCATGGTTTCCGACGAGCGTGATTTCCTGCCCCCCCGCAGGATTTGTCCATCGGTGGATGGCCGGACTTCCCGAGTCGCCGCTCTCGAGCTGGGTCGTCGTCCGTGCGGTCGTGAAATAGTGATTATTTCCAGACACTGTTACGCTGTTGATGGATGCCGCGCCAATCCGGCTGCTGCTGCTGGTATTCGGCCCTCGACCGTAGAGCAATAGTTCGAGATTATTGTAAGCGGACGTCGAGTTCGTGGTGGAGCTGGTATTCAAGTCGAGCACCGCGTATCTGGGCAGGCCCGCAGTGGAGGTCACCGGACTGCTGAGGGTCCCAAGGGAGAGATCCCCCAGGGTCTGGCCAGAAAAGACGACTCCGAGGCCGATATCCTCGACCTTCCATTGGGAGAATGTTTGCAGGGTGTCATTGGCAAAAATCCGCACATTGGCAGATCCTCCGAAATGCCGAGCCACCATGTAATGCTGGGGGCTTAAAAAACCATAGCTCTTGTTTGCGTTCGAAGGATTCCACCCCACACCCGCCCAATCCAATCCGGCACCGACGAAATTCGGGGAACTGTTTTCGACCGGAGATGTCGGGTAGCCCGATGAAAAACGGTCGTTCTTTTCAGAGGTGTAGTCCGCAGTCGTCAATGCACTGGCAACATGTATGCCAATTCCCCATAGAGTGAGATACCAACACCCAAATCGCCAGTTGGATGCCCCATCATGCTGAGATATTCGCCTTTTTTCGGAACAACTCATGGTTTTATCCTCTGATCCTGTTAAGGAATGCTTAAAACGCGATGCATTCGTGTCAAATTTTGAATTCACGGTTTTTTCAAAAATGAATCGTTCGCAGATCTGAAATTTCACGCCTTCACAACTAAATATGGCACCGTTTTGAATTTGACACCCCCACATCTGGTTTTCAGAGTCATCGCACTTCACGCGGTTTGAAGAATTATGCGATGCGTTCAATGTGGCTCCCTGAAAGACAAGGTTCTCGATTCGAGGTCCTCGAAGGATGGCACGTCGATCCGGCGGCGCCGCGAATGCCTGCGCTGCGCGTATCGTTACACAACCTATGAGCAAATCGAGCGCACCGAGCTCCGCGTGGTGAAACGCGACGGTGCGCGCGAGACCCTGAACCGTGAGAAGCTCATGAGCGGCCTGATCAAGGCATGTGAAAAACGCCCGGTCTCGATGGAGCGGCTCGACCGCGCGGTGGAGGAAATCCTCTCCGACCTGCACAAGGACCACGTCAGCGAAGTCCCCTCGTCGATCATCGGCGGCAAGGTGATGGAGCAACTGCATGAAATCGACCCGGTGGCATACGTTCGCTACGTCTCGGTCTACCGTCAGTTCGAAGACGTCAACGAATTCATCCGCGAGATCCAACAACTCGCCAAGCGCGCCCGACGCGACCCGATGCAGCGCAAACTCTTCAAAGAATAAACCCAACAACCCATTTTCATTTCATTGATCGCGATTCTCGGAAACCGCCCCGCCCTCCAAGTCGGCCGTCATCAGGTGCTCGATTACGACACTTCGTGGATCGACGCCGCGATCGTTCGTGCGGCGCGTGCGGCGGAGCACCCTGATTTTCCCTTCGTTGAGGAAATCCGCGGCGGCATCATCGAATACCTCGAATCGAAATGCCCGCTGAAGATGCTGGCGCTTGAGGATTTGTTCGACCGCGTGAGACGCATGCTCCGGCAGATCGGCTGCGAGCGCATCGCTGAAAACCTTCGCCCGGTGGCTCCTCCGGTGACCGTCTCGCTGGTGCATGCAGCAATGTCGGCGGGCAATGGATTCGAACTCGCGTTTTACGAAAGCTTGCGTAGTGAGCTCGATGAATTGCGCGAACTCGGCGCCGAGGAAATCCACTTCACCGGCTTGCGCGAAAGCGTGTGCCTCCTGCGTGGCACGCAAAAGTGGAACCGCACATGCGAGCCGCTGCTGCACGAAATCGAGCAGTTCCTCCGCGCGTGGGAAGCCCAACCGGCGGAAAAAACGAAGGCGGCTTGAGTTTCCCACCCGCGTGCAGGAAAGCGCGGGTGCCGTAGATCACGGCGATGAAGATGGGGCCATTCAGTTCATCCCTGCGGCAGCGGCGGCGGCGCTTTTTCTTTTTTAGGCGCGCGGCGGACACATCCCCCGGCAGTGAACTGCCGCCAGCCCCAGGTGAGCCAGCGGATCAACGAGCTCGCCAGCCAGAGCGCCCACAACAACATGAAGAGACGATACCACCAGATCGAAATCGAGAGGTAGGAGGGCTGCGTCAAGATACCATCGCTACCGGCCTCATACCACTGCAGCATGGCGCGCGATGAATCGTTGCCGCGGATGAACATCTCCGGGTTCCCTAACAGGCCGCTGGCGACCACCGCGATGAAAACCCCGAGCACCACGAGGGTGAAAAAGGCGATGGCGAGCTGGATGAAGTTGTGCAACAGGAAATGCGGCTGCGGATAAGCGTCTCCGCCACGCCATGCGAGCGCGAACAACCAGCCGACAACCACCAGTGCGAATGGCAGCGGAATCTGGGTGAGACCGATCGCCAGCAGCATCCATTCATAAGAGCGCAACGGCGAGCGGCGGATGCGCCCGAGCACGAATGCCGCGATCAGCGCGCCAAGGAGAATGCCCCAGAATCGCACCGCCGGGCCACGCAGCGGTCCATCGGTCCAAAGTACCCAGCGGTCGTCGGGCACACGCAGAATGGTGGCGATGTTTGCGGTTTCCGCCGGCAGGCGGACTTGACCGGCGCGGGTGTGGAATCCCAGCGGCACCTCCTCACTCCAGTTGAGCGCGACGTTTTGCGATCCCGGGGTGAGCGGCAGGATGACATCGTTTCCGTCACGACGGATCGGAATACTCCTCCCATCCGAGGTGAGGGATGATGCGACCGCTCCGGGTGGGATGGAAACCGGAAACTCATCGCCGAGCGTACTGCGGACGGTGAATGCGAGCGAGGTAGTACGTTGACGCCTGCCGGATGTCATTTCGAGCTTGGCACGGTCAACCGTGACGGTCGCTCCGGCGATGGCTTCCGGGCGACTGATGTCCAAGTCCACACTCTCGCCCGGCCACGGACGCCAAAATGGTGCGAGGCTGGCTTGGTGTTCTTCGAAGATCGGAGCGAGTCCAGTGTGGCTCACATTCCAAACCGGGGAAGCGGTTAGCTGCCATTGTTCGATCCAGGTATCATCCTCGCGGCTCTTGAGCTCGATGCGATCGCGGAATGCCATTTCGCTCGACCACTCGAAGCGGTCCTGACCGACACCGAGTCGCACGTGAATGAACCCATCGCGCACGTCCACTCCGGGAGTGATCACGTTTTCACCCGGCAGCAATGGCAGACGCATGGAAAACGCGCCGCTTCCGGATGTGCCCCTCGCGACCGAGTTTCCAATTGTCCAGACGAGCCCGAGCTCGATGTGGCGCTCGACCCGCGCAAGCACGCGCACGCTGGGCCTGTCGTATTCCGCGGCCCCCTCGCCCTGGCCCCGCGACTCACGCGTGAAGAAAACCTGGCTTTCGGGCACACCGCCGGGGCTCACTCCGCTCGTCAACCACCCGGGCGCGTCAATCACGATGTGGCGCGGGCGCAGTTTCCACGACCATTGCCATTCGTTGACCTCCGTGAGCCGGCCCTCGACAATCACCTGGTGGGTGCCCTCGGGCAAAACCACCCAGAGGAATCCGTCGGCGCGCCGCAGCGCGGATTGCGAAACTCCATTCACCCGCACGCCGTGCGGCGTCCAATCGCCAAGTTTCGCTGGCAATGGCACGGCGGTACGCGTTGCCGCATGAATCTCCGAATCGATCACCAACATGCCATCGCGAAGGGTGAGCGACGTCTTCGGAATGTCCGCCGCATTCGGAAACGCATCAGAGGTCTCGATGAGACGTTGGCGGAGGATTTCGAGAGTCTCCTTGTCCGGAATTTCCGCCGCTTGCGGAACCATGGCAAGCGAGCAGAACACCGCGATCATGGCGGCGGCCGGAGGCATGGCGGGAAGCTTGACGCGCCGCACGCCTAACAAAACATAGGCAAGCGCCAGCAACAGCACCACACGCACCAACGAAAGCGCGCGCTCGACCCCCGCGGAAATAAGCACCGGGCGCACCGTCTGGGCGTCGCTCACCGGGCCGCTCCAACCGTAGCTTGCCTGCCGCCACTGCCACTCGGGGACGCCCGGGCCGGTCTGGATGCGGGCCTTGAGATCGTATTGGAGGTTTTGTTTCGCCGTGCTTGCCGAGCCAAACGGTGCCAGGCCTTTGCTAAGCTGGGCATTCGGAGCTCCGAACGGATCATACTCGCGGGATGCAGGAGCTTCGGGGGCGATGGACGCGGCATAGGTAACGACCGAACGGGTTTCGCGATACTCCCACGCCACCTCTTCCAACTGCGGATAGAGTGCCTGCTGGATCTGCCCACCGATGAACGGCACGAGCAAAAGCACCAACACCAATGCCACCCCCCATTTGGAGCCAACCAGCAGCCGTCGACCCCACCCCTGCGGCACCACGCGAAGTAACGCCAATGGGACGAGCAGCACGAGCCACAGGTAGCGCGGGGAGTCGGGTTCATGGTAGGCGAGCCCGAACGCGGTGAACGCAAGCAGTGCCGCGCGCCACCCCCACAGCCGGAACACGGCAAGGGTGAATAACAGCAGCAGGAAAAGATCGAGAAGCGACCACGCCGTGAGCCAGTCGCCTTCCACCCAGTCCGCACCGAACAGCGCGAGCAACCGCCAACCAGGTGGCAGGTTCAAAATCACTTCCGCCTTTGAAGCATCCGCATGCCAACCGATGGCGGGCATCACCCGGGCGATGTCCGCACGGCCTGTGGCTTCGAGATCGAGTTCGCGGCTGCGGATTTCCACGCCACTCGCCCCGGTCCGTGGGTTGCGTGTAATGAGCTGCCCGATGTCTCCCGAACGCACCGAGCCGAGCATCTGGTCGGCCTTGGCATCGAGCCGCCAGATTTGCTGCATGTGGCCGGTGATGTGGTCGCGGAATGTGAATGCACCGCCATTCTCATTCAACCAGAGTTCACGTGCGATCGCGATCCCCTCGGGCATGCGGTCGCCCATGCCGCGCATGCGCTCCTCGATGCCAAATCCCGTCGCGGTCTCCCACCGGTAAACCGGATGCCGCCGCCACGAATCCGGAAACTGCGTCTGTGAAACATCGACCGCCGCCAATCCGGTGATCTCAACCAACCTCATCGCCGGAGCGGCCCGGAAGGCGACAAGCAATTCGCCCACCGCTGGTTCGATGCCTTCGGCAAATGCGATTTGCCTGGGATTGTCGATGCGGAAAGCCCCGACCTTGAGCGTCCATTTTCCCGGACGCACCTGGGCTTTCATCAGCCCGGTCTCGTCGAGCGCTACCGGAATCGGGCTATCCACCGATGCGGCCTGCCAACCATCGGGCAGGATATGACCGAGCGTTTCCTCCCGGCTTTCCCCCGCGACGATCAACTCAATCTCGGTTTCCAACCACATCGGAATGCCATCGCCAAGCAGCGCGAAGACTTTGAGCCCGAGAAAATTCTCATCCGCCCGTTCCGTGCCGGCGTCGCGCCTGAGCCAGAGCGAGCCATCGGCATCCCAGGCAGGGAAAGGCACCGGTTCCCCATCAAGGGTGAGCCGTAAAACACCAATCTCGCGCGGGATCTGCAGCCGTTGTGACAAATCGACCCGCCGATGGCTGCCGGTGATCACATAACTCCCGGCGGCCAGCTTCACTGCTGGACGGCCATGGTTTTCCACTACCGTCAGCGGCCCGCCATCATGCGCCACATCCACCGGCCAAACCTCAGCGCCACCCGGAAGCGGCACCCAGGTTTCCGCGAAAGTGGTGACCTCGAGCGTGAACGATCCAGCCTGGCCGTTCACCACGTAATCCAACCTGCCCGGCCAAAGGCGCAGCGGCTCTTGTGCATTGTGATACGGGCGCGGGCTATCGAGATCGTGATCGTTCCAGAGCGCCCAACCGGTCCAAGGCTTGAGCGCCTCGGGGATCTCGCGAGAAGTCTGCGCCTCGGTGAATTCACCCGATACAAATAGACCGAGCACGGCCACGCAAATCGCAGCCCGGGAAATAGGGGTTTTCATGATGTCGCCACGGCAGTCCGCCGTGAGAGTCCATCTATCAAATCACCCGCACGGATGCGAGTGGAAATGTGCGATCGGGACTCTCCGAGGTGGATTTGCGCCTTGTGACGCGACTCGTCGCAGGATACAGATTCCCCCCCCGTTTATGGAAATCCTGATCCTCACACTGGTCATCATCGCGCTGTATTTCGCAGCCTATTTCACTTACGGGCGGTGGCTTTCGCGGAAGCTCTTCGAACTATCGGCCAAGCGGCTTTGTCCGTCGCACGAGTTTGAGGATGGGATTGATTACGTGCCGACTTCGCGCAGCGTGGTTTTCGGCCATCATTTCACCTCGATCGCGGGCACCGGCCCGATCGTCGGCCCCGCGATTGGCGTGATTTGGGGTTGGGTGCCGGCATTGTTATGGGTGGTGTTCGGGTCGATCTTCATTGGTGCGGTGCACGACCTCGGCTCACTGGTGGTGAGCCTGCGCAACCGCGGAAAATCGGTGGGCGATCTCGCTGGCGCGTTGGTCGGCCCTCGGGTGCGTTTGTTGTTCATGGCGGTGCTTGTGTTGGCACTCACGCTGGTGCTGGCAGTCTTCGGATTGGTGATCACCTCGGTATTCCGTCAATTTCCGCAGGCGATTTTCCCTTGCCTTGTGCAGATCCCGCTCGCGATGGGCATCGGCGTCTGGCTGCACCGCAAAGGGGCGGGCATCCTTCCCGCTGCGCTTGCCTCGCTCGGATTGATGTATGCCGCGGTGTTTTTCGGCGACGTCGGTGTGCTGCACAGCTTCAACACCACACTCGCGGCGATGCCGGTTTGGGCGTGGACGACGCTTCTGCTCGCATACTGTTATGCCGCATCGGTGCTGCCGGTATGGCTCCTGCTTCAACCACGCGATTTCATCAATTCTTTGCAGCTCCTCTCCGTGCTTGCCCTGCTGCTTTGCGGCTTGGTGGCGGCGGGGTTGTTTGGTGGCGCGGCGGTCACACCGGGTGGCACTCCCCCGGCACTTGCGATGGCGGCCCCGGCCTTTCAGTGGAGACCCGAGGGAGCTCCGATGATTTTTCCATTCCTTTTCATCACCATCGCCTGCGGTGCAGTGAGTGGATTTCACTGTCTCGTCAGCAGCGGCACCAGCAGCAAGCAATTGCGTTGTGAGAGCGAGGCGCCATTCGTTGGTTACGGGGCGATGCTGACCGAGGGATTTCTCGCCACCTTGGTGATCTTTGCCTGCGCGGCGGGCCTCGGGCTCGGGTTGACCACGGCCGACGGTAGCATTCTCTTTGGCAAGGAGGCATGGAGCCATCAATACGTGAACTGGGGCGATGCCGGGTCGCTCGGCGCCACGATTGGCGCATTCGTCGCCGGAGGTGGGAATTTCCTTCATAAAATCGGAATCCCGGGCACGGCGGCGATCGCCTTGATGGGGGTCTTTGTCGCGTCATTCGCCGCCACCACGATGGACAGCGCGTGCCGCCTCCAGCGTTATGTGATCCAGGAACTCGCCGCATCGGTTAAAAATCGCGATCCGTCGGGAAAATCCGCGGCTACGGGATTGGCCGAATTTCTCAGTGGCAGCCATGGTGCGGCACTGCTTGCGGTGCTCGCCGCTGCGCTACTGGCCGCCATTCCGGCCAGCGGCGAATCCTGGTCGCTTGCCAATGCCGGGCGCGGCGGCATGTTGCTCTGGCCGCTCTTTGGCGCCCTCAACCAGCTTGTCGCAGGCATCGCTTTCATTGTCATCACCTTCTATATCCGGGCGAAAAACAAGCCGGTATGGTTTCTTGTCCTGCCAATGATTTTCATGCTCATCCTCCCGCTCTGGGCGATGACGACGCAGGTATTTTTCGGCACCGCCGCCGCTCCATCGTGGCTTGCATCCGGCCAATGGACGCTGGTTGCCATTGGCTCGATCTCGATCGTTCTCGAAGTCTGGCTCATACTTGAAGCCTGGCTTCTATGGCTTCGGAAGCCGCTCGCTGCCGAGCTTTAGGCTCGGATGCGGCCTCCAAACCCACCTACCAGCCCAACTCGCCCGTCCGATTCACCAGCAATCCTGATGCAATAATTATTTTCCTGGAAAATTATTGTCATTCCGGAGGTGGGATTGCGGAAAACAGCGTTGAATGGGCGGATTCGGCCTTTATGGTCGGGGCATGCAATTAAAAACAACCTCTGCCGAATGGTTCGCCAGACTATCCATCGCAGCCTGCGCGGTATTTTCCTCCCCCGCCCTTCTGCAGGCATCGCCACTCGATGCGTTTCAACCGGTCGAACGCTGGCACACGGTTGGCAAAGTCGCGGCAGTCGCCGGCGAGCGGGAGATCAAGGTTTCAGATGAGGGCGAAATTCTGGTGAACGGCACGGAATTCGACCGCTCGATCCCCTATCTTTTCAGCAAGAATGAATTCGGCGACGTGCACATCGAATTTGATTTCTTGGTGCCGAAAGGGTCGAACTCGGGCGTCTATGTGATGGGAAGGTATGAAATCCAGATTTTCGACAGCTTCGGCCGCGAGCGCGTGGGCGCGGGAGACCTCGGCGGTCTTTATCCGCGACGCGATTGGGAGTTGAAGCGCAGTTTCGAGGGCACTCGACCGTTGGTGAATGCCGCAAAGCCGCCCGGCGAGTGGCAGAAAATGGAGATCTTCTTCCGCGCTCCGAAGTTCGATGCCGAGGGGAAAAAAATCTCCAACGCAACTTTTGAAAAGGTCCTCATCAACGACCAACTCGTGCAACGCAATGCGTCGACGAGCGGGCCGACGACCTCCTCGCCACTCGAAGATGAAGCCGCCACCGGTCCGATCGCCATCCAGGGAGATCACGGGCCGGTCGCGATCCGCAACTTCAAGGCGACGCCGCTGCCGTGTGGCGATGAGGCCCGCATCAAGGAGCTCGACGCGTTCTGGGCGATGCTTTCCAAGGCGGTAAACACCGGGGATTTCGAGACCTTCCAGAAAACCGCACACCCATCTGCCGTGCTCATCAGCGGGCGGCGAGGCCGCAGCGAGCCGCTGGCGAACGCGCTCAACCGCTGGCGCAACGACTTTACCAACACTCGCGAAAAGCTCGTCGCGGCGGAGGCGACGTTTCGTTGGGACAAGCGGTTCGGCGATTCCACCACCGCATACGAAACCGGAATCCTTCGCTTTGTTTCCCAACCGAAGGGCGAGGAGCCGGTCGTCGAGCTCATTCACTTCGATGCAGCCTTGGTGAAGGAAGGTGATGATTGGCAGATCCTGACCGAATATCAAAAGGGATTGGCGACACAGGAGGAGTGGGATGCGCTGGCCCCTCAGAAGCCGTAAATTGTCGCGGCATTACCGCCCCAGAATGCGGCTTGTTCGTCGGCGCTGAGATGTTTCGTGAGTTCGGCGGCGAGGTGGGTCCACTCGGCGTGCGACGAGCGTAGCAGGCAGACCGGCCAGTCGGAGCCGAACATCAAGCGGTGCGGGCCGAAGGCTTCCAGGACGGTCTCGAAATACGGGCGGATCAGGTCGATGTCCCACGACCCGTCGCGCACTTCGGTGAGCACGCCGGAGAGTTTGCAGCTCACGTGTTCGCGCTTCGCCAGCTCGCGGATGCCGGCGGCCCACTCGGCATCGAAGGCGTCCTTGCGGATGCGCGGTTTCGCGATGTGATCGACGATGAACGGCTGCTCGGGATGCATGTCGACGAAGCGGATCGTCTGCGACAGGTGTTTCCAGAAAATCAGGATGTCGTAGCGGAGTCCGTATTTCGCGAGGTTGCGGATGCCGGCGTTGAAATCCGGGCGCAGGATGAAGTCGTCGTCCGGTTCATCGTGCACGACGTGGCGCACGCCCGCGAGTTTCGGGTGGGCGGCATATTGTTCCAGAAACGGCTCGCCGCCGTTTTCGCACAACGGCACCCAGCCGACGACCGCCTTGATGCGCGGGTTGGCATCGGCGAGGGCTAACAGGAAATCCGTTTCCTCGATCATCTGCCGCGCCTGCACCGCGACGGTGCCGTCGATGCCGGCGGCATCCATGGTGGCGTCGAGTTCGGCGGAGAGGAAGTTCTTGCGGATCACGGCGTGGGCATCGGTCATCCAGACGTAGTCGGTGTCGTTGATCGCCCAGAGGTGGTGGTGGCTGTCGATTTTCATGGGATGAGGTGGGGATTTTTAACCACGGATGTTACGGATGACACGGAAGATTTTTGCGTATGGCATGTGCCGTGGCGGCGGTTTGCAACCGCCAAGCCTTGATCTCATTGGCATGGCGGTTGCAAACCGCCGCCACGGATTCCCTCAATTCGCCTCACCCCAGATCTCGGCCATCAGGGCGAACGCCTTGGGGTCGTGCTGGAAGAGTTCGGCGCGGACGAACGGATAGAAATCGTTGTGGTAGAGGTAAGCCTCGGTGGCTTCGGCGAAGTATTCCTTGTGATCGGTGGTGGCGTAATGCCGCACGATGTCGCCGGTGTAGAGCAGGGATTTTTCGTAGATGCCCGCCTCCATCGCGGTCTCGTATGCCTTGAGGATTCCGGGGTGGTCGAAGCCGAGCACCTGGTCGTGGTAGGCGTGGGCGAGTTCGTGGAGGATCACGGCCGGGTGCTTGAGAAGTTGGTCGCGTGAGATGAGTTGGTCGGCCTTGGTGATGTGCACTTTTTTTGCGAGGCGCGGGTCGTATCCGCGTTCGGTGAGCCAATCGACGCTCGGGTGGTATTGCATGGCGCGCAGCTCGGGGTGCCCGTGTTCGACGAAGATCTCCATCTTGCGGAGCTTCTCCAACCGCTCGCCTTCGATGAGGATGGTGATGCGTTCGAGGTGGTTGGCAAGCATCGAGAGCGCGCGTTGGCCCATTTCCTTATGTTCGCCGGAAACGAGGCTGGTTTCGGCGTGCACGGTCCAGCCGTGCATGTCGAGTTGCACGGTTTCCACCCAGCCAACTTTTTTCGGTTCTTCTTTCGCGGTGTTGGCCACGGCGGCGACCAGGCCGGCGGCAAGGAGGCAGGGGAAGGTGAGGGATTTGAGCATGGAATTGTCCGATGATTATTTGCGTTTCATGACGTGGAGTGGCGGCGTCCAATCCGGGCCGTTTCTCACATTGAAACCACCCGATTCGATGAAGAGGTATTCGGTATTCTCGATTTCCGCGCGGGTGATTTTCATGGCTTCGTTTTTCCGGAGGTCCATCAACATGTTGCCGCTCCAGATGAGGAATTCGTCCTGCGTGGAGCCATCTTCCTTGAGCATGATGCCGCCGATTGAAGGCGCTCTTGAGTTTTTGTTAGGTTCACCGGGTTTGAATTCCCCGATGCTGGCGACGCTGCCGATCTGCGTCCATGATCCGGCGATTTCCGGTGCAGGGGTGAAGGTTCCATCCCAAGTGAATTTGCCGTCGTTGGGATCGACGAAGGTGTCGGGGATTTGCAGGGCCTGCCAATCGGACGTGAGCATGGGCACCTTGGTGGCGGAGTTGAGGATGACGGCGCGGTCGAGTGGCGGGACTTTCATTTCCTGGAGCCAGATCGACAAGTGCTGGGTGGTGGAGTTCTGGTCCATCTTCAGGAAGCTGATGGCGGAAATGGTGGTCTCGCCATTGCCGAATTCCGGCCACCACGATTTGTCGATGTAGAAGGCGAGCGGGACGCCGCCCTCGCGTTTGCCGACGCCGCGGTCGCGCACGAACATCTCGCGGCCGCCGACGTAGATGCGGAATCCTTCGCCTGCGTTGACGTGCGACAAGCCGCCTACGAGCAAGCGATAGAAATGCCCTTCCTTGAGTTTGGGGAATTGGAAACTTCCGCTGAGCAGCAGGACTTCCTTGTCCCAGAGCGATTGCATCGGTTTGTCGCAGCGGCAGAAGTCGAGGCCGCAGCCACGGAGTTTTTCCACCAGCTCGCCATTGCGTTGGCCGAGCGGTTGTTTACCGGTCTGCCAGCCCGCTTTTTTCGGGTCAAATCCGGGTTTGAACCACTCCTGCATCCCTGCGGGAAGCGTGATCTCGCGGTAGCGGGTGCCGGTGCCGGGGAGTTTTTTCTCGGGCGGATCGAAGGTGTGGAAATGCCACGTCATTTCGTCCCATTTCGGGCCGAAGTCCTGCCAGTCGTAATCGTGGATGCCGGCGCGCTGATAGAGATCGACGAGGCCGAGCATCTTCGGTTGGCGATAGTAGAAGTTCCACTCGATCGGCTCCGCTCCGGTAGCTTCGTTGATGAGATCGACGCGGTTCGTCCGCGGATGGGAGCCGGTGCCGATGTATTCGGGGATGAGGTCGTCGATGATGATTTGTTTCATCGACTTCTGCAGGTCGGAGCCGAGGCGCGCGGGGTCGGCCTGGAGGTAGAGGTCCTTGTGCGGCAGGGTGACGTTCGGGAAACGCGCCTTGGCGGCTTCGTAGAGGGCATCGAGCCCGCCGGGGATGTCGGCCACGGCGGTGGCGGCGGCGCGGAGCATGTATTCGGTGCCGGCGGTCATGTCCTGGGTGCCGGGCGCGGAGATCCGCTCGGGAAATTCGCCGTAGGCCTTGGCGAATTCGGTTTTGGCGAATTTCTGGATCGGTTCGTCAGCTTTCTGGGCGAGTTGGGTGACCTTGCGGATCGCGCCGCTCAGGCCCGGGCGCTGGTTTTTCGCCATGATATCCGCGATCTTCGGCAGCAGGCGCTGATAGAAACGCGGATCGACGACGAGCGGGGTGGACGCCTGGACCGCGCAGGCTTGCAGCCACCAGTCGTCGTGATCCATCCATTGCTCGATGGCGGCGACGTGCGGTGCGAGTTGGTCGGCGCTGGCGTGTTCGAGGTTTTTGAGGGCCTCCATGACGACCCACCACGATTCCTCCGGGTCGCTGATCATCGCGGTGAGCAGACCGGCCACTTCGTCGCTCATCGGCTTGGGCAAGGAGCCGACGCCGAGCACGCCGGAGTGACGGCCGCGCGGGTCTTTGGATTTGAGCAAGTCCATCGTCAGGTGGTGGAGGCCGCGCTTGCTGATCTGCCCCATGGCGGAAGCGCGGATGCCCTGGTCGATGTGCAGGGCGTATCCGAGCAGGGTTTCTTCCGTGACGTCCTTCTTCCCGAGGGTGTCGAAGATCGCGCGGGAGGCTCCGTTGCGGATGGTTTCCTTGGAAATATCGAGCCGCTTGCCCGGCGCGTATTCCCCCGGTTCGAGCGAGTAGAACACATCGTCCGCCGCAGTGCCCCAAGCGCGTTCGGGGAGGTCGTAGGTCTTGGAGAATTCGGTGGGAGGCGCGCCGAAGATGCGAAGTTGTTTGCGCGGCAGCGTGTAGATGAGCGGGATGTAATTGCCGCATGGATTACCGGTATTGACGCTGGTGTAGTTGACGTTGAGGCCGGCGGCCCAGCCGAACATGCCATCGTGGGTGCGTGCGAGTTCGTACATCCACCGGCGTTCGTCCATGAACGAGCGGTATTGCGTGGGGCGTTTGTCCTTCACCAGGCCCATCGCCGGGCCGCGCCAGAATTCACCGATGCCGCCGCCGGTGTGACCGTGGAACAACCATGAGGTGGAGTAGTGGCTCTTGGTGGCGTTGATATCGCGCGCCTTGGCATAAACGGAATCCTCGCCTTGCGGGCTGAGGTTGGCGGCGGCCTGAAGGGTGAATGCTAGCTTGGCGACCTTGCCGTTGTCGGCAAATCCCCCTTCGGGCATCTGGTCGCCGTAGGCCACCATGTTGCGGCCGGCGTAACGGAACAGGTGGCGAAAGGTGCGGTTGAGCAGGGTTTCATCCACCTCGACGCCGCATTCCTTGGCGAGGAGCATGAAGGTCACGGCGTGGAGACCGGCGGCGTTGAGGTGGCCGCCAGCCATGTAGTTGAAATTCGCACCGCCGCGGCCCATCCACGAGTCGTTATACATCGTGTTGAGGAGATGGTCGCACTTGGCCTTGATGGCGGGGAGCACGCTCTTGTCGCCGGTTTTCAAATAGTATTCGCAGACCGCCATGTCGTCGTAGCCGATCGACCATGTGAATCCCGGATTGTTGGTTCCAAGTTTACCGCTCAGACGCTTGCGCACTTCCTCGAGGTCCTCCTTTTCCCCGGTCGAGAGCAGGAATAGGGATGCGCCCCAGCCCCAGGTTTCGGCCTCGCGCAACTGTTTGGCCATGGTTTTGACGATGGCGTCGGACTTCGGGCAATCGACCGGCCAAGTTTCGCTGTAGGGACCGAGCACGGGGATCTTGAAATTGACCGGGTAGGCCTCGGCCTTGGCGTTGTCCTTGATCATCAGGCGCACTTCGCCGTCGGTGGCTTCGATTTTCGTGATCAGGTTGCCGAGCTGCACGCGCGGGTCGATGTCCTTGAGCACCTCGCCGTTGATCGACTCGATGATTTGGCCGGGTTTGAGTTTGCCGGTTGCCGCAGCGGGCGAGCCTTCTTCCACGCTTTTGATGTGCATGGTGAAGGCGGGTTTGTGGAGTTCCAAGGCGAGCCCGATGGGCCCGAGTCGCCCGATCGTGTTGGTCGAGGCCTTGGGATCGGGGTAGAAATGGAAAATCGGCGGCTCGGCGTAGAAGTCGTCATTGGCAATGACGGAGGGTGCGGCCATGCAAATGGCCATGGCTGATAGGATGAGGCGGTTCATGATTGGGAGAGGTTTTGGAGTTGGTGGAGAGGTGGGGTCTGTGAGCGAGTGGATGACGGTTTTTTCATTCGCTGGGAGAGCCGGAGCCAGAGGCATCAGCCACGTGGCGCGGGTGTCTTGCCCGCAGTCTGAACGTGGTGTGCATCCGTTGCTCTGATGAAGAAAGATCGTGAGTCCGGGATGAGTGATCCGCAAGGCGCAATCCTCAATATCCGCTGGTGCTGAAGGGTGATGCGGGAAGGCCGTCTTTGTTGTAAAGATTGCAGCCAACCGGGTGCTGGGTGTAGGCGTAGCGCACGGCGATGGGTTCGTTGACGTCTTTGGAAGCGACAAACAGGTCAGGCCCGTCGATCCGGCCTTCCGCCCAGTGCCACGCGCCGTCCTTCGATTGGATCGAAAGCCAGGGCATTGGCGCATCCGGTGTGGGGATCGATGGCTCGTAGCCTTCCTTTTTGGCAAGCATCAGTCCGTTCTGCGCGTGGTCGAATTTCACGCGGATGACTCTTCCTTCGACAGAGTGGCCTTTGTAGAGCGGACCGCTCGGCATGATGTCATGTTTGCCGTAATCGTGATGCAGTGCCCATGCCGCGAGACGCAGGCCGACGTCGTATTTGTTGAACGGGTGCTCCTTTTTCTCGCCGATGTCGATGGTCACGGCCATGCCGGTGTTTGGGATCGTCGAGAGCGCTTCGAACTGCGCGTTGCGAATGGCGGCACGGCCATCTCCGCCTTCCGGATTGTCGGTGGCGGATTCCCCCATCGGGGCGAGCTGGACGATGTGAAACGCGAAATCCCCCTGCCCCCAGGCACCGCGCCATCCATCGATCAGGCGCTTCAGCATGGAGAGGTAGTCCTTGCCTTGTTTCACGTTGGCCTCGCCTTGATACCAGAGGGTTCCACGCATCGCATGGCCGACCAACGGCTCGATTTTCGGGATGAAGTTCTGGTATTTCGTTTCGGGCATCGGCCCGCCTTGCGGGACATGCCACCAGCCTTCGATGCCGGTGCCAGCCACTGCGGCGTTCATCACGCCAATGGGAATGAGCAGTTCATCGAGCAGTTTGTGGGCGAAGACGTATGAAATGGCGTAGCAGCGGCCGGAGGTGTCGCCCGCGCTGGCCTTCCAGTCTTCTTCGAGGAAGCGCAACGCGGGGCGGTCGGGGTCGAGATCGAGACCACGGACATTGTATCTCACCGCCATGTTCGATTGGCCGGAGCACAGCCACACCTCGCCGATCAGGATGTTTGAAAACGTTTGGGTTTCCTGTTTTCCCCCGGAGCGGGTGACGACGGTCAACGTGCGGCCATTGGGTGTATCGGTGACCGACTTCAACTTGTCGGCGGGCATGGGCTCGAATTTCACCTCGAAGCGTCCGTCCTCGCCGGCCTTGGTGATTTGTTTTTGTTGATCGAACGAAACCGCGACATCCGCGCCGGGCAGTGTCCACCCCCAGACCGGGATCGGCATTTGCTGTTGGAATACCGCGTTGTCAGTGAAGGGGCGTCCCATGCGTGGTGCCAGCTCCAGGGGGATCGGCGGCTTGGGGAAATCCGTGGTCAACTCCGCCGCTTGAAGCGGGTTGGATACGGAAAGGCAGATGGCGAGAGTAAACAGGGCGGGCCGGTGAATCATGCGGTTGGGGGTTTCTAAGCGTGTTATTTCCACATACGCGATGCTTGCAGCAAATCCTCATGCAGACGTGGAAATTACTGGCCAACGATCTCTTTGACCTTGGCGCTAATGGCTTCCGCCCAGATGTCGTAGCCCATGGGGGCGAGGTGGAGGAAATCGTGCATCGCTTCCTTGCTGATGGTGCCATTGGCATCCAGGTATTTGTCCCACACATCCACGTATTCCACCTTTCCGCCGGCGAATTTCGAAATCCGTTCGTTCACGGCGGCTCTCTTCTCGCGACCGGGATTCGGTTTTTCTCCGGTGGGCAAGAGGCTCATGAGCAGGATTCTGGCTTGCGGCTGCTTTTCCTGAATGAAATCGATCACCGCCTTGACGCCGGCTGCGGCGTGGGCTGGATCGGCGTCCCTGCCCCACAGGTTGTTGGTGCCGATCATCACGACGAACAGCTTGGCTTTGTAACCATCCAACTGGCCGTTGTGGAGCCGCCAGAGGACGTGTTGCGTCTGGTCGCCGCCGATGCCCATGTTGACCGCGCGGTAGTTGCCCCAGTGTTTTTCCCAGTTTTCCGATCCCCGCCAGCGCGCCGTGATCGAATCGCCGACGAAGGCCAGATCGATGTTGCCTTCCATCTTTTTGATGTCGGCATTGATTCTCTCGAAGTTCCCGTTCCACCATGCCTCGCTGTTGGTTTTAGCGGGGACCGGTATGGTGCTTTCAAACCCAGCCGCGGGCGCGGCGAATGCGGCAAATAGCGACAGCACGATAATCGCGAAAGTCGTGAGGATTTTGTCGAATGGATTCATGAGGTTAAAGGGCTGGGTGAGACATTAGAGGCCAGCCATTTTGCCGCAAGCCGCAAGATGGAGGCGGAGATTTTAAAATAATAGGAGACTCCTTTTATTATTGACGCGTGTGTCCCCTCGACGGACTGGGACTACAAGTCCCTGCTACGGGTGATGCGATCAGCCTGCGAAGCGTTGGGCGATGGGCATGCGGCGGCCCATGCCGAAGGCTTTGCTAGTGACGCGGATGCCGGGGGCCGCCTGCTGGCGTTTCCACTCGTTGAAATCGACGCGGCGCTGGATCCAGCGAACGAGGTTTTCCTCGTATCCGCGCTCAATGATCTCGTCGGTGGAGTGGTGGTTCTCGATGTAGAGTTCGAGGATGGCATCGAGAACTTCGTAGGGCGGCAGGGTGTCCTGGTCCTTCTGATCGGGGCGGAGCTCGGCGCTCGGGGGCTTTTCGATCGTGTTCCACGGGATCACCTCGCGGTCGCGGTTGAGCCAGCGGCAGACTTCATAGACGCGGGTTTTCGGCAGGTCGGAAATGACGGCGAGGCCGCCGCACATGTCACCGTAGATGGTGCAGTAGCCGACGGCGAGTTCGCTCTTGTTGCCCGTGGTGAGGAGGAGTCGGCTTTCTTTGTTAGAAAGGGCCATGAGCAGCACTCCGCGGATGCGTGCCTGCATATTTTCCTCGGTGACGTCTTCTTTCATCCCCTCGAAGATCGGTGCCATCGTCTGCTTGATCGCTTCGAAGGCATGGGTGATGGCGACTTCGTCGCATTGCATGCCGAGGTTTTTGGCGAGGGCGAAGGAATCGTCGATGCTGCCACGCGACGAGTAGGGTGCGGGCATGGTGAGGCCGCGCACATTTTCCGCGCCAAGGGCATCGACGGCGATGGCGGCGGTGAGCGCGGAATCGATGCCGCCACTGAGGCCCAGGCAGACGCTGGTGAATCCACATTTCGTCACGTAATCGCGCAGGCCAAGGACGAGGGCGCGGTAGAGTGATTCCGGGGCGTTTTCGTTGATTTCCGGCAGGGCGGGCGAGTTAGCTTGGCAATCGACCACCGTGCAGGCTTCCTCGAAGGCGGGCATGCGGGCGATGACGCGACCGTCGGAGCGGACGATTTGCGAGTGACCATCGAAGACGAGTTGGTCCTGTCCGCCGATGGCGTTGGCGTAGACCACGGTGGCGCGGGATTTTCGCGCGGCGGAGGCGAGCACGGCCTCGCGTTGAGCGGGCTTTCCGAGGTGGTAAGGTGAAGCGCTGATGTTGAGCAACAGGTCGATGCCGTGGTGGGCGAGTTCGCGGACGGGGTCGCGGTCGTAGAGTGGGCGTTCAAGGAAATCCTCGTCCCAGATGTCCTCGCAGATCGTCACGCCGATGCGCATTCCATTCCATTCGATCGGCATGCAGGATTCCGCCGGTGCGAAGTAGCGCGCTTCGTCGAAGACGTCGTAAGTGGGCAACAGCGTCTTGTGGATGCGGTGGCGGATCTCGCCGTTTTCTATCCATGCGGCAGTGTTGCGGAACGGCTTGCCGGCGTGGGTGGCGTCGTTGAAGTCGAGTGTCCCGACGACGAAGGGGACCTCGCGGATTTCACCGGCAAGGTAATCGAGCGCCTGTAGGCATTTCGGAACGAACTGCGATTTGCACACGAGGTCGCGCGGCGGATAGCCGGACAGTGAGAGCTCGGGAGAAACGACGAGCTCTGCGCCTTGCTCGAGGCATGCGCGGTATGCGGCGAGGAGGCGTTTGGCGTTTCCTGCGAAATCCCCGATCACCGGGTTGAGCTGTGCGATGCCGATCTTCATGAATTCGTCTTCACAGCCAACACGCGGACGAGCCTTCGGGAAACCGAAATTTCATGAAAATTCAGAATGAAAAACCGGAATACCGATCTTTAAGGTTCGTGAATCAGAAACTCGCGTGAGGCCTCCCACCAGGTTTCGTATTCGGCGGCGAGGCGGTCGGCGAGTTCGGGGTGGTCGCGGGAAAGATCGTGTTCCTGGCGCGGATCGGCTCGGCGGTTGTAGAGCGCCCAGTCGCCGTTGGGGGTGGCCGCACGATGGAATGCCGGGCGATCGGTGTATCCCCGGTCGGGGTTTGCATTGGCGATGCGGACGAGGTCGAACTCACCGTGGCGCACGGTGACGCCTTCGTAACGGTGTTTTTCGCGTTCGCCGGGGTTCCAGCGTGCGACGTGGGCAAGGAGGGTGCGCTCGGGCCAATCTTGGGATGCACCGGTGAGCATTCCCCACGCCGAGCGCCCTTCGATCTGCGAGTTCGCCTTGTCATCGAGTTCGGTTCCCGCAGCTTCGGCGAGTGTCGGCAACACATCGATATGGGCATACGGCTGGTCGAGCGCGCGAGCCTCAAGCATTCCCGGCCACCGCCAGAAGGCGACCGCCCGCGTGCCGCCGACCCAGGCGGTGGTTTTGTGGCCGCGCATCCCGACGTTGTGGGCATCGACTCCGTCAGTGCCGCCGTTGTCGCTCATCAGGATGACGAGGGTGTTTTCCGCGAGTGAGTTGGTTTCAAGAAAATCGAGTACACGGCCAAGGTTCCAATCGAGCTGCAGGATCTCGGAAAAGAACGGCAGCCGGTGCGTTGCCACTCCGGGATCGTCGCCGGCTTGGCGGAGCATTTCCTGCTGGAATCGCGGCTCCGACCAGTAGGCTTTGTGCGGGTCGTGAGTGGCAAGGTAGCAGAAGAACGGTTGATCGCTTTTTTCCCGCATGAAGCGCATCGCCTCATCGGCAAAGAGAAACTCGCGGATTCCCTGCATTTCGCGGCGCTCGCCATTGAACAGGAACACCGGATCCACCGCGCGGGAGTGCGCGGCCTGGTCCGCATCGCCATTAGCAATCACCGCCTTTTGAAACCCGCGCTCCCAGGGTGCGTGTCCATCGTCGATGCCGAGGTGCCACTTCCCGAACATGCCAGTTCGGTATCCGGCGGCGGCGAGGATTTGCGGCAGCGTCACAGATTCGCGGTTCATCTTGCGCATCGGTGCCAACGTGTGGGTCACGCCGGAGCGGAACTCATGCGCCCCGGTCATCAGGGCCGCGCGGGTGGGTGCACAGGTGGGACTAACCATGAAGTCCGTCATCCGCACGCTTTCATCATGCAGGCGGTCGAGGTTCGGTGTCTTCAACCACGGATGGCCGTGGGCGCTGAGATCGCCGTAGCCGAGGTCGTCGATGAGGATCATCAGGATGTTCGTCCGTGGTGCCGCACCAAGCATCGGGAGAGCCGCGCAAACAAGAAGGAGATAAAAGTGAATGAATTTCATGAACAAGCGGGCATACACCCGTTGGTCACCCAATCACAAAAGAAAGCGGATATGAATTTGTTAGATCAAATAATCCATCCCCTCCTGCGTCGCGGCGCGAAATTCCCGCTGGCGGATTAACCGGTTGCTGCTTTGTTGGTCGGACACAATGTCAGATCCACTCTTCACCCCCCTGCAAGCCGGCGCATTCCGCATTCCCAACCGCATCATCATGGCTCCCCTCACCCGCTGCCGCGCGGCTGAAGGGCGAGTGCCGAACCGGATTATGGCAGATTATTACGCACAGCGTGCTTCGTTCGGTATGATTCTCTCGGAGGCCACCTCGGTGTGCCCGATGGGTGTCGGTTATCCGGACACGCCGGGGATTTGGTCGGAGGCACAGGTCGCAGGATGGCGTGAGGTCACGCGCGAGGTGCACGAGGCGGGAGGGACGATCCTGCTTCAGCTTTGGCACGTCGGGCGGATTTCGGATCCGGTTTATTTGGATGGCGGGACTCCGGTTTCCGCCAGTGCCGTCAGGCCGGCCGGCCATGTCAGCCTGATGCGCCCGCAAAAGCCGTTCGAGATGCCACGCGCATTGGCCCTCGAGGAAATTCCCGGAATCATCCGGAGCTATCACCAGGGTGCCGAATATGCAATGGCGGCGGGTTTTGACGGAGTAGAAATTCATGCCGCAAACGGCTACCTGATCGACCAGTTCCTTCAAGACAGCACCAACCAGCGAACCGATGCCTATGGCGGCCCGATCGAAAACCGTGCCCGCCTCCTGCTGGAAGTGACTGATGCCGTGAATTCCGTCTGGGGGGCGGATCGCGTCGGCGTCCACCTTGCTCCGAGATGCGACGCACATGACATGGGCGATTCGGCTCCCGCCGCATTGTTCGGCCACGTCGCGCGTGAACTTGGCAAACGTCGTCTCGCATTTCTCTGCGCCCGCGAATCACTCGATCACCCGGATGTGCCTGCGCTCAGTCCCATGATGAAACGCGAATTTGGCGGTGTATTCATCGCCAACGAGGGATTTACCGCGGAATCGGCCCGTAAAGCCGTGGCATCCGGCAGCGCGGATGCGGTGGCCTTTGGCAAGGCCGCGATCGCCAACCCCGATCTTGTTGAGCGCATCCGGACGGGTGCCGAATGGAATGTTCCAGATGCGGATTCATTTTATGGCGGAGGCGACAAGGGGTATCTGGACTATCCGTTCATTCAGCCCTCATCCAATCCACTTTGAGAGAAAAAGGCCCCTCGATCCCGTCAGCGAGGAGGAAACTCATTTCTTCGATCCGTGACAGGTTCGCCGGCGGACCATCGAGTTTGTCACCGCGATGGCTGGCCTCGAGATCCGCGAAGCGGACTTCGACTTCGGTCCATTCGCCCGCGACGGTCGGAAACTCCACGCTGTATGCAATCCTCGATCCACGGTGCCGGGCGTCGGTGGCGAGGCGGAATTCGTAAGTCCGCCCGTCGCCCATGACACGGAGCTTCATCCCTTTTTTCCCGCTCAGGTCGTGATTTAATCTGGGGATGCGAACCTGCGCGAATCCACCGTTATTTTCCAGAGAAAGCGCCCCCATGAATTCCAAAACCCCATCACGGATCACAGATCGCCCTTTGGAGATACCTCCCATCACGCTGTCGTTTTGGGGAGTCCATGCCGGCTCTTCAGAATCACCGTCGAATTTCAGATGCAATTCGGTCTGGCGCTGGCTGCTTTCTACTCCCCGCGCGGTCGGTGCGAAAAGGCTGAGGAACAGGATGAAGGCGAGGGTGGTGATGCTGGTGAGACTGAACATTACAATCGATAACGGCAGATGCGCACACTGCAACTGAGAACACGAACCTTGGCTTTGACGCGGGGCTTCTTCCGCGCTATTTCCCGGCCCTACCCATGAACGATTCCCTCTCCGCGATCCAGACCGAGGCCCTCGCGCGCATTGCCGCCGCGGGCGACGCCCGCGCGCTCGAAGACGCCCGGGTGGCTACCCTCGGCAAAAAAGGCACCCTCAGCCTGGCCTCCGCCGCCATCAAGGACATTCCCAACGAGGAAAAAGCTGCATACGGGCAATCCCTCAACGCCGCCCGCTCCGCAATCACCTCCGCGCTGGAGGAAAAACAAGCCGCCCTCCAGGATGCCGCCGACCGCGCAGCCCTCGCCGGCATCGATCCGACGCTGCCCGGCCGGCCGCTGGCTACGGGTGCCCTGCACCCGCTCACCCTCATCCGCGACGAGGCCATTGGCATCCTCCGCCGGATGGGCTTCGCCCTCGCCGATGGCCCGGAAATCGAGGATGAATTCCATTGCTTCGACGCCCTCAACACCCCCGCCGACCACCCCGCGCGGAATGAAAAAGACACGTTCTATTTCGATTCCGGCAAGCTCCTGCGCACCCACACTTCCAGCGTGCAGATCCGCACCATGGAATCTGCCGTGCCGCCCGTGCGCATCATCGCCCCCGGCTCCGCCTACCGCCGCGACGAGATCGACGCCACCCACCTCTCCGTCTTCAACCAGCTCGAAGGCCTCTACATCGACCGCGATGTTTCGCTGCCCGACCTCAAAGGCACGCTCGAATATTTCCTCCACGAATTGTTCGGCCCGTCCACTGACGTCCGCTTCCGCCCGCACTTCTTCCCGTTCACCGAGCCAAGCTTCGAAATCGACGTGAAACTCGAAGTCAAAGGCCACGCCCCCCGCTGGATCGAAGTCGCCGGCTGCGGCATGGTCGACCCCGCCGTCTTCGATGCCGTCAACGGCTCGCGCAAGGACACCGCATACAACCCCGAGCACTGGACCGGCTTCGCCTTTGGCATGGGCCTCGACCGCCTCGCCATGATCCGCTGGGGCATCAAGGATATCCGCCTGCTCATCGAAAACGACGTGCGCTTCCTCAAGCAGTTCGCTTGAAGAGAGTTGAACCGCCAGGACGCCAAGGCTCGAAGATTTTTATTTTATGAATGAGATTGAAGACGTAGCGACCGCGATCGTGGATTCTAGTTTCAGAATTCACAAGGCGCTAGGACCTCGATTGCTTGAGAGCACTTATGAGGTTTGCTTGGAATATGAATTGAAAAACCGGGGCTTCACAGTCGAGCCACAGGTTCCACAGCCTGTCACTTACGAGTCCATTACCATCGACGCGGGCTACCGCATTGACCTTCTCGTTGACGACGGATCATCGTCGAGCTGAAGTCCGTCGAACAACTTCTCTCGATTCACTCCGCCCAGTTGATCACCTATCTCAAGCTTTCTGGAAAAACCCTCGGATTTCTCATCAACTCCAATACCCCGCTCATCAAGCAGCGCATCAAAAGAATCGTTAACCATCATCCTTAAAAAACTTTCCGCCTTTGCGTCTTCGCGGTTCAACCCATCTTCCTCATGAACATCTCCCTCAACTGGCTCTCCACCCACCTCGATCTGACCGGGAAATCCGTCTCGGAAATCGACGACCTGCTCACCTTCGCCGGTGTTGAAGTCGAAGGCATCGAGGCCAAAGGCATCGCTTCGGATAAGATCGTCGTCGCCCAGATCAAGGAAGCGGTGCAACACCCGAATGCCGACAAGCTCAAGGTCACTCAGGTCGATTGCGGCGAAGGCCAGCTCCGCCAGATCGTCTGCGGTGCGAAAAACTATCAGGTCGGCGACAAGGTCCCCTGCTGCCTGCCAGGTGCCGAACTCCCTGGCGGCTTCACCATCGGCGAAACGAAAATGCGCGGCGTGGAATCAAAAGGCATGCTCGCCGCCGCCGAGGAGATCGGCCTGCCGAAGGGCGAGGACGGCCTGATGATCCTGCCCGCAGACGCCCCCATCGGAAAACCGGTGCGCGAGATGTTCGAGTCGGACACGCTGCTCGAAGTCGAAGTCACCCCGAACCGCCCGGACCTCCTCAGCCACCGCGGCATGGCCCGCGAACTCGCCGTCCTGCTCAAACAAGACCTCACCCCACTCGACATCCCAAACCGTGGCGCGGGCGTCTCGCCCGCAGCCTTCATCACCCTCGAAGCCGCCGAAGCCTGCCCGCTCTATACCGCCACCATCATTCGTGGCGTGAAAGTCGGCGACTCCCCAGCATGGCTGAAACAGCGCCTCGAATCCATAGGCCTTCGCCCGATCAACAACATCGTCGATATCACCAACTTCGTTCTCCACGAGCTCGGCCAGCCGCTTCACGCCTTCGACCTCGCCAAGCTCCATGGCAACATCGTCGTCCGCCGCGCCAACGATGGGGAGAAATTCTCCGCACTCGATGAGTCTGAGCACTCCCTCACTGCTGAAGACCTCCTGATTTCCGATGATTCCGGTGCCGCGCTCGCGCTCGCCGGCGTGATGGGTGGATTGGAATCCGGCGTCACCGAGGCGACCACCGACATCCTTCTGGAATCCGCCTGGTTCGCCCCCTCCGGCATCCGCCGCACCTCGCGCCGCACCTCGCTCACATCCGATTCCTCCTACCGCTTCGAACGCGGCGTCGATCCCGGTGGCGTAATCCCCGCCGCACAACTCGCCATCCAACTCATCCTCGAACTCGCCGGTGGCTCCGCCGGTGACATCACCGTCGCCGGTTCCGCCCCCACACTCACAGGCGAGGTCATCCTCGATGCCGACCGCCTCGATCAACTCATGGGCGGCTCGATCTCCATGGCCGCCGCCAAGGAAATCCTCACCCGCCTCGGCCTCAAGGACCTCGGAGCCGGTGCTTGGCACGTCCCGTCGTTTCGCGCCGATCTCCAACGCCACATCGACCTCGTCGAGGAAATCGCCCGCGTTCACGGCCTTGCCAACGTCCCATCCCGCCTGCGCGGCACATTTGTACCCGTTAGCGAGGTGGATACGGCGCACGACGCCGATATGCGCATCCGCCGCAAGCTGGCGGCCCTCGGGTATTTCGAGTGCCAGACGATCAAGCTCATCGCCGACGCCCAGCTCGTCGATACCCTTCCACTTCGCCCGCTGATGGATGGCGACGTCATCCGCGTGAAACTCCCACTCAGCGAAGACCACGCCGTGATGCGCCCGAGCATCGTCCCCGGCTTGGTCGCTTCCGCCGAGCGCAACGTCCGCCAAGGTGCGAAATCCCTTCGTCTTTTCGAAATGGGCCGCGTCTTCCGCAACGCCGGCGGAGGCAAAGCCAAAGATCAGGAATCCGATGCTCTCGCCATCCTCATCTCCGGCCCCACCCGCCCGGAAAACTGGGCGGCGAAAGAACCCGTCGTGGCCGACATCCACGACCTCGCAGGTCTCCTCGCCGCCCTCGTCCCGCAGGCCATCATCCGCTTTGCCCCGCGTGAGCGCGACGGCTTCGTCCTTAGCGGCGACATCAAGGCAGGCGACCAGAACCTCGGCTTCTACGCCCGCCTCCGTCCGGCCCGCGAACGCGAATGCGATTTTCTCAACCCTGTTTACGTCGCGGAAATCGACCTCGCCAAACTTCGCAAACTCTCCGCCGTCTCACGCGACATCGAACCACTCCCGCAATTTCCCGGCTCGTATCGCGACGCCGCCATGGAACTGCCCGCCGAGCTCCCCACCGCCACCATCGAAAAGGCCATCGCCAAACACAACGAGCCTTTGCTCGTTTCCTTCGACTGTTTCGATTGCTTCACCGATCCGACCGGCCAAAAGCTCGCCGCCGACCGCAAGTCCCTCGCCTGGCGGTTCCACTACCGCGCCAGCGACCGGACCATGAAATCGGACGAAGTCGACGCCGCCCACCAGAAACTGCTAGAAACACTCACCGAAAACGCAGGCGTGAAATTTCGATAGCCTGATAGTTGAGTGGAATCGACGATCCGGCAGAGCTCGAAAGATAAACACTCTCTGTGAATTAGAACCTGTAGCCGGCAGATATCCAGCCCCGGATCTCACGCTGATTGTTGGTTTCCACTCGGGAATCACCGCCAGAAAGACGACCCGCGACGGATGCATCCAAGTAGAAACGATCGAGATTCATCCGCATACCCACGCCGGCACCGGACAAAGTCCGTCCGTCGTTGAGTCCTTCCCCGGTGACGTAGCCAATATCATAAAACACATACGGCGAGACATATTTCATGCTGTAACGCAATTCGTTCTGCAGCCGAATTCCCGACTTGGAAGCAATTTCTCCTTGAGGGTATGCACGAACACTGTTGGCACCTCCGAGTAAGAACGACTCCGATGAATCCAAAGTTCCGCTACCCGTAAGCTGGTAATCGATATTCGTAAACCATGAGAAATTTGAGGGTAGCGATTGCAGACGTGAAATATCGCCGTGAATCTTGCTAAACCCGCCAGTATCCACACCCGCATCACTGGATTCGATAGTGCCGGCAGTGATGTAAAAGGTGCCAAAATTAACTGCGGGGCCCAAAAAGGAGAGGAGGTTGTCGCGGTGGTCATATTCAATACCCACAGTGGCACTGTAAGAATCTTTGCGCTGGAAGCTCACACCAAGCAACCTATCATCAAGGTTTTTATATTGGGTCCGGGCGATGAATCCAAGATTCGATTGTTGGCTGCGCACCACGGGGTAGCTGATGCCCATGGTGACGACATCCGCAAGCCCCGTAAAACCATCAAACCCGTAGCCTAAATCGTATTCGGTCCGGGCATAGCTTATGTTCGCACGCAGGCCGGAATAACAGATCGGCATTTCGTAGCCGATACGTCCAAGCCAAAGAGCCTCATTGGTATAAAGCACGATGCCGGAAAGTTGGTCGCCGGGCGTGAAAAGATGGTAAAGACTGGCGCTGACGTTGCCGCGATATTCACCCGTGTAGCGACTGCCGTGGTTGTCAAATCCGACGGATGCGTCCCAACGGCGTGTTTCGCGAACGGCGATCTCAAAATCACCCTCCCCCATATTGGAACCGGGGCGAATGACCGGAACGGTGGTGATGCCTGGAAGGTCGTTTAGCAGCAGAGTATGCCGCTCAAGCTGCTTGGATTCAATCACATCACCTGGCTTCAGCTTCAAAAGGAAACCCTGACCGATACGGACCAGCTTGAGATTTTCCGATGTAGCGGTGACTTTGCCGAAGCGGCCCTCGAGGATTTTTATCTCAAGCTTGCCGTCGCTGATCTCCTGCGGAGGCAGGATGGCGCGGGCAAACGGATATCCCTTCGAGCGATAATAGAGAGAGACGGTTTCGGCCATGGCGAACAAACCAGCCAGTTTGAAATCACCGCCCATAGCCGGCTGGAGAAGCGCCTGAAGTTCGTCATCGGAAAAAACTGTATTTCCGCTGAACGTGACAGACTCAATCCGCACGCTCGGACCATCCTCTGTGACCGCCCCATCGCGGGATTCAAGGACAGGCTGAATGTTGAGATCACTGCGAGCCGGTGGTTGCGCAGAGCGCGTATCTAGTTCCTGCAAGATCCTGCCGGCATCCGGTGGCGGATTGACGGCTTGTACCTGAGATAAAGATAGAAAAGTGAATGCCGACAATGGCAAAAGCGTCGTATATCCGGGTTTCATGATTTTAGTGGGGGGAATCATTTTCAATGACATCATATCTTAGGGTGAAAAGGTCAGATCTAATTTTTCGACCAGCATCGTCCTATTATTGGATTTTTGCGGCTCGGGATTTAAAGGTACGGGCTCAATGCGTTTTTCAGCTTGATCGTGTGATTTTTGATTTCATGGATGGGTGGTTGAATTCCATGACGCTCCGATTCAGCTCGTTTTATTCCGTTCCTGCCGCTGAGTCTTGTTGGCCGGTTGCATCCTGATTCAAATTGATGCCGTTATCGACCACATAAATGACCACACTGTCATTCTTATCCTGAGATTCCTCTTCATCCTCATTGATATCCTCATCGGAATCCACTTCTTGATAGCTGACGGTGAATAGCGGATCCGTATCTGGAGTACTGTCCGGTTGCTTGTCAATCTGTTCCACCATGGCAAGCAATGGATTTTCAAGCATAGGTCCTGAGGGCGAAGCTGGAAAAATGGTCGCGAGAGCTGTGGGAGTTGAGAATTGAGGACCGAAGAAGAGCACATAGTTCAGCGGATCGACGCCATCACCACCCAAAGCCCCATTTGCGATGAACGTTTCGATATCCACGCCCGGGCCGGCGTTCGTAAACTGAATGATCAGATTAATCAGCGCCAAGTCCTCCCCGGTTACCCATAAGCGTTAACCTAAATACCCATTGCCGTTTTGTTCAACATCACACTTTGTAGCGGTCGCTTCGGACGTTTGACCCGGGTCCGCT
Source organism: Luteolibacter sp. (assembly GCA_047921195.1). Classification (GTDB taxonomy): domain Bacteria; phylum Verrucomicrobiota; class Verrucomicrobiia; order Verrucomicrobiales; family Akkermansiaceae; genus Luteolibacter. The sequence goes on along the minus strand of JBLRWN010000022.1, from coordinate 358 downwards.
TCGCGATTCGCTGTCCGTTTTCAAGCAAATGCCCCAGCGTCAACCTCGGAGCGAGTATACCGCGTAGCGAATCACGCACCTCAATAAACATTTTCCAACGGCTCGGATGCTCTTCCTCTGCCAAAGCCATGGCCCCAGGGGGAAAGGAACTCTCCTTCCCAGAGAGTTCGCTCGATCAGCAGCGCGGAGAGGATCTTGGCCTGCATCCACGCTCGCGCGGATGCATCGCTTTCCTTCGGCACATGTCCCGCCTGTAACAAGCTCTTGAGTCGCTTGAACACCAACTCTACCTGCCATCGCCCTCGATATAAATTGAGGGCCGCCTCCATGGACACCGAGCGCCAGTCCGCCGAGCAAA
>JBLRWN010000021.1:22067-45301 GCA_047921195.1 Luteolibacter sp. | reverse complement strand
TTCAAAGTCTCTTTAGGCATCCGTGTGTTGCGTATGCAGCATAAGAAATCGCTAGTATTTAAATGCCGGATTAATAACTACATCTGTCCGGTTATCGCCGGTGTTGCAACATTGCTGGCTGGCGGCACTGCTTCCGCTCAGTCTGCCGCAGAATCCAAACAGCCTCTAATCAGTCATGAGCCGTCAGGCATCGTCGGACATTTGGGTATTGGAAATGGTCTTAATTTCGCCCGCGAAGTCGATGGCGGAAACAATGATTCCGCCGACGTCTGGTTTTATACCATCGATGGCTCGATTACCGTTCCCTTCGCGGATTCATGGCTGGTCTCATTAGGCGGCTATTATCGTTACGACGACTTTAGCAGCCATTCGGACTTTGACGACAATGAGGATCCTGAGTGGGAATACATGCTCGGCCTTCATCTCCTCAAGCAATTCACACCGGATACCCGTGCGGGTGTCTTCGTTGGCTACGGGGATACCCGTCCGCAAGATGGCGATCGTGGAGATTCGTATGACGTGATCATGTATGGCGCGGAAGTCCATCACTTCTTCACCGACAATCTCATGCTTTACGCCCAGCTTGGTTGGGGAGAGAAAGTTCGCGATGGCCAAGACCAATCCGAAGGATTCAAAGGTGGAATGTTCGGCCGTGTTGGTGCGATGTATTTCATGAGCGAGCGTTCCACCGTCACTCTCGATGTCGAGGCTGCCGGAACAAGAAGTTACATTGATGGAGATGATCCAGGCCGCTTCTTCGGTTTCACTGCGAATTACCAGTACCAGCTCTGGGATTCCGCGCCGCTGTATTTCAACTGCTTCGGCCGTTGGGACCATATCAGCAGCACGGATGAAGATGATGTGATCGAAGAATGGCAATTGGGCTTCGGCTTCAAATACATCTTCGGTGCCGGATCCCAGCTCAATGCGGCCCGCAAGGGTGCGAACATTGGCCTGCCACGCCTGCCCACGCGCGCATCCGCATGGACCGAGTATCTTGATTGATCCTCATCTATAATCAACAACCCACACTTAAACCGTCGGCGCTTCAGCGTCGGCGGTTTTTCTTTGGGCTGGGTTCGATCCAGAGGATTTTCTAAGAATCAATCGCCGGTTTTGAGCACCTTGATGAAGGCGTCCTGCGGGATGTTGACACGGCCGAAGAGCTTCATCTTCTTTTTACCCTCTTTCTGCTTTTCGAGGAGTTTGCGCTTCCGGGAGATGTCGCCGCCGTAGCATTTGGCGGTGACGTTTTTGCGCATCGCGGAAATCGATTCGCGGGCGACGATTTTGCCGCCGACGGCGGCTTGGATGGCGACGACGAAGAGGTGTTGTGGTATGACGTCCTTGAGGCGGCCGGCGAGGTAGCGGCCGTAACTCTCGGCCTTGTCGCGGTGGACGATGGTCGAGAACGCCTCGACCGGTTCGCTGGCGACGAGCATGTCCATCTTGACCATCTTGGCGGCGCGGTATCCGGCGTGCTCGTAGTCCATCGATCCGTATCCACGGGTCATGGATTTCAGCTTGTCGTTGAAATCGACAAGGATCTCGGCGAGCGGAAGGACGCATGAGAGCATGACGCGGAATTCGTCGATGGTCTCGGTGTTGGTGACCTCACCGCGTTTTTCCATCACCAATTGCATCATGTCGCCGATGTATTCGCCGGGCACCATGATGTAGACGTTGACGATGGGTTCGCGGATTTCCTGGATCGTCTGGGTCTCGGGAAAAAACGTCGGGTTGTCCACGATGAGTTCGGATCCATCGGTCAGGCTGACCTGATAGATCACGGACGGGTAGGTGGAAATGACGTCCATGTTGAACTCGCGGCGGAGTCGTTCCTGAATGATTTCCATGTGGAGCAGGCCGAGGAAGCCGCAGCGGAAACCGAAGCCGAGGGCGTTGGACGACTCGGACATGAAGGTGAACGCGGCGTCATTGATCTGGAGCTTGCCCATCGCGGTTTTGAGCGACTCGTAGTCGGACGCATCGACTGGGTAGATGCCGGAGAAGACCATCGGTTGGATCTCCTTGTAGCCGGGCAGGGCCTCGGCACAGGGGTGGGTGTTGTCGGTGAGGGTGTCGCCGATTTTTGCCTCATCGGCGGATTTCATGTTGGCGATGACGTATCCGACGTCGCCGGCGACGAGTTTTTCGCGGGCGGTCATCTTCGGGGTGAAGACGCCGACTTCCTTGACCTCGTAGGTTTTCCCGGTGGCGAAGAGTTTCACCCGCTGGCCTTTTTTGACCGTTCCGGAGAAGACGCGGACGTAGGAAACGACGCCGCGGTAGGTATCGTAGATCGAATCGAAGACGGTGGCGCGGAGGAGTTTGTCGGGGTTTTCGACGGGTGCGGGGACGCGCTGTACGATGGCCTCGAGGATGTCCTCGATGCCGATTCCGTTTTTCGCGGAGGCCGGGATGGCGTCCTCGGCGGGAATCGCGAGGATGTCTTCGAGCTGTTTTTTGCACTTCTCGACATCGGCGGCCGGGAGGTCGATCTTGTTGAGGACGGGGATGATCGTGAGGTTCTGGCCGTGGGCGAGGTGGAGGTTGGCCACCGTCTGGGCCTCGACGCCTTGGGCGGCATCGACCATCAGGATGGCGCCCTCGCAGGCGGCCAGCGAGCGGGCGACCTCGTAGGAGAAATCGACGTGGCCGGGCGTGTCGAGCAGGTTGAGCTTGTAGGTTTTCCCATCCTTGGCGGTGTATTCCATGGTCACCGGATGGGACTTGATGGTGATGCCTTTTTCGCGTTCGAGGTCCATGGCATCGAGCAACTGCGCGCTGGATTCGCGTTCGCTGACGGTGCTGGTGATCTCCATCAACCGGTCGGAAAGCGTGGTTTTTCCGTGGTCGATGTGGGCGATGATCGAGAAATTGCGGGTCAGCTCGGTGGACATGGTGGTGTGGGTGTCGGCACGCCAGGTGGCGTGCCGCGCGCGGTGATCACCCGGATTCGGGGAAAAATCAAGCAGTGGCTTTCATCACCATGCATCGTTGTGCAGGTGGAAGCCGGATTTTTTCGCTGGGATGATCTCAGCCGATCTCCGGCAGTGCGTAGCCGTCGCGCCGCTGGCGGTCCTGCATGGCTTTTGCTTCGTCGTCGCCGAGCACTTGTTCGGCCACGGGATCCCAGCGGAAGGCTCGGCCGAGGCGTTGGGCGATTGCCGCGAGGTGGCAGATGCTCGCGGTGCGGTGGCCGATGGTGGCCGGGCAGATCGTCGGTTCGCGGGATTTGATGGAATCGATGAAGTTCTGGCGATGGTTGTTCGCCTCGTAAACGAGATCGGCCCCGTCCTCAAAGCGATGGCGCACGAGGTTTTCCGGAAGCGAGGCGATTTTTCCGCGGCTGACGTGCACTTCGCCTTCGGTGCCGATGAAGCGGATCATGTGGCCATGGTCCGGCTTTTTGTCGCGCCAGACGGTGATGCCGTCGGCGTAGCGGTAATGATGGTGTTCGGTGCCTTCGTGGCCGATTGGAATGAACTCGACCGGGCCGGTATCGTCCTTGCCGAGCGCCCACTGGACGATGTCGAAGTGGTGCGCGCCCCAGTCGCCGAATTTCCGGCTTCCGTAGTCCCAGTAGCAACGCCAGCCCCGGCCGTAATTTCCGAGCACGCGGTGGTCGGAATACTCGTAAAAGGGCGTCGGGCCAAGCCAGCGGTCGTAATCGAGGCCTTCGGGAACGGGAACGATTACTTCCGCATCCGGCGGCTGCGGGAACTGGCCGAGCTGGCAGTAAATCTCCTTCACCTCGCCGATCAATCCGTTGCGGACGAGATTGGCGGCCATACGGAAATGCGTGGTCGATCGTTGTTGCGAGCCGACCTGGACGATGCGGCCGTATTTTTTTTCCGCTTCGACCATTGCTTTGCCTTCCTCGACAGTGAGCGTCATCGGTTTTTCCACATAGACGTCCTTGCCGGCCTTCATCGCGGCGAGGGCCATAGCCACGTGCCAGTGGTCCGGCGTGGTGATGCAAACGGCATCAATCGCGGGATTGGCGATGATGTCCTCGAAATTCGCGGTCGCCTGAATGTCATCGAAGTTGCGCTCCTTGAGGGTTTTGACCGCTTTTTCAAGCTGCCATGCCTTGACGTCGCAGACGGCGATCGGCTGGACGTCCTTCATGCCCGCGAAGGTTTTGAGGTGGCCGTCGGAAATCAGGCCCATGCCGATAAATCCCATGCCGATCCGGGAATTCGCGGCGGCCTTGGTGGCATTGCCGAGGGTTTCCGCCCGAAGGATTTGCGGTGCGGCGGCAAATCCACTCGCTGCCGCGAGGGACGACGTGAGGAAACGGCGGCGCGTGAAGCGGGATGATGTGCTCATTACCCGCGCATCCTGTAAGATGTGCCGCGCGATACAAGGGTGGAATTCGGGGATGCCAATCCATTTCATAGCCTGGTGCGATACCTGCCGGGCGCACGAAACGGGAGAGGTGAAGGAAGACGGCGCGCGCGATGGCAAGTCGATCGCCTGAGCGGGTGCCATGGGGACGGGTTATTTCAGCGCCCGCCCAAGGCGCTGAAAACACTCGTGGCATTCGGGTTGCGGCGGGCGGCGAAGAAATTGATGCCTTTGCACATTTGAGACGCCACGGGGAATATTGCGATGATGGCAAGCGGCGGGAAGATCAATGAACCGATGCAGAGCAGGAGAAATATGGTGTCGTTGAGCTTCGGAGCCGCATGAAGATCGGGATGGCTGGCGATCACGCGGTTCCAGTCTTTTGAAAGGCCCGCCAATGCCACGAACATCCAGTAGAGGTTGAAGAACGGGATGAACAGGAAACCGACCGCCTTACCCGGGGTGGTGCGTGGCGCTCCGAACTGGAGGCATTTCCAGGCGCGATGGAGGTTGATGTAGAAGAAAACCGCCGAAACCACCAGCGCGATGATAACAAGTAGGTAGATGATGCCACCGAGTCCGGTACCTTGTGGAGGCGGCATTTCTTCAGCGCCGTTCGAGTAGGCCTGGGCTTGTGTGGCCACGCTCGAAATGAGCATGAAGAGTCCCAGCATCATCAAGACGAAACCGCCGAGGAACGATGCAACCCATAATCCGAAGCTGGCCTGTTTGATCGGAATGTAAGGGTAGTCCCCGCCGACGGGTGCTTGGGTGGCCAGGGCGGTGGCGGGAGGCTGGTAGGGGGATGTGGCAGCGACAGCTCCCGCGGTACCAGGGCGGCGTGCCCCAGGTGGAGCCCATGGGGCGGCTGGTGCGGGTGCGGGTGCGGGTGCGGGGGGCAGCAGGCCTTCAATTTGGGTGGCGGGCAGCCACTCTGGCATGCCTTCCGCCCACACCATGGTCTCGGCGGTAATGCTGCCTTGTTGTGCGTATTGCACGAGTTGCTCTCCGGTATATGGCCCGGTTTGCTCGCCATTGCTGTGGATAAACCATTGGTCGCTCATGATGGGATGGGGGATGATGTGATGATGGAGACGGCACCTGCCGCGAACGAGATGTGTATTTGTAGCTTGCCCGGGTCGGTTAGGCGAGCCGGATGTTTTGATTTTTAATCGTCTGCCACGTGAGGATTCATCCGTGCTGCATCGCCCCTGCGGGAATCGCGTGGCGGAAGATCGCGCTGGTGAAATCGCCGTCCGCCGGGATCCGGGCGATGGGTGCCTGGTGGCGGATGGCGGCCTTGTGCCAGAGGTCGAAGTGGTTCGAGTATGCGGTGCGGTAGCGATCCAGCAGGCGGCTGTCGATATTACCCGGGTGATGGCTCGCGCGCTCGACGTCGATGAGTTCGCAGTTGCCTTCCCATGTGGGGGCGGCTTCCTCGGTTAGAAAAGGCGCGAGCACCACAAGCATGTTGCCGCGCCCGCCGAGGTGTTGGAGCATGCGCTCGGGATCTCCGGGGAAAAGCAGGTCGGAGAGGAAGACGCGCACCGTATTGGCGCGCAATTCGACCCGGGCCGGATCGGGCGGAGCCGCGGTATCGGCTCCGGATTCCGCGAGGGCGTCGGACAACCAATGCGTGCCGGTCAAGGCGGTGGAGTCGATGGTTTTCGCGGAGCTTCCAGACAGCGTGTGGACGCGGATGGCTGCTCCCGTGGCGGCGGCCGATTGGATGATGAGAAATGCGAGCGCGGCACTCAACCGGGCTTTCCCCTCATCGTAAAACATCGAGCGGGAGACATCGACGACGAGCTCGATGATCGGGCGCACCTCTTCACGGAACAACTTCATCGTGTGGTGACCGGTGCGGGCGTATGCCTGCCAGTTGATGTGGCGTGGATCGTCGCCGGGTTGGTATGCGCGGTGGTCTTGGAAATCGAGTGAGGCCCCGGTGCCGGCACCGGCAAACTCCCCGGCTTGGCCCTTCCAGACCCGCGAGCGCATCGGCAGCCGCACCCGGGTGGCGAGGGATGTCGCGTCGCGATGCGCCTGGGTGAGGGATTCCGCGGTCATGAGGGGTCGGTGGGCGCGGCAAGCGTGCTTTTCAAGACGGATTTCAGCTCGCGGATCGCACTTGTCGCGAGGATCGCATTGAGGATGAAGAGCACCGCGAAGATCATGAGCCAACCGGATGCCGAATCGAAGGCGTCCACATCGCCAAGGGTGAAAACAATCGGGCACCACGCGAAGATGAGCATTGCGCTGTCTCCGGCAACCTGCGCGAAGGACTGCAGGATCACCCAGAGGACCAGCGTGGAGAACAGGATGAGCAGATACGCGCCGATGCGCTGGCCGTCACCCCGTTGCAGGAATTGCAGCGCGGCCGCCGGGAACAACAGGCTGCCCCACATGCCGAGAAGCCGGATGACCATGTCGATATCGGGGGCGTTCATCAACATCAGCAGGCCGAAGGCGAGTGCCGCGAGCAGCAGGGTGAAAAAATATCCGGAGGCGCGGCCGGGAATCAGGAATGCGGCGGTGATCAACCCGGCGATTCCGCGTTTCCGGAACCGGGCGATCAATCCCGGTGCGACGTGGTTCGATTCGGTGAGCGCGATCACAACCGCAGGTGCGGCAATCAGCGGGAAAAACAAATACCCGAGGATTTTATCAGGCGAGCCGCTTTCGTAAAATACCGCGGTTGCGGCGAGAACGGCCATGGCGCCGAGTGTGACGAGGCGCCGCGTGAGCGCGTGGTTTTCCGCCGCCGATGCGATTAGCGAGGCACCCATGGAGAGCGATTGATGGCCGAGGTAGGTGAACGTTGCGAGTAGCATGGCGACCCGCCAGAGGTTATCGGACGTGCTGGCCGGGCCGCCGAATATGCCTCCGGATCCTCCGCTCATCGCCATCGAGAAACTGATGTTGAGGAGAACGAAGAACATGATGATGACCAGCGCCACGGGAATCAGGATGCGGGCGACGGCAAGGCGGCATCCGGAAAGCCCGACGGTGAATGCGGTGAGCGCCATGGATGCGGCGAAAAGGCAGATGAGCACGGTGATTTCAGCCAGCAGGTTCATGCCGCCGAAGAAATACCGCAGGATCAGGTAGGGGATGATCGTGACGAGCAGCAAGGCGGATTGGCTGACGATTGCCACCCATTTGCCAAGCACGATGCGCCATGAAGTCAGGCGCGTGAGGGTCATCAGGTCGATGGTGTGGTCGCGCATTTCGCCGGACAGCGCGCCCATGCCGCGCAGCGGCTGGATCAGGACGACGGCGATGATGAAGAAGGTGAGGATGATGCCCGAGACGATGGATCCGGTGCGCTCACTTTCCGAGGCAAGCATCGCGCCAAGCAAGAGAAGCCCGAGCAGCAACTGCATGCAGAGGAAGATTGCGGTGAAGATTCTCGCGCGCAGCCCCTGCCGCAGCTCCTTGACGAGCATGGGGGAGAAGCGGTCGGGGAAATCGGTGAGGTGTCCGGTTTTCAAATGGCGGTGGGTTGGGTGGTTTCAAAGGTTGCCGTGATCGGCTTGGCCAATCGAATGCTGGGATTTCATGCGTCCGATGCAATCTCCTTTTGAGTTTCTTGCGGAGTGCCGCCGAGCGCTTCGGCGATCCGGCGGACCAGTGCCGGCCCCTGATAGATGAACGAGGTATAGATCTGCACCAGCGATGCCCCGGCGCGGATCTTGTCTTCGGCATCCTCTGGCGAGCAGATGCCGCCCACGCCGATGATCGGAATCCGCCCGCCAAGTTCCGCGGCGAATGCGGCGACCACTTCGGTGCTGCGGGTGGTGAGCGGCCGGCCCGAGAGACCCCCGGCTTCGCCGGCGTATCGATGCCCGGAGACCGCGGTGCGGTCGAGCGTGGTGTTGGTGGCGATCAGGCCGTCGAGGCCGCCATCGAGAAACACGCGTGCAAGCTCGCGGATGTGGGATTCATCGAGATCGGGAGCGACCTTGAATAGCAGGGGGACGTGGCGGCCGTGTTCCCGGGCGAGATCGGCTTGGGCGGATTTGAGTGTTTCCAACAAGCGCGCGCTCGCCTCGGGGCCTTGGAGATCGCGCAGGCCCGGGGTGTTCGGTGATGAGAGGTTCACCGCGATATATCCGGCCACCGGATACGCCTCGCGAAGGCAAACGAGGTAGTCGTCGGCGGCGCTTTCGTTCGGGGTATCCTTGTTTTTTCCGATATTGAATCCGACGACGCCCGGGTAGTGGCGGGATTTTCTGACGTTGGCGACTCCTTCCGCGATGCCCGGGTTGTTGAAGCCCATCCGGTTGATCACGGCCTCGTGTTCGACGAGGCGGAACAACCGTGGCTTGGGGTTGCCGGGTTGCGGGCGGGGGGTGATGGTGCCCATTTCAATGAATCCGAATCCGAGCGCGCCGAGCGCGTCGATGGTGTCGCCGCATTTGTCGAGGCCCGCGGCCAAACCGATGCGGTTCGGAAATTTCAACCCCATCACCTCGACCGGGGTGCCGGGGAGATCCGCCGCGCAAGCCAGCCCGAGCAAGCCGGTCTTTTCCGCGAATTTCAGGCCCGCTATGCTCACGTGGTGGGCGGTTTCGGGATCCAGGCGGAACAAACAACGACGGGCAAGCGGGTAGAGCGAGTCGATCACACCGCTGATTTGTACCAATTGGCCGGGGTTGTCGATGACGGTGAGTGGAATTTCGGTTGCCGGGGCGGCTTGTCATTTGCGCATCCATGCTTATGGTCCCCTTCCATATCGCATTCTTGCGCGGTTATGACCCTGACTCGTAAGAATCCCAACTGGCGATTCGTTCTTGCGAAGTCCGTCGGAATGCCCGAATCCAGACTCTGATGAAATGATGAGAAAGACCTTGATGATCCTCCCTGTCGCCTGTTTTGGCGTGGCGTTTTTGTTTTCGGGGTGCGACCGCCAGTCCGGAATCGTCGCCCTCACGGACATAGATGCAAGGCAGGACGTTGGGGCGGGGAATGCCGGACGCGCGGCAAAAAAAGACGGGATTCCCGATTTCGTCACCTTCAACGCGCACATTCGGCCGATCCTGTCCGATGCGTGTTTTTCCTGTCATGGTTTCGATCCCGAGACGCGCGAGGCCGGTCTGCGGCTCGATACCCCGGAGGGGGCCTACGCGGCGTTGCGCGGCACGGATACGGATTTCGCCATCGTTCCGGGCAATGCCGAGCGCAGCGAAGTTTTCGCGCGAATCATTTCGCAAGACCCGGAGGAAATGATGCCGCCTCCGTATTTCCACAAAGATCCGCTCACACCGCATCAAATCGCGCTGGTGCGGCGTTGGATCGAGCAGGGAGCAGAATACGAAGCGCACTGGTCGTTCGTGCCGATTGTCCGCTCCGATCCACCGGTGCCGGAAAAATACGAAGATCTTTTAGCAAATCCCATCGATGCCTTTGTGCTCGATCGCCTGGAGCGCGAAGGGATCGAGCCCTCTCCCAGGGCATCGAGGAGCACATTGTTACGCCGTCTCTCGCTCGATCTCACCGGTTTGCCACCGACCCCGGACGAAGTGGATGCCTTCGTCGCCGATGCCAGCCCCGATGCTTATGAAAAGCAGGTCGGGCGACTGCTCGCCTCACCTCGATACGGCGAGCGGATGGCTGCGTTCTGGCTCGACGTCGCCCGCTACACCGACACCGCCGGTTATCATGGCGACCAGGGCACCCGGGTGTTCCCATATCGCGACTACGTGATCCGCGCGTTCAACGACAACATGCCATTCGACCGATTCACCCGCGAGCAACTCGCGGGAGATTTGTTAGAAAGCCCGACCGATGACCAACGCATCGCCACCGGATTCCTGCGTCTCAACATGATGACCCGTGAAGGCGGCGCACAGCCCGATGAATACATGGCCAAATACATGGGCGACCGCATCCGCACCTTCGGTGGCGCTTTTCTGGGCCTTACCACCGGCTGCGCCGAATGCCACGACCACAAGTTCGATCCGATTACGGCGAAGGACTACTATTCGCTGGGTGCGTTCTTTGCCGACATCCGCCAGTGGGGGCTCTACACCAATTACAGCAACCAGCCGAACCCCGATCTCGCGGGCTGGAGCAACCAACATCCTTTTCCGCCGGAAATCCATGTCCATAACACACCACTGTTAGAGCGGATCGAAAAGTTACGAGGCAACGTCGTGGCCATGCTTGCCGGGTTGGTCACGGAAAGCGATCTGCCTGCCATTGAGGCATGGGGCACACAGGCTGCGGAATTTCTCGCCGGGCATCCGGATGGTTGGAGCACGCTCATTCCTGTGGATGTGGATGCCGGCCAAGGCACCGAGGCATCCATTCTCGACGATGGCTCGGTGCTCCTGACGGGCAAACCCGGCAAGGATGGAAAAATCACCATTCGTCTGCCGCTGCCGGACGTCGCGATTTCCTCCGTGCGCTTCGAGGCCTTGCCTGATGATGCAAATCAGGGGTCGGTGGGGCGCGGTGACGGTGGCCGATTCTCGGTAAAGCCCAGTTTCGCTATCCAGCTTGGCGACGCCCAACCGACAGCAATCAAGCTCGCCTGGAGCCAAGCCGACAAGCGGACACCGCACCGCTACGACACGATGGGGAATCATTCATCGCTGCTGGAAGACGAATGGAGATCCGGTCCCGCGCGCTGGGAATTTCCCCTCGATGCCGCGAAACATCCGCAAACCGCAATCCACCATCTCGCCGTGCCGCTGGCCGCCGCAACCGGCAGGGTGCTCGTGATCACCCTGGAAACCAACGACCTTGGCCGCGCCCGATTCAGCGTAACGCCATTTGCAGGTGCCATTCCCGGTTTTGAGACAGCCCATCGCAGGCAATTGGTGGAGGCCCTCGGAAAAACTTCCGCCACCCGCTCCGAGAGCGATCAACGCGAAATTGCCGCCGCATGGCTCCATGGCGCCCGCTCGGAAAAGCAACTCCCCGCCGCGTACATCGCCCTTCGCGACGCCATCCTCGAATGCCGCGCCGGATATGCACACTCCATGGTGGTTGATACCCTGCCAGACGATCAGCACCAAATCGTCCGCCATTTGCCGCGCGGCGATTGGATGAATCCCGGCGATGTCGTCGAGCCCGCTTTTCCGGCATTCCTTGTCGGTGAGGCACCGGTTCCCGCTGACCGCCGCCTGAACCGTCTCGACCTCGCCAACTGGCTGATGGCCGATGAAAACCCGCTGACCTCCCGCCATTTCATGAACCGTTTGTGGGGCCGGTTCTTTGGTCGCGGCATTTCCGGCATCATCGACGATCTCGGCAGCCAAGGGGAAATGCCGAGCCATCCCGAGTTGTTGGATTGGCTGGCCGCCGAGTTCAAAGCATCCGGATGGGACGTCAAACACATGGTGCGCCTGCTCGTCACCAGCCACACCTACCAACAGGAAGCTGCAACCCGTGAGGATTTGCTGGAGAACGACCCGGAAAACGAGCTGCTCGCCGGCCAGTCCGCACGCCGCCTCGAAGCCGAGTTCATCCGCGACAATGCGCTTGCCATTTCAGGACTGCTCAATGGCGACATCATCGGCGGGCCCAGTGCGCTGCCGTATCAACCTGAAGGCTACTATGAAAATCTCAACTTCCCGATCCGCGACTACCCGGTCACACTCAACGACAACCAATACCGCCGCGGCATTTACATGCACTGGCAGCGCACCTTCCTGCACCCGATGCTTGCCGCCTTCGACGCGCCGAGCCGCGAGGAATGCACGCCCTCGCGCTTCCAGGCCAACAGCCCGCAGCAAGCGCTCGTCCTGCTCAACGACCCGACGTTTGTGGAAGCCGCCCGAGCCTTCGCGCAACGCGTGATGGATGAAAAACCGGATGCCGACGATGAAACCCGCATCCGCCACGCCCTCAAGGCCGCCGTCGCCCGCGATCCGCGCGATGGTGAGATCGAGCCGCTCATCGCCTTCCTCGCGCAACAACGCGAAGCCTACCGCGCCCGTCCCGGCGAAGCGGCTGTGCTGGTCCGCACCGGCCTCTCGGGCAGCGCCGCCGATGGCGACCTCCCCGAACTCGCCGCATGGACGCAGCTCTGCCGCGTTATCCTCAACCTCCACGAAACCATCACACGCTATTGAACGACGATGAACGACTTGATGAATCCGATCGCCAACTACCAACATCTCCAGCTCGACTGGAGCCGCCGTACGTTCCTGAAGCGCGGTTTCGCGGGTTTGGGCGGCATCGCCCTGTCGTCGCTGATGACCCGCGCCGCGATGCCGCAGATGACTTTTTTCTCCAGCCAGGGCGGTGTGCATTTCCCTGCGCGTGCGAAACGGGTGATCCATTTGTGCATGGCGGGTGGCCCATCGCAGTTTGAGTCGTTCGATCCCAAACCCGCGCTCGACAAGCTGCACGATCAGCCGTTTCCCGAGTCCTACACCGCCGGCCAACAACTCGCCCAGCTCCAGGGTCGCGAGTTGATCGCGCGCGGAGCATTCACCAAGTTCAAAAAATACGGCCAGTCCGGCCTCGAAGTCTCCGACCTGTTTCCTCACATCGGCTCTATCGCCGATGAAATCTGCGTGATCCGCTCAATGGTCACCGAACAGATCAATCACGACCCGGCCCATGCGTTCATGAACACCGGCTCCATCCTCAAAGGCCGGCCGAGTATGGGATCGTGGCTGCTCTACGGACTCGGCGCGGAGACGGAAAACCTCCCGGGATACGTCGTCATGGTCTCGCGCGGCAAGGACCCCGACCAGCCAATCTCCGCCCGCCAGTGGTCGAGCGGATTCCTGCCCTCGCGCTTCCAGGGCGTCCAGTTTCAGTCGCGCGGCAACGCCGTGCACTACATCGGCAACCCGGATGGGGTTTGCCAATCGGCGCAGCGCCAAGTCATCGAGGAAGTTGGTCGACTCAACGGCATTCTGCGTGGCGGACACGCCGACCCGGAGATCGACACCCGCATCGCCCAATATGAAATGGCCTTCCGCATGCAATCCTCGGTGCCGGATCTCACCGATATGCGCGGTGAATCCCAGGCCACGCTCGACCTGTATGGCGTCAAGGAGCCCGGCGATGGATCATTCGCCAGCAACTGCCTGCTCGCCCGCCGCATGCTCGAACGCGGCGTCCGCTTTGTGCAGCTCTACCACCGCGGGTGGGATCACCATTCGAATATCGAGAAGTTGATGACCGATTCCGCCCGCCTCACCGACCAACCGTCCGCAGCGCTCGTCATGGACCTCAAGCAGCGCGGCATGTTGGAGGACACGCTGGTGATCTGGGGCGGCGAATTCGGCCGCACGCCGATGGGGCAGGGAACCGGACGCGACCACCACATCAACGCGTTTTCCATCTGGATGGCCGGGGCCGGAATCAAGCCGGGCATGGTCTACGGAGAGACCGACGAACTCGGCTACGCCACCGTCAAGGACCCCGTTCATGTCCGCGACCTCCACGCCACATTGCTCCACCAGTTCGGCATCGATCACTCGCGATTCTCCACCAAGTTTCAAGGGCTCGATTACCGCCTCACCGGTGTCGAGCCTGCCAAAGCCGTGCACGGCATCATGCTGTGATTTCACCAATCCTCACGGCCACAACGGTGGGCCGGAGAAATGGTGCTTTCCATCCTGCGGGGATTTTCCGAGCCTCGCGCGAATGTCATCCGCAGTCGTGCTCGATACCCTGCAACCTGTCGAACTCGCCGAGGGCGTGGAAATCCGGCTGCGCGTGGCGGGTCCCTTGCTGCGGATCGGCGCATATCTGATCGATTTCGTGATCCGCGGGATTCTCTTCTCGTTACTATCAATCATCTACGGCCTGTCCGGAATCGCGCTTGGTGGCAATGTGGTCGTCGGCCTGATGATGCTGACGTGGTTCGTCCTCGACTGGTTTTACCCGGTTTTTTTCGAAGCGGGAAAACATGGGGCCACCCCGGGGAAAAGGATCGCCGGATTGCGGGTGGTGCAGTTGAGCGGCACGCCAATCACCTTCGGGCAGGCCATCGTGCGCAACTTCATGCGATTCATCGACGGGCTGCCGATGCTCAACTACCTCGTCGGGCTTTCCTCGTGCTTCGCGACCAAGCGGTTCCAGCGCCTCGGGGATCTTGCCGCAGGCACGGTGGTGGTTTATCAGCGTGCGCCAAGGCAGCCGCTGATGGCGGCACCTCCGCCGATCAAGGCGATGCCGCCGCCTGTCGGCCTGAGTGGCGACGAGGTGCGCGCGCTCGGCGCCTTCCGCGAACGATCCGGCCTGTGGTCGGAACCCCGCCGCCACGAAATCGCGGACCAGGCGTCTGGCCTGAGTGGTGCCACCGGCGCGCTCGGGGCGTCGCGATTGATGGCGATCGCCTACTGGCTCGGCGAAAAACGCCGGGGGGGATGATGATGAATGATCAACCACGATGAGTCCCGGAGATTTCGAACACAAAAACGCCGCGCGCTGGGCCGAATACGAGGCATTGCTCGATGCTTCGTCGAAGCGCGGTATCTGCGATCCGCGGGTCGCCGAGCTACCAAGGCGGTTTCGTGAAATGTGCCTCGATCTCTCCCTCGCCGAGGCCCGCATGTACGGCGCGGCGATCACCGAGCGGCTGAACGCGCTGGTGATTCGCGGATACGAACGGCTCTACCGCGTGAGACGCGGAGGCTGGGAAAGATTCGCCCGCTTCGTTACCACCGGATTTCCGCGCGCGGTGAGGCGAGATTGGAAGTTGTTCTGGATTTGCAACGCGGCGTTTTGGCTGCCGTTTCTGGCGATGATGCTCTCCGAAAACCACGACATGCGGTGGATTCAGGCGGTGCTCGGGGCGGACGGTATGGCAAATATGGAAAGCATGTATGCCGGCCAGGAACAACAGATCGAACACCTGCGCAGCGAGTATGGCTCGAATTTCATGATGTTCTGCTTCTACATCTGGAACAACGTCGCGATCGACTTCCGGATCTTCGCGGGAGGCATTCTCGGCGGGCTGGGAACCCTGTTTTTCCTGCTCTTCAACGGCGTCTACATCGGCGCGGCGGCCGGATATGTGAATCACACCTGCGATCCGGTAGCCTTCTGGTCGTTCGTTAGCGGCCACTCATCCTTTGAATTGATCGGCATGGTGGTCGCCGGGATGGCCGGTATGCGGATCGGACTGGCCATTCTCAAGCCGGGGCGTCTGCCCCGCCCGCGCGCCTTGGTGGCTGCCGCCCGCGACGCCCTGCCCCTCCTTTATGGAGCGGCGCTGCTCACCACGCTGGCCGCCGCCGTCGAGGGGTTCTGGTCGGCACAGCCGGTGGCACCGATGCTGAAATACGCGGTGGGTATTCTCGGCTGGGCCGGGCATGCGGCATACTTCTTGTTCGCCGGGCGTGAACACGCGGCATGATCGTCCGCGGTCATCATTCGCGCATTGACCTCATGGCGGTGGGCGGGTGATGCTCCGCGCCCCATGTTCATCGACCACATCCGTATTTTCGCCAAGGCCGGCAAGGGAGGCGACGGCGTTGTCTCCTGGCGGCGCGAGAAATTCGTGCCGCGCGGAGGGCCCGATGGTGGCAATGGCGGCGCCGGTGGCGACGTCGTGCTGGTGGTCGACCCGTCCACCGACAACCTGCGCCAATACCATTTCGACCCGAAATTGATCGCCGAGGATGGAAACAATGGCGCGGCTTGGAAGCGCACCGGCCGCGGCGGTAAACGGATCATCGGCAAGGTGCCTCCCGGCACCGTGGTCTATCGAAGCAACGCGCAAACCGTTCACGAAGCCGCCCAGTTGGAAAAAGGCGACGAGGGAATCGACCTCGAACCGGTCGCCGACCTCGTCGAAAACGGCCAGGAATTCGTACTTTGCAAAGGTGGGATTCCCGGGTTCGGCAATTTCCACTTCCGCAGCGCCACCAATCGCGCCCCCACCGAACACACCCTCGGCACGACAGGGGAGGAAGGGGTTTTCTATCTCGAATTGCGCCGCATCGCGGATGCGGGTCTCGTCGGCTTCCCGAATGCCGGAAAATCCACACTCATCGGCGCGCTCTCGGAAGCCAAGCCGAAGGTCGCCTCCTATCCATTCACCACGCTGCAACCGGTGGTGGGCGTCGTCGAATTCCCAAAATTCCGCCGCTGCACGATCGCGGATATTCCGGGGTTGATCGAGGGCGCGCATGAAAACCGCGGGCTTGGCCACGAATTCCTCCGCCACATCACACGCTGCAAGATGCTGCTCTTTGTCCTCGATATGGGATCCAGCGAAGGCCGCGACCCGATCTCTGATCTCGAAATCCTCCGCCGCGAAATCCGCGAATACGACGAGGAGCTTGCCGCTTTCCCATGGAAAGTGATCGCCAACAAGATGGATCTTGAGGGTGCGTCGGAATATCTAACCGCATTTCGTAACCGCTTCCCGAAAGCCGATGTGATTCCCATTTCCGCCGAAACCGGCGAGGGCATCGATGCGCTCCGCGACATGCTCGACCGCGAAGTCGGTCATCGGTTTGTACGTTGATCGACGGCTCTTACTTGAGGCGGCCCGAGTAGAGCTTCCAGTCGATTGCGGCCAGGAAAATAATCATGTAGCCGATGGTCTCGGAGACTTCTTCGATCACCCGCTTCATCGGCCGTTCGTAGTCCTCTCCGAACAGGTTTTCGAGAAACGGACCATGCCCGGCAAGCTGCGCGAACGGAATCGCGATCATCAATCCACTCCACATCAGGGCGAATGAACGGTGGGCGCAGAGAATCGGAAGTTGTTCGAAAAACTTCCCGCGATTTTTCCAGAAGTGGAATGCAGCCGATACGAGGATCAGATAGAACGGCAGTTGCCAACCCAGGACCGGGATCAAGTCATCAAAAAATTTATCAAGCTCACGGGCAACCGCGAGCAAGGGCAGGTGGGCGAGCAATAGGGAAACCACGCGAACCGAGGGGGTCGCGCGAACGGCCCAAAAAAAGGTCACCGCGGCAGATGCCATGATCACCACATGCGCCCACTCCAATGGGCTGCCTTCGGAAAACAACGCGGCCCCATAATAGGGGGTGATGTAGATGATGATCAGAATCGTGGCGAAGATCGCCGCAGTGAAGATGAAATAACGAATGGCGAGTTCAGGAATACTCTCGGTTGGTCTGGGCGACTGCATATCGGATGGGTGTGTGGCGAAAATGTCACAAAACTCCCTCGCATGCGCAATACAGGAGTGTGTAAAAACACCGGAGGGACCGATGGAATCCGGCCATCCACCGCAGACCAGAATCTATCGCTCGAACTCGTCGAGGCGCTTGGTTTCCGTCTCCGGAACCGCCTTCACTCCGACGTGGCGGGCGGCTCGCGCGATCAGATGCGCGGCCACGGGCATGGTGCTGTAAAAGAAAGCGATCATCAGCACGACCTCAATCCACACGCGAAACTCGCCGAAGTGAAAGCCCGCCGAAAGTGCGAGGATCGCTCCGCCAAACGCCCCGGCCTTGGTCGCCGCGTGCATGCGTTGGTAAGCATCGCGGAAGCGGACGACGCCGATCGAGGCCAGCAGCACGAAAATGCTGCCAAGCACCACGCAGACGGATAGCAGGATCTCAGTCATGGCTCGCACTCCTTTCCATGAGGCGGGCAATCACCACCGTGCCGAGGAAACTGACCACCGCGATGGCGAACGCGACGTCGAGAAAAAGCGCCTCCTCCGATTCTATCGCCACAATCACAGCGAAGGAAAAGACGATGCCGGAAATCAGATCAAGCGCGATCACCCGGTCGGCCAGGGTGGGCCCGAGGAAAAGCCGCACCGAACCGATGAACAGCGCGAGAACCAAAAGGATCTTTGCGATGAGCAGTGCGACGGATGGAAGGTCGGACATGGCGGAATGGCTGGATGTTAGTCGAAAAGGCGGTGGATCACGTTGACATATCGCTCGATGAGATGCTCGCGCACTTCCTCCGGGCGGTCACGCAGATACATGATGTGGATCAGAAGGCGCTTGCGGTCGTGCGACAGGTCGAACGAGAGCGTGCCGGGCGTCATGGTGATGAGGTTGGTGAGCAGCAGGATCTGCATGTTGCTCATCGGCCCGAGCGGCAACTCGATGAAGCCGGGGCTGGCGGCGGATTTCGGCCGCATGATGTCCACCGCGATGAACAAGTTCGCAGTGATCACTTCCTTGACGTAAAAGCATGCGAAGCAGAGGAGGTCGAACGTCCACTTCATGGCGCCACCTCCTCTCCGAGAATCGTCCGGATGTATTCGCCGGAATCCATCAACTGGCTTGCGGCGGCGTTGCAGATGTCGAAGACGAATCCACCCGCAATGCTCATGGCGAGAATCGCGCCGACCATGATGACGATGGGCACGAGGCCGAGGTTGGTCACCGGGCCGCGTTCCTCTTCATCAGGGTGGCCGTGGTCGTCGGGTTTGGCCTTCCAGAATGCTTCTGCCCACAGTTTGGTCATCGAAAACAGGGTCATCATGCCGACGCCAAGTGCGGCGAAAACGAGCCAGCCGAAGCCGCCTTCGATGCCGGCACGCACGACGCCGAGCTTGGCCCAGAACCCGCTGAGCGGCGGGATGCCCGCGAGTGCGAGTGCCGAGATGAGGAACCAGATGCTTAGCCACGGCGCGGCCTTGTATATGCCGCCGATGCGCTCCAGCCGCGAGGTGCCGAATTTCCGCTCCACCACGGAGCTGATCAGGAGCAGGTTGGTTTTCGCGAGGTTGTTATGGATGAAGTAGAATAGCGCGGCAGCGATCCCCGCGACGGTGAACATCGCCACGCCCGCGAGCAGATAGCCGATCTGGCTGATGATGTGGAAGGCGAGGATCCGTCGCATGTGGAAATGCGCCGCGGCACCGAGAACGCCGGTGATCATCGTGAGCGCCGCCGCCCACAGCATGACGTTCTGCCACGGCTCGAAACCCTCCGCGAGGAACAGCGTGGAGGTGCGGAAATACGCGTAGACACCCACCTTGGTGAGCAGGCCGGCAAACAGTGCGGTGATCGCGCCCGGCGGGGTGTGATACGACGCAGGCAGCCAGAAGAAGAACGGGAACATGCCCGCTTTGATGGCGAACGCGCCAAACAACAACAGGATGCCGCTGTTGGCTTGGGCCGGTGTTTCGAGGAGCTGGATTTTTACCGCGATATCCGCCATGTTGAGCGTGCCGGTGATGCCGTAGAGCATGCCGACGCCACCGAGGAAAAGCGCCGATCCAACGAGGTTGATGACGACGTATTTGAGGCCGCCCTCCAACTGTGCGCGGTGGCCGCCGAGGATCATCATCACGAACGAGCCGATCAACATCACCTCGAACCAGACGAACAGATTGAAAAGGTCTCCCGTGAGCAGCGAGCCGTTCACACCGAGCATCAGGAAGTTCGCGAGCGGGAAGAACCATTTGCCCGCCGCGCCAGACATCGGGTTGAGCAATACGTGGAAAAAAACCAGGCACGCGGTGAAAGCAGCCGTCACCAGAAAGATCGTCGCCGTGAGATCGGCGACGAGCAGGATGCCGAACGGAGCGCGCCAGTTGCCAACCGCAAGGAAGGCGATGTCGCCACCCACCACTTCTAACAAAACTGGAATGGCTGCGGCGGGAAGCGCCAGCGCCGAGAGCGCACCGGCGACGATGCGGCCGCGCGCGTGATTGCGCAGCGCAACGCCAAGCAGGGCGAAGGCGACCGGCAGGATCAGCGGCAGGGCAAGCAGGTTCATAGTTCGGACTCCGTCGTTTTATAATCGTTGAGATCGTGCGAGCCGATCGCCCGGCAGGCGCGATAGACCAGTGCGATGGCAAATGCGAGCATGCCGAAACCGATGACGATGGCGGTGAGCACGAGCGCCTGGGGCAGCGGGTCGGCGGCGTTGGCGGCAAGCACCTCCTCGCCGGCCGGGATGATTCCAGATTTGCCGACGGTAAGTCCGCCGGTGGTGAAAACCGCGAGGTTGGCAGCCTGGGAAAGCAACATCATCCCGAGGATCAGGCGGAACGCGCTCCGCCGCAGCAGCGAGAACACCGCCCCCGCGACCAGCACGCCGATAAACAATGCCATCCAGAATTCCATCAGCCGTTTTCCTCCATGTTTCGAATTTCCTCCGCATCCTTGCGTTCGTAATCCTCATCGAGCGCCCGGGCGCAGTGGATCACAAACCCGCACACCGCAAGGTAGACGCCGACGTCAAAGGGCAGGAACGTCCCGAGGTGGACTTTCCCGATCAGCGGCAAATCAAACGCCGGCAGCCACACCCCGGTGAAAAAGACCCCCTCGAACACCCACCCGGCGATCGCGGCGAGGCCCGCCATCGCAAGGCCGATGACCATCCAGCGGATCGGGTTGCTGAGCAGCCGCAACGACGCATCCGGGCCGTTGCCAAAGGCATGCAGCAGGATGGCACCCGAGGCAGTGAGGCCGCCGATGAAACCACCGCCTGGCAGGTTGTGGCCACGCCACAACAGCGCGATTGATATCACGAAAATGATCGGCGAAAGCACCGTTGATGCGGCGTTGAGAATGGGCGAATTGCGCATCATGGTTTCACCTTCCTTCCTACCGTCATCAGAATGCCGACGCCCAGCGCGGCGACCACCAGCACCAGAACTTCCCCGAAGGTGTCAAGCGCACGGAAATCCACGAGGATCACATTCACCACGTTGCGCCCGTTGGCCAGTGTGTAGCTCCACTCGCCGAGTTGCCCGGCGATCGATGGCGCGGCATCGAGCGCAACCGCCTTGAGCACCATCACGGTGGCAAGGCCGCCGATAATGATGGAGATGATCGCGTCGCCGATCATCATCCGGTGCGACGAGACGCGCTTGATTTCCGGGATGCGGGCGAGAATCAGGAAAACCAGCACGATCGTCAGCGTTTCCACGACGATCTGGGTGATCGCGAGGTCGGGCGCGCCAAAGTAGGTGAAAAGCAGCGAGATGCCAAATCCGACCACCCCCATGCTGATGAGCGCGGTGGTTTTCGAATGCGTGCGGACGACTACGACGGTGGCGAGCGTCATCACACCGAGCAGCAGCACGTAATACCCCTGCACCGGCATCACGGTGGCGAGGATGGGGTGGATCGCGATGAGATCGATCTTCCAAATCAGCAGCACCGCCATCGTGGCGAAGATGGTGAGCAGGTAGTTCCGCAAGTGGCCGTTTTGCAGCAGCTTGGTCTGCCATTTCGCAAAGCCGAGAAGGCCGTAAAGGCAGCGGTCGTAAACTGCATCGGCGCTGATCAGGCGGGGAAGATTCGGATTGCGGCCGAGTGCCCAGAATTTCGAGCGGCATCGGTAAATCAACAGCCCGGCCGCGATGGTCGCGATGCTCAGATAAAGCGGCAGGTTGAAGCCGTGCCACAGCGAGAGCTTGCTGGCGACGTCCTTGCCGAGAATGTCGCCCGCAGCCGGACCGAAAAACGGACCTGCCAGCGTCGAGGGAAACAATCCGAGCGCAAGGCCCAGCGACGCAAGGACGATCGGCCCGGTCCACATCGTGAACGGTGCTTCATGCGGGGGCTTCGGCGTGTCTTTCGAGACCGGGCCGACGAACGGGTGGAGGCCGACTTTGAGCATCAGCGCAAGCATCATCGCATTGCCGACCACGGCGATCACCAAGACCGGCAGCGCGCCGGATGCGAGGTCGGCTCCCGCCTTGAGGATGTATTCCTTGCCGAGGAATCCGAAAAACGGTGGGAATCCCGCACCGGAAAATGCCGCCAATCCCGCCGCCACCGCCGTGATCGGCAGCGCCCTGCGCAGGCCGCGGAGTTTTTCCACCTCACGGGTGCCCGTTTCGTGATCGAGCGTGCCGACGACCATGAAGAGCGCGGCTTTGTAAAGGGCATGGGCAAAGAGGAACAAGGTCGCCGCTTTCACCGCCAGTTCGGTCCCGATGCCCAGCATCATGACGAGCATGCCAAGCACCGCCAGCGTGGTGAACGCGAGCACGGTCTTCAGGTCGGTCTGGAACAAGCCGCGCGTCACCGCCAGCAGGAAGGTGATGCCGCCCGCAGTTGTCAGGGAGACTGTCCAAGCCTGGGTGCCGGCCAGCACGGGCGAGAGCACCGCGAGAAGAAAAACACCGGCCTTCACCATCGTCGCCGAGTGCAAATACGCGCTCACCGGCGTCGGCCCGGCCATCGCGTTGGGAAGCCAGAAGTGGAAGGGGAATTGCGCGGATTTCGTGAAGCACCCGCCGAGCACCAATCCCAAGATCCATGGATACCATGCATGCCCGCGCAGCAGGTCGCCAGTGGCAAGCACACCGGTCAGCGTCCATTCGCCGGTGGCAAGGCCGGTCATCACGATGCCTGCCAGCAGCGCCAATCCGCCACCACCGGTCACGATCAATGCCTGGAGTGCCTTTTTCCTCGCCGTGGCATTCTCATGGTTGAATCCGATGAGGAGATACGAGGTGATGCTCGTGAGCTCCCAGAAAATAAACAACAGGATCAACCCGTCGGCCAGCACCACCCCGAGCATCGATGCCATGAAAAGCATCAGGAGCAAATTGAAGCGCCCGTAAAATTTGTGCGTCCCCATGTAGCCCGAGGCGAAAAGCACTACCAGCGCGCCAATTCCGGAAACCAGCACCGCCATCAGGCGCGAGATCCCGTCGATCCGCATGTCGGCCGGCGCGTTGAACGAAGCCATCCACATCAACGGCTCCTGAAAATCCCCCCGACCCAGGGTCGACAATAACCAACCGCAAACCCCCAGTGGCACCAATGCCAGCACCTTTCCTGAGTTCGCCCCGAACATGCGCGCCAGCGCCGGTGCCACACACGCGGCAAGGGCGATGGATAAAACGCAGGGCAACAACATCATTGGAGGAAAAAAGTTCGTTCGTCGGGTGATTGCCCGGGACGGGCGCGGCAGTTCCTTAGCGTGATCTCCGGGGATTGCCACCAAAATCGCCAGCCAACAGACCGATTCCCGGGCAAATCATCCCCCCAAA
>JBLRWN010000021.1:0-22057 GCA_047921195.1 Luteolibacter sp. | reverse complement strand
CCCTGCATTCACGTACAGATTATTGATGCGGCCGCATCAATAATCTGTACGTGCCGCCGCAATGATCCGATGCGAAGATTGACCTTGTTGGGAAAATGCCCATGCATTCCGGTGTCATCATTTTGCTATGAAAGACCTTACCTTGCTTCCGGAATGCGCCGTTTGGCATGCGCCTTCGCGCACACTGGTGGTTGCGGATGTGCATTTGGGAAAGGCGGCCGCATTCCGGGTCGGTGGCATTGCGGTGCCGGATGGCGACGATGCCGGGGATCTCAGGAAGCTGTCCGCCTTGGCGGCAAAATACGATCCCGTCCGTCTGGTGGTGGCGGGGGATTTGTTTCACGCGCCTTCCGGAATTTGCCCCGGTTTGCTCGAGTTGCTGTCAGGATTCCTGCGTGAAATCGCGGTTCCGGTGGTGCTCACAATCGGCAATCACGATGCCAAGTTGCGCACGTTGCCGGATGGTATTGCGGCGCTGCCATGGCTTGATCTTGCGGATGATGGTCCGCGTGTAGTGCATGATCCTGCGGATGCCGGGAGCGGGCGGTTCCACATCGCCGGGCATCTTCATCCGGTAATCCGCCTGCGCGACGGGCGGCGCACGGCGTTGCGACTCCCGTGTTTCTGGCAGAGGCGGGATCTGCTCGTTTTGCCTGCCTTCGGCGCATTCACGGGCGGATCGATCATCAAGCCCGCTACGGGTGACCGGGTGCACGCCATGGTGCGGGACCGGGTGGTCGAGATTCCCGCATCGGCATGGGAAAGGTAGCACGCTCCCGCCGGGATTGGCGGCGGCGAATGCATGCCCGCGCTCGTATAGAAACATCGCTCATTCCAGTGGCCGAATATCGCCATCATGGGAAATCCTTGCCATGGCATGGGTCGTCGCTACGTTCAGCGCGTTTCAAGCCATGATTCCATCTGATATTTCCAGCCGTCTCGCCGTCTGCAGTTGGTCGCTGCGTCCCGAATCGCCCGATGACCTCGTCGCACGCCTCGCCGAAACCGGCATCGTCCGCGTGCAGTTGGAAATCGACAAGCTGCGTGATCATCCCGAAGTCTGGGGCAACTGCGCCGAGGTGCTCGTGGCTCACGGCATTTCCATCGTTTCCGGGATGTTCGGCACCGTCGGCGAGGATTATTCGACCCTCGAAACGATCAAGGCCACCGGCGGCATCGTGCCCGATGAAACCTGGGAGGAAAACTGGAGCAACATCCAGGCCACCGTGGAAATCGCCGCCAAGCTCGGCATGAAGTTGGTGACCTTCCATGCCGGATTTCTGCCCCACGACACCAGCGACCCGGTCTATCTGAAACTGCGCCAGCGCATCACTCGCATCGCCGGACTTTTTGCCGGAAAAGGCATCGATCTCGCGTTCGAGACAGGTCAGGAGGACGCGCCGACACTCGCGGCCTTTCTCACCGATCTCGGCATGCCCGGCGTCGGGGTGAACTTCGACCCCGCGAACATGATCCTCTACGCGAAAGGCGACCCCGTGGCCGCGCTGCGCACACTCCGCCCGTGGCTCAAGCAATGCCACATCAAGGATGCCACGCAGACGAAAGTGCCCGGCACCTGGGGCGCCGAAGTGCCGACCGGAACCGGCGAAGTTGACTGGAACGGATTCTTCGCCGTGCTGGCCGAGACCGGATACACCGGCGATTTCTGCATCGAGCGCGAAGCCGGCACCCAGCGGGTCGAGGACATCCGCGCCGCCCGCGAATTCCTCACCAAGCCGAACGAATAAAATCCAACAAATTTTTCCAAAATGAAAACCGTCAACATCGGCGTCATCGGACTCGGCTTCATGGGCATGGTCCACCTCCGTTCCTATCTGAATATCCCCGGCGCCCGCATTGCCGCGGTGGCCGATGCGGTCAAGAAACCCATCGATGGCAAGCTCCCCGGCGTGGGTGGCAATATCACCGATGGCGATGCCTTCCCGCTCGATCCGGAAACCAAGGTCTACGAATCATGGCAGGATCTGATCAACGATCCGGAGATCGACCTGGTGGACATCTGCCTGCCGACTGCGGCGCACGTCGAGGTGTCTGTTGCGGCGCTCAAGGCGGGTAAAAACGTCGTCTGCGAGAAGCCGATGGCGCGCACCAGCGAGGATTGCAAAAAAATCGTCGAGGCCGCCGCAGCCTCGACCGGCCACTTCATGCCCGCGATGTGCATGCGTTTCTGGCCCGGTTGGGACTGGCTCAAGAAGACCATCGACGAACAGCCATACGGCAAACTCCTTGCCGCGCGCTTCCGCCGCGTTTCCGCGCCTCCGGGTTGGAGCCGGGGGAATTATTTTCAGGGTGGCGAATCCGGCGGTGCCTTGTTCGACCTCCACATCCACGACACCGATTTCATTCAATACGCTCTCGGCCGCCCGAAATCGGTCGTCAGTACCGGCATCAGCCGGTTCAGCGGCGCGATCGACCACGTCGTCACGAGCTACGAAGTCGATTGCGGTGCAGTGGTCACCGCGGAAGGCAGTTGGATCATGAGTGAGGGCTATCCGTTCACCATGGTCTACACCGCAAATTTCGAGCGTGCCACGGCCGAGTTCGACATCAGCGGCAAGGAAGAGGCGCTCAAGGTCTACGAGGAAGGCAATGCGTGCGTCGTCATCCCGTTGAGCCCTGGCGATGGATACATCAACGAGCTCCGCCACATGGTTGAAGCGGTTCAAAACGGCGTCGCTCCCACGATCGTCACCGCTGCAGATGGCCTGAGCGCCGTGGAAATCGCGGAAGCCGAAGAGGCGAGCGCGTCGAGCGGTGTGAGGGTGACCCTCTGAGCGCGAGCCACATCAGGCGATTTCCGGAAATCGGCTTTTCATCGAGCAGGTCACGTGCAAAGGTGTTCGCCATGAATGCGAGATTTTTTTTCACCATCGTTTCCGGTTGTCTTATTCTGGCCACATCCGCGCCCGCGCAAACGCCGCAGCAACCGGGTGTGCCAAACGACACGGTCACCGACACTGTGTCGCGCAATCCATTCTGGCAGGCTTCCGTCGGCGGTGGCCACTACATGGTGCGGCTGGACCGCATCGCCTCGATCAGCCGCCACCGCTACCTGCTCGATGGCGCGGTGATCGTCGATGAGGTCACCGTGGATACCGCAGGCCAGGCACTCGCGCGTTTTTACCATCTTGCACCGATCACCGATGCGGTCGGCAACGACAGCGTTGCCCGGATCGCCGGGCGTGGCCGCGAGATTCTCGAGCAGGCCGCAGGCCGAGCGAACTCGGATATCCAGAACATGGTGGTGAAAAAATACCCCGACACCACCCACGCGCGCACCATCGAATACCGCGTCGAAACCGCCGAACAGCTCACCGCCCTCTACGACAGCCTCCGCACCGCATGGGAGAGCGGACGTGGCCGGGAGATGACGATCCAGCAGCGCTGAATCAGATCCCTAGGATCACCGACGCCGTCACCAAGTAAATGAACATCCCGCTGACGTCGACGATCGACGCGAGCGAGGGAGCCGATACCACGGCAGGGTCGAGCCGGAAGCCACGCGCCATGATCGGCAGCATCGCCCCGAGCACGGTGGCGGAGAGCACCTGCAAGGTAAGCGCGATGGAAACCGCGAGCGCCAAATGAGCGAATCCGAAATCCGATCCGCCATCGCGCTGAATCAATGGCAGGATGAAGCTGATGAAGATCGCCATCGAAATGCCGAGCGCCAGCCCGAGCATCAGACCAGTGCTCGCCTCTTTGATCGCGATGCGGGCGGCGGATCCCGGATTGATTTCACCAAGCGCCATGGCCCGCACCACCATGGTCGCGGCCTGGCCACCTGCATTGCCACCTGCCGCAACGACCATCGGCAGGAACAGGGTGAGCACGAAGGCCTGCTCCAATACCGCCTCGAAGCGGAACAGGACGTATCCGGAAATGATCGAGACAAACGCCAGCAGCACGAGCCACAAAACACGACGGCGCAGGTGCTCGCAAATGCCGGTGTTGAGATAGGATACCTCCGACTGCTCACCCGCGATGGCCGCGAGTTTCTCGATGTCCTCGGTGGACTCTTCCTGGAGAATTTCCATCGCATCATCGTATGTCAGCACGCCCAGAAGGTGGTGGAATTCATCGACGACGGGAAGCACCACAAGGTCGTATTTCGACAGCATGCGGGCTGCCTCCTCCTGGTCGGTCCCGGCGAGTACGTATTCGGCGGCCTCTTCCATGATGCTGCTCACCGGCGTGTCCCACGTGGCAAAGGCGATGTCGCGGAGGCGCACCTTGCCAACGAGGCGGCCTTCGGCATCGACCACAAAGATCCGTGCCAGCGTCTCTGCGTCCTCGCGGTCGCGCTTGAGCACGGCAATCGCCTGTTTCACCGTCATGTCGGCGGTGATGCGGCCGATGTGCGTCGTCATCCGCCCGCCCGCAGTGTCCTCCTCGTATTTCAGCAGGTTGCGCGTGAGTTCCTTGTCGCGCGGGCCAAGCAGGCTGAAGAACCGCACTTGCGCCGCCTTGCCACAGACTTGGAAGACGTCGACGCGGTCGTCGTCCGAAAGATTGCCTAACAGAACCCGCAGTTGCGCCGGCTGGAAATGCCCGAGCGCCTCCTCGATCAGGGTGAAGGGAAGTTCCGCAACCACATCGGTCGCCAACTCGGGGCCGATGGTTTTGAGAAACAGGTCGCGCTTCCCGTCATCCAGATCCTCATAAAGTGCCGCAAGGTCGGCGTAGTGCATGTCCTGCGCGATGGCCACGATGGCCGACTGGTCGCCCGCTTCAAGGGCTTCCTTGAGCCGGTGGGTCGCCATGATTTCCTTGTCCTCCGTCACGCGCGCAAGGTGGCGGGCGCGCGGGCGCGCGGCAAGCGCTTTTCAGTCCGGAAAATCAGCGGCGGATCTCGATCATCGCGCGTTTGCGGCGGGATTCGATCCAGCGTTCGTATTGCGCCGAGGTTTTTTTCCGGCGCACGCGTTCCTCGACCTGCTCGCGCACCGTCTCGAATGCGGGCACCGGGCCGGGGTGGAGTTTGAGAGTCTGGACGATGGTGAATCCCGCGGGATCAAGCAGCGGGCCGATCACCTTGCCGACCGGCGCGTCGATGATGATCGCGGCGAATTCCGGGGCGAGATCGGTCCGGGATACTTCGATCTGCACGCCGCCCTCGCTGGCGAAGGCGTCGCGGGAGTGTTCGCGTGCGAGTTCGCCGAAGTCGGCTCCCGCGCGGATTTTCTTGGCGATTTCCTCCGCGAAATCGAGCTGGGATTCCGGGGTGGCGCCGGGGTTTTGTTGATCCATGGAGGGGATGAAGATTTTTTGGAAATCGATCTTGTCCTGCGATTTGTCGCGGATCTCGCCGCGGATGGAGTTGTATTCCGCCCGCACTTCGGCAGGTAGCGGCGGTGCCGCATCGGTGAATTGCTGGGCGCGCATCGATTGCACGATCATCTTCTCCTGCGTCATCTGGCGGAAACCTTCCATGGTCAGGCGGCTGCGCTTGAGCTCCTCGCGGAATTTCGCCTCATCGCCGCCGAATAGTTCGCGCATCTGCCGTTTCACTTCCTCATCGACAAAATGTGGGCGGATCGTCGCGCCCATTTGTTTGAATTCGTCGAGGATGATCTCACGATCAATCAATTCCTGAATGATGTTACCACGCGCTTCGTTGAACTCGGCTTCAAACTGGGGACCCCGGCGCGGGTATTGGGTGGCCAGCTGCGCGTAAATGGGTGCCAGCAGGAAATTCACCTGGTTCACCGTGATCACCCGGCCATTCACCTTGGCCGCGATTGCGTTGACCTCCACGGGTTGCGAAAATGAGGTCAGTGGCGCAATCCCGAGAATCGATGCGAATGCCATGGCGGGAATGCGGATGTGAAATAGTGGGTTCATAAAGGGTGAGTTCGCCACGGATGGAGTAATGCCGTCGCGTATCCACACGATTTCAGCGAATCGGCCGGGAATCAAGCCGGGATTCATGGTGGAATTTCCACAATTCGTCCTTGCCATGGGGGGGGAGGGGGGTAGTCTCGCCCTCCGTTTTTCTCACGTCCGGCGGGTTGTTGGAGCCCCGTTCCGCCGGATTCCAAATCGGGGCAACGCCGGAAGGAAAACGAACCAACAACACAACCCCAAACCACCAACCACCATGAGTTCCGCACTCGCAGAGCCCACCAACACCGAACTGAACGACTTGATCGATTCGAAATTCCGCGAATTCCGCGAAGGCTCGATCGTCAAGGGCACCATCCTCGACATCCGCCCCCAAGTCGTCCTCGTCGACATCGGATACAAATCCGAAGGAGCCATCCCCGCCAACGAATTCGAAGATGAGGAAATCGAAATCGGCGACGAAATCGAAGTGCTCCTCGAAAAACTTGAAAACGAAGAGGGCATGGTTGTCCTCTCGAAAGAGAAAGCCGCCCACAAACAAAACTGGGACAAGATCGTCAAAGTGTTCCAAGACGGCGGCCTCGTCCGCGGCAAGGTCAAAGGCATCGTCAAGGGCGGTCTCACCGTCAACGTCGGCGTCGAAGCCTTCCTTCCCGGCTCACAGGTCGACATCATCCCGCCGAAGGATCTCAACGAATACCTCGGCAACGTTTACGAGTTCAAGATCGTCAAGGTCAACGACGAGCGCAAGAACATCGTGCTTTCCCGCCGCGAAGTCATCGAGGCCGAGCGCTCCGAGCAACGCCAGTCGTTCCTTGGCAGCGTGAAGATCGGCGACAAGGTGACCGGCGCGGTCAAAAACATCACCGACTTCGGTGCCTTCGTCGACCTCCAGGGCATGGACGGCCTGCTCCACATCACCGACATGTCGTGGGGCCGCATCAACCATCCTTCCGAGCTTCTCCACATCGGCCAGAACCTCGAAGTCATCATCCTCGACGTTGATCGCGAGAAAGAACGCGTTTCGCTCGGCCTCAAGCAGATGTCCGAAAACCCATGGGAGGACATCGAACGCAAGTTCCCGATCGGCAAACAAGTCAAGGGCCGCGTCACCAAGCTCCTTCCCTACGGTGCCTTCATCGAAATCGAAAAGGGCGTCGAAGGTCTGGTCCACGTTTCCGAGCTTTCCTGGGTCAAGCGCATCACGCGCCCGTCCGACGTTCTCGAAATCGATCAGGAGATCACCGCGGTGGTCCTCGGTATTTCGATCGAAGAGCAGAAGATTTCCCTCGGTGTCCGCCAGCTCGACGCCAACCCATGGGATGAAATCGAAGCCCGCTACCCGGTGGGGGCCACGATCAAGGGCCCCGTCCGCAACCTCACCGCATACGGTGCGTTTGTGGAACTTGAGGAAGGCATCGACGGCATGATCCACGTCTCCGACATGTCGTGGACGCGCAAAATCAACCACCCGTCCGAAGTGCTTAAGAAGAACGACGAAGTCGAAGCCGTGGTGCTTGCCATCGACAAGGCGAACCAGCGCGTCTCGCTCGGCATCAAACAGGCCGAGGAAGATCCATGGAGCGTCATCGACAGCCGCTTCAAGGTGGGCGACCTCGTCAAGGGCACGGTCGCCAAGATCGCCTCGTTCGGCGCGTTTGTCAGCCTCGAAGGCGACATCGACGGCCTCATCCACATCTCGCAACTCAGCGAGGACCACGTGGAGAAGGTCAAGGACGTCATCAAGGTGGGCGACGAGATCGAAGCCCGCGTCATCAAGGTGGACAAGGTCGAGCGCCGGATCGGACTTTCGATCAAGGCCGTCGGCTACTCCGAAGAGCAGCTCAAGAAAGAGAGCGCCAGCTTCGAGAGCCTTCGTCCGTCTTCCGAGATGGTCGGCCTCGAGCAAGCCTTCAACCTCGCCGCCGCCGCCGCCGAAGAGTGGAGCCCTGGCCAGGACGAGGAATAATCGATTCATCGCATCGCGATTCCCAAAGCCGGACGGGTCATCCCGTCCGGCTTTTTTCATGCATTCAAGTGCGGGGTTTGGCTGGTGTTGCTTCGCGGGAAATGCACATCCGCGATTGCATCCGGCGCGCGGCTTGGGGACGATGGTGTTTTCCACATGGCCACCATTACGAATATTTCGACTTACCGTTTCACCCCGCTGAGCGGGCTCAAGGAGTTGCGTGAGGACCTGATCCGCGATTGCCGGAGCTGGGATTTGAAAGGAACGATCCTGCTCAGCACCGAGGGCATCAACCTCTTTGTTGCCGGAGCGGGGGAGGATATCGACCGCTTGTTGCGGAAACTTCATGCCATTCCCGGCCTTGAAGGGCTGGAGCCGAAAGTGAGCCTCAGCGACCACCAGCCGTTCAACCGGATGCTGGTGCGGATCAAAAAGGAGATCATCGCCTTCGGAGTCGACGGTGTGGCCCCCGCCCGCCATACCTCGCCGAAACTCGCACCGAAGGAGCTCAAACGCTGGCTCGACGAAGGCCGCCCGGTGACCCTGCTCGACACCCGAAACGATTACGAAGTGCGCGTCGGCACGTTTCGCAACGCCCTGATTCCCCACATCAACACCTTCCGGGAATTCCCCGATGCGGTGGATCGTTTCCCCGAGGAACTCAAGGAGCGGCCGATCGTGATGTTCTGCACCGGCGGCATCCGCTGCGAAAAGGCCGGGCCGATGATGGAGATGAAGGGATTCAAAAACGTCCACCAGCTCGATGGCGGCATCCTCAAGTATTTCGAGGAATGCGGCGGAGATCACTACGATGGCGAATGCTTCGTGTTCGACCAGCGGGTCGGCGTCGATCCCGCACTCAATGAATCCGAATACGCCGTCTGCTTTGCCTGCCAGGCACCACTCACCCGTGAGGAACAGTCCGATCCACGATACGTCGTCGGCGAAAGCTGCCCGCATTGCCACCAATCGGAACCGGAAAAAATGGCTGCCCGCATGGCGGCGCGTGCGGAGAAATTGCGTGGGCTCTGCACGCCGCTGCCAGGCTCCACTCCGCTTGCATGCCGACGCCCGGTGCGCATCCCGGCGACGCACGACCGCATGCGCTTGATCGATGCGCTCCACGATTTGCTGCCGCAAGTCGGCATCGCGGAATGGATGCGCCGGATCGACGAAGGCCGCCTGACCAATTACGCTGGCGAACCACGAGGGGCCGACCATGTCGTCCGTGCGGGGGAGCGTGTGCTGCATGTCTCACCACCTGCGGTGGAGCCCGATGTATCTGCCGACGTTCGATGGATCCACGAAGACGAGGTGTTTCTCGCCGTGAACAAGCCCGCGCCGCTTCCCGTGCATCCATGCGGCCGCTTCGATCGCAACACCTTGTCGAATTTCCTCAACCTCGTTTACGCACCGCATATCCCGCGCGTGCTGCACCGCCTGGATGCTAACACCACCGGCGTCGTCGTGATGGCGCGAACACGGCATTGGTCCCGCATTGTCCAACCCCAGTTCGCCGACGGCCGCGCGGTCAAACATTATCTCGCGCGGATTCACGGCCACCCCGTAGACGACGCGTTCATCTGCCACGCGCCCATTTCCACCGAACCCGAACGCCATGGCGGACGCGTGGTGGACGAGGTCGACGGCCAGCATGCCGAAACGCGGTTCCGGGTGTTGCAGCGCGACAACGACGGCACGTCGCTCGTCGAAGCCCGCCCGATCACCGGTCGCACCAACCAGATCCGCGTCCACCTCTGGCATCTCGGTATGCCCGTTGTCGGCGATCCGCTATACCTCCGCGACCACGGCACCGGGGATTGCCAGACGCTCGATGCCGCGGCTTCGCCAATGATGCTGCATGCTTCGCGACTCGAGCTCGATCACCCGCTTCATGGCGGGCGGATCGTGTTCGAGGCCCCGCCACCATCGTGGCTGTCGGGCGTGCGATGAGCGCGGATTTGGCGGCAAAAACAGCGGAATTCGAGCTTGATCAGCGAGGTGGATTTTGATTAGAAAGCAACTGCTATGAAAAAAACCCTTGCAATCGCCCTACTCGCAGCAACTCCGGTCTTCGCCGGAACATCCGCAAAATCGCCCGTGCCTGCCCCGGCTCCGGAACCCTGCCTCTTCACCTGGTTTGTCGGCGGCTCCGTCGGTTATCTCACCGAGTTTGAAGAGGCCATGTATACCCTCCACATCGGAACCGACACCTGTTGGAACGTTGCAGGATGGGACGTCGCCATGTTCGCCGAAATCGGCTACACGGAAAAAGACACGCGCGGATTTGATCCGACTCTCACTGCCCCCACGCTCACAGACGTGGATATCGAAATCATCCCGATCACCGCGAACATCAAATTCGAACGCGCGCTGTCCGGCAACCTCGGTGCCTATTTCGGTGCCGGCCTCGGGTTTTCCCGCGTGGATTTTTCCGTTAGCAGCGGCTCCGACAGTGATTGGGTCTTTACCGCCCAGATCTTCGCGGGCCTGGTCTATAATGTGAATCAGAACTTCGAAGTCTTCGGTGGTGCCCGCTGGATCTACTTTGATGACGCCGATCTCACCATTGGCGGTGCCAGCGGAACCCTCGAAATGGATGATGATTTCCTCCTCGAAGTCGGCGTCCGCTATAATTTCTGAGTCGTCGCTGCATTCAATCGACACAATCCCCAACCTCTCCCGCATCCGTGGGAGGGGTTGGTTTTTATCGGGGTTCCCATCTGCACGCCGCGTGCGCCATCAGCGAAGAACCTCACACTTCACCCGTTCCGGGAAATCAACGGCCGATGAGAGGCATTCGATTGAAATATTGCGTGCCCACCCAACGTTTCTGGGAGGTGAATTTCACCAGCCTGTTCGTTTCCATCCTGGGCTCATGCTCGCTTTTTGTTGTTTCCTCATCCGCCGAGGCCGCAAGATATCGCTCGAATTTCGACGCCGCGTGGTCGTTTCAGCTTGGCGACCCCCAGGGTGCCGAGCAAGCCGACTTCGATTCCAGCGAATGGCGGAAACTCGATGTGCCCCACGATTGGAGTGTCGAAGGGCGGTTCGAAGCGGACCATCCGGTTGGAGCGCCTGGCGGATACCTTCCGGCGGGTATCGGTTGGTATCGCAAAACTTTCGAGCTGCCCGCAGAGCTTGCCGACCGCCACGTGTTCATTGAATTCGACGGCGTCTACATGAACAGCGAGGTCTGGATCAACGGGCAATACCTCGGC
This sequence comes from Luteolibacter sp., assembly GCA_047921195.1. GTDB lineage: Bacteria > Verrucomicrobiota > Verrucomicrobiia > Verrucomicrobiales > Akkermansiaceae > Luteolibacter. The sequence continues at coordinate 11,002 of JBLRWN010000021.1, read as the reverse complement.
AAGCGCCCCTATGGATACCTTGGCTTCGAGTATGAACTCACCCCGCATCTGAAATTTGGCGGCGAAAATGTGATCGCTGTGCGCGTTGATGATTCACGCCAGCCATCCGGCCGCTGGTATACCGGCACCGGAATCTACCGTCACGTCTGGCTCAAGCATACCGCACCAGTTCACGTCTCCCACTGGGGAACTTATGTGACCACCCCGGAGGTCGCGCCAGGATCCGCGAAAGTCGCCATCGAGACGACGATCCAAAACCATCTCGATGCCGCGAAATCCGTAACTGTGAAGCAGACGATTCTCGATAAGGAAATGCAATCCGCCGCCACCACGCAATCGGTCCATCAGATTCCTGCTGCGGGCGAACTGACAGTCGATCAATCGCTCGACCTCCGAAATCCGAAACTCTGGTCGCCCGATGAGCCAAACCTTTACTCGGTGCGCACCGAACTGGTGATCAATGGCGCGGTGGTCGACAGCTATCACACGCCTCTCGGCGTGCGCACCCTCCGCTTCGATCGCGACGAAGGCCTGTTCGTAAACGACAAGCCGGTGATCATGAAAGGCATGTGCAATCACCAGGATCTCGGGCCGCTGGGCACCGCGCTGTGGGACGAGGCGTTGCGCCGCCGCATGGTGATGCTCAAGGAAATGGGGTGCAACGCCCTCCGCACCGCGCACTACCCGCATTCACCCGAGTTCATGCGCATGGCGGATGAGATGGGGTTTCTCGTCGTCAACGAGACCTTTGACGAGTGGCGGCAGGGCTGGGCGTTTGAAGACGGAGTGCTCGTCTCCAGCGGCACCCCGCGCGGCAAGGCGCGACACGGATACAACCGGTATTTCGACGAATGGCATGAACGCGACCTCACCGACCACCTCAAGCGCGACCGAAACCACCCGTCGGTGATGATGTGGAGCATCGGCAATGAAGTGGCCGAGGCGCAGAAAAACGGCGAGGTTGAAACCGTGCGCATCCTCCGCGATATCGTCCGCAAGGTCGATCCAACGCGCCCGGTGACCGCTGGCATCAATCATATCCGCACCGCGAACGAGACCGGGTTTCTCGATGTGCTCGATATCGTCGGCTACAATGGCGGCGGCGGGTCGTGTTTCCTCTACGAGGAGGACCACAAGCGTTTTCCCAACCGCATCATCTACGCGTCCGAGGTGCCTCACTCGCTGCAGACGCGAGGGGAATACCGTACCCATACAAACTATCGTGAAACGGAACGCCAGACGCCCAACCTCACCGAAATCGAAGTCTTCCCCGAGACCGACGCATGGTATGAATCGTCCTACGACAACGCCGCGGTGCGCATCAACGCCCGCGATTCCTGGCACCTGACCAAGACGCTGCCCTTCGTCCTCGGCGAGTTTCGCTGGACCGGATTCGACTACATCGGCGAATCTGGCGGATGGCCTCGCGTGCTGGGGAACTTCGGCGTCATCGATCTCGTCAACCTGCCGAAGGATACCTACTATTTCTATCAGAGCCAGTGGTCCGACAAACCGATGATCCATCTCCTGCCACACTGGAACTGGCCCGGCAAGGAGGGCACCGTGATCCCGGTGCATGCCTACACCACCGGCGACGAGGCCGAGCTTTTCCTCAACGGAACATCCGTTGGGATTCGGAAAATCACGGAGCAGAACCCGTATCACCTCGAGTGGATGGTGCCCTACACCCCTGGCGAGCTCAGGGCCGTGGCGCGCAAAAATGGCGAGGAGATTTCCAGCAGCGTCATTCGCACCGCCGGTCCGCCCGCCCGCTTCGTGATCGAGGCCGACCAGACGGCACTCGACCCCGACCGCCGCGACCTGTCCTACATCACGATCCGCATCGAGGATGCCGACGGCAACTTCGACCCCAAGGCCGCCCGCTGGGTGACGCTCAACGTGAGCGGGCCGGGCCGAATCGTCGGCATCCACAATGGCGATCCGATGAGCCATAATCCGCTCCAATCCGATACCGTACGCACATTCAACGGGCTTGCGGTCGCTATCATCGCATCCACCTCAGGACCGGATGCGCCACGCGCCAATGAAAAACGGGAGCCTGGAGAAATCGTCGTCCGCGCGCAAGTGCGTGGCTGGGAATCCCGCGAAATCCGCCTCATCCGTACCAGCGAAGGGATTCCGGAGGCGACGCTCGCTCCGGACAAAGGCGGACCACGCGCCACCGACGTTTACGATGACGACGTCCCGCCTGTGGACTGATTTGATCTACATCCCGGTGAAGGGAAATGCACTGGCCTCCTGTGGTGTCTCTGGAGGCGGGGTGGCCGGTTCGCGCGATCTTGAGGAAATCGCAACTTGGGCAGGCGGGCATCCAAGCGATTCATTTTTTCCTCGATCCGATCAACAGCACGATCACACCGCCCCCCACGAGGGCCCATGAGATCACAGCTGGCACCGGATGGCGCTCCTTTACATCGGCTTGCACCTTGATCGGCCCCATATCGATGATGTTCTCGCGCTTGGTGGTGGTGAAGCCGCCGTATGCCAGCAATGCGGCTCCGGCGATGATCATGACGATTCCCACAATGATTTGTATTTTCATAACCGATATCATCCATCGGAATCCCGCCGTATGCCAGAAGCAATTTGCAAGCGTTTTGGCCTGTTTGGACAGCCTTGCGCGGAAGTCCTCAGCGATAGATCACCACCAGAAACAGCACCGCCTCCTGTTTCGCGGAGTTAACGATGGAGTGCGCAACATCCGCGCGATAGTTCGCGGAGTCCCCCTTGGCGAGGGTCTCGTTGGAATTTCCCGAATGAAGTTCGACGCGACCTTTCTCCACCGTGAGGAATTCACGGGTGCCATCAACGTGGGCTTGGCTATGCAGCGCGCCACCGGCAGGGAGGCGCAGTTCGTAAAATTCCACGTCCTTTTCCAAATTCAACGGTGAGAGTGTCCGGATCTGGCACTGTTTGTCCTTGCGGAAAACCTGCGTGCGGTCCGTGGCGCGGATCGTCTGGATCGTCGATGCCGATTCCGCGCTTTCGATGAGATCCTGCAGGGAAAGGCCGAATGCGCGGGCAATCCGATAGGTCACGCTGAGCGTCGGGTTCGCCCGCTTGCGTTCAATCTCGCTCAACATCGAGCGGCTCACCCCGCTCTCCGAAGCAAGTTCCTCCAAAGACCAGCCGCGGTCGCCGCGCAGCTTTTTGACGCGTCGCCCCAGATCCTCGTTAATCGCATCGGCGGCCCCGGGGGGCATGACCGATTTTTTATCCAGTCGTTTCACAGTCATAGAAATTCGATATGTTGGATTTTTATTCCTGTAAAGTGGAAATAAGAACTTGCAAATCACACTGGAATTCCTTCCGGTATCCCGGAGGGCGCCACGCTGCCGCCGCCCCAGCTCCGTTATTGAAATAGCTCTACCATCACACACCATGAAAGCGCTCGTCAAAGCAAACGCGGAACCAGGGTTGTGGTTGCAGGATGTGCCCGAGCCGGCCATGGGGATCAACGATGTGCTCATCAAGGTGCTCAAGACCGGCATCTGCGGAACGGATCTGCATATTCACAAGTGGGATGCCTGGGCGCAGAAGGCCATTCCGGTGCCGATGGTCGTCGGGCATGAGTTCGTTGGTGAAATCGTCGACGTCGGCTCCAACGTGAGCGGATTCCTGCCCGGTGAAATCGTCAGTGCGGAAGGCCATCTGGTCTGTGGCCGCTGCCGCAACTGCCTCGCCGGCCGACGGCATCTTTGCAACGATACCCTTGGAATCGGGGTGAACCGCCCGGGTGCGTTCGCCGAATACATCAGCGTGCCGATGTCCAATGTCTGGCGTCACCCGGCGGATGTGGATCTGGAAGTGGCATCGATCTTCGATCCGCTGGGGAACGCCACCCATACGGCGCTCTCGTTTGATATGCTGGGGGAGGACGTGCTCATCACCGGAGCCGGGCCGATCGGGGTGATGGCGGTTGCGATCGCGAAGCATGCGGGCGCGCGCCATGTGGTGATCACTGATGTGAATGACTATCGCCTGGGTCTTGCCAAATCGCTCGGGGCCGATGTGGCGCTCAATATCGAGCGGTCCAGTCTCGAAGACCTACGGAAGGAATTGCACATGAAGGAGGGTTTCGATGTCGGCCTGGAAATGAGCGGCAGTCCGGCCGCCTTTCGGGGGATGGTGGACGCGATGTGCCACGGCGGCAAAATCGCCATGCTCGGCATCCCGGTCGAGCCGATGCGGATCGATTGGAATAAAGTAGTTTTCAACATGCTTACCATCAAAGGCATCTACGGTCGTGAAATGTATGAGACATGGTATAAAATGAGCGTCATGCTGGAATGCGGGTTGAATGTCAAACCGGTGATCACACACCGCCTCGGCGCTGATGATTTTGAAAAAGGATTTGAAGTCATGAAATCAGGAATGAGCGGAAAGGTCGTCCTTGATTGGAGCGTTTTTCATTAGTCGATCATGCAAGCATACAACGAATACAAACAACATTTGTCCCGGCAAATTGACACCATTGGGGCGGCAGGCAGTTACAAGTGGGAGCGCACGATCACCACGCCGCAAGGAGTGATGATCGAAACCACGGATGGGAGCCCCGTGATCAACCTATGTGCCAACAACTATCTGGGCCTCGCACAGCATCCCGCAATCCGGCAGGCCGCGCATGACGCTCTGGATCAATGGGGATATGGACTGGCCAGCGTGCGCTTCATTTGCGGAACGCAAAAGGTCCACAAGGATTTGGAGGGGGGGCTATCGGATTTCCTGGGCACGGAAGACACCATCCTCTATGGCTCCTGTTTCGACGCGAACGGGGGGCTTTTCGAAACTCTGCTCGGGCCCGAAGACGCCATCATTAGCGACGAGTTGAACCACGCATCCATCATTGACGGGGTGCGATTGTGCAAGGCGATGCGATACCGCTATAAAAACTGCAACATGGCCGATTTGGAGGCCCAGCTCATCCAGGCCGATGAGAAAGGCGCGCGATTCAAGCTGATCGCCACCGACGGAGTGTTCTCGATGGACGGTTTCATCGCCCCTTTGCAGGAAATCTGCGATCTGGCCGATAAGCACAACGCGCTGGTGATGGTCGACGATTCCCATGCCGTGGGTTTCATGGGCCGCCACGGTCGCGGCACCCATGAGCACTGCGGCGTGATGGGGCGCGTCGACATCATCACCGGCACGCTTGGCAAGGCCCTCGGCGGTGCCAGTGGTGGCTATACCAGTGGTCGCAAGGAGATCATCGAGCTCCTGCGGCAGCGGTCACGTCCGTATCTTTTCAGCAACACCCTCGCGCCAGTCATCGCGGCGGCCTCGCTCAAAGTCCTCGAATTGCTGAAACAATCATCCGCTTTGCGCGATGCATTGGAATCCAACACACACTGGTTCCGTGAAGCGATGACCGAAGCCGGCTTTGACATCGTTCCGGGCGAGCACCCGATTGTTCCCGTGATGTTGGGCGATGCGGCGCTGGCCAGTCGCTTTGCCGAGGCGATGCTGGCGAAGGGGGTCTATGTGGTTGGTTTCAGCTATCCGGTTGTGCCTCAGGGCAGGGCGCGTATTCGCACACAGATCAGCGCCGCGCATACGCGGCAGGATTTGGAGCGTGCGGTAAAAGCGTTTGTCGAGGTCCGCGAAGAACTTGGGATCGGAGCCTGATGTGCAGTTCGCCCGCAAACCGGATCAAAATCGTGTGCTCTGATCATCGGGGAGTGAATTTTTCGATGGAGCGATCGATTTCGCCTGGATCCAAACTTCCGCTGTGGACGATGATTTGGTAGGCGTGTTCGAACGACTCGCCTTGCTTCATGGGAATCGCGTTTGGCAGAAGTCGTGCGGGATTGGCGAACCAGAACGGATGCCTCGGCTGATGGGTGATATACCAAGGAGGTATCTCGCCGGGATTTCCCGCCTGGTTGATGATGAGGATGCCTGCGGGCTTATCATTCAATAAACCGACGATGTTGATCCATCGTGCGGATTGGCCGTGTATGTCCATCTCCTTGCGGCTCTCGCTGTCGATAAAGCGCACGTCCTTGAAGCCCTTGGCTCCGCGCCAGGAAAATCCGGCGTAGCCGCCCCAGTCACGGCCATTCGGTTCTCCGGCGATGGGTGTGCGATCGAGGGTGACGTCGGCAAGCGCAGTGGTGGTGACGCGCCAAATGACATGTGGGCCGGTGGTGTCCGACGGGCGGCGGATTTCGATTTCGACCGCGTCTTCGAGTACGGCGGGGCCGTCGGGATCGGGGAAGGCGAGTTCGCGATAGCGAACGGTGGCGGTGTCGCCGTCGTACTTCGCCTCGATGGTGGCACCTTCGATGCGGTTGAGCCCTTGTTGTTTTCCGGTTTGCGGGTTGGTTTCCCAGAAGTTCACGCCGTTGATATACTTCCACGAGAACCAGACGCCGTAGTGCCAGACGTGATCCGGCGGGCCGACCCAGACGGTGTTGCGCCCGTCGGGTGTGGCGAGGATTTCGAAATGCGGGTCGCGCGGCGCGGCGTCGAGGACGAAGCGGACGTGGGTGGCGTCAGCATCAGCAAATTCGAGCGAGCGGTTGCCATCTGCCTTCCACAGCGGTTGGGCGATGGCGATCGTGGCGAGGGTTAGTGCGATGATGGCAGGTTTCATTCAGGATTGGGCATCGATTGGCCGCCGGAGCCGAATGAATTCGGCGCTCCGATGATCAAGTTTGCTTCCACGGGCCGCGGATTTCGCGATGCATGTTCGGGATGACGGATTCGGGTGAGAGAATGCGGTAGGTTGTGGGGTCCCAGACGAGTTCCTCGCCGGATTGGATGGCGAGGAGGGAGAGATGCGAAATGGCGTCGGAGCGCAGAGCATCGTCGATCGGGCCGACGGACGGGGTGCCGTCGCGCACGGATTCGACGAAGGCGGCGTAGTAGTTGGGCCGGTAGTGGACGCGACGGTCGCCCATCGGCTCGCGGAGGCGGAGCCATTCGGGATTGCTGGCGACGGCATAACCGCGGCCGATGCAGACCCAGCCCTCGCTGCCGATGAAGGTCGTACCATCGCCACGGACGCGGTCGAGGTAGCCGCCGGCGAGTTTTTCCGCATGGCGGGTGCTGACGAAGCGCATCGGGATTTTTCCGCCGAAGTCGATCTCGACGTCCCACTCGGTGCAGGCGTCGAAGAGGTCGGTGGCGGGCGGAAAAGTCCCGGTGCCTTTGTAGCGGACCGGGCCTGCCAGATCATAATCAAGACCCCAGATGGCGAAGTCGAGCGGGTGTGCGCCCCATCCGGCGATGAAGCCAAGCGCGTAGTCGGAGCAATACCACGAGGCCTCCTTGGTGAGTCGATCTTCGGAGCAGGGCTGCATGGGTGCGGGGCCGATGAAGAGGTCGTAGTCGAGGCCCTCCGGCACCGGGATTTCCTTGCGCGAACCGCCGCCTTGCCCGCCGGCGCACCAGGCGTGGACTTCCTTCAACTCGCCGATGGCGCCGTTGAGGACGAGCTCGATGCCGCGTCGGCAAATTTCGATGCTGCGTTGCTGGGTGCCGTATTGGAACACGACGTCGTGTTCTTTGATGGCCTGGTGCAGGGCGAGATTCTGCGCCAGCGTATATCCGAGCGGTTTTTCGAGATACACCGCCTTGCCCGCGCGCACGGCGGCGAGGGCGATGGGGACGTGCCAATGGTCGGGTGTGGCAATGATGACGGCGTCGATGGAGTCGTCTGCGAGGAGTTCGCGGAAGTCGTTGTAGAGCTTGGGCGCGTGGCCTTGGGCCTCTTTAACGACGGCAGCGGCCTGCTCGCGGCGGGATTGGAAGGGGTCGCACAGTGCGGCGCTCGTGGCACCGGCCACACTGAGGAAATTGCGAATCAACGCGCCCCCCCGGCTGCCGGTGCCGATATGGCCGAGACGGATCTGGCGCGATGGCGCGTCGGCACCGAAGAGGTGGGAAGCGGGCAGCACGAGCGGCGCGGCAAACGCGACGGTGGTGGTGCTTAGGAAACGGCGGCGGGTGGTCATGGGATTTTAAATTTCAAATTTCAGATTTGAGATGGTGTCAGTCCGCCCAGTTGCGTAGGCGCTCGGCGGAGGTTTTCACAGCATCTTCGCCGGCGATTTCGAGGGTGGTGGGGCCGTCGAAGCCGGTGGCGAGCAGTTCTTTCACAATCGCCTCGATGCCGACGATGCCGTCGCCAAGCGGGATGAGACCCATGCCGCAGCCGAATTCCTTGCCGCGCTTCGGCAGCCACTCTTCGGGCATGTCCTTCCAGTGGACGTGCTTGATGCGTGGGCCGAAGGCTTTGACGAATTCGAGCGGATCGCCGCCGCCGAGCCATGAGTTGCCGGTGTCGAGGTTGATGCCAACGGATTCCTCATGGCCGAGCGCGTCGAGGATGCGCGACATGCCGTCCACCGTGTCGGTTAGGATGCCGTGGGGTTCCAATAAAAGCTCGATACCGAAGGTTTCGGCCCAGCGGATCGGCTCGTGGAGTTTTTCACGGATGCTGAAGAGGCGCTGGTCATTGGTGAGGTGGTGGCCGAAATCCGTCTTCGGATCGCCCTCGGTGGTGATCACCTGTTTGACTCCGAGGAAATGCGCGAGCTTGATCGCCTTGATGATCTCGGCGGTGCCGTAGCGGTCTGGGGAGGACGGGTCTAACAAATTCGCATGGGCGCAGACGCTGGTGAGCGTAAGGTCGAATTCCTTCACCATGTCGAGAATGGTGGCGGGATGCGAATCGAGGCTGAAGGAGGCGGAGAAACCATATTCAGTACCGAGGGTGGCCCCGTCGTGGTTGTCCGTGAGGTCGGCGTAGTCGAAGCCGAGCTCGCGGATCAGTTCGAATTGCCGCCGCATCGGCGTGAACGGCTGGATGAGGGCGAAGCAGCCGATTTTCATGATGGAGGTTTGTGTGGTTTTTTGGTGTGCGAAAGACGATGGATCTTTCCCAATATTTACGAGAATACGGATGGAATATTACATACGAAAAGCACGGACTTCATCTCAATCGCATTGCCATGAGGGAACCGCAGCTCGGGCAGGTGGGCGGCTTTTGATCGGACGGATCTGTCTAATCTTTTTTTGGAATTCGCGTAGGAGGTTGCGCAATTTGGCAGCCGATGATGAGGCGCTCGGAGCCGGTCTTCCGCATGATTTCGCGGAAGAGTTGGGTGTCCAGCTCGGGCGGGGTGTCGGCGATGGAGAAACCCGTGTCAGCATAGCGGTCAGGCTCAATGCGTGAGACCATGCGGCTACTGTGGCTGATCGTTTAGAATGGATACTCGAGCTGAGGTAGTGGTGTGATAGGTGACTTTGCGGGTGAGTGGGCGGAGTTCGAAGTCCATTTCGCAGTCCAAGGCTTTGGCGATTTTGACCATGGAATCGACGGTGAAGTTGGTGTCGCCACGGAGGATTTTGGTGATGTAGGCGGGGGATGTGCCGATTTTTTCGGCAAGATCGGTGCGGGTGATGCCGCAGGATTCCATGCGCGCAATGAGAGCTTCGGTGAAGCACATGGAGGCACCTTCGGCGTGATAGGCGTGCGAATTGCGTGCCTGATCGGCTTTGGTTTTGAGGGCTTGGAGGCGGGAGGGCATGGGATTATTCCCGATCTCGGGGCAGATGGCGTTTGAAATCCATGGCGGCGTGGAGAACTCGAACGACTTCAAGCTGGCCATCAGCTGCTAGGAATTTGCTTTTGGGGTGAAGGTCGTTGTGAGAGCCGGTGGCCGGACCGGAGGCGGGGATAAGGGGGTTGGTTTGTTTGATTAGAATATGTGCGACTGCTTCACCGGATCACCGGCTTGTCCTTGGCTCGGGGTTGGCGTCGTTCCGTAAACAAGACCTGCTTCGCCTCAAGACTTAATCCGTCGTAGATGACTCCGGTAAGATCCCGCAGACGTGATGCGACCCTGGACTTAGGATTCCAACTATACACGAGCGTTCGGCCCTGCCGCTTGCAGACAATCGCTCCCGATCGTTCAAAGCGATCAAGTTGCTTCTGGACTCCATCCAATGACACCCCAAAATCTCTGGCTACCGCGCGACCATATGCCTCCCCATGATGAAACAGGGACAAAAGAACCGCTTCAGCTGCTTTTCCCCCAAACAAATCTTGTAGCGCAGTTGAAATCATGACCGATAAATAAGGTTGTATGACCGATAAAGCAAGTCAATAATTCCAGACATGCAAGCACCCAACTGGAAAGAATGCACCGAGGAAGAGGCCTGGCAATTTGTGGCATGGCATCTTGAGGGCGAAGGCATTCACTCCGTACTCGTTGGAGGAGCGGTCGTCGCGATCTACACCGCAGGACTTTATCGCTCTGGCGATTTGGACATGGTGCCTGACGAGTTGGGACGGAATCGGCTGACTGAGGTTTTGGCAAAAATCGGGTTTACTCCTACAAAATCTCGATATTACAGACATCCGGGGTGTCTTCACCTGTTTTTGGAGTTCCCACGTGGGCCGGTTGAAATTGGCGAACAGCATCCGGTGGTTCCCGATGAAATCATGGTTGAGGGAAGGAAGCTTCGGCTCCTGTCTCCGACCGACAGCGTCAAGGATCGCCTTGCTGGCTATATCCACTGGAAGTCACGGGCTAACTTCGATCAGGCCTTGCTCATTTGCCGCCAACAAATGCAAAGGGTGAAGCTCGATGTCGTCAGAGACTGGTGCATTCAGGAGGGAGGTCTTCACGCATTTGATGAACTTTTCAGCAACTTGTCTGGCAATGATCCGACCGACGGGGGCGTTTAACACGGTTTTATGCTGCCTGTGTGTGCACAAGCTGCTCCAAAGCAGGGGACCACGGTGCAAAGGCCGAAGGTGGTGCCATTGATACGGTGGGCGTCCCTGTCTTCACGAAACAGCAGGTTCCATCCAGCCGACGGTCCCGAAATGCCATTGCCAAGGTGGCCCCCGCGCTTGTTTGCAGTCTGGAGTCCGCCGGCCTGTCATGTGGTGTAGCGCGTCGCGCTTTTCGCGGGGGATTTGAACGAGATAATTTGTGGGATGGTTGTGTGTTTTTACGCGGTTGGA
>JBLRWN010000020.1:0-46589 GCA_047921195.1 Luteolibacter sp. | reverse complement strand
CACCTCATTCTCATGGCCGACAGGAGTGTCGGCGCTCCATACACGACAGGAGTGTCGTGTCTCCATTGTGTCGCAGCGCGTGCTTAAATCCGCCATGGCACAGGGCTGCGCTTTATCATTCCTGCCTTTCTGCTTTCCTCATTCAAAAAAAAAGAAATTCGAACAGGAGGCAACAGAGGGTGAGCACTGGAGGAATGTCACCATCGCGCCGGCGTTTCTGGATTAGCGACGGCGGCGGAGCAGGCAGAGCATGCCAAGGCCGCCGAGGAGAGCGGTGGTGGGCTCGGGGACGGCCGCGAATCCGAAGGTGGCGGAATTTGCGTTATTATTCCCGTTGAGATCAGGAGTAAAATCACCGCCGACTTGGGTGACGAGGTGCTGAGATAATAGTCCGTTAGGACCAATTCTGGCTTGAAAATCAGTCTCGTAAGATGCTGTAGTACTAGGTGTTTGATTATTCCCAGCCGAGACATTGAGTACGAATCCTCCACCCGCACCCAATTCAATTGTTGGAATCAGATTTGAGCGAGTAACAGCACCAGTCGAGGGCCCACCGTCCGCCAAACCGTCCAAAGCAAAAATACTGAAACCCATATGCGTCGTAGTTCCTGCGGTGCCGAAGTTAATTACCAGGTCTCCGTCGCTGGCGACATTGTCCAAATACCAAATTCCGATTGAGCCTCGATTCGCATTACTCGAACCTGCCAGATTTAAGGTTGCGCCTGCATAAGTTACGCTGGTGGGCACGGGGCCACCTTGAGCGCTACCGTCGTCCTGGCGGCCGGTGAAGCCGAAAACCAGTTTGCCTGATCCGGCGGCGGTGAAGGAATTCAACTGAGCGCTCGTGAAGGTGTAGGAGAATTCGCCCGCATTCTCTGTGGGAGCGAGTGCGACGCCGCCATTGTTGAATGAGTCAACGATGGTGACGGCGGAATAGGCGGGAGTCGCCATGGCGAGCATTGCGAGGAGTGTGTATTTCGTTTTCTTCATGGTAGATAATGCGTGTTTTTGAGGTTGAGGGGGCGACAGAACATCGCGGACTGCTTGAACATTTGATCCAATCGACCGAAGGATCAACGAAAACTTTCGGATCAACTGTTTTCAGAATAGATACGGTTTTTACGGGTCACGATTTGGCGTGCGATAAGAGGACCCACGCTTTGTGGTGGATGAGAATGGTTGGTGAATGGGTGAGCCGCTTGGCGGCTCGGGCATTCACTTTTTTCATTCTCCCGCACGGCAAGAGCCACACATCGCCGATTGCGGACAACGATGGGGCGAACTTTGGAGGCGGCATCCGAGCTGTGGCGGCCGTGAGTCGGAGGGAATGGATTGATGATTGATGGTTGTTGATTTTGGATTTTTGAAGGAAAGAGAAAGAATTTGCCGCCCCGTCACTTCAAAAATCAACAGCCGAGCGGAGCGAGTCAGACTGCCACAGGCAGCCCGCAGGGCGAGGTCGGCGGGCCTCGTCAATCGGAATTCATCAATCATCAATCAAAAACAGGAACCAGAGGCACCTTCTACGGGGAAAGTTAGCAACAACCTCCAGTGTGTCGCCACCCGGCTTATCGAATTACGATTTCACGACCATGCTCAAACCGGCAGGATGTGGGTGTTGGTGATTTCGTCGTCCTCGGCATTGAGGTGATAGGTGGTGATGCGGTGTTCGGTGTCGATTTCGACGATGCGGTATCCGCGTTTCGCGCCCCAGCTTCCACCCGCGCGGCTGCCGAAGAAGTAACGGCGTTCACCGGAGATATAGACTCCCATTTCGCTGTGGTTGTGGCCGTGAAACACGGCGCGGACGTTCGGAGTGGTCTCCAGCAATTCCATCACCGCCTCGGCCTTCGGGACCTCTTCCGGGTCGTGCACGCCGTGCCTGGGCCAGCCATCGACGTCGTGCTTGCGCTGCGCGATGTGGATGATCATGAAAATGCCCGGCGCGTCGCGGTGGGCGTCGAACTGTTCCTTGATCCAATCGATATCGGCGGCGAGATAGGCATCGGACTGATGCGGGGCGGAGGTGTCCGCCGTAATGAAGACGAAATCGCCGATCTGAACCGTGTGGTTCGACGGGACGCCCCAGATTTTCTCCCACGATTCGGTCGGCGATCCGGGTATCCCGTCGATGAAATCGTGGTTGCCCTTGCAGACGTGGTATGGGACTTCGAGTTTCGAAAGTTGCTTGTCGCGCAATGCCAGCAGGTGGGCGGGGACGTCATTCGTCAGATCGCCGTTGAGGAAGACGGCGTCGAGGCCCTTGTTTGCTTTCTCACGATTGATCCAAGTGACCATTTCGCCGGTCATCTCGTCGTATCGGGTGTTCTCCTGGCCGTAGTGCAGGTCCGAGGCCACGGCGAAGCGCAGTTTGATCTTGCGGTCGTCCGGGAGATCCGCGGCATTGACCCATCGTGCGGGCAAACTTGCAGCGAGGATGCCTGCGGCGGAGGATTTGAGGAATTGGCGGCGTTTGTGATGCATGGGGCTGGGTGGTTGTTGTTTTGGTATTGAGATGCGGGCTTTAGGATTACTCGGCTTCGGTGGTGAACAGCGAGGCTGGCAAGCCTTCGGAGTTCACCAAGTTGGCGGTTGCCGGGTTGGCGGCCCATGCGTAGCGCGCGGCGGCGGGGCGGTTGACCTCGGGATGCGAGACGACGATTTGGTCGTCTTTAATCTCGGCCTGCGCCCAGTGCCACTTGCCGCCTTCATCCTGAATTTCAAAATGTCGTAGAGTCTCCCCATCACGACTCTTGAGTCCGGTGCCGATGTGTGAAAATTGAATGTGGACGCGATCATTGATGATTTGATGGTCGCGATAGAGAGGGCCGGATTTGACCAGATCTTTGCCGTATTCGTCTGCCAGTGCCCAGCGCGCCAGTCGATCGCCCACATCGAATTTGTTCAGTGGGTGGATGTCGTCGGCTTCGCCGATGTCGTTGGCAACAGCCATGCCGGTTTTTGGCAAAGCGAGTGCGAGACGCTGGTGATTTTGAACGACCGCCCAGGGATCGTTGGTGCCGGGCTCGGTGACCGGTTTTTTGTAGTTGGCCAATTGCACCCAGAGGTAGCGGAAGTCGTCGCCCCATTGTTCGCGCCAATCCTGGATTTTCCGCTCGAACAAGGTGCCATACTTGGCGGCGTTCTCGTGATTCCCGGCGTTGGATTCGCCTTGATACCAGATCATCCCGCGGATCGTGAACCCGACGAATGGATGGATCATGCCGTTCCAGATGGTCGTTGGCCGGCTGGAGTCCTTGCCAGGTTCGGGTGGCATCGCTGGCTTGTCGGGTGCTTTGCCGGCAGGGGCTCCCTCCGCCTGATTCGCTTGCCAACGGGCCAGCCGTTCTTCGTAGCGCTTGAGCATGACCTGCTCGTAGCGCTCGCGAGCGGCGTCGGGATCGTATTTGGCGACGGCTTCGTCGTATTTTTCGAGTGATGCTTTCCCCTGCGGAATCCCCGCGAGTGCCTCGCGACGGATAAACGGCTCGATCGGTTTGCCGCCCCATGCCGATTTGATGATGCCCACGGGGACACCCAGTTCGGCGTGGAGTCTTTTGGCATAAAAGTATCCCACGCCGGAAAATTCGCCCGCGGTTTCCGGCGAGCAGACGATCCACTGCCCCGACGCATCATTCTGGGGCTGGACATCGGCGACCTGCGCGGCCTGGAAGAATCGGATCTGTGGATGATCCGCCGCGCGGATCGCTTCCTGCTTCGGATCGAACCTCTTGAGGGGCCAGTTGATATTGGACTGGCCGGAGGCAAACCAGACTTCACCCACCAATACATCCTCGAATTGCAGGGTTTTCCGGCCATCACTAATGGATAAGCTCGCGCCCATGGCTGACGCCTGCAGCACGGGCAATTTCAACGACCAATTTCCCTGCTCGTCCGCGCGGGTTTGTGCCGTCTGGTCGTTGTAAACGGCGGATACCTCAGCGCCTGGAGCTGATTGCCCCCAGATTTTCACCGGCTTGTCCGCCTGCAGCACCATGTGGTCACCAAAAAACGCTGGCACGGAAAGCTCAGCGGCAGCGGCGTGCACCATCAATATGGCGAATAATAGAAATTGTTTTTTCATAATGGTGACTGAGTTTGACCCAAAAGTTCGACCACGGGAAGGCTGACTTAAGCGATGGTGACGGATGCGGGAAAGAGATGGGAGATCATGGACATGGGATCAATGACAGAGTAGCCAAGAACTCGAGCTTTTGCGCTCGGACCATACCTTTTGGAGAAACAGCAGGTGGAAAAATATGTTTTGATAGCTCCCATGGATATGGCGCTGAAAGCGAACCCCGGTTGGCAGGTTGCGACTCTTGCCATTCTCCCAAATCGTCTGACCGTTGGCAGAAACCTTCGAGGCTTGCCGGGAGGGAACCGGAATCGAGACCACCGCACGGGGTTTTTCTGGAATGACGACATCGATCTTCATGCCCATGCCTTCGCGCGTTGCCTTGACACGAATCGCCCCGGCCGGTGAGGGTATTACGGCGGATGCCCAGTCGAGGCAATGAAGTCTGGGACGAATCGCAAATTGACTCCACCTCGGTGAGATGGGTTCGAGGCCAAGCACCTTCTCCGGCAGCAGCGCCGTGGGGCCTGATGTCCAGTCATGCAACAGGGTTATGTTCAATGCTAGTTCCCAATTCTCATGCCATGAGCCGGGCTGGATAACGACGTGGCTGGTCTTGCAGAGACCGTAGAACTCAAAACCCACGAACTCCCCGCCCAAATTTTTTTCTGACAAAAAGATGTATGACAGCAAGATAAGAATCAGTATCCGGAAAGACTCCGAATCACCCCAAACATCACCCAATTCAAAACCATCTCTTTACCCCACATCTTTTTGTCAAAAAAACAATTACCCGCAAAGCAATGAAATCCTTGAACGCATTTCTCAAACCCGCAATGAACCTCCTGGTCGTCCTATCGGCAGCCATGCTGCTGGCACCAGCAGCGATGGCGGCCCCCAATAAAAAAGGCGAGGAAGCACCACCGCCACCACCCGAAATCAACATGGGCGCACCTTTCCGGGACGGAGCGGTGCTGCAGCGCGAAGCCAAGGCCCCTGTTTGGGGATGGTCCAAGCCCGGCACCGAAGTCACCGTCGAGTTCGCCGGACAGAAGAAATCCGCCACCGCCGGCCAAGACGGCAAGTGGTTGCTTTATCTCGACCCGCTGAAAACCAGTGCCGAAGGCAGTGAGATGACCATCCGCGAAAAAGGTGGCAAGGACGCCATCCTCAAGGATCTCCTCGTCGGTGAAGTCTGGATGGCATCCGGCCAGTCCAACATGCAATGGCTCGCCTCGCAGTGCGATGTCGGCCGCGACCTCCAAAAGCAAATCGCCGTCCGCGTCGATGCTGGCGAGGAAAAACCCCCGATCATCCGCGAGGCGAAAATCACCAATTTCTTCGCCGCACCGCATCCCATCGAACACGCCACCGCCGCATGGAACACCAACGCCCTGGAGTTCAGCGCCGTCGCTTATGCCTTCGCCTACGAATTGTTCCGCGAGCTCGACGTGCCCATCGGCATCCTCAACTGCTCGTTCAGCCAGACATCCATCCAGGCATGGACGCCGCGCCAAGGCTTCGCCCAAGGCAGCGACGAATATACCCAGGCGATCCACCGCAAAATCCTCGAATCCGATCCCACCACCCCCGAGCACGAAGCCGCATGGGATCTTTTTTACCAACAAATCGACGCTACCCTAACAGAAAATAAGCAACGCATCGCCGACGGCAGGCCGCCTCGTAAATTCAACACCCGCCTCCCCGGCATCATGAACGACAACCGCGAGGCCACCTGGCTATTCAACGCCCGCCTCAACCCGATGATTCCCTACGCCATCCGCGGCTGCATCTGGAACCAAGGATATGCCAACATTCACGAAGGCCTCCTTTACTACAACAACCTCCATAGCCTCATCCGCGGCTGGCGCAGCGCTTGGAACCAACCCGACCTCCCGGTCTATTTTCACCAGTTCTACTGCCCCGGTCAAAAGGGCGACTGGGACAACAGCCCGAACCTCGGCGACATGGCGGAAATGCGCATGGGGGCCTTCATGGCGCGCGACATCCCTCACACCGGCATGGCCAGCCAAATCGACATCCAAGGTGCCATCCACTACTACAACAAAGCCTTGCCAGGCAAACGCC
Organism: Luteolibacter sp.; assembly: GCA_047921195.1. GTDB lineage: Bacteria > Verrucomicrobiota > Verrucomicrobiia > Verrucomicrobiales > Akkermansiaceae > Luteolibacter. The sequence continues at coordinate 40,423 of JBLRWN010000020.1, read as the reverse complement.
TGGCCCTCCACGCCCTGAAAAACCAATACGGCAAAGCCATCGTGAGCGACGGGCCAATGTTCAAATCCTACGAAGTCCAAGGCCCGCGCCTCATCGTCACCTTCGATCACGCCGAGGGCGGCCTCCAGGTCGGCGAAACCGGCACCAACAGCAAATCCGACCTCGCCGTGCCCACCATCATCCCCAATGGCGACAGCAAAATCAAACTCTTCTACCTCGCCGGTGAAGACCGAGTCTGGCACGCGGCCACCGCGAAAATCGAGAGCGAAAAAGTGATCCTCACCGCACCCGGTGTATCCGCCCCACGCGGCGTTTCCTATGCCACCGGCGGCGTCGGCAACCAGCCCAACCTCTACAACCAGGCCCTGCTCCCGGCATCGCCCTTCATCTATTTCGACAACCAACCCGTCACCAACGCCACCTGGACCGACCACCCTCTAAAAGTCGCCGGAGTCGAACCCGTCGCCGAGCTCTCGCCCATCATGGAAGAGTTTCGTAAAATGCCCATCCTCAGCTCGCAATTTGTCGATAACGCCGTGCTCCAATCCGACGTGCCGGTCACCATCTGGGGTGCAGCCAACGTCGTCTGGGGCGAGCCAAAGCAAATCGTCAATGGCATCATCAAATTCCGCTTCAACGATCAGGAATACAGCATCCCCGTCACCCCGGAGATGAAGGAATGGAGCATCACCCTGCCGCCAACAAAAGCGGGCAGCCAGCTCCACACCCTCCGCGCATGGCTCGAGATCGACGGCGAAACCGTCGTCGAACGCTCCGCCGAAAACGTCGTCTTCGGCGATGTCTACTACGTCGGTGTGCCCGCTGGATTCAAACTCGACGCACCGGCCGAAGCCCCAGCCGGCATCCTCCGTGCGATCACCCGCAGCGCCAAAGGTGCCACCTCGCCCACGCCGCGCCGTTTCACCGTCTCCACCTCCACCTCCGCCCCCGATACCAACCGCTTCGCCTCGCTGTGGAACGACGCGGAAGGCACCTCTCTCGCCCTCGCCGCCGCCCTCGCCAAAGATCCCGCCCGCCCGCTCGGGCTCATCCTTATGGAGTCGGAAAAACCAAGAGACAAGCGCGACGCCATCCTCAAGGAATGGATCGCCGCCGAACACCTCCACCTCGCCCCAAGCCTCAAGTCGGACTACCAACAACTCGCCACCATGCGCCCCGGCACCGAATATTTCGACGCCAACGCCCGCATCTATGTGGCCGCCTGGCAATCCTATTGGAGCGACTACAACCTCACTCTCTTGAAAACCAAACGCGTGCCCGACGGTGCCGCATGGGGAAGCTATCCCAAGCTCACCACCGCCATCGACACCACCGCCTCGCAAGTTCACAACGTGCTTGTCAACTCTTTCACTCCCGCCGCCCTCAAGGGCATTATCTTCCTCACCAACCCCGACATGGCCTCTGCCGACGAAGCCCCGCGCTTCGCCGAACAAATGACCGCTCTCGCCAACGGGATGAAACAGGACTTCGGCGGTGAGGACATGCCCTTCATCTTCACCATCCCCGCGACATCCCTCGCCCCTGGCATCACCGCACCCACAGGCATCAAGGGTGCCAGCAAGCCCATCGAAATCACCGACTGGAACGATACTTCCGCCATTCTCAACGCCATCCTCAAAACCGCTTATTGATCGAAGGGTTTTCTGACAAAAAGATAAGAATCAGAATCCAAAGAAAACCCATTTCATAGCCCATCTTTTTGCCCCACATCTTTTTGTCAAAATCCATCCAGATATCCATGACCATATCTCATGTATTTCCCGCCTGCGTGCTGCTGGCCATCACCTCCCTAGTGTCCGCCACAGCCGGGACTCCGCCCTCAAAACCCAACATCCTGTTTCTGTTCGCCGACGACTGGGGTTATGGTCATGCTGGTATTCTTGGCGATCCGACCGTCAAGACCCCGGCGATCGACCGGGTGGTTCGCGAGGGCGTGCTGTTCAGCAACGCGTATGTCTCGTCGCCTTCCTGCACGCCCTCACGCGGGGCGATCCTGACAGGTCAACATTTCTGACGATTGGGCGATGGAGCCAACCTGTGGTCGGAATTTCCCGCCGACCTGCCGGTGTATCCCGGACTGCTGGCCGATAAGGCCGGATATTTCACCGGACACACGCGCAAGGGCTGGGGACCAGGGCGGGCCGCCGGTCGCGACGTGCCACCGGCCGGACCGGCTTTCGATAACTTCAAAGAGTTCCTCGACCAGCGGCCGGAGGGGCAGCCGTTCTGTTTCTGGTTCGGTTCCCGCGATCCCCATCGCAGCGCGCGCGGCAACGGTGCCGCGCTGCGCGAATCCATGGGCATCGATCCCGCCGACGTGGTGGTGCCGCCGATGTTGCCCGACGCGCCGGCCGTGCGTGAGGACATCGCCGAATACTACGCCCAGGTGCAGCGTTTCGACACCGATGCGGGTGAGTTGATCCGCTTGTTGGAGGAGCGCGGCGAGTTGGACAACACGCTCATCGTCTTCAGCAGCGATCACGGCTGGTCGTTCCCGCGCGGAAAGACCAATCTTTACGACGTCGGCGTGCGCGTGCCGCTGGCGGTGCGCTGGCCCGCAGGCATTCCCAAGGCCGGTCGGGACGTCACCGACTTCGTCAGCCTGCCCGATCTCGCAGCGACATTTCTCGATGTCGCGGGCGTGACTGCGCCGGACCAAATGACCGCCCACTCGATCGTCCCGCTGCTCACCAGCGAGGCCGACGGCCGCATCGACCCCACGCGCGACCACGTGCTCACCGGGCGCGAGCGCCACACCCCGGCCCAGGAACAAGGCATCAGCGGCGGCTACCCGATGCGGGCGATCCGCACCGATGAATTCCTCTACATCCGCAACCTCAAACCCGACCGCTGGCCGGAAGGCACCCCCGATCCCGAAAAAGCGCATCATGCAGACAGTTGGCTTGGTGATGCCGACAACGGCCAGACCAAGTATTTCCTCTGGGTCAATCGAGAGCACCCCGAAGTCCGGCCATTCTACGAAATGTCTTACGGCAAACGCCCGCCCGAAGAACTCTACGATCTCAAAAAAGATCCCGATCAATTCCACAACGTCGCCGAAGACCCCGCCTACGCCGCGCAGCGCCAGCAACTCGCCACCCGCCTGTCCGAGGCCCTGCGCCAAGCGGGCGACCCGCGCGAACTCGGCCACGGCGAGGGCCTCGACGAAGGCGAATATTTCGGCAGCATCATCCAGCTCCCACCCCCCGAAGTCCTCGACCAATACCGCAAAAAATAACCGTAGCAGCCTCCGGCTCCTGTTCTTCCCATAGCCCCTCCCGCTCCTACACCACCCAATCCGCTTCCCCCGGACAAACGACGTGCTTTCCCCATCGCCCCCGTAGGCGCGATTGTAAAATCGCGGATCGCTGGGCCAGCACGGCGGATTTTTGCACGAGCGGCTGCACACTGGAGGCACGGCACTCCTGCCGTGCTGGAGAATGAAAATGTGAATGGCCAAGCCACTTGGCGTCTCAACCATTCACTTTCCATTCTCATCCACCACAAGAGTGTGGTGGCTCCGTATCGCCTGTAAACGCAATGAATTACCCGTGCAAAAATCCGCCATGCTGGTCCAAGCGGCGTCCACCCCACCTCATTCTCACGAATGAGCCTACGTTCCCCAGCTCACGACCCCGGCACCACCGTGGCCTTGAATGTCTCGATCTCCGCCCGCATCGCGGCAACCACGTCCGGATGGTCTTTGACGATGTTGGTCGTCTCGCCCGGGTCATTGTCGAGGTGGTAGAGTTCGATCTCGTCGCCCTTGACGATCAGCTTCCACGGCCCGCGGCGCATCGCCGTGCCGAGCTTGGGTTCGTAGCCGAAGAAGATGTCCCGGTCGGCAACGGGCGCTTGATCCACAAGGTGCGCCTTGAAGCTATTGCCGTCGAGGTTGTCCGGGTTGGCAGCGGCGATGCCGGCCACCTCGGTGAAGGTCGGGTAGAGGTCGAAGCCGATCAAAAACGCGTCGGACCGCAGACCGAGGAGTTGGTATGGAAGTTGTGCATGGTCATGCCTTGACGCGCCATGTTCTCGATGGCCGGCATCTTCACCCAGCCGTCGTAAAGGGCCATGTCGCGGACTCCGAGGTCGTCCGCCATGATCACGATGATATTCGGCGCGCGCTCCGCGGCGCTCGCCAAGGCGGCGAGGGGAAGCAAGGCGGCGAGGCAAAAGGAACGAAGGTGTGGATGGATACGCATGGGATGGGGTGAATGGCTGAAGGGTGATCCTCATTTTTGGCGACTTGATTTCATCGACGCATCAATCCCCCGGCTACTGAGATGATTGCAAAACAAGCCGACCGGCAGGAACCGGTCGGCTTGTTCAAAGAGTCGTATCGCTCGAAGCGATTAATCGCGGCGGCGACGCAGGAGGAAGAGCATGCCGAGGCTTCCGAGCAGGGCAGTGGAGGGTTCGGGGATCTGTGTGATTTCGAGGGTGACGTTGGGCACACGGTTATCGACGTAGCCACTTCTTGCTGGGGAGATTTCGCCGTGAATCACCCCAGCTCCCTGATTTGTCAGAGTATTGTCGTTACCATCCATACGGCGAATGCTAATATCGTTATTGTTCACAAGAATATGATCTGTCATCGCTGCTGCGCTGGTTTGGAATGCGAATACGAGCAATTGTCCGGGTGCGGCGGTCAGGCTGACATCGTTAAAAGACCATGTGACGGTGCTGCCAACAGTCGCGCTGTTCCATGCGACGGATGAAGTGGAAGCACCCAGGAATGTTCCGAGTCCAGTGCTATCGTGATTCAGCGTCAGTGGCGAAGCCGCATCATAGACCCCGATCCAGAGATTGTCGAAGTCGGCATTCGAGCCTTGTCCGTGCTTGATCAAGCTGATCGTGTTGATGTAGTATTCTTGGCTATTCGTAGGTGTTTCCGCTGTCCAATTGGACGCCGGGGCATCGTTTTCAAATGCAATTACAAGTCCGGCACTGGCTCCAAAACCACTGTTCCCGCCTGTGACTTGGAATGTTGTCGCAGAATGGGCATCATTGGATGAGAATGCCATCATGGCTGTCATGCAACAAATGATTGGGAGGGATTTGTTTGTTTTCATTGGTTGGTGTTTTGTTAAATGTGAGTAGTTATCCTGATGGCATTTGTGGACGGTATTTCTGTGATGCTATCGATTCAGTAGCTCAATGGCAAATCAGTCATTGCTGCTTACGAAGCCAAGTTACTAGGAACGGAATCCGGTCAGCAAACCCAAGATGTAAATCTTGCGTTGCTTTTTTGGTAATAGGAATCATGAAATCTGGAATTCGCAGATGGAGTTCACGCTTCAGCGTGCTTCTCCGCAGCGGGTTCCCACCACGGATCAGACCCGTCGCGCCGGGCCCGTGGTGCCGCCCACCACGAAACGCGCTTTGATGATGGTCTTGCGCTCGTGGCTCACTCCATCGGCAAGGTTCTTCACCCAGTGCAAAACGGGTTTGATCCATGATTGGCTGTTCGAACTGATCTGGGAAACCCCCGACTCAAACCACGAGTAGGCAGGATGCTCATCCAAGACCAATAACGAGACATCCCCCGGCACGGAGATCTTCCGCTTCAAAAAAAACTGCTGGGCTGCAAAGAAAAATTTCGGCTCGCTGAAGACCATCGCCGTGGGGGGCGTCACGCGAAACAAGGAGCTGAGCTTCGCATGAAACCCCTCGGTACTCTCCTCCCAGTCCGGCAGGTGATAAGCACCGGTTTGGATGCCGTTCGCCTCGAGCTCCAGGAGGAAATTATTTTCCAGAACCCCCGGCTTGGGTTTCCGCCGCTCCTCGCGCGTCATCAGCACGATGCGGCGGTGCCCCATGTCGACTAGGTGCCCGATCGCCTTGGCAAGCGCCGGGGTCTTCAAAATCACCAAGCCTGCCATTTGAACCTGGGTTTGCCTGCCGAATAACGCGTAGCTTGGAATCTGACTTCTCCGGAATGTCTCGAGAACTTCCCTCGACCCAGCGACCACGATCCACGCATCGGCAGGCGTGCTCTGGATCAGCCGCTTGACGCGCTTCGCGCTCATTTCAAGCTCCACCAGCGTCTGGTGATGGAACACCGGATCATGACCGGCCTGCTCCAGATGATGGCGCAAGTTGTTGAAATAGGGATCGACAAAATCATCCGACTCATAAAGCAGGATCTGAATGCGCAGTCTCTTCTTGGTGGATCGGGTCTTTTCCGAATCGCGGACGATGATCCGCGGGCGCCGGTTGCCAGCCTTCTCGACCCAACCCTCGCTTTCCAGCAATTGAATCGCCCCGATCACCGTGCGCGTGCCCATGCCCAATTGCTGCACGAGCTGGTTCACCCCGGGCATCGTCCCGGCCAACCGCCCCGCCTGAATCTCCTCGCGCAAGTGGGCACACAGTTGTTTCGCGGTCGAAGTGGCAACAAACGGTCTCATGGGAGCTCTATTACCAAAAAAGCAACAATTGATCGAGAGCGAATCTTTGTCAGCAACGATCAATCGCAAAAGACTTGCACCGTCCCAGACGTATCGAATTTCCCCGAACAACTCAGCCTCGAGAAAGTGCGCATGATCCGTAAATCCATCGAGCAAATCGATGCTTCCACCGGGCGGACAAGCCTGCGACAACTCGAAAACACATGATCTCCCACCAATGCGATTCCATACCTGAAAGATCCCAGCCTTGCCCATGTAATGGGTAAACCACACACAAACCACTCCGATGCCGCTCACATTTTCTCTCCAAAGACTTTCCCTAACCTGCCTTGCCGGCTTCACCCTCACGACCGGTTTCGCGCGAGCCGAAAACCAAGCGACCGAGGCCCCGCGCCCGAACATCATCATCATCTACGTCGATGATCTCGCTCGTGGCGACGTCGGAGCATTCGGCTGCCCGGACCCCGGCACCGAACACATCGACCGCATCGCCGAGCGCGGCGTGCGGATGTCCAACGCCTTCACCAACAACGCACCGTGCTGCCCAAGCCGCACCGCCCTCATGATGGGGATGTACACCCAGCGCTTCGGAAAATACGGCCTCTCCCGCGGTGTGCCCATCCCCAAGGATAAGCCCACCCTAGCCGAGACGCTTCGCGACGCCGGATACATCACCGGCATTGTGGGAATGGAAAAATGGGACATCGGCCGTTGGGACCAGGGCCCGCTCGACCGTGGCTTCATGGAAGCCGGCATGCACCCGCCACGGGTGGAAGGGCGGGAATACTTCGGTGGCGGATCCTCGTTCATCGGCATCGACGGCTCATATCTCACCGAGGTCGAAGGCGAATACGCCGTGGATTTCATCAGCCGCCACGGCAAGGGCGACACGCCGTTCTTCCTCTATTTCGTTCCGCTCGCCGTGCACATCCCGCTCACCGAAGTGCCGCAAAAATATCTCGACCGGCTCTACCCGGACCACGAGGGCGAATACAGCCCGCGCCAATACCTCCGCGCCACCTTGCTGTGTCTCGACGATCAGGTCGGCCGCATCCTCGACAAGGTCGATGAAATGGGGATCGCCGAAAACACCCTCATCATCTTCAGCAGCGACAACGGCGGCGATCCGCATGCCCAACATCGCCCCGATCCATTCCGTGGCGGCAAGGGCGGTGTGAACCGCACCAACCTCCAGTGGGAAGGCAACTACCGCATGCCAACCATGATCTCCTACCCCGGCACCCTTCCCGCCGGAGAAAGCTTCCACGGCATGTCCTGCACGTTGGATTTCTACGCCACCGCCGCCGCACTCGCTGGCACTCCGCTGCCGGATCATTGCGAAGGCAAAAACCTCATCCCGCTCCTCCGTGGCGATGTCACCCCCGATCCCGATGAGATCCGCTTCTGGAACACCCACGGCTCGCAAATCGCCCGTTGGCAGCAATGGCGCATCGTGAAATTCCTCGATGAAAAAACATGGCGCCTCTACGACATCGAAGCCGATCCCGGCGAAACCACCAACCTCGCCGATGCCCACCCCGATGTCGTGAAAGCCATCGGTGCCCACTACGACGCCTGGCTCGCCGAAATGGAGCAACCCCGCACCCCCGAAATGCCGCCCGAAGCACTCATGCCCTACACCCACAATGGCAATCACGCCCGCCGCCCGTTCGGCCGCGGCTGGATGACCGTCGAAAAATGGGACAAAATCAAAGACGACCCCACCCAGTGGTCGGAAATCCACGTCCGCAAACGGATGCTCGCCGAACCGTAACTCCCCGTAAAAGGTGCCTCCGGCTCCTTATCTTCACAGAGAAAAAGCAAATCACACCCATGTCCGCCACACATCGCCCGAACCTCACCCCACAAACCATCATGATACGCACCATCCTCTTCAGCACGGTTTTCTCCTCCGCGGTCCTTGCCGAGCCGCTGCGCCCGAACATCATCCTGATCATGACCGACGATCAGGGCTACGGCGAGGTCGCCGCCCACGGCAATCCGATCATCAAAACCCCGCATCTCGACGCGCTCCACGCCGAGAGCGTTCGTTTTACCGACTTCCACGTCGATCCGACCTGTTCGCCGACGCGCGCGGCCATGATTACCGGGCGGTATTCCACCCGCACCGGCGTCTGGCACACCATCGATGGCCGCTCGATGATGAACCCCAACGAACTCACCTTGGCCGAGGTCTTTAAAGCCAACGGCTACGACACCTCGTTCTTCGGCAAGTGGCACATCGGCGACAACTACCCCTCGCGCCCCGAAGACCAGGGCTTCGACCACGTTGCCTGGCATCACGGCGGAGCCATCACCAACGCGCCGGATTATTGGGAAAACGATTACTACGACGACATCATCAAAGTGAACGGCGAATGGACGCCCACCGAGGGATACATCACCGACGTCTGGTTCGACCATGCGATCGGCCATATCGAAGCGCAAATAGACCGCGATGAACCCTTCTTCATGACCATCCACACCAACGCCCCGCACGATCCATGGATTGTGCCGGAATCCTACTCCGCCCCATACGTCGAAGCCGGCTTGTCCGAGACCCTCGCAATCTTCTACGGCATGATCACCTGCATCGATGAAAACATCGGACGCCTCCGCAAGCGGCTCGAAGAGCTCGACCTCGCCGACAACACCCTGATCGTCTTCACCACCGACAACGGCACCACCGCCGGATGGATCACCCTCAACTCCGGCGAGCCCTACTACAATGCCGGCATGCGCGGGTGGAAATCCTTCGCATACGACGGCGGCCACCGCGTCCCGCTTTTCGTCTATTGGCCGGAAGGCGGAATCACCGGCGGGCGCGACGTCGATGACCTCACCGCCCACATCGACCTGCTGCCCACCTTCGTCGATCTGCTCAAACTCAAAAAGCCCGCCGGGCCGCCGCTCGACGGTGTTTCCATCGCCTCCGTGCTTCAGGATCCCGAGGCCACCCTGCCGCCCCGCACCCTCTTCGTCCACGTCCAGCGCGAATACGTCCCGCCGAAATGGGTCAACTCCGCCGTGATGACGCGCCAATGGCGGCTGATCGACGGCAAGGAGCTTTACGACATCAAGGCAGACCCCGGCCAGGAAAACGACATCGCCGCCGACCACCCCGAAGTCGTCGCCCACCTCCGCGCCGAATACGAAGCGTGGTGGAAGTCGCTCGAAACCGACATGCAACAAACCGTCCGCATCCACCTTGGCGGCGCGGAAAATCCGATGACGCTCTCCAGCCACGACTGGCTCATGCAACCCGGCGAACGCATCTCAGCCTGGCACCAGATCCACGTCCGCCGTGGCGACATCGCCAACGGCCCGTGGGCCGTCCACGTCGAAAAGGCCGGGCGCTACGAGATCACCCTCCACCGCTGGCCGCCATACCTCGAAAAAGCCATGGGCCGCATCGAAGCCCGCCTGCGCATCGGCGATGTGTTAGAAACCCAGGAAATCACCGAAGATGCCACCGGAGCCACCTTCACCGTCGATCTTCCCGCCGGCCCCGCCATGCTCAAAACCTGGCTCAAACACCCCGGCCCCGAACGCCTCGAACACGGCGCATACTACGTGAAAGTCCGTTTGCTTGAGTCGCAAGAACAATGATAAAATCCAGTTTTATGTTTCGCAAACTCCCACTCTTCCCAAAAGTCGCCCTGATCATCGCATGCGCCGCCACTTCGGCCGTGGCGGATGCGGATGCACCATCGGCAAAACCCAACATCCTCTTCCTCTTTGCCGACGATTGGGGTGATGGCCACGCCAGCATCTTCGGGGATCCCGCCGTCAAGACGCCCACCTTCGACCGCGTCGTTCGCGAGGGCGTGCGCTTCACCAACGCCTACGTCTCTTCACCCTCCTGCACCCCATCGCGAGGCGCCATTCTCTCCGGCCAACACTTCTGGCGGCTCGGGCATGCCGCCAACCTGTGGTCCATCCTCCCCGCCGACATTCCCCTATATCCCGAATTGCTCGCCACGCAGGGCGGCTATTTCGTCGGCCACATGCGCAAGGGCTGGGGGCCGGGCCAGGCACCGGGGCGGGAAACCCCACCCGCCGGACCACTCTTTGAGGACTTCAAGGAATTCATGGAACAACGCCCGCCCGGGCAGCCGTTCTGCTTCTGGTTTGGCTCCCGCGATCCCCACCGCGGGGCGCGCGGCGATGGCGCCGCCCTGCGCGAAGCCATGGGCATCGACCCCGAAAAGGTCATCGTTCCGCCGATGTTGCCCGACGCCCCCGCCATTCGCGAGGACATCGCCGAATACCTCGCCCAAGTCCAACGCTTCGACACCGATGCGGGTGAGTTGATCCGCTTGTTAGAGGAGCGCGGCGAGTTGGACAACACGCTCGTCGTCTTCAGCAGCGATCACGGTTGGTCGTTCCCGCGCGGCAAGACCAATCTTTACGACGTCGGCGTGCGCGTGCCACTGGCGGTGCGCTGGCCGGTTGGCATCGCCACACCCGGTCGCACCGTGACCGACTTCGTGAGCCTGCCCGATCTGGCGGCGACGTTCCTGGAGGTCGCGAGCGTCGAGATACCGGAGGAAATGACCGCGCGCTCGATTCTGCCGCTGCTGACAAGCGACGCTGCGGGCCGGATCGATCCCACGCGCGACCACGTCCTGATCGGGCGCGAGCGCCACACCGTGGCCCAGAAGCAGGGCAACAGCGGCGGCTACCCGATGCGGGCCATCCGCACGGACAAGTTCCTCTACATTCGCAACCACAAGCCCGACCGCTGGCCGGAGGGCACGCCCCATCATAAGCGGGCGCACACCGCGGACGCATGGCTTGGCGACGCCGACAACGGCCAGACCAAATTCTACCTCTGGGCCAACCGCGAGCACCCCGAGATTCAGCCGTTTTACGCCATGGCCTACGGCAAGCGGCCGGCCGAGGAGCTTTACGATCTGGAGAGCGATCCGCACCAATTTCACAACCTTGCCGAAGATCCCGCCTATGCCGGGACGCGGGAGGAATTGGCCGGGAGACTGGCGCGGGCCCTGCATGAAGCCGGCGACCCGCGGCAACTGGGCAGCGGCGACAAATTGGACGAAGGCGAGTATTTCGGCAGCATCCCCAAGTGGCCGGGGCAGGAAGTGATCGACCGCTATCGTGAGAAGTGAACCGGATATCGCACCCTCGGCCACAGTCCAGAAAATCCAGCCACCCGAAGCTCATGAAGCCGCACCTGACAGCCATCCTCGCCACCTGTTTGCTCCTGCTCTTCGCCGGAGCCACCGCCGCCAAACCGCCCAACATCCTGATCATCCTCGCGGATGACATGGGCTTTTCCGACATCGGAAGTTACGGGGCGGAGATCGACACGCCGCACCTCGACCGCCTGGCGGAAAACGGCCTCCGATTCACTCAGATGCACAATACTTCAAAGTGCTTCCCCTCCCGCGCCGCCCTGCTGACCGGGCTCTACCCGCAGCAGTGCGGCATGGACCAAAGCCCGGGCAAGTTCAGCAATGGCATCTTCTTCGGCGAGGTGCTGCGCCGGGCCGGTTACCGCACTCTTTTTGTGGGCAAGCACCACGGCACCGACAACCCTTTCGATTGGGGCTTCGATCACTACCGGGGCCTGCGCGACGGGGCCGCCAACTTTTTCAATCCCGGCCTGCAACGGCCCGGCGAGCCCAAACCCGCCCAGAAGCGCTACGGCAAGCGGGTCTTCATCTTCGACGACAAAATCGTGCAGCCCTACACCCCGCCCGCCGGCTACTACGGCACCGACACCTGGACCGATTGGGTGCTCGAACTACTGGATGATGGAGCCAACTCCGACAAACCCTTTTGCCTCTATGTGTCCTACCAGGCTCCCCACGATCCGCTCCAGGCCCATGAGCGGGACATCGCCAAATACAAGGGCCGCTACGATGTAGGCTACGCCGCGATCGCCGACGCCCGCTACAAACGCCAGCGCGAGATGGGCCTGCTCGACGAGCGCTTCCCCCGCTCCGTGCCCACCCACCGCGACTGGGCGGCCCTAAGCCCCGAGGAAAAAGCCGACCAAACCCGCCGCATGGAGGTCTATGCCGCCATGATCGACTCGTTGGATCAAAATATCGGCCGCCTATTGGCAAAACTACAGGCCATGGGCGAACTGGAAAACACCCTTATCCTCTTTGCCTCCGACAACGGAGCCTCCGCCGAGGTCGTGAACATCGGCAAGGGCCCCATCGGTGCGATCGATCGCTGGGCCTCCCTGGAAAAAGACTGGGCCAATGTCGCCAACACCCCCTTCCGCCACGACAAAAACGACAGCTTCGAAGGCGGCACCTGAACGCCCCTCATCGCCCACTGGCCCGCCGGGATCCGCAAGGGTGGCCGCATCGATCATACCCCGGCCCACTTCATCGACATCATGCCCACCTTGATCGAAATCGCCGGTGCCAACTACCCGGCGAGCTACCGAGACAAAGCCCTGCCACCCTTGCCGGGCGTCAGCCTCCTGCCCCTGCTGCGCGACGAATCCATCGAGCGCCCGGATCCGATCTTCTTCCAATGGGGATATGGCCGTGCCGTCATCACCCCCAAGTGGAAACTGGTCAGTCTAAAAGGCGGGCAATGGGAACTCTACGACCGCGGCACCGACCCGACCCTCTGCGAGTTCAAGACCGCGGCATGGATCGACGGTCACCACATGCTGCGGGTGAAAGGGCCCGGAAAAAGCACCAAAACCGAAACCATCACCCTCTACGACCTTGCGGCGGATCCCGATCAGGAAAACAACATCGCCGACAGCCATCCACAGGACGTGGAGCGAATGTTCAAGGAACTCAAAACTTGGCGCGAAAGCGTGCGATCCAGCTTCGCAGGAAATGATTACATCCAATGAGCCTATGAAAAAAACACCCCTTCTAGCACGCGTTTCTCACACGTTTCGCGTTACGTGCGTAAGCCATTTGCAGTCGTGTGTAAGAGTAGTGAAAGCCATTACGACGTGTTTTGCCGATTCGGCATTTCCAAGGAGCGGCGGAACGTGTCTGCCGTGCCCATGGAAAGTCCATGCAAAGCGCATTCGCTCGATCCAAGGTCACCTCATGGGTGTGGGCGAACGCGTTTGGCCCCTCCTTGCGTGGGAGAAATGCTGGCCAGCCCCTCTCGCCTTACTGGCCTTCGCGTCCGTTCCGGCCTCCGCCGCTCCCTCCAAACCCAACATCATCGTCATCATGGCCGACGACATGGGCTACTCGGATATCGGCTGCTACGGCAGCGAAATCGAAACCCCTAACCTCGACCAACTCGCCGCCCACGGCCTTCGCTACACCCAATTTTACAACACCGGCCGCTGCTGCCCGACCCGCGCATCGCTTCTCACAGGCCTCTACGCCCACCAGGCGGGAATTGGCGAAATGACATCCGATGGCGGCCAGCCCGGCTACCGCGGCGACCTCTCCCGCAACGCGGTGACCATCGCCGAGGTCCTCAAGCCCGCAGGCTACCGCACCTACATGTCCGGCAAATGGCACGTCACCAGCCAGCTCAAACCCGATGGCGATAAAAGCAACAGGCCGCTGCAACGCGGCTTCGACCGCTTCTACGGCACCATCATCGGCGCAGGCAGCTTTTTCGATCCGTGGACGCTCACCCGCGGCAACGTCGCGATCACTCCGGACAACGACGAGGAATACCAACCCGATGAGTATTACTACACCGATGCCATCAGCGACTACGCCAGCCGCTACGTCCGCGAACATGCCGAATCCCACGCGAAAGAGCCGTTCTTCATGTATGTCTCCTACACCGCCCCCCACTGGCCGATGCATGCCCTCGAAAAAGACATCGCCAAATACAAAGACCGCTACGATGCCGGATACGAGGCCATCCGCGAGGCGCGCTTCAAAAAAATGCAGGAACTCGGCGTCATCGCCGACTGGAAACTCAGCCCGGGAGTCGGACGATGGAAGGATGTGGACGAGGCCACCCGCGCATGGGAACTGCGTGGCATGGAAGTGTATGCGGCGATGGTCGACTCCATGGACCAAGGCATCGGCCGCATCATCGAATCCCTCAAGGCCACCGGCCAACTCAACAACACCCTCATTCTCTTCCTCAGCGACAACGGCGGCTGCGCCGAAGTCTTTGGACGCAAGGCACCCAAGAATCCGCTTCCTACCGACATCGTCCCGATGGATAAAGATGAGCTTCAAACCCGAATGATTCCCGAAAGGTCCCGCGATGGCCGCCCGGTGCGCACCGGCCCCGAGGCCATGCCCGGCCCGACCGACACTTACATCGCCTACGGCCGCAACTGGGCCAATGTCTCCAACACCCCGTTCCGCCAATACAAGAGCAGCAACCACGAAGGCGGTATCGCCACGCCGCTGATCGCCCACTGGCCCAAAGAAATCACCGCCCGCAACGAACTGCGCCACGAGCCCGGCCACCTGATCGACATCATGGCCACCTGTATTTCAATATCCGGCGCAAACTATCCCACTCGTTTCGCCGATCACGACATCATTCCTCTAGAGGGACGCAGTCTAAGAGACGGATTCACAGCCGACCGCCAGGAGGAACGGACCTTGCTCTTCGAACACTACGGCGCAGCCGCAATCCGGAAGGGGCCGTGGAAACTGGTGCGCGCAGTGGACACGCGTCCATGGGAACTCTACAACATCGAGAAAGACCGCACCGAACTCAACGATCTGAGCAAAGAGCATCCGGAAAAAGTCCGCGAGCTAAGCGAACTCTGGGAACAGGAAGCCAAGCGGATATTGATTTATCCCAAACCCGAAAGGAAAAGATAAGAATCCATGACATTCGCATGAGTGACAGCCCACCGGAGGTACGGCACTCTTGCCGTGCTGAAGAATGAAAAGCGAATGAAAGAGCCGCCCGGCGTCTCCCTCATTCGCTGACCATTCTCAACCACCACAGGGAGTGTGGTGGCTCCTGATAAAAATAAGAAGATGAATCGACTCCCAGCAAACCACGGCAGCAAGACATAGCGACATTTCAAACCCATCTTTTTGCCCCACATCTTTTTATCATCCACATTTATGAAATCACATCTCAATCCCATGTTTGCCCTCCCTAAATCACTAGCATTGGCAGTCATCCTGGCTGCCTTGCCTCAGTCCTACGCCGCCGAATCCTACGCCGCCCAACTCGAATCCCTGCGCTCCGAGATCTCCGCGAAACTCCCGGCCATCGACGACGCGGCGCGCCAAAGCGTCGTCGATGCGAAAGATCCCAAGGCACGCGTGGAAGCGGTGCGGAAACTCACCACACTCGACCCATTCCTCACCAGCAACACGCTGGATGCCAAGTTGGCGAAATTCTTCGTCCTCCACGAGGCCACGCCTGCCGGCCTGGATGCCTTCGCCGCCCAAGGCGCGGAGCAGAATAAATTGTTAGAAACCCTGCTGGCGGACGAAGCGCTTTTGCTGCAAATGGCCGTGGCCGATGGGGCCCGCCCGTTGCATGCCAACGGAAAACCCGCCGCCCCGCCAAACTACGGCAAAGCGATGGAAACCTACACCACCATCCAACAAGCCAGCCCGAAGGTAAAACAAGGTGTGCTCCAGCGACTCGCGGTGGCCGTTGCCCTTGAGTTCAGTGAAAGCCTCGGCGAAGAAGGCAGCAGCGCAATCGACCCGCTCAAGCGCTTCCAACATTTTCAAAAGGCCTACGAGGCCGGCGAACTGGATCCGAAATTCGATCAACTCAGCACCTGGGAACTCCGGTTTGTCGTCTGCGCCCCGGAGTCGGATGAAGCCCTCGCATGGGGCCGCGAGATGCTGCGCAATTTCCGGCCCGATCATATTCTAACCGCCAATGAAGGCGGGCGCTACGCGAACCTCGTCAATACCGACGTCGGTTACGGCTCCCTCAATACCCGGTTCGACCGTCCCGAGTTGTTTGGTGTGCAGAACATTCTGATGAACGGTGGGATTTGCGGGCGTCGCGCGTTTTTCGCCCGTTTCATCTGCCGCGCCTTCGGGGTCCCGGCCACCGCCCGCCCGAGCAGCGGCCACGGGGCCACGGCCCGCTGGACCCCGGAAGGATGGTTGGTGGTCCTCGGGCCCAACTGGGGCCATGGTTGGACAACCACGCGCTACAAAAACGACCTCAATTTCCTCGCCAGCACCCAGGCCCGCGCCCGGGGTGAGGAGTTTCTCAAAGTGAAACGCGCCTGGTGGATCGGCGATGTGATGGGTGAGCCTCGCACCCACGGCGAGCGCGGCAACAGAAGCGCTCCCGCATTCTGGAATGGGGTGGCGCTGGCAACGCAGGGGCGAATCATCGAAGACGCCAAAGTCGTCACGCTCGATGCGCTCGGCGCGGAGCTGGGCGAAGCCGACGGCCGTTCCGTGGCCGATGCCGTGCTGGCGAAGCCCACCACTCCAGAAGACCGCAAGATCATCACCAATCCGGACGGCGCCATCACCATCCCGGCCGCGGCATTTACCAAACCCACGGGCGACCCGGATGAGGAGGGAGGAAGCGGCAGCGACGCGATTCCGATGAAGAGTTTTGCCGGCGGCATGCAGGTGTTCCTGCCGCGTTTCTCGCAACTGAAGCCCATTCTGGTGAGGGGCGGCTCTTTACGGCACGAGGCGGAATTGTGCGAATCCTCGACCCGCCACTGGCGCGGTCGACGCCCGAAAAAATCCCAGGACCTGCGAGGCCTGCGGTTTGCGATCACGCCGGACGACGAGACCGAAATCCAGAAGGAAATGAAAATCGATCTGGGAAATGGCGTGACGATGGATTTCATCCACATCCAGCCCGGCACATTCACCATGGGCGGCAGCCGCAATGCCAAAGAGGGCGAGGCTCTCGCCGACACCCCCAGACATGAGGTCACTCTAAGCAGAGGATTTTACCTCGGCAAAACGGAAGTCACCCAGGCGCAGTATCAGGCGATCACAGGCAGGAAGATCGATGAGGGGCCGGACCATCCGGTGGACGGCGTGAAGCCCTTCACCGCCTTGCAGGTCTGCGCGGATTTTTCCGCCAAGATCGGTCTGGAGGTGCGCCTGCCGGCCGAAGCGGAGTGGGAATACGCCGCCCGCGCCGGCACCACCACTCGTTATCATTTCGGCGATGATCCTTCCAAGCTTGGCGACTACGCGTGGTTCAAGGACAATGCCGGCGGAAAAATCCAACCCGTCGGCCAGAAGAAACCGAACCCTTGGGGGCTCTACGACATGTATGGAAACGTCGCCGAGTATGTGCGCGACGAACATCACGAAGATTACTACGCGCAAGGCTCCAAGGTCGACCCCACCGGCCCGTCGCTCGGCATCCACTCAGGCATGCAATTCACCGTCGATGTGCCGAAAGCCGGCGACTACACGCTCACCGCCAAGGTCGTCACCTCGAATGTTGATCAGACGCTGCAACTCGCCGTCAATGGTGCCGAGACCCCGACCACCATCGCCCTGCCCTTCACCATCGGCGCATGGGGCGAGAGCGAGCCGGTGACCGTGGCGCTTAACCAAGGCACCAACATCCTCCACTTCTGGCGCGACCAAGCCCCGCAATACGGCGTGGCCGTGAAGGGCTTTACCTTGATACCGGTGAGCGTCAAATGACACCCTCTCGTTGTCATGTTACATCCACTCCGCGTCATCCCATGCCTGCTTTGCATTCTGGGGCAGCTTGATAGCGCGGAAGCTCATCTTCCTCCTGCGGAATACAACATCACTTGGAACCAACAGAGCCGGAATTCTTCGGATTCGATGCCCTGCGTCGGCGGCGATATCGGCCTCAACATCTGGGTCGAAAACAACCAACTGCTGTTCTACATCGGCCGCGCCGGATGCCGCGATGAAAACGGCTCGCTGCTCAAGATGGGGCGCACCCGGATCACCATGGATCCCTCGCCATTCGCCACGGATGCGGAATTCTCACAAGCGCTCAACCTCCAGGAGGGGTATGTCGAAATCCGGTCCACAAGGCGTGATGTCAACACCGCCACCATTCGGATCTGGGCCGAGATCAAGCGTCCGGTGATTCGCGTGGAAATCGAATCGAAGGAAAAATCCCACGTCGAAGTCAGCTACGAAAGCTGGCGCACCGATCGCATCGAGCTGCCGAACACCGGGAAAAACCTCCACCGCGGGCAGTGCATGATCAACTTCGACAACTACCCCGGCCAGGTCTTCGTCGAGCCCGACCACTTGGATGCCAAGCCACATGCGATCCGCTTCTGGCACCGTATGAACGAGGAACACAATGTCTTCCACCGCCTCGTCCGTACCCAGAAGCTCGAACCGATCAAGGACAAGCTCGTCGATCCCGCCCGCAACCTCACGTGGGGCGGCGAACTCTTCGGCCGCAGTTGGGCCGGGGACGTGGCCACCGCGTTTGCGCTCGATCGCCAAACCACCGGCGAATACGCCCTCACTCCATTCAAAGGCTGGTGCTATCGGTCCACCACCGAGGCCACGCATCACGACATCACCCTCGTCACGCGGATCGATCAGGCGGAATCCCTCGACAATTGGCATCGCGCCCTCGACCGCGACATCACGGCCCTCGACGGCGAGGATCTCCCGACCGTGCGAGCCACCACCCGCGCATGGTGGCGGGATTTTTGGAACCGCAGTTACATCCACATCAACCTCGGCAAGGGCGAGGGCGATGCCGGATGGCGGCTTGGCCGCAACTACGCACTCTTCCGCTACATGCTCGCCTCCGGTTACAACGGTCGCGAGCCCATCATATTCAACGGTGGCGTCCTCACCTTCGATCCCACATTCGCCGCCGATCAATTCACCGGCCCCGGCTACACCCCCGATCACCGCCAATGGGGCAGCGCGCTCACCGCGCAGAACCAACGCTGCATGTATTGGCCGATGCTCAAATCCGGCGATTTCGACCTACTCATGCCGGGCTTCGACTTTTATAAAAACGGGCTCATCAACGCCCGCGAGCGCGTCCGCCACTACTGGGGTCACGACGGCTGCGCCTTTCCCGAGCAAATCACCATCCAGTGGCTCCCCGGCGCCATGGTTTACGGCTACGCCGGCGAGGAATTCAAAGGCAAAACCTAGCGCTTCCGGCCCGACGATTTCGAAACCGGCGTCTGTGTCAATGGGGCAGTCAACCGCCTCTTCGAAAGCCAGCTCGAATGGTCGTGGATGATTCTCGAATACCACCGCTTTACCAGCAGCGATATCTCCACATACCTCCCTTTCATCGAGCAATCCGTCATCTTCTACGACGAACACTACCGCATGCGAAATCGCCAGCGCACCGGAGGCGATCTCACCGAAAATGGTAAACTCCACATCCACCCGGCCAACACCCTCGAAACCCACCCCGATTCAACCAACCCCACCAGCGTCATCGCCGGGCTCCATCAAGTCCTTGTCGGCCTCATCGATCTAACAGAAGACCCCGACAAGAAAACCCGCTGGCAGAACATCCGCGAGTCCCTCCCTGAAATGCCAACCGCCACCGCGAACGGCCACACCGTGCTTACCCCAACCGTCGAGCACCGGAACTTCAGTTGGCACATGCCCTCGATGTATCCGCTCTACCCCTACGATATGCACCCGCTCGGCAGCCCGAGCATCACCCTGATGCGCGACACCTTCCTCCACGGCATCGAGGAAAAGACCCGCATGGACCACCGCGCGTGGATCCAGGGCGTCGTCCACTTCGCCCGCCTCGGTATGACGGACGAGGCCACGCAATTGATCACCCGCAAGCTCGATAACGGCCCCTACCGCTTCCCCGCCTTCTGGCCGCCAGAGATCGACCACGCCCCGGATCACAACTGGGGCGGCATGGCCATGATCGGCCTGCAGGAAATGCTCATGCACACCCTTGGCGATCGCATCCTCCTGCTGCCGGCATGGCCGAAGGAATGGGATGTCGATTTCAAACTGCACGCCCCGGCAAAAACCACCGTCGAAGCTGCCATCAGGAATGGCCAGGTCTTACGGCGCGACATTCTTCCGCCCGCACGGGAAAAGGATGTCGTGGTTTTCCCCCTGAATTAAGACACCACGGATACACCCAAACATAACTGGTTTAACGGGTCTTTCGCGGCTTCAAATACGGTTCGCCCTCGATCGTTGCATGTTCGGTTTCGCCACAGCGGTGCGACATAATGCGAAATACCCTAACAATGAATCCGAAACATCCTCGCGTTGCTGCTACCACGCGAGATTTTTTGATCGCGGGACCATCCGGCTGCGAGCTAGCTTCCGGGTATGGAAATGACGGTTGATGGCGGATTCACGACGGCGAGCCGGATGGAAGATTTGCTCGCGGGGTTGCCGGGTGCCAAGCGCGCGCTGTTCGCGCGCTATCACCTTGGCGGATGCCAAAGCTGCGGGTTTTCGCCAAATGAGACTCTCGCCGGGCTCTGCGCCCGCAACGGGATCGACGCCGGCGAAGCTCTCGCACATCTGCTGGAAAGCGAGCGCAACGACCGTGCGATGCGCGTCAGCCCGAAGGCCGCCGCCGAAACAATGCACGGCGAGGGCTGGCGGTGGATCGATTTGCGCACGCGCGAGGAATTCGAGGCGATCCCCCTGCCCGGAGCCGAGTTGTTCACCCAAGAACTTCAACAGGCGGTCTTCGCCGGCGACCCATCCCAGAAAATCGTGTTGTTCGATCACATGGGCCACGGCGTTCTCGATCAAGTGGCGTGGTTCCGCGGCCACGGGCTCAAGGAAACCTACGGCCTGGATGGCGGAATCGATGCATGGAGCCGCGAGGTGGACCCCACCGTGCGCCGTTATCGCATCGAAGTGGAATGAGAAATGTTGCCGGATAATGCCTTGAACTGTTCTTAAGAACAATTTTAAGCTTGTCTCCGTCATGACCTCACCCGCCGTTGCCGATCTCGAAAGCCTGCTCAAACGCCACTTTGGATACGACGCGTTCCGCCCGTTGCAACGCGAGATCATCGAGTCCGTGCTCGACCAGCGTGATGTGCTTGCCGTGCTGCCGACCGGCGCGGGCAAAAGCCTCTGCTATCAACTCCCCGCCTTGGCCGGTGAGGGCCTCGCGCTGGTGGTTTCCCCATTGATCGCGTTGATGAAAGACCAGGTCGACCAGCTCCAGGCCGCCGGAGTGGCGGCGACGTTTTTGAACTCCACACTGGATGCCGGGGAATCCCGCCGCCGCATCGCCGGGCTTCGCTCCGGCGATTACAGGCTCCTCTACGTCGCTCCCGAACGCGTGATGACGCCGGATTTCGCACCCTCACTGCGCGATTGGAACGTCACCATGATCGCGGTCGACGAGGCCCACTGCATCAGCGAATGGGGCCACGACTTCCGCCCTGAATACCGGCGCCTGCGAGAACTCCGCGAATGGCTTCCGGAGGCTCCGGTCATCGCACTCACCGCCACCGCAACGCCGCGCGTGCGCGACGACATCGCACGCCAACTCGATCTCCGCGACCCGGCGCGATTTCTCGCGAGCTTCAACCGCCCGAACCTGAACTACCACGTCGCCCCAAAAATGCGGGCGGCGAAGCAGGTGGTCGATTTCATCCGCAAACGGCCTCAGGATTCCGGCATCGTCTATTGCCAATCGCGCAAACGCACCGAGGAAATCGCCACAGAACTCCGGCAGGCAGGTGTGGCAGCCACCTGCTACCATGCCGGGATGGAAGGCGAGGAACGCGCGCGCGCACAGGAGGCGTTCCTGCGCGACGAAGCGCGCGTGGTGTGCGCGACGATCGCCTTCGGCATGGGCATCAATAAACCCGACGTCCGCTTTGTGATCCACGCCGACATGCCGAAGAACGTCGAGGGATACTATCAGGAAACCGGCCGCGCCGGGCGCGACGGCCTGCCCGCCGATTGCCTGCTGCTGTTCGCCCGAGGCGATGTGGTGAAATACCTGCGCTTCCTCGACGATAACCCGGACCAGGCGTCCCGCGAAACCGCCCGCCGCCAACTCGACCAAATGGCGGATTTCGCCGAAAGCACCGCCTGCCGCCGCCACGGGCTGTTAGGATACTTCGGCGAAACATGGGAAAAAGAGAATTGCGGCGGCTGCGACAACTGCCTGATCCCTCGCGAAACATGGGACGCCACCACCGAGGCGCAGAAATTGATGAGCTGCGCGATCCGCGTCCGCCAAGCAAGCGGATACAATTTCGGCATGCGCCACCTCGCCGACATCCTGATCGGCTCGAAGGCCGAGAAAATCCTGCGCCTCGGCCACGACCGCCTGAGCACCTACAACCTCGGCAAAGACCACAGCGCGGCGCAATGGATGGAGATCGGCCGCCAACTCCAACGGCTCGGGTTGCTCAGCTCCGGAGAGGGTGACCGGCCGACCTGCACCGTCACCCCCGCAGGCGTCGAGGCACTCAAATCCCGCTCCCCCATCATCCTCACCCGGTTGATGGCCACCGAGAAAAAACCCGCCGCCATCCGCGCCGGCGACATCCCGTGCGACGAAGCCCTATTCGAAAAACTCCGCGCCCTGCGCAAGCAGCTCGCCGATGAAGCGGGCGTGCCGCCATACGTCGTCTTCACCGACGTCACCCTCCGCCACATCGCGCGCGATTACCCTGCGACGTTGCGCGAATTCGCCACCATCCCCGGCGTGGGCGAGCGCAAGCTGGCGGACTTCGGTGGATTGTTCATCGCCGCAGTAAATGGATGGTTGGATACGGGGAACGAGCGAAGGTCGTTCGACCCCTTGGCAATTTCCACCTCGCCCGCGCGCCCGGTCAGGCCCACCGGGACCAATGGCACGGCGGCAGTTTCCATGGAGTGCTTCGAGGCGGGGAAATCAATTGCCGCGATCGCCGACGAACGCGGCCTGGCCGAAAACACCATCGAATCCCACATCGCCCAAGCCATTGAGGCCGGCCGCGAGGTCGACCTCAGCCGCATTTGCACGGATGACGAACAACGCGAGATCCGCGCGGCGCTCGAAGACTATCAGGAAGCGGCCCTCAAACCGGTGTTCGAACACCTCGGCGGCAGGATCAGCTACGGCAAATTGAGGATTATGAGGGCATGGCTGGAGCGCGCAGGCAAGTGAATCGCACCACCTCAACCAACCGAATAATCTCCAATAATTTGATCCTCAGCTCGATGCGGGCGATCCAACTCCATGCGGATTTTATAAAAATTTTGGTCAGAGGTGTAAAAATCCTCGCGTTTTCATGAAAAATCACCTAGCCGTCGCCGCAGAGATTTCCCATCCATGCCAAAACGCAAATCCGGCTTTTACGATACGATCGAATACATCGGCCCGCGGCCTCAGAAGAAGCCGAAGCGCCAGCATGGATTCGGCGGCTGGGTGATTCTTGCGATCGCAGCGGGCATGGGCTTCTGGTTCGGCAAGCCATTGATGAATGCCGCGCCGGTGGACGCGTCGCCCGAACAGGCTGGCGCGCTCATTCACATGTTGGAAAATTCAAGCATCCCTGGTGACCGACTCGCCGCCGCCGCCCTCGCCCACTCGACCGAGGACGTGATGTACGATCCAGCTTACTACATGATCGATTACCCCGGTGGCGACGTGCCACCGAACAAAGGCGTGGCCGCCGATGTGGTCGTGCGCTCATTTCGCCAGCTCGGC
This sequence comes from Luteolibacter sp., assembly GCA_047921195.1. Taxonomy (GTDB): domain Bacteria; phylum Verrucomicrobiota; class Verrucomicrobiia; order Verrucomicrobiales; family Akkermansiaceae; genus Luteolibacter. The sequence continues at coordinate 16,454 of JBLRWN010000020.1, read as the reverse complement.
ATCGATTTACAGAAAAACGTGCACGAGGACATGGCGCGCGACTTCCGGCTCTATCCGCAACTTTGGAACGCACCCGGCCCGGACACCAACATCGACCACCGCCGAGTTCCCAACCTCCAACGTTATTTCATGCGCCACGGCGAAACACTTGGCAACAACCGCTCACCCGAGGAATACCAGCCAGGCGACATCGTGGTGTGGGCCATCGCCAATGCCGAGACCCACATCGGAATCGTCGTCCCCGGCCCCGGCGATCTCGTGAGCGAACGCTGGGTCGTCCACAACATGGGCGCCGGAGTCGTCTGGGAAAACACCCTCTTCGACTACCAGATCCTCGGCCACTATCGCTATCCGAAATCCGCAGCGGCGGAATAAGCCGGATACCATCCGTGAATCCCGCCGCGAAACCGCGGCTCTGAAAAGCCCACCGCGTCCCCGCCTTCGGGAATCCAGCGTCCATTTTCCCGCGATCAGCCAGCGGAGTTCTGGAAATCAGAACGGAATTTCGTCGTCTTCCGGAAAATCCTCGCCGCTGGCGGCGGTGGCGCCTTGCGGCATGTCGCTCCCGCGCGATGAAGCGGGAGCCGCAGATGAGGCCGGACGGCTTGCCCCGTTGCCCGCACCGGCGCGGCCGTCTGGCAAAAATTGGAGATTCTCCCCGATCACCTTCAACTTGCTGCGCTTTTGGCCGGTGGTTTTGTCGTCCCACGTGTCCATCTGCAGGCGGCCTTCCACATAAATGCCACGGCCTTTCGTGAGATATTGCTGCGCGAGCTCGGCCTGGCGCCCCCAGAGCGTCACGTCCACAAAGGTCGTTTCCTCTTGGCGCTGGCCGGCTTCGTTGTTCCAAATGCGGTTGATCGCAATCGCAATGTCGGCAACCGCAGTGCCTTTCGGGGTGAAGCGGAGCTCAGGGTCACGGGTGAGGTTCCCGATGAGCATGACTTTGTTGAGGTTGGCCATGGTTTTTGTGGGGGTTGGATGTGTGGAAAAAAGCGTGTCGAGTGATGGGATGGCGAGGCTCGCTCCGCAGCCGGATCAGGCGATCCGCTTGTAGTGCTGAAGATGCACGTGGGTGTTGAGCTTGAGGCGGGCCTGGATCTTAGTCAGCACATCGGAGCCACCTTCAAAAAGATAGTTCACGTAGTGGCCGGCTTCAAGATGGCGGGCGTTGTAGGCGAACTGCTTGCGGCCAAGTTGCTCGATTTGCTCGACTTTCGCGCCTTCGGATTCGATCTCCTTGGAAACAGTGGTGACGAGGTCGTCGACGTTTCCGCCTTCGAGGGACTTGGTGTTAAGGACGATCAGACCTTGGTATTTGCGGCTCATGGTTGTGGCTGGTTGGTGAGGGTGTGAGTGGGGCGTCTGGCGGGGCCTGCTGGGCTCCGGGCGGTTGCGGCTTTTGGTGGAAGCGGTTGGCCGCGTTGGCGACACCTTGGGAGCGCGCAACCTGAACGGCTTCAAGCGCCGTGGCAAGCATGTTTTCCAGAGGCTCCCGCTCGTCCGGAGCGAATTTCCCGAGAACATGGCCGGTCATCTCCCCCGGCCGCGGCCCGCCAATGCCAAGCTTGAGGCGCGGAAAGGCATCCGTGCCGAAATGCTGAATCATCGACTTAATGCCATTGTGACCGCCAGCCGATCCTTTCTCACGGAACCGCAAGGTGCCGAGAGGCAACGAAACATCATCATAGATCACCAAAAGCTGCTCAGGCTCCCATTTGTGAAACCGCGCGACTTTGGCCACCGATTGGCCACTGAGATTCATGAACGTCTGCGGCTTGAGCAGCAACTCGCCGTCCGGCAGCCGCGCCACATGCGCCTGCCACTTCGGCGCCGAAGTGAATGTCACACCCGCGGCGAGCGCCAGACGGTCGAGCAACATGAAGCCGACGTTGTGGCGAGTCTCCACGTATTGCCGCCCGGGATTGCCAAGGCCGATGATGAGTGGAAAATCCATGAGAGCGCGGGTAGGGCTTTGTCGCTGCGACAGGCTAAACAAAAGTATCAACGGATTCAATCTGACAAACGTCGAATAGTCCAGCATCCGGTCCATTCGCGTTGACATCGGCGGCATGTTTTTTTGGGGTTTATGATGCAATCGGCACATGGCACCTTCATGCGGGGGCGCCGCCGACATTGAGGTCAAACTCCGATTCAACCCGTTTGCGCACATGAATTGCAGAACTTCCATTGGTCACCGAAAGCACCCGCCGCTTCGAGCGAGTGGCCGGACTGTTGTCGATGAGAAAGATCCCTCTGGGATTCTCACGTATCACTAAAAAACTGGGCGACGCGGGCGAGAACCGCGCACTCTCCATGCCTCACCATTCATATCAACATGCGTCATCTCCTCCTGGCCACCTCACTGCTCGCCCTCCCGCTCACCGCTGCCGCCAACACCCTCTGGTATGAAACCCCCGCCACCTCCTGGCAGACCGACGCCCTCCCCATCGGCAACGGCAGCCTTGGGGCCATGCTCTTCGGCGGCACCGCAAAAGACCGCATTCAATTCAATCACGACACGCTCTGGATCGGCGGCGAAACCAACACCGGCGCATATCAAGCCTTCGGCGAAATGTTGATCCATCTCGGCCACGAAGAAACCTCCAACTATCGCCGCGAACTCGACATCTCCCGTGCCATCCACACAGTGAGCTACACCCATAACGGCATCACCTACAACCGAGAAGCCTTTGCGAGCGCCCCTGCGGGCGTCATCGTCGTCCGCTTCACCGCCGACAAGCCCGGAGCGCACAGCGGCAGCATCACCCTCACCGACGCCCACGACGCGAGGGTCTCCGCCACCGGCAACCGCATCACCGCCACCGGCAACACCGCCAACCACCAGAGATACCGAAAATATGGTAACGACGCCTGGGAATACCCCATCGTCCTGCAAAAGGAATCGCAAGCCCTCGTTATCAACCAAGGTGGCACCCTCGAAGCCGTGGACGGCGGCATCACCTTCCACGGTTGCGACAGCCTCACCATTTTCCTATCCGCCGGCACCGATTACATCGCCGACCGCGCCCATAGCTGGACTCGCACCCACCCACACGTCCGCCTCACCACTGCGCTCGATGCCGCCGCAGCCACGCCCTATGAATCGCTGCGCGACGCCCACGTCCGGGATTACCAATCCTTCTTCAACCGCGTCTCGCTTGACCTCGGCAAACCCGATTCAGAAAAATCCGCCCAATCCACCGCCGCACGCATGGCCGCATACCGCGGCGGCTTCCAAGGTCCCGGCACCGAGACCATCTACGAAGCCGACGCCGTCGGCGGCGAAGGCGAACCCGACATCGGCCTCGAAGAACTGCTGTTCCAATACGCCCGCTACCTCCTCATCAGTTGCTCCCGCCCCGGCACCCTGCCCGCGAACCTGCAAGGCCTATGGAACGAAAGCAACGCACCCGAATGGCGCTGCGACTACCATACCGACGTCAACCTCCAGATGAACTACTGGTTCTCCGGCCCCGCCAACCTCGCCGAATGCTTCCTCCCGTTCGCCGACTGGCTCCACTCGATCCGCGACGTCCGCAAAGAGGAAACCCGCGCCGCCCTCGGCAAACCCGGCTTCGCCATGCGCGTCGAAAACGGCATCTTCGGCGGTGGCTCCTACCGCTGGTCCATCGGTGATGCCTCATGGCTCGCCAATAATCTCTGGGACCACTACCGCTTCACCCTCGATCAGGACTATCTCACAAACCGTGCCTACCCCATCCTCCGCGACCTCTTCGACTTTTGGGAAGACCACCTTGTCGAAATCCCCGCGCTCACCGGCGATGGCACCGTGCTCGTCTCACCCAACGGCTGGTCGCCCGAGCATGGTCCCACTGAAGACGGCGTGAGCTTCGAGCAACAACTCGCCTGGGACCTCCTCGGCAACTTCGCCGAAGCCGCCGGCATCCTCGGCATCGATGCTCCGGAACGCGATAAAGCCCTCGCCATGCGCGCCCGCCTGCTCGGCCCGCAAATCGGCAAATGGGGCCAACTCCAGGAATGGATGGTCGACCGCGACGATCCCGAAAACAAACACCGCCACCTCTCGCACCTCGTTGCCGTGCACCCCGGCCGCCAGATTTCCCCCTGTACCACCCCCGAGCTCGCGGAAGCAGCTCGCATCTCCATGAATGCCCGCGGCGACGGCGCCACCGGATGGAGCAAGGCATGGAAAATCAACATGTGGGCGCGCCTCCACGATGGCGACCGCCCCTACAAACTGCTCAACGAAATGATCCGCGGCAACATCTACGATAACCTCCTCTGCGCCCACCCGCCGTTCCAGATCGACGGTAATTTCGGCTACGCCGCCGGCGTCTGCGAAATGCTGCTACAGTCACACATGGATTTCATCCACCTCCTGCCCGCCCTCCCCGCCGCATGGCCCGACGGCAAAGTCACCGGCCTCCGCGCCCGCGGCGGCCACGAAGTCGATCTCGAATGGAAAAGCGGCAAACTCGTCTCCTACAAAATCCGCTCCGCACACCCCACCGAAGTGATAGTCCGCATCGGCGAGGAGACCCAAACCGTCCGCACCGATCCGCAATAAACCCACAGCGGAACCCACCCCCAAGCAAGCTGAGACTTGAACACCAAAACATCGCGCTCGAAAACAAATCCGAGAAATGGCAGCCAACTCCACCACGTATGCTCTCCATTCCAGTCCGTCCGCCAGTCGCCGATCATCCCAACATCCCTATGAATCGCCGCATCCTGCATCACGCATTCCAAGCACTCGCCGCCGCCATCCTGCTGGCGACCAGCAGCGCGGCCATTCCCGAGCGCCCAGAGCCGGACATGCTTTTTCTCGAAAACGAAGCGATGAAAATCGGCATCGATCGCTCGATGGGAGCATCCATCACCTGGTTATCGTGGCAGGCACATCCGGAAAACATCATCAACATCCACGACCCCGGCCGCTTGATCCAACAATCCTACTACGCCGGCGAAAAGCTCGACCGCCGTGCCGGCGGTCAGCACAACGCATGGAGCCCGTGGACGTGGAACCCGATCCAGGGCGGCGGCGTGATGTCGTGGGCGCGCGTCACCCGATTTGAGATACTGAATGACGAGAAGCTGATCTCCATCACCGTCCCCAAACTCTGGGACATGCCCGACGAGGAGGCCGAGGCGCTCATGGTGCAATCCACGGAATTCGAGCCCGGCATGCCCGATGTTGTGCGCATCAACAACCGCCTCGTCTGCAAGCGCAAACCGGACGACCGCTGGGGTGCCGCAGTGCCGCGCCACCAGGAACTCCCCGCCTGTTATTTCACCAGCGCTTTCCGCCATGTCGAATCCTACCTCGGCAATGGCGAGTGGCGTCGCGAAGAGCAACCACCCGGCCCGCCGTGGGGACGCGCCACCCCACCACTCAACGTGATGGCCTGCTTCAACGACGACGGCCAGGGCATCGCCGTCTTCAGCCCGGCCGCCACCGATCATTGGAATTTCGGACCACACCGCCGATACACCCCTCGCGCCAAACCCGAGGATGGCCCATGCGTCCACCTCGCTCCGATCGCAACCGTTCGCCTCGGCCCGGAATCCACCCTCGAATACCGTTACTGGATGGTCGTCGGCAGCAAGGTCGAGATCACCAAACGCATCGACATCCTGCTCAACCGCCACCGCAGCGAGGAGTTCAGCCTCAAATAACCCGCCCCGCCCTCACGTAGGCGCGATTGTAAAATCACCCCGCTTGCAAGCGTATCTTTATCCGTCATTCTCATCCCGTCCATGACCTCACCAAAAATCGCCGCGCTCGCCTGCATCATCCCACTTCTCACCCACGCCAACGAAAAGCCCATCAAGCTCTTCATTCTCGCGGGAGACGAGCTCGCGCTCGAACAAGCCCCCATCAGCGGACAGACAGACGGCATCCATGAGGCGTTCTTTCCGAATCCGAATCCCACAAAAGGCGAGGAAATTAAACACGCCACCGCCACTGTCTATGCCGGCGCGTATTCACCGCAAGCGGATTACGAAACGCTCACACCCGTCGCCACCTCTCTCGTCGAACTGGGCGAGCAACGGACCCGTCAGATCCGGGCCGGGCAACGCGGGCGCGAACCGATCCCGATGGCACCATTTCCCGAGGCGGCCCTGAAAGACAACCACACCACCGTGCTCCGCGGATGGGTGGAGGTGCCATTCGAAGGTCATTACCAATTTCTCGCCGGAGAGGGCGATTCGGCATTCAACTTCACCGAAGTCAACGGAATCGAAACCTATCGCCGCACACCCGGCCAAGCGGAGGCGACGATCACACCGGTGCGACTCACTCCCGGCACACGTCATGCCTTCCGCACCACCTTCTTCGGCAAGCCCGGCCACGCATTCCGTATTCCATTGATCGACAAGCCGGGCACGCTTAAAACCGTCGCGGCCAATCAACCGCGATACAACTATCTTAAAAGCGCCGATGGCACATGGGCCACCCGCCGCGACGTCGTGTTGTTCGATGCCCATCCCATTCACAACAACACCGAAAGCATCGGCCGCCACCTCACCGTCGGCGATCCCGCGTATGGCGGCCGACCACAGCGCGGCACGGTCGGCATCGAGCAATCTCTCGGCCATGTGCTCGGTGGACATTTCGACGAGCCCGTCATGCTGGTGCGCTTCGCCACCCATCAAAACACCCACTTCCGCCGTGGCTCACGCGCGCTCGCCCACGACTACCTCCCCCCGTCGAGCGGCGGCGAGAATGCGGAGGACGCCAGCTGGGATATCATCCACTTCAACTGGGGCATCTGGGACATCGCATACCGCGACCCCAAGCCAAACGACCGCTGGCACAGTTGCGTAATCCACGGCAAGCTCACCACCCCACTCGATGTGTTTGAAAGCAACCTCCGCGAACTCGTCGCGAAAATGAAAGCCACCGGGGCCACACTCGTCTGGGGCAGCATCACGCCGGTGCACCCGGACACCCCCGGCCGCAAGGCGGAGGACCCCGCCAACTACAACACCGTCGCCGCGAAAATCATGGAGGAAAACGGCGTCCGGATCACCGACCTCTACTCCGAATCGATCCGCCAGGGATTCCCCAAGGCGCCCGATGTCCACAGCACCGGCAACCTTGCCGCCAAGGCGATCGAAGGCCTGGAGGCCGCGCTTGCCAGCCGCGCCCCATCCGGGAAAACACCTCGCATCCTGCTGATCGGCGATTCGATCACCGGCAGCTACCAGAATGCCGTGGCGAAACACTTCGAAGGCCGCGCCGAAGTCTATAAAAACCCCGGCAACGCCGAGCACACCGGCACCGGCCTGCGCCACATCGACGCATGGCTCAACCCCGGGACCTATCAATTCAGCGGCCAGGAATACATGGAGCTCATCAACGGCGTGAAAAAAACGCTCGCCGACATGGACCGCTATTACCCCGATTATGCGGGCCAACCGGTCGAGCTCGCCGGCATGTTCTGGTTCCATGGCATCGCCGACGCGTCGTCGCCGCGCATGGCAGCCGAATACCAGACCCACCTGCCCAACCTCATTCGCGACCTGCGCAAGGACCTGGATCGCCCGGAGCTTCCCGTCGTCGTTGCCGCCCTCGGCTGGGATGGCAACCACGTCGCACCCGTGCGTGATGCCCAACTCGGAATCGCCGACACGTTGGCCGCCACCGCCGCCATCGATACCCGGCCGTTCGTTCGCCCGGCTTTGGAATCCCCGAGCACCCGGGCGGACGCGTATTTTCAAAATGCCGCGTCGTTCCTCGACATCGGCAACGCGATGGGAGAAGGCATGCTTCAACTCCTCGCCCCGGAGCGATGAGGCCGGTCGGCTTTCACCGCCTCAGGCGGTGGCACCCTTGAATGCCTCGATCAACTCCGCGAATTCGCCGAAGAAATACGCGGCATCATTCGGCCCCGGCGCGGCCTCGGGGTGGTATTGTACCGAAAACACCGGGTGCGTCTTGTGGCGCATGCCTTCGACCGTGCCGTCGTTGAGGTTGACGTGTGTGACCTCGACCTCGTCCGGTAACGAATCCGGATCCACCGCAAACCCGTGGTTTTGCGAGGTAATCGCCACTGCGCCGCTGCGCAGGTCCTTCACAGGCTGGTTGCCACCGCGGTGGCCGAACTTGAGCTTGAACGTGCGCCCGCCAAACGCGTGCGCGAGAAGTTGATTGCCAAGGCAGATGCCAAAGATCGGCACCTGCCCGATCAGCGCGCGCAGCTCCTCATGAATGTAGCCGAGCGCCGCCGGATCCCCCGGGCCGTTGGAAAGGAAAACACCGTCCGGCTTTTTCGCCAGCACCTCGGCGGCGGGCGTCGTCGATGGCACCACCTCGACCTCAAACCCCGCCTGGCGGAGGCGACGGAGGATGTTGAACTTGATCCCGAAATCATACGCCACAACGCGATAACGCGCGGGCGGCAGCTCGGCGTATTCCGCAAGATCCTCCAAAATCACATTCGGCAGCTTCCACTCGCGCGATTCCGCCGTCCATTCGTAGGCCTCCTTCGTCGAAACCTCGCGGACGAAATCCGATCCCGCCATCGGCGGCGCGTTTTTCGCCGCTTCCACGGCGGCCGCCACATCCAGTTCGGTCGTCAGGCAGGCACGCATCGCACCAAGCGACCGCAGGTGCTTCGTCAGCGCCCGCGTATCCACCCCCTCGATCCCCGGGATGCCGTGGTCTTTCAAATAATCCGTCAAGCTGCCCGTGGCGCGCCAATTCGATGGCACTTCGCAAAGCTCGCCGATGATGAACCCGCGAATGTGCGGCTCGTGCGACTCGGCATCTGCCTCATTCACCCCGTAGTTGCCGATCTGCGGATACGTCATCGCGACCATCTGCCCGCGATAGGACGGATCGGTGATGACCTCCTGGTAGCCGGTCATCGACGTGTTGAAACAAATTTCACCGGTCACGGTTCCGGTTGCTCCGAAGGATTCCCCTTCAAAACACCGGCCGTCTTCGAGGGCAAGAATGGCTGGAATACGCACTGCGCCGCGACGCTACGAACCCGCCCCGCCCGATGCAAGAGAACTTCTCATCACAACCACTTCTTCAGCGTGCTGGCGAAATGGTTGTAGAACAACCCGAGCAGGATCAGGGCGATGCCGAGCGCAATGGGCGAGACGACCTGCGGTAATGTTTTTGCGTGAATATCCGGGCGCTTTAAAAGGACGAGGCACGGGACTCTCCGACGTCTTTCAGAATCTTTGCTTCGAGTTCCAACGAAATCCAGAAGCGTGCGGATTCGCGGAGCTTATGAATCAGGGGAGCCACCTCATCGACGAGTCCCTGAGCCTTCGCTTCAACAAGCAGGCCCAAGGTACCAGTGAAGGGCAGGCTATTGGCTGTTGCCAAGGCTCGGGCTTGAAGATCGTCGAGTATCAAAAGCGTGCCAGGATTCTCCATCGCCAACGCCAGACACTCCGCTTCACCGGAATGGACCACCGACGCAAATCCCCGGATCAGTAATTGGTCTTGTGGGCGAACCACATCAAAAAAGTTGGCCGCTTCCCTTGCTCTGGGGAAAAGCTCCGCCTTTACGACCAATTCATCCACCACAGCGGGCGGCACCACTACCTTTCCGAACAATTCCCCCAGTAAATCAAGCCGCCCAATTTCGGCGAGATTGATGATTGGCGTGGTATTGCTGGCGATCAGCCTTCCTTCAGCCATGCCATAAGGTTTTCGCTTTCCTGTTCATAATCGGCAAGTCCGAGCGGTTGCGAAATGCCTCGCTCACCGAGCCAGTGCTGGAATTCAGCCTTACCCATCCCGGCCAGTCGGCACGCAGCTGCTCCGCCAACGATGCCATCGCTGAACAATGCGGCGGCAAGTCGCCGACGCAGCTCCCGATCCATATCGGCTGGAGGAATGCGCGCTTGGGCCAGCGCTTCGCCAGGCAAGGTCAATACCAGATCATTCATGCTGCAATCCTACGCCATCCGACAAATCGCCGCCAGCCCGATTTTCGGCAGCCGTTCGCCCCTTCTCCCGGGCACTCCAAAACGCGCCCATGACAACACCGAACACCCGAACCGTTGCTCAGCGCTTTTCGGAGAAAGAAACGATCGCCGGACGGAATGCAGGCCGATCGGGGAAGTGCAAGTTGGGATGCTTGAAACGGAGTTCGCGGGCGCGCTGCCAGGGGGTTGGGGGAAACGGGATTTGCGGCGGTGGATTGCGCCAAAAGCGGCTTGGGTGGGGATCGTGGAGCTCGCGAATGTCGAAGTGGATTCCAAAGGAATTGGCGCATGCATCAGATGCATTGACCAAGTGAGTGAAAAGGCCGTCGTTTGATTCGATATTCCATCGATGTTCCAACAATGCGCATTCGTGATGGATCTGGCTGGACCAAGAAAGTCTTGCCGATAGCGCGTCTTCCTCCCAATCGACCCATTCGCCGCGATGCGTTTCGTCCATGAGCACAAAGGCCGACCAAGGATAAGATTGCGAATCCATGTTGAGCATGAGCGCGTGGGACCAGTCTGAAAGCGATGGGCGTTCGCGTAGGAAAAATTCAGCGAATCGCTTGCGAGTCTCGGCACGATCCTTTGGAGACATCCACGTGCTGGTTTTCAAGAGGACATGCCAGGCCGTGCGGCGTTGAGCCGGCGATCCGGTCTCCGCCATTTCGCGGTAGTGATTCCAGATGACGCTTTTGACCTCGGAATCGGGAGGGTGCCGCATCAGATGCGAGAACAATCCAATGAGGATGAGCGCGGACTCATCGCTGAGGACTTCGAGCGTCTTCCGCGCGGCTGCGGGCGAGTCCATCAGAGGTTGCCAGATTTCCGGAGCGTCATGATTGCCTGCCATGCGTCGAGCCTCCGGGCATGCATGGAATGTGCTTGGCCAATCGGCAGGCAGGTGTTCGATTCCGACGATGCGCCTGTTCATCAGCCGGATGCGAATGGCATCCTCCATGGTCAGAGAGAATCTGCGGGGGTTCCCCAACCACGTTCTGAACCACGCGACGGGAAATCTGACCGCATCCGGTTCACGACTGAACGATACCATTGAATCGTCCTGATCCAATGCGGTGGCAAGCGTGTGAATGAATGCATACACGGTATCCGCTGAAAACCGCAGGGGTTCGATGGCTGAGCGCAAAGCCCAGGTCGAGGCGGCACCATGGTTCCCCTGATTTGCACATGCCAGCAATGCGAGATGCTCGGTTTCGGTGAATATGCGCTGCTCAAGGCTGGCGTCGAAGAACGCCAGTAGGTGCAATGGCAGCGCCGGTCTCTGGCCGTTGATGTTGCGGCCCGGTGTCTGAATCCGCTTGTGATTAGTTTCTGTTAGTGATTGGCGGAGTTGCTTCACCACGCCGGACCGCAGTTCCTCATCCAGGTCCTGCCAGAACGCGGTCAATTCGCCGATCATTTCGCGGATTGCATGCGAATCCGATTTCCAATCGTAGTGCTCCCAATTGGTGGATTCAGCAAGGTGTTGTGCGATGAAGGTGCCGATCATTTGCGACAGGATCGCCCGTCGTTCATCATCCACAAAATTCCGGATGAAGATGGCCTGGATGATGGCCGAGGTAAGGACGTGATGAGCGCCATGTTTTTTGTGTTCAGTTCGCGCATTCGGGTTGGTGGAAGCAATCAACTCAAGCACTCGTGCGGTGAGTGCTTCGGATTCTGTTTCGGCGAAATCGACAAGTAGATCTTCGACATCGATTGCCCATACGCGGTATTTTGTGAAGAATCTCCATTTGAAAACTTCGGTGTCATCCATGAGCCACTGAAACATCCTCTCTCGCATCCATGTGCGGGTGATTTGATGGTTTGGCGCATCGGGGTTGCGATCCAGCATTTGCTTCAGGTCCATCCAAAGTGCGAGAGCGTCGTAGGGTCGATTCGTGCCATCGAGGGTAACGATCGCATCGATGATGGCCGGGATGTGCGCCTCCATGCCGCGCACGCGTTCGCGCACCGCGCGGCGGAGCAGGGTGCGGTGATTGGCGAACCTTTCGACAGATGCGCCGGGATCCGCGTCGAAGGCGAGCAGCGCATCGATCACACGCATCCAGACGTCGCCGGTGAGGCTCATGGGTGGATTGCCGGAAGCGAGCATTGCGTCGAGTGCGGGCAGCCGCCAGCGCTCGAATTCCGGCGCGTCGGTGAGGACGATCAAGCCCATCCAGAACGACGCGGCATCGCGGGATGCTGGGGCGGCGGATGCATCGTTGGATCGCTCGTGCAGCATGCCGATGAGTTCGTTACGGCGGGCGAGCGTCACATCCTGGCCGACGATGGCCGGAAACAGGCGGTGCCAGTCGCGCGTGGCGAGCTCGACAGCACTCTCGTGCCGCATCACTTCCATGATGAAGAATTTTCGAAACGGCCACCGGCTGGTTTCAAGCAGATGGTCGAACGGGGTGAATTCCGGCCGGTATTGGGTGGATGTCGAATAAGCACCAATCGAGTTTTCCCCGATTTGCACCCACTCGGGGAGATCCTTTTCAAAGTAGAACCAACGCTCGTTGAAATGTTTCGTCCATGCGTCATGCTCACGCCATTTCGGGGCGTCGTCTTTGAATGCGCTGTGAACGGGTAAACTGCGTTTCAGCATCCGCATGGCCACCTCCCGCGCCGGGATCGAGGCTGCAATCAAACCGCTCATGCACAGCACGCCGGTTGCGACCGCGCGCCACCACCAGGATTTTCGCCGGTTTCCCGGGCATGCGATGGCGGCGGCGGCCCAGCCGAAGGTCGCCGCAGTGAGCAGCCAGCGTTCGTCGAGGTGCAGGAAAATCAATGGGCGCAGCCATGGTTCCAGCACCCACATTCCGGTAGCGGCAAGCGCGAATGTGGATGCCGCGAGCATGACCGTGATGCTGGTAGTCCAGATCACGATCCGCTCGATGATGCGAAATACGGGCATGGTCAGACATTACGCGATTCCATGCTGCTTTCTATCCGTTTTGACAGATGCTTCCGGATCACGGTAACGCACCCCATACGTCGAAAACAGGATTGTTTCAGGCTTATCCCAGAGGGACTTGTAAATACCGGGCGATTCATTTTTTTCCTCATCACAACCACTTCTTCAGCGTGCTGGCGAAATGGTTGTAGAACAACCCGAGCAGGATCAGGGCGATGCCGAGCGCAATGAACGAAACGACCCGAGTGAACGCGTCGTAGTCCCACACATCGAGGGCGAAAAGCTTGCCCAGCGCCAGCAGGAGCAAGAGCAAGCCGGCGACCCGCAGCCCGCGCAGGCGCTGCCAGAGGCCGGCACTCACGGTGAGCAGGCCGATTGCGCTCCATAGCGCCACCGCGCCGTCCCAACCAGCGCGCCAGACGAGCATCTGCGTCGCCCAAAGCGTGACCGTTGTCGCCGTGAACGATGCCAGCATCGCGATCAAAACCATCCGTTGCTGCGCATCCGCGATCAACGGCACCCGTTCGCGATGGGTAAAAAGGAGCAAAAGCATCGCAGCCAGCACCCAGCCGCCGCGCCAGCCATCGGTCACCTCGATTTGCGCCCACGGCCCGGTAAGCATTTTCACATACAGCCCGGCCACTGCGATTCCGAGAAACGCCACCGCTTCGAGCGGGATTTTCACGCGCGCCACCATCGCCACCAACATCAGGGCCGCCGCTGTGGCGGCCCAGCCGTCGAGCGCGTGAATGCCGCCCGCGCGGTGCACCGCCACCACCCATGCGACAAATGCCGCAAAACGAAAAGCCACAGCTCCGATCATCCGTCCACGCAGTGGGATTCCCCAGCCCACCGGGAGCAAAAACCACAACGGCAGCGCCACAAGCGCCAGCGGCGTGGCGGTGAAAAACGCCCATGCTGGCTCGACCTCCATCTCAAGCGACAACCAGGCAAACACAACCGCCAGCACGGCCAACACACCGGAGACAATCGCCAACCGGCCCGTCTTGATAGGCACCGCCACGGCGGCCAGGCCGAGCGCCGCCACCATGGTCAGGAGAAACCGGACTTCATTGGCAAACCCCGAGTTTTCGCATGCCGCCCACGCCGCCGCGCCCGTGATCAGCGCATGCATGCCACCGTTCAACCGGGTATCGATGCGCGGGTTGTCGAAGGTGACTGGTGGATCATCGACCTCGCCGCGCCACAGCCACACGCCGGTCAGATGCACCGCCATCGCCACAAGCATCGCCCACCATGGCACGCCATGCGTGACGGCTTCGTATCCGAGTAGCAAAAACCCGACCAGCAGCATCGCGGCCACACCCCACGCAATTTCCAGCATGCGGTTTTTGCGATCCAACCCCAGCGAGGCCGCACCCAGTGCGACTGCCGCGACGGCGGAAGCCACGTGCGCGAAATCCCGGTCCATCCGCAGCAACACACCGACGGTGAAAACCACCCATGCCGCCCAGAACAAAAGCGCCGCGTAATTCCGCGCGAAATCGCGAAAATTCCGCCGCCGTTCGTGACCCGCGGCCACCCGCATCATCCATGCCGCCGCACCCAGCGCCACCACCGCCACCCATGCGCTCCACACCGGAGGTTCCTCGAATGCGAAACACATCCCGAGCGCCGATGCCACGCCCGCCAACAGCGCGAACACCGCCTCGGTGCGGCCGCCGAATTTCCGATACGCCGCCGTGAGCAATGTCGCCTCCGCGGCAAACGCCAATGCGAGATGGAAGCCGTCGAGCTTCAAAATCAACGCCAGCCCGAGCAGCGCCAGCCCCTGGCTCAGATTCACCGCACCCGCGACCGCCAGCGTGCGGCGGCCAATCAACCCAAAGACAATCAGCACCACCGCCAACACCCCGGCCACCATCCAGAATTCCTCGTGCCCGTAATGGTCGATCCACAGCGCGCCGAACAACCCGAAAAACAACCCGTTGTTCGCGCCCGCAAACCATGCCCTTGCCCGTGCGGAGAGCGATTCCCCGCCGCCCGGAACCACACCCGCCACGGCGAACAACAACCACGATGGCGCAAGAAACCACAACACCGCCAGCGACTCGCTCCCGCGCCCGGCCGCTCCCAACACCTGCCACAACGCGAATGCCAGATACATCCCGAGCATCGCCACCCAACCCGGTGCCGACCAACCCCGCCGGGTCAGGAAAAACAACCCCATGCACGCCAGCGCACCATTCGACACACACGCCAGCCACCCGAGCGGCTGCACCACCGTGGTGTAGGATGCCAGAAGAATCCCCAACGTCGCCGTGATCTGCGACCCGCGCCGCCATGCCACCACCGTGATCGCCACCGCCGCGGCCACCAACAACACTCCCGCAACCACCATGCTGTCGATCACCTGCAGCCGCGCGACGTGATGCGCCGCATACACACAGTAGAAGGAAAACCCGAGCCCGCCCGCCATCACCACCTCGCCGAAACGCAGCAGGTTTTCCCGCTTTGCCAGACGCCGCCCCGTTTCCACCCATGCGCCCGCCAGTAAAACCAACGCCGCCAGCCGCACCTCGTTGCCGAGGTCCCGAATCCAATTCTGGTATGCGTAGTTGCCGAGGAAAACCAGGCCCGTCAGCAAGATCACCACACCGATGCGCACAAACCACACGCGCCCGAAATCAATCTCCCGCGCCGCAGGCGGCAATGGCGGAGGGATCTCCTCATGATCGACAACCACCGGCTCCATCTCTTCGGCCACGTTCGTCTGATCGCGCGGCATTTCCCACTGCGGCGCAGTCAAGGGCGGCCCAGAGACCCCTGCCACACTTGCCGGCAATGGCGGCGGTGACGCGGCCGCAACCTCCTCCTCCCGCATCTCATCCACCTCCAAATCGTCGATCTCCGCACGCAGTCCCGCCAACTCACGGGCATGGCGGCGCTCCATTTCATCGATCCGGCGGCGCAGGCCGTCAAAGGCATCCGGGTTGTGCATGGCTTATCTATCAACCCCGCCTCGCCTCTGAAAAGCCGAATCGCGCCCACTTGCAGAAAACGAAATCATCAAAAACAGAAATCCCGAATCCCGGGATTCTCATGTGCGGGATGCTATCGGGGAATGACGCCCGGAGAATAAAAATGTTAGAACCCGGGAATCCCTCCCGGCGGCAGGCCGAGACCACCGGTGAGTTTTTTCATTTCCGCGGCGGTCTTCTCGCGCCCGAGCGCCAGTGCCTCGCGCACGCCTTTGAGGACGAGGTCTTCGAGAAACTCGACGTCCGCGGGATCGACGACCGACGGGTCGATCTTGATCGCAAGCACGTCGCCCGCACAGGTGGCGGTAACCTTCACTTTGTCGCCACCGACGCTTGTGGCGACGACTTCGGCGGCGAGTTCTTCCTGTTTGGCGGCAAGCCCGGCCTGCATTTGCTGGGCTTGTTTCATGAGTTTGGCGATGTTCATAAGGTTGGATCAGGTGTTGAGAATGCGGGCTTCGAATTTTTCGAGCGCGAGCTGGATGAGCGGGTCTTTCTGGAACGCGTCATCGGCGGGCGGCGCGGCTTTCGGCGCGGCGGTGGCAGGTGGCGGTTCGGGAGCTGGGGCGGGGGCGGGGGCGGGCTTT
>JBLRWN010000019.1:0-56355 GCA_047921195.1 Luteolibacter sp. | reverse complement strand
CCCACATTTGCTCACTCACGCCGCCATACTAGCATCCCAAGCCCACCCCGCAACAATTATTTTCCTGGAAAATAATTGTTGTCCTGAATTGATCTTGCGTGGATGGTGGGTGGGGGGCAAGTTTCGCGCGTGTTTGCTGCATTTGCACGCGCACGAGTAGCTCAGCGGTAGAGCAACCGGTTTACACCCGGTTGGTCGGCGGTTCGATCCCGTCCTCGTGCACCATGTGTTTTTTGTTTATGGCGCTAGATACGAGCGGGATCGGGAGATCGGGGCGTCTCAATATGCCGATTTTCGCGTACTGGTTTTCGAGATGACTGTTTAATGCCTAGGGGCGATACACCTCGCGGTTGCGGAGGGTGGAATCGAAGACGGGCTGGGGATTGCAAATGTGATCGAGCATCCGCTCCCAAGCGTCGTAGCCGGAAAGAAGACGCACTTCGATGCGAAGGAAATAGACCGGCACATCGATGCTTGCAGGGCGGGGAAACCGAACCGCGTCCTTTTCTGTGGTGACGATCATCTCCATGTCGCGCTCGATGCAGCGCTGCATGAATTTTTCGACATCGCGGCGACTGAATCGGTGGTGATCTGAAAAGCGGCGCCTGATCTCCACCCTCGCACCCAACGAAGCCAATGAGCCTTCGAATGCGTCGGGCACGGCGATGGCACTGATGGCCCCGACCCATTTGTCCTTGAGAGAATCCAGTGGTTTGCGTTCGCGGGTGAAGACGTTTTCGAGGTGCACCGGTCCGTGGGTGCATTCGATGATCTCCGCCGTGCGATTGTAGCGGCGGATGCGATTGATCAGTTTTTCATTTGATGTTCCGTCGCATTTGGTGATGAGGATGAAACCGGCGCGTCGAAGATTGCGCGGCGGCTCGCGGAGAGTGCCGCGCGGCAGGAGCCATTCGGTGCCAAATGGCGCGCCGGCATCAATGAGGACGACGTCCAGGGTATGCGCGAGGTCCAGGTATTGCATGCCATCGTCAAGAAGCAGTGTGTCGGCTGCCAGCTCGCGAATGGCGAAGCGGCCACCTTTGACGCGATTTTTATCAACCACGACACGCACGCCATCGAGGTTTTTGGCGAGCATGAATGGCTCGTCACCGGCGAATTTTGAATCGAGCAGCAGCGCGGTTCCGGTGGAGACGACCTTGGGCATTTCGTGCCCGGGGATCTGTTGGCCGTCTTTTGTGGTCCATCGCTGGGGTTGATCGAGTTTTTTGCTTTTGTATCCGCGGGAAAGGATGGCCACCTCACGCCCGCGATCGCGCAAGCTGCGGGCGAGGAGTTCGACGACCGGGGTTTTCCCGGTGCCGCCGACTGTGAGGTTACCCACTGCGATGACTTGTGTGCCAAGGCGGTGCTGGGGTTTCCATTCGCGGCGGTATCGCCAGATTCGAAGTGCGACGGCAACACGGAACAGGCCCGAGAGTGTGCCAAGCAGCAACCGCATCATGGTGGCGCGAAATCCCTTCGCCCGGCCGAAAATCACGTCCGCGCCCCATTGTTCCAGTTCGTCGGTGATTTCCTTCATGAGCGGTATCGCAGCGGCTTATCGCGGCAGAAGCAGTTCTTCATCCTTGAGGCCGGTGATTGAGCCGAGGCCTTTCATGAGGCGACGCAGGGTGAAGAACAAAAAGACAAGGATAGGCAGGCCGATCACGGCGAATCCCCAACCGGTGAGTTTGGCGACCTGGATGTTGTATGCCTCGCGCGCATCGGGTGCGGCGTGGTCGATGCCGCCGAGGAAGTGCATTGCGAGACCAAAATTGAGCACTGTGCTGAGTAAAAACGATGCGGCGAAAAGCAGCGTCGCCTGGAACAACACCTTGTTGTATGCCTCGCCGGCATTTCTTTCGGCGACCATGGCGTCGATTTTCGGGATGTCGAAGATCGAATCGCTGTAGAGGAAAAGCCTCAACAGCGGCGTCGGCGACCAATGCGAGCCGACGACCGCGAAGGCGAGGATGAGTGGAATGGACGCCTCCTTGAGGCCGAAAAGAATGTGCGCGTTCGGCTTCACCGTGCCATCGGCATTCCACAGGTAGAGCGTGAGCCCGCCGGTGAGAAGCACCGAGAAAAGGCCGAGCGCGGAAAAGAAGTTCGCCTTGCGGTTTTTGATAAAAAACCAAATCCCATAGCTGATCGGCAGAATCAGCGCGATGACGAGCGCCTTGACCGGCCCGAGGTGCCACGGGCGCACCGTCTTGCCGATGGCTTGTTGGAACTCGGGGTCCTTGCTCAGGTAGCTGAGCGCCAGCACCGGGATCAACACGTTGATCAGGATATTGGCCAGGGGGTGGTCGCGGGCGTGATCTTGCTTTGGCGGCATGGGGTGGCTGCAGGAAACCAGCATCCCCACCTGGTGGAAAACAAAAAATCCGGGATCCTTGGGACAATGAATCGGGTTGTCGGCGGGAATGGGAAGCCATACGTTAGTCCACGTCTTGGATCACGAGCCCACATCGACACGAAAAGCCGTTCTGCGCCGCGGGATCGTTGAAGTGCTGCGCGGCGTGCCCACGCCGCTTCCCGATGTGGCGTCGCAGGTGGCATTGTGGCTGCGCGGCCACCCGGAAATCCGGCGGATCACCCTTTTTTTCCCACTGTCCGGCGAGCCGGACCTGATGCGATTGGTGGCGTGGTTTCCCGAACGGACATGGTGTTTCCCACGGGTGATCGACGCCCATGCCCTCGCCTTCCACCCCGTGCTGGATCCGGACAAAGAGCTTCAGCCCTCGGCCTTTGGCATCCGCGAGCCGAGGGAGGGCGCGGTGGGAATCCCGATCCGGGAAATCGACGCCTTCATTTGCCCGGGGCTCGCATTCGACCGTTCCGGCGGACGCCTCGGGCGCGGGTGTGGATACTACGACCGGATGCTAGCCGGCGCCCGCGAGGACGCGGTAAGAATCGGCGCATCTTTCGCATGCCAAATCGTCGATTCCACCCATTCCGAATCCCACGACGTGCGGATGGACGTGGTGATTTGCGAGAGCGGCATCATCTGAGATCTGCTACTCCGGTGGCGGCGCCAGCGTGAATTCCGGGATCCGGGTGAAGAACCATTCCCCGTCGCTCGTTTCTCCGAAAAACGCGCCGCTCACCACGACCGGCCCGCCGATCACATGGTAGCTATTGTAGGAGAAATGTCCGCCCGGTTCGATCTCCGGCGTCTGTCCGACGACCCCCTGCCCTTCCACCACCGCGACATCGCCATCCTCGCCGCGGATCACCCACTTGCGGGCGCGGATGGTGACAGGTTGCATGGAATCGTTGTGGATCGAGATGAAGTAGACAAACGGGTGCGGCTGTTCGATCGGCGCATCGAGGCCCGGCATGTGGACGACGTCGTCGACCATCACGCGGACCTCGGACAGCTCACGTATCGGCGCTTGCACCTTGGGATTTTCGTTTCGGGTTACTCTTTCTCCGCGGAGCCGTCGGCGCGCTTGAGGAATTTGAAAAGATCGCTGTCGGTGGAGAGGACGAGCGTGGATTTCCCGCCAATGACCTGCTCATACATTTCCAGCGATTTGAGGAATTCATACAGCTCGGCCGCCTGCGGGTTCTGGCCGTATGCGCGGGCGTAGATCTGGGTGGCTTCGGCATCCGCCTTGCCGCGCGTTTCCTGCACGGTGCGGTATGCGCGCGAGTTGATGTTGTTGAGTTCGCGTTCCATGTTACCGATGATACGGGCCGCCTGGCCTTCACCTTCGGAGCGGAATTTCGCCGCGATCTGCTGGCGTTCGGAAACCATGCGTTCGTAGATTTTCTCGACCACGCTCGGATTGTAGTTGATGCGCTTGAAGCGCACATCGAGCAACTCGATGCCGAACACCGAGAGTTTTTCGCGGGCCGATTCGAAGACCGCCTGTTCGATGCCGCTGCGGCCGATCCGGATCGGCGGAAGCACGCCGATTTCGCCAATCGCGCCATCGGTCATCTCCTCGAGTGTTTCATCGCGAAGCGGCACGCGTTTGGCATCCGTGCGGATCAGCTCGATGAGGTCGTGATTGGCCACGGCGTTGCGCGTCTCACTGCCGAGGATGTCCTCGATGCGGGAGAGGGCGCTGCGCTCGTCGCGCAATCGGCGGAAGTATTCGAGCGGATCGGTAACGCGCCAGCGGCCGAAGGTGTCGACTGAAATGTAGGTCTTGTCCTTGGTTGGCATTTCGTTGCGGCGACCGTCCCACGGCAAAATATTTTTCGGGATGCGGTTCACCACTTGGACGAAGGGGGCTTTGAAATGCAGCCCCGGCTCCACGATCGGATCGCCGATCGGATCGCCAAACTGGGTGATGACGATTTGCTCGGTCGGATTGACGGTGTAGATGCTGTTCCAGAGAACGAACACCACCAGCGCGACGAGGATTCCAACAATGCTGAGGTAAGTGTGTTTCATCGGGCTGCGGGAAGGGGTTGGGCGGTTTCGGAAAGGTTGAGGAACGGCAACAAGCCGGTCGTGTCCTCATCAATGATCACGGTGCGGCCGACCTTCGGCAGCACCTTTGACA
The DNA here is from genome assembly GCA_047921195.1 of Luteolibacter sp. GTDB lineage: Bacteria > Verrucomicrobiota > Verrucomicrobiia > Verrucomicrobiales > Akkermansiaceae > Luteolibacter. Next base: position 51,835 of record JBLRWN010000019.1, on the reverse strand, counting down.
TCGTCTCAAGGTAAATGCGCTGGCGGGTGATCGCCGGGGCGCGCGAATATTCGGTGAGCAGTGCCTCGAATGCGGCGACGTCGCCCTCGGCCTCGTTCACGCGCTTCATCGCGTAGCCTTGCGCCGCGCTGATCATACGGTCGGCCTCGCCGCGGGCGCGGGGGACCTCCTTGTTGAACTGGCCGTTGGCCACGTTGATCACGCTCTCGCGTTGTTGCTGGGCTTGGTTGACTTCGTTGAAGCTCGCCTGCACGCGCTGTGGCGGGTTCACGTTGATCAACTGCACCTGGTCGATCATCAGGCCCATGGTGTAATCGCTGACCGCCTGCTGGAGTTTTGCAGCGGCTTCCTGCTCGATTTCGCGGCGGCCGATGGTGATCACTTCGTCGACGGTGCGGTCGCCGACGACCCAGCGCATCACGCTTTCGCTGAGGTGGCGGAGCGTGCCTTTCGGGTCGCGCACCTCGAAGAGGAATTGCTTGGGGTCCTCGATGCGGTATTGCACGACCCACTCGACCTGAGCGGCGTTGAGATCGCCGGTGACCATGCTTTTCTCCTCTTCCTGGGTGCGCATGTCGCTGAATTGCCAGGGGTCGGTGGCATCCGAGGTGGCAAACCCGAACTCCTGCTTGAGCTGGCGGCGGACCTCCACGGGGATTTGGCGATCCACGCCGAACGGGATTTTGAACCGCAATCCGGGTTCCTCGGTTTTGATCGGCTTGCCGAAACGCAGGACGACGGCTTGGGATTCGGTCTTCACCGTGTAGAAACAGGTGAAGACGCCATAGAGCAGAACCAGCCCGACGACGGAGATCACAATGGTCCGCACCGGGTTGCCCTGCAGGCTGGGAATGGGAGGTGGATTTGTGGGCATGGGGGGAGCTATGACCGGCAGCGCGGTGGGGTCAAGCAATACACGCCCCGTTTCTTGACAGGAAGGCGCTGGATTCCGCACAGTTCCGTCTAGCAAACTATCCTGCGACATCCATGCCCAAAGCCCAATTTTTCGCCGGCCTCGACATCGGCGGCACCACCATCAAAGCCGCTCTGGTCGACCACAACACCGTGCAAACCGGCGCACTTGTGGAAGTTCGCAGCCATGTGAAAGAGGGATATCGGAAAACCTTCGAGCAACTGGACGCAGCGATCGCCATGCTGTGCGAAAACGCGGGCATCACCCGCGATGCGATTGCCGGGATTGGCCTCGATGTGCCCGCGCCATCGAGCAATGGCGTGATCTGGGGGCGCGCCAATCTCGGTGAAGACTGGGTTGGCACCGACATCCGCCGGGAATATTCCAGCCGTGCGGGGGTGCCGGTGTTCATGACAAACGATTGCAATGCCGCCGCCCTTGGCGAATACGCGATTCGCAAGATGCACATCGGCAGCCTGTTATTGGTGGCACCCGGCACGGGCCTCGGGGGTGGGTTTGTTCTGCCCGGCGGGCGTTGTTACGAAGGAGTGAATGGTCTGGCGCTCGAGCTCGGCCATGTGACGGTGCCGTTCCGCGAAGACGATGGATCGCTTCCGGCTTGCTCGTGCGGCTTGACCGGCTGCTTGGAGGCATGGGTTTCGCTGATGGCGTTGCGCCGCCGGCTCGCGTTGGAACTTGCGAAACCCGAATGGGCGGATCATCCGCTGCATGCCGATCCGCTCCCGGTTGAGGAAAAGGCCTTCAAGCTCCGCGATCTTGCCAGCGGCGGTGATGCCCTGGCCCGCCAGCTTTTCCGCCAACAGGGGAACATCCTCGGATATGCCCTCGCTGACATCGTGCGCGCGTTCGACCCCGGGCTCGTCGTCATCGGCGGCGGCCTCGCGGAAGCGGATTTCCGCGATGAGTTCATGGACTGGGTGCGCGAGGGATTCGTCGAACGCGCATGGCCGGTTTACATCCAAAGCCCGATCGACCCGGCGCACAAGACGACCCTATTCGAATGGGCCGTCGGCGGCGATGGCGCGGCATGCATCGGTATGGCATACACCGCGCACGAGCTTTTCTCGAAGTGACGGATTCCCCGTTGCGGCGCCTGCGGTCTCATGATTGAATCGACACATGAGGATGTGTCGGATTGCGGGCTTGCTGTCGATGGTGGCATGCATGGGTGCGGTTGCGGCGCAAGATGTTCAGCCCGCCACATCCCGGATCAACGGAGCAGTCTTCGAGCGCAATCTGGCCGGGCTGGAAGCACATACCGCCTCGCTGGCGGAAGCGGTGGCGAAACGAGACGCCCTGATTGCCGAAGCCGCGTTGGAAACCCTCGGCGAGGACCGCAAGGCGGAAATCCAGGCGCGCATCGATCTGGAGCGCGAGCGCATTCTCCAACTACGCCAGAACATCCGCGACATCATCGGCGGGACCGAGGTGGCTTCTTTCGAAGAGGAGGAGAAAATCGAGCGGACCTTTCAAGAGCAGTTTGGCGACGTCGTGAAGCCATTCCTCTCGGCGCTTCAGGAGCCGACGAGCCGACTGCGCGAAATGGAGGAAATGCGCAGCACGCGCGATGCATGGCGGATCCGGCGCGACAGCGCCCAGCGCGTGATCGACCGGATTGCCGGGCTCGATAGCGCGAACGACGCCGCAGAAGCCAGTGTTCGGGTCGCCGGAGAACTGGAATCCGCGCGTCGCTTCTGGGAGCTCCAGCGCGATCGCGCCGCCGCCCAGGTCGACACCCTCACGCTGCAAATCGAAGAGCGCGAGCGCACCACCCCGACGTTCTGGCAGGCGGCCACGACGATGATCGGCGATTTCATCAAAAGCCGTGGACTCAACCTGTTGCTTGCCATCGTGGCGGCGGTGCTCGCATTCATTCTCACCCGGCGCATCTATCAGTGGTTTCGCAGCATCAGCCCGGTGCACAAAAAGGGCGGCTCGTTGATCGGGCGCGCGTCGGACCTGCTCGCGTTCTCTGCGGCCGTGCTCGCATCCATCACCGGTGTGCTGGTGGTGTTTTTCGCTCGGGGCGACTGGTTGCTACTCACGCTCTCCGCCATTTTGCTCGTTGGAGTGTTGTGGGCGGGAAAAACCGCGCTACCACCCTACATCGAGCAGATCCGCATGCTGCTCAACCTCGGTGCGGTGCGCGAAGGCGAGCGAATTATCTATCAGGGGCTGCCGTGGCGGGTCGAGACGCTCGGTTTCTACACAGTCTTGGAAAATCCAGCGCTCCATGGCGGGCGCATGCGCATCCCGCTGCGCAGGGTGATGGAGATGATCTCACGCAAGCCGCGTTCCGACGAACCTTGGTTCCCTTGCCAGCAGGGCGACTGGGTGCTGCTCTCCGACGACACCCACGGGCAGATCGAGCACCTCACGCCCGAGCAGGTCGTCCTGCGCTGTCGCGGCGGGTCGCTGAAAACCTATCAGACGCCCGAATTCCTCGAACTCGCTCCTGAAAACCTCGCCCCCGGCTTCCGCGTGCGCAGCATCTTCGGCATCGATTACTCGCACCTGACGATCTGCACCACCGAAGCTCCACAAGTCTTTCGCGCGGCGGTGCGCGAGCTGCTGGTGGCCGAATTCGGTGAGGAATCCGTCAAAGACGTCGTGGTCGATTTCCATGAGGCCGGCTCCTCATCGCTTGACTATGCGGTGAAAGCGGATCTCACCCACGCCGCCGCCGCACGATACCGCTACGTCCCCCGCCTGATCCAGCGGGCATGCGTCGATGCCTGCAACGCACGCGGCTGGGTGATTCCCTTCACCCAGATCACACTGCATCAGGCGAAGTGATGGGCCAGCACCGCTTTCAATGGGTCGCCCGCATCCATTTATTGGTTTGCCTTCGCTCCGTTCGCGTTGCTTTTTCGAAGCCTTCCACAAACCGTCAAATAAACTATCCATTCTCCAAGCCGTTACAGGAATCACATCATCATGCACTTTGTAAAAGCCGTCTCGACCTCGTGCCTCCTGCTTCTCGCCATGGCCACCCATGTTTATGGCGAAGAACGCACCCAACCTCTGATCCCCGTGCAGGTTGTCGCATGGGAAGAGATGGAGAAACATCTCAATGCACCCGAAATCGTCTTGGTGGGTTTGCTGTCCTCTTTCGATCCGAACGTTGCGGACGACGACGCATCGCCTGATTCACGAGCCAGCAGGCAATTGATGCATGAGATGCTCCAGGTGCGGGGGCTCGGCCAAAAGGAAATTCCCGGCCTCGATGGCAAAGAGACGTTTGGCGACCATATCTCCATCGTGTTCACCGAAACGCACAAGGAAGTGGGTGAAAAGGAAGTGATCCGTGAAGCCCACCAACAAAAAGTAAAAGCGTTTTATGAACTTCTCGGGGCCCGGCCGTATGTGATGAGCGATCCCACGATCATGTTGGTCTACCAAGGCAGATTGTTGCGAGCCTACGGCCAGCATCATGGAGGGGGAAACGGGCATTGGATTGAGGCATTGGCAACAGAGCTGCTTACTCCCGAAGCCCGCAAAACCAGCCTGATGCCGGAAATCGTGATGATGGACACACTCGATCTGCGTGCGGAAAAAGGGGATGCGGCGGCGCTTGCCTATCTCTCCGGAAAGTTCACCGAGATCATGAGACAGCGTCGGGATTCCTACCGGGCCTATTCCTACTTTTGGACTGAAGCGCAGGTTCGCAGTGGTGCGGAGGATCCGATGTGGGCATCGTTGGTTTACGACATTTTGTTCGCCACGTGCCTGCGCGAGGGGGATTTTGCAAATGCGATGCAGGTGACATTCAACGTCGCCTCGACGCTTCGCGCGAGCGGACGATTCGGCAGGTTGGCCGAGGTGATGGCGGTCTGGGAGCAAGGCCACAAACAGGCAGGCAACCGGATGGATATCTCCTCCTACCCGGACCTCGGGCCCGGCATTCCCTGCCTTCCGGAAATCCGCCTCCGCGACATGCCTGTGACCTATCCATCGCGGCACCCCGTGGCCGCCGGATCGAACATCGGCAGGTTTCATGTGAACGATGCGGCGGCATTTGCGGAATACGCCGCGTTGCTGCATTCTGCGGGGCGCTGGAAAGAAGCGCTCGAATACACGGTGTGGATCCGGAATTGGGCGACCGACAAGAAGCGCCAGGAACCGATCGGCGAATATGCGATCCGCTGGTATGACACCACGGGCGAGATCGTTTCCGCATTGAAGTTCATGGGCTATCAGGACAAGGCGCTCGAATATGTGGAGCACGGCCTTGCCGCACCGCACGGGCAAACCTACCACGGGCGCTGGAAAATCGTCCTGGCCGCCGAGCGCCTCCATTCGCTTATGCAATTGGGTCGCCCGCCATCGGACATCGTCGGGCAGTATGAGGAACTCATCGGCCAAGCCTTGGTGAACAGCCACATCAACCGGAGCGCGGTGTGGCACATGAAGTGCCAGCTTGCGGAAATTCTGATCCATGCGGGTCGCATTCACGATGGCGAGACCCTTTATGATGATCTGGTTGCCGAAGGGTCCTTGCACGCACGCCGGGCACGGTTGACCCATTGGATCCGCAGCGGGCGGACGGCAGCGGTCGAGGACGAGCTTCTCGACCTGTTGCGATTCTCGCGGGAAACCGGTCAGAAGATGAACGAATACGGCCTCTACCGCGATTATGCCGACTTTTTGGAAATGACCGGCCGGACTCGCGAGGCATTGATGATGCGCCGCGAAGCGGTGCGGCTGGCGAGCATCTTCGGGCTTTTCACCCATCTTCCGTTGGAACAATCGAAACTGGCCGTCCTGCTTCAGCGCCTCGGCGACGCATCCGGCTCAGCCGAGATGGCGAATGCCGCCCGCGCTGGAATCCGGCACAGCGGGCTGCCGGATTCCGTGATCCGGGAGATCAACACCAACCTCGCCAAACTTCAAAACCCGCTTGGAGATTCGATCACGAAACAACAGGACAAGCGCGATGTCGACCTGCAACCCAACCTGTCGGTGGTCATTCCTGTTGCGAAGCATCCATGGAATACCTATCTGACGCTCGCCAATCCTGGAGAGCAGGCGAAATCAGGCCATCTGGTGATCGATGGGGCATCCGTTGACTGGTCGACAAACGAGGAGACCGGGCAGATCACCATCGCGCTCATGAAAGCCGGCTCCATTCCCACTCCCACGCAATTCGCATGCACGCTGGAACCCGGCACCTACCGCCTGATTGAACTGAGCGCCGGGGCGGAAACAAACCTCCAGGGCGAGATTCAAATCCTGTGGCGCGATGAGGACTCGTCCTCGGATGCGCGGGTCACGCTGGAAGCCGCGGAGTCCGGCGTCGGCGGGGCAATCATCCAGGCGGGGGAATATCGCGCGAATCCGTTTTACGGAGTTCCCATGTATTTCCAATACGTCTCGGAGGATGCGGCAGCCGATTCTCCACCGCTGCGTTTCATTTGTTCCCATGCCGCGCGGGTGGAGGTTTATCAACTCGACGGCTCCCCACTCGCCATCGATGCGCAAGGCAACGGCTCCCTGCTCGACCAGGGCGATGAGCTCTTCGCAAAAAGCGACGGAGCGGGGAACCTGTTGGTGCCACTCTCCAACGGCAGTGCGACGATCAACCTGCTTCTCTATCCCGCCAATGGAATTCCCAAGGAAGGCCTCACCGTCGACATCGAGGCATGGATCGATGGCTCATGGCAGCTCTACTCGCGCAACCGCCTGGCCAAGTGATGCGCAGGTGAACCAGCTCCGCATTCCATTGGTTGCCCGCATGCATTTATCAACGGGATGCTGTCATGCGGGGCATGAGGTATTCGCGGGTTAGTCGGCGTTGCTCGGAGTCGTTGGATCGCAGTGTTTCATCCGCAGGGGTGTTTCCGTCATGGTTTTTTGCATGGACGTCCGCCCCGCGGGAAACGAGCAGCTTAACGTTCTCCAAATATCCCCAGAGCGCGGCATCGTGCAGCGGTGTATTTCCATCCGAGTCCGCCACGTTGATTGCAGCGCCATGGGCAATCAACAGCCTCATCCGTTCGAGGCCATTCTCGCGAGCCGACGCGTCGTGCAGCGGAGTTCTTTTTGCCCAATTCGCCGTGTTCACATTGGCTCCCCGCCGCAGGAGCTTTCTCAGAATGGGTGTGTGCGCGCATCCAGCGACCACGCTGTTGCCTTGATCGTCCACGGCGTTCACATCGGCCCCTTTTTTGATCAAGAAATCCACCAGCTCCGGGTAGGGATAAAATCCGGCGGCGCGAGCGAGGGGCGTCTGCCCGCTGCCATTGCGGGCGTGCATGTCAGCGCCCCGGCTGACAAGCAGTTGGGTGATTTCCAGCCCGCCGTTGAAGCAGGCGGCATGGATGGGCATGGTGCCAGCGGAGTCCGCGGCGTTTGGATCCGCACCATGATCGAGCAGAGCGCGGACGGTTTCGAGGTAGCCGTATCCATCGCAGGCTTTGTGAAGCGCGGTGGTCCCATAACGGTTGGCGGCTTTTGCATCGGCCCCGTGTTCGAGCAGGAGTTTCACGATGTCCGCATTTCCGGTGGCAAGGATGAGCGGGGTGTCGCCACTGGCGGTTCGCGCGTTCACGGAAGCGCCTTGCTCCAACAACCATTTCGCCGCCTCGTATTGCCCCGAGCAAGCTTCGTGCAGCGGGCGCAACGCGCCATACGTGCGGATTTTATCATCCCCAAACTCATACATGTCGATTTCCCGGCTGATATTCGATGGCGTGTCCAATGGGCTGCCTTGGGCGGCCAGCCACTTCATGATGTCCATCCTCCCGTACCGCGCCGCATGGTGGATGGGCAGCATCCCATTGCCATCCCTGGCCGTCACCTTCATGCCTTTCCGCACCAACAGCTCGACGATGGCATGGTTCCCGCGCTCCCCGGCGGCAATGTGGATCATCCCTTTTCCCCAGTTTCCGATGGCGTTCTCATTGGCACCGCGGTTCAGCAAAAAGACGGCCACCTCGGTTCTGCCGTTTTCCAGAGCGAGGTGTAGTGGCGTGTCCTTGGAATCCGTGCGGTCATTCACACGCGCCCCATGCCGCAGCAGATATTCGACCACCGGCACGCTCTTGCCAGACGCCGCCATATGAACAGGCATCCATCCGTCATCCGTTTTCGCACGCACATGCGCACCGCGTCCAACGAGGACCTTCAGCGTCTCCAGATCCCCCGATCCCGCCGCTGCATGCAATGGGGTTGCTTTATGGTGGCCACGGTCATTCACCTGGGCGCCATTTTCTAACAAGAGCAGGGCAGCCGCAGCGTGTCCATATTCCGCAGCGAAATGGATCGGGGTTTTCCCGAAGGTGTCCTTGGCTTTCACATCCGCACCTTGGTCCACAAGGTATTGGACGAGTTCGACATTTCCTGATTGCGCAGCGCCATGAATGGCCTGCCTGCCTAGCGAATCGCTCGAATCCAACGCGCTTCCTTTGGCAAGGAATTTTCGCACAAGTGCCAGGTCGCCGGCTTTCGCAGCTTCATGAAGATTGGTCGGCGCTTTTGTCTCACAGCACTCATTCGCAAACGGAAAAAATCCACCGCACGCTGTCATCAAGACGGTCAATACAACCAACGCCAACCTGTGGACCTGCTTGGGAAAAACATCTTTGGAAAACCTGGGAACTCTGGTGCCCAGCTTGAACCTCCCCCTCCTTTGGTTGGATACGCTTGCCTCTGGCGGCGGTCTGCGACCGTCGCGACTGGCCAATGCGGTTTCCAATTCATTCATCATGCTGTAAGGGTAGCGGATAGATCAGGCAGACACAATCCCGTGCACAAAATCCTTAAATGCTGAAAAAGCAGCATTTAAAAGTTGACCTCGCTCCATTTGAATGCTGTTTTTCCAGCACCATGAGCAACAAACCTCACGCAAAGCCGGTCCGCGCCCAGTTGCGCGGCATGATGATTCCGATGTTCGCAGGCCTTGCGGCGCTGTGGCTAGGTTCCTGCGAGGCGCCCCATTCCGCAGGGCCGCCACCGTCATATCAGCCTGTGGAGTCTGGTCCGCAGGCCTCACGATCGATCTCTCCGCCCGGAACGGGTGCGGAGGTGGAGCGGAAGCATCGTCCACAGCGTGCGGCCGAAGAGCGGCCCGGGCTGGCCACGGGATTTGGCGAATCCATGAAGTCGCCCTGGAACAAGCAGAGCTTCGTCCGCGCCTCGTCGTCGCCTGCGGGCACCAGCACGGTGTATTATAACGACCGCGAGGGCTTCAATGCGATGGCCGGGAGTACTCATCGGGCCGATGCCATGCGCATGGCGGCAGGCAACCGCGTCGAGTGGGGCATCCGCAGTGGCCGGCGGTTCCTCCCGGCGTATGAAACCCGGTTTTGGCGGAATGGTGACTATCGGCGCTTCGTCGTCGGCCGCGAGGGCAGTCATTACTCCATCGTTGTGAAAAACCGCGCCAAAAGCCGGCTCGAGCTCGTTGTGAGCGTCGATGGCCTCGATGTGATCGACGGCAAAACCGCCGGGCTTTCCAAGCGCGGATACATCATCGCTCCGGGCGAGACGCTTGAGATTCACGGCTGGCGCACCAGCCCTGACAGTGTCGCGAGGTTTCGCTTTTCCAGCGTCGCCGGTTCCTACGCCAACCTGCGCCATGGCGATCACCGCAACGTCGGCGTGATTGGCTTGGCCGTATTTGATGAAAAAGGCGTCGACCCTTGGAAATGGATGCCCGGAGAAGTGCGCGATCGTTTTGCGGCACAGCCGTTCTGACCGATGCCCGGGTGGCTGACGAAGAAGCGATCAGGAAACTTGGAAATTTCCCCAAAAAAATCCTTGATTCGCTGGCGGGATCGGGCTTTCTTTCCCGCCCACGCGCATCACGCGCACCGCACGACCCGTTCGTCTATCGGTTAGGACTCCAGATTTTCATTCTGGCAAGAAGGGTTCGATTCCCTTACGGGTCGCCAACCAATTTTCAACGCCTCCCCTCGCGGGAGGCGTTTTTGTTTGAGATCCTCCGATGAATACCGCCACCGAGACCGCCCGTGCGAAAGCCGTGGATTTCCGCAATCGCAAGGAATGCGGCGCACTGGCGGTGCTCACGGCCTACGATTTCCCCACCGCGCGATTGCTCGACGAAGCGGGTGTGGATGCCCTGCTTGTCGGCGATTCGCTCGGCATGATGGTGCTTGGATTTCCGGATACCACCGAGGTCACGCTCGACCACATGCTCCACCATGTGGGGGCGGTTGCGCGGGCCAATCCCAAGGCGTTGATCATTGGCGACATGCCGATCCATACGTATGACACGCCGGCCCAGGCGCTTGCGACCGCTCAGGCTTTAGTTGCTGCGGGGGCCGAGGCGGTGAAGTTGGAGGGCGGTGTGCGCCAGGAGGAGAAAGTGCGCGCGATCACCGGCGCGGGCATTCCCGTGATGGGTCATCTCGGGATGCTGCCGCAGCGGGTGCGCGAGGAAGGCGGATACCACCGCAAAGGCAAGACTCCGGAACAGGCGGATGCGCTGCTGGAAGGCGCGCAGGCGCTTGTCCGCGCCGGGGTGTTCTCGATCGTGCTCGAATCCGTAGTCGCTGCGACCGCGCAACGACTCACCCGGGAGATTCCGGTGCCACTGATCGGCATCGGATGCGGGGGCTGCCCGTGCGACGGCGAGGTGGCGGTGATCCAGGATGTGCTTGGCGCGTTCCCGTGGTTTGTCCCGCCATTTGCCAAGCCCGAAGCCGATCTCGCGGAAGCGACCCGCATCGCCGTCGACCGCCACCTTTCGCGGGTGCGTGGAAATGCGGCCGCCGATTGCAACCACCCCGCCCAATAAAACATTCATCCAGGCAGGGCGGTTGCAGACCGCCGCCAGTTCCCTCCCGTGCTGCTCTACCTCCACATTCCGTTCTGCCACCGGGTGTGTCCGTATTGCTCGTTTTACAAACACACGCCGGGCGACACGCCGATCGGCGCGTTCATCGATGCGCTTGCCAACGAGGCGGAATTCCGGCTCCGCGAGTTGCCACAGCCGCGCACGATCTACCTCGGCGGAGGCACCCCGAGCATGCTTTCGCCGACGCATCTGCGGCGGCTATTTGGCGCGCTGCATGAGGCTTGCAACGGGTTTGCAGGCATCGAGGAGGTAGCCTTCGAGGCGAATCCCGCGACCTTCGATGTGGTGAAGGCGCGGCTTTTCCGCGAGCTCGGTGTCACCCGCGTATCGCTTGGCATCCAATCGTTCGCGCCACATGTGCTCGAGACCCTCGGGCGAGAGCACAGCCCGGAGCAGGCGGCCGCATCGGTGGGCATTCTGCGTGAGGCGGAGATCCCGTCGATCAACATCGACCTGATGTTTTCCATTCCCGGCCAGAGCGATGCCGATTGGGAGTCCACCTTGCGCCGCGCGGTGGCGCTCCATCCGGATCACATCTCGGCATACAACCTCACTTACGAAGAGGACACCGCATTTTTCGAATCGCTGCGCCGGGGTGAAATGCGCGAGGACGAGGACGTCGACGCGCGCCAGTTCCATCTCGCGCGCGAAATCCTCGGAGCCGCCGGCTTCGATCACTACGAAACCTCGAACTACGCCCGCCCAGGCCACCACTCGCGCCACAATCAGGGGTATTGGGCGGGCGAGGATTACCTCGGTCTCGGCCCCGGCGCGGTCGGCACTGTGAATGGCATCCGCAGCCGCAACATCGCGGACACCGCGAAATACATCGAAATGATCAAAACCATCGGCCATGCCACCGCCGAATCCGAATCACTAGATGCCGATGCGCTGCGCATCGAGCGCATCGCACTCGGCCTGCGCACCCGGCAAGGGATCGATCTGGGAATCCTCACGACGGATGGCCGCACCCGCGCGGAATGGTTCGTTGGCGAAGGGCTGGCGGAAATCACCAGCGAAGGTCGGTTCGTCCTTCACGGCAACGGCCGGGCACTGGTGGATCCAATTGCCGCGGAGTTGATCTAGCCCTTCGGGTCCTCGCCGCCTGGCTTGTCCTGATCCTTGGGAGGCAGGCCCATGTCCCGGCGGTATTCATCGGTTTCGTGATACCAATACGGATCGTTTGGATCGTCCGGTATTTCGGATTGCCATTCGGGGTCGTGCGGATCGATGGGGGTTTTCTCGTCCCACCCGCTGTCACCGGATTCGTAGAGGGTTTCGAGGTCGTTGGCGGGCGCCGGGGGATTGACGCCACCATCGGGATCCTTGTCGGTTTCGTCATCATCTCCACCGTCCGGTTTTGAGGCGATGTAGGCGGCGCGGCGCTCGGCCCGCTCCCTGGCCTCGGCTTCCTGGCGGCGTTTTTCTTTCCGCTCGTCGAACCAGGCCAGCCAGATGCAGATTTCGTAAAGCAGGATCATCGGCCCGGCCATCAGGCTGAGGGTGAGCGCGTCGGGAGTGGGGGTGATGATCGCGGCGGCGACGAAGATGGCGAGAATCGCGTAGGAACGCGTGTTCGACATGGTCGTGTAAGTGAGCAGTCCGATTTTCACCAAGGCCATCACGACGACGGGCAACTCGAATGAAAGCCCGAACAGCAGGGTGAACTGGGTGGCGAAGGTGATGTATTCGCCGATGCGCCAGTCGTTGGAGACCCCCATGTTTTCACCCCAACTCTGGAAGAAATCGAGCGCCAGCGGAAGAACGACGTAGTAGGCGAAGAGCACGCCACTGAGAAATAATCCGAAGCCGACAGCCATCGACGGCCACAGCACGCGCTTTTCGTTGGAGTGCAGCCCGGGAAGCACGAACTGCAGGATGAACATCAGCAACAGCGGAAACGAAACGATGATGGCGGCGAAAAACGACAGCTTCATCGAGAGCATGAACGTCTCGGTCGGCTTCAGGGCGGACATCATTCGGATATTGCCGCGCGCATCGAGATTGGGATCGGGTGATTTCTTTAGCAGCGCGCTGAGCTGTTTTGCGGCATCCTCGTCGAGGGCGAGGGTTGCGATGAACGATTCGCGGCGCTCCTCCGGCAATTCTCGCACGGCACGAACCAATGCGACCATGCGGACGTGAAACGCCATCTCCTCGTCGCCGAGCGATTCGAAGAAGGCGGCGCGCTCGGATTCGCGTAGGGCGGAGGCGGCGCGTTCGATCAACTTCGCGCTTTCCCATGTCTCGGCGTCCACCGGGCGCGGGGCTTCATCGTCGTCGGTCGGCAGCGATTGACTAACCTGGATCTCCCACACGCGGTCGATCGGCCTCTGCATCACCTTGAAGAGATGCTGGTGGAAGGCGAAACACGCGATAAAGGCGATCAGCAGCGTGACGACGATGCGCGTCACGCACACCCGCAGGTCTTCGAGATGTTCGAGGAACGGCTTCTCGTGATCCGGATGCGCCTTTTCCCGGAGTTGGAAGATTTTTTTGAGAACGAACATGCGGCGGGGGGTGATTCAACGCGGGGATTTCGTATCGGGCAAGGGCGGATGTGATTTTGACAAATCCGCACCCGCAGCAATGATGGCCGCGATGGCAGACGAAACGGTCTTTGTCTATGGCACGCTGCGCGCGGGCGGCTCGAATCACTTCCGGATGAGTGACGCCGTGCCGTTGGGACCCGGCACGGTGCGCGGCCGATTGTATCGCGTCGATTGGTATCCGGCGTTGTTGCTTGATCCGGATGCGGGCGCGGTTTGCGGAGAATTGTATCTGGTGCCTCATGATGCCTTGGCTGCCCTCGATGCGTTCGAAGGTGCCGAATACCGCCGGGTGCGTGTTGCGGTGATTCCTGAAAATGGCGGCGACGCGGCCGAGGCCTGGATTTGGGAATACCTTGAGCCGGTCGATGAATCACGCCGGATCACCCATGGCGATTGGATTGCGGTGCCACCGGATGCCTGATCGGCCTACAAGCCGGCCGGATGGCGCATGTAGTGGCCGCGCGTCTGCCGGGTCTCCGGCCGCCATCGTGGTCCGCGCTCGTTACCGGGACCGCCCGTGTCGAGACGCAGCCCCGCAACGGTCATGAAAACATGTCCGTCTCGCACGTATAAGGTGATCCAGCGGCCTTTGCCACGACGGCCGTATTTGAGGTATCCGCGCGACGTCAACGACCCCTTCAGCAGACCGGCCTCGCGCAGCACGTAGGAGACCGAGCCGGAACAATCGTATCCGTTGTCTTTGTGTCGTGCATGGCCGCCGCCCCATTGGTAGGGCTTGTCTTGCAGGCGGTTTCCCGCCGCGATCGCGCGCTTCACCGCCACCGGTGCGTTGCGGGGAGCATATGCCTTGCCATCCCGCAACAACGCCGTCCGCCCGTGCTCGAATTGATAGGACACGGGCTGCCGCGCGCGGACCTGAGTCGTACAGGAAACCGCGCCTCCCAGCACAAAGACGCCGAGCAACAGGAGAATCATCCATCGATGTTGCATGGCGTGACCTTACGATTTTTCCTTAATATCATCAAATAATAAATTGAATTGAACATTTCGCACCACGCCCCGCCTTGACCTCGCGCTCGATGATGGATGATGATGCCGCCCGCGCGATTCAATGGAACCACTCCCGCGCCGAACCCATCCAACCCAGAGCCTCCCGCGCTGCCCATGAACACCCGCCCATATTCCAGCCTCATGCTCGATGGCCCCGACCGCGCGCCCAGCCGCGCGATGCTTTACGCCGTCGGATTCAAAAAAGAGGATTTTTCCAAGCCCCACATCGGCGTCGCCTCGACATGGAGCGAAGTCACCCCGTGCAACGTCCACATCGACAAACTCGCCATCGAGTCGAAAAAAGGTGTCGATGCCGCAGGCGGCAAAGGTGTGATTTTCAACACCATCACCATCTCCGATGGCATCTCCATGGGCACCGAGGGAATGAAATACTCGCTCGTCTCCCGCGAGGTGATCGCCGATTCGATCGAGACCGTCGTGGGTTGTGAAGGCATGGACGGATTCGTCGCCATCGGCGGATGCGATAAAAACATGCCCGCCTGCGTGATGGCCATGGCGCGAATGAACCGCCCGTCGGTCTTCGTCTATGGCGGCACCATCCTTCCCGGCTGTGCCAGTATCAAAGGCGAGCACAAGGATCTCGACATCGTTTCCGTTTTCGAAGCCGTCGGCAAACACGCCAACGGCGAATACAGCGACGCCGAACTCGAAACCGTCGAATCCTGCGCCATCCCCGGCCCGGGATCGTGCGGCGGCATGTACACCGCCAACACCATGGCCTCCGCCATCGAGGCGCTCGGCATGTCGCTCCCCAACAGCTCCGCCCAAGCCGCCATCTCCGATGACAAGATGCGCGATTGCTTCGACGCCGGAGCCGCCGTCCTCAACCTCATCAACCTCGGCATCAGCCCGCGCGACATCATGACGAAAGAGGCCTTCGAGAACGCCATCACCATGATCATCGCCCTCGGTGGCTCCACCAACGCCTGCCTCCACATCCCCGCGATGGCCCACGCAGCGGGCGTCGACATCACCATCGACGACTTCGCACGCATCGGCGAACGCGTCCCCGTTCTTGCCGATTTGAAACCCTCCGGCAAACACGCCATGGCCGACCTCGTCCGCATCGGCGGCACCGTGCCGCTCATGAAGATGCTGCTCGATGCCGGCCTGCTCCACGGCGATTGCATGACCGTGACCGGTCGCACGCTGCGCGAAAACCTCGAAAAACTCGCCAAACCCTACCCCGAGGGCCAGACGATCATCCGCCCGCTCACCGATCCGATCAAAAAGGACAGCCACCTACGCATCCTCCGCGGCAACCTCGCGCCAGATGGAGCCGCCGCCAAGATCACCGGCAAGGAAGGCCAGCAATTCACCGGCAAGGCCCGCGTTTTCAACTCGGAGGACGATGCGATGAAATCCATCCTCGCCCGCGAAATCGTCAAGGGCGACGTCATCGTCATCCGCTACGAAGGCCCGAAAGGTGGCCCCGGCATGCGCGAAATGCTCGGCCCCACCAGCGCCATCATGGGTCTCGGTCTTGGTAAGGACGTCGCCCTCATCACCGACGGCCGCTTCTCCGGCGGCAGCCACGGATTTGTCGTCGGTCACATCACGCCCGAGGCATTCTCCGGCGGTGCCATCGGCCTGCTCCAAGACGGCGACACCATCACCATCGATGCCGAGAAAAACCGCATCGATGTGGACCTCACCGACGCCGAACTCGAAGCCCGCAGCGCCGCCTGGCAGCAACCCGCTCCGCGCTACACCCGCGGCGTGCTCGCCAAATACGCCAAACTCGTCTCCACCGCCAGCGAAGGCGCGGTGACGGATAAAAATCCGTGATGCGGAATCGTTAGAAAAACCACTGCCGCACGATCAGGAAAAGCCCGATGCCGACGAGCAGCCAACCCGTGAGCGGGAGCAGCCAGCGGTCGATCTTTTGCAGATTGCCGAACGCGCGGGTGGCCGTCTGGCGGGCGAGCGTGAGCAGGATGCCGAAGATAAGCACAGGCAGTGCCGAGCCAATGCCGAACACGGCAGGCAACAACCAGGTGGATTGCTGTTGGATCGCCAGCGGCAAAAGGCTGCCGAAAAACAGCGCAGCGGATACCGGGCAAAACGCCAGCGCGAAAAGGAAACCTAACAGGCCGGAGCCAATCACCCCCATATCGGCCACGCGCTTGCTGAATGCCCCGCCGGTCGCACCAAACGAGGGCAGACCTGGCAGCAGGCCAAGCAGGACCATGCCGACGAGCACCAGCAGCGGGCCGATCCATTGGCCGAGATGTTTTTGCAGGAAATTCGACAACACCGGCGCGGATAGCAGCCCCCACGCGATGAGCGCGCCGACCAGCGTGTAGGCCACCGCACGGCCGATCGCGTAGAGCAGGCCGGCGGCAAGTTGTGCCATCCGCGAGTGGCTGTTGCGGGCAAGGTAGCCGATTGCGGCGATGTTGGTCGCCATCGGGCACGGACTCACCGAGGTGAGCACGCCGAGCCAGAAGGCACCGCCGATGGCAAGCAGCATGGCATTGGAGTCCATCAGGGCAAATTCATGAGTTCCTGAATGCCGCTGGCGAGGTAGGCATCAAAGGTGGCTTCGTCATTCAAATGGTCCCACACGCCGTCGAGGCGGGTCCATTTCACTTCCTTTCCATCCTTCCAACAGGTGGCGACGATGGTGGAGCTCACCAGTTCGTAATCGGTCACGTAATGAGTGTTCCCATTCGCCTCGTAGTTGATGTGCTCCCAGCGGACGTCGCCGGATTCCAGCGCCGCCGAGAAATGCCCGTGGAGCGTTTTTTCAGCAAGTTTTCCGATATGGATGCAGGTGCGGCACCGGCGTTCGCCATGGAAATTGATTACGGTGATGCCATCCGGCCGGGTGAAGGCCGTAGCCGGGTCGTCCGTGGCGGCGGTGGATGCCGCAGTGCCGGTGCTGCCGAATTGTTGGATTGCCCAGCCGCCGATCGCTAGGGCGACCACCGCGAGGAGCACGATGCGGGTGATGGATTTCGGATTCATGGTTTTGATTTTGTTAGAGCATGCTTTGGATTTGTTCGACCGAAGGCACCTTGCCGGAAACCTTGACCTCACCATCGACGACGAGGGCCGGGGTGATCATCACGCCGAAGTCGGCGAAGCGGAGGAAGTCGGTGACTTTTTCGATTTCGTATTCGATGCCGGAGGCGTCGGCAGCTTGTTTGGTGGCGGCGGCGAGCTGGTCGCACTTGGCGCAGCCGGTTCCGAGGATTTGCAGTTTTTTCATGATGTCTTGGTTTGGTTCGATGGAAAGTTGTGGCATCAGATGATCATGCCGAAGACCCAACCGGTGAGGGTGGCCATGACGACGGTGAGGGCCACGAATGCGAGTGTCTTGCGGGTGCCGAGGATCGAGCGGATCACGATCATGTTCGGCAGGCTGAGCGCGGGGCCGGCGAGGAGCAACGCGAGCGCCGGGCCCTTGCCCATGCCGCTGCCCAACAGGCCTTGAACGACGGGGATTTCGGTGAGGGTGGCGAAATACATCAACGAGCCGGCCACCGAGGCGAAGGCATTCGCGCCGAAGGAATTCCCGCCCAACAACGTGGCGACCCACTCGGAGGGAATGATCCCCTCGTGGCCCGGCCTGCCGAGCAGGAAACCCGCCACCAACACCCCGCCGACGAGCAGCGGGATGATTTGTTTCGCATACGACCACGATTGGCCGAACCACTCGCCGGTCTCGCCCGGCTTGCCGGCCGTGAGCCATGCCAACCCGGCGGTGGCGACGAGAAACGCCGCTTCCGGGCTGCCCAAACCCAGTCCCGCAGCGGTTGTTGCGGAGACCGTGAGGAGCACCTTCCAACCGGGACAGCCGTGCCATTTCCACAACATCAGACCTAACAGCAACGCAAACCCGGAGGTGACCGGCCATTTCACAGCGTGGACGGCACCGAAAAACCCTCCTGTGTCCGCACCGCCCCAATTGGCGAAAACGAGAATGCCGAGCAGCGCGGCAATAAAGGAAACCGTCTGCCAAAGTGGGCGGCTCGGCGGATCAACGGGAATCTGCGCGGCGGCGGCCTGGCGCGCACGTTCGTCTTTGCGGAACAACCATGCCATCGCGAGGCCGATGACGATGCTGAAAATGATCGCGGCGACCGCCCGTCCAACTCCCAGTTCCCAGCCCAGCACCCGCGCGGTGAGGATGATCGCCAGCGCATTGATCGCAGGGCCGGAGAAAAGAAACGCCGCGGCCGGGCCGATTCCCGCACCAAGCCGGTAAATCCCCGCAAACAACGGCAACACCGTGCATGAACACACCGCAAGAATCGTCCCCGAAACCGAAGCCACGCTGTAGGCCACCACCGGTTTCGCCTTGCCGCCGAGGTAACGAATCACCGAGTTCTGGCTGATGAACGCCCCGATCGCACCGGCAATGAAAAACGCCGGGATCAGGCACAGGATCACATGCTCGCGGGCATACCAGCGCGCCAGTTCGAGCGATTCATTCACCGCGCCATCGAAGCGCGGCGTGCCGACCGGCAGGAAATACAACACCACCAGAATGGCAATGAGCCAAAACGCGGTCTTGTTCTCGGCGGCGGACGTTTTCACCTCGATGCGGAAAGTGCCGCTTGCTCCCGGTTGAGTTCACATCCGCTCACGCAGAGCGAGATTTCCGCCACGCAGGGCATCCGCAGGCGGTAGAAAATCTTCTTGCCGCGCTTCTCATCGGCAATCACCCCGGCGGTCTTCAACACCAGCAAATGCTGCGAAACCGTCGGCCCGCTCAGGTCACCAAACTCCGTGCCATCCAACAACTCGCACACACATCGCTCGCCACCCGCCAACCGCTCCACCACCCGCAACCGCGCCGGATGCCCCAACGCCTTGAATACCCTCGCGCGCTCTTTCAATGTCATGTCTATTCATTTAGCTAAATAACGAATAAATACAAGCGGAAATTTCATGATCATTCACTTGGACCAGAGCATGTCTTGTTTTGTGAACTCGTGGGCATGCCTTGTTATTTGCACCCTGGGGCATGTCTTGTCGTTTGCACCTTGGGGCATGTCTTGTCGTTTGCGTGAGGGTAAGAGCTTGTCGTTTGCACCAGATCTCGTGCGGCGGCGAGTGCATGGTCGTGAAACCGGGAGAATTCATCGCCCGCACGCCCGGCAACCGCCTCGCCCTGTAGCGGCGATCACCGGTCGCCACGAAATCCGTAAGGCGGGCGTCTCGCCCGCAGCCATTCGAGAAGGGAGATTGCCTCTGATTTTTTCGCGCAAACAGAACCAAGCAGCGATCATCATCCGCATCGCCATCCGCATCGCCATCCGCTCATCGATTATCCTCTCCCCTCTCAATCCAGTGGCGGAATTCCATCCAGCGCGGTTTTCAGTCGGTCGAGCGTGCCATGCTGGCCGCACCAGTGCTCGATGTATGTCATGTCGAGAGTTTCCGGCCCTTGCACGGCGAGCACGTCGCGGGCGTCATCAAGATCCTTGTTGCGGCCCCAGCGGAGCTTCTGCACCACCACATCCTCGGGCGTGGGTAGCCAGGCGTGCCGCTGGATCTGGTTCGAAAACATGCGTCGTTTTCTCTGAAACTGCGATTGGACAAACGGCTCGTCGAAGAGTTCGAACAACTCAACCTTGAACGGAGGATTGGTGAACGACTGCCCCACCTGCCGCTTGCCCCATGTGAGTGTGTCGAACTGGATTTGAGGTTCAAATTCAACGGTCGCCGCCAATCTCTGGGCAACCCGTTGGATGGGATTGGCTCCAGCCAGGCTCAGGACCACTTCCTCATCCATGGTGGATCGCGGAATGCCATACAGCCCGTGCGCGAATGCTCCGGTCAACATGTGCTCGACCTGCTCCTGCTCGCAGGCATCGATGACCATGGCTGCCAATTCTTCAACAGTCATTGATCATTTCGGGTTTTTGATTTCAGAAACGACCCATGTCTTGGACTTTTTGGAGTCGGTTCAGGCGCTGGCGAACAATGTTCCAACCTGCTTCCGCGTTCGTGCTCCCGGCTTGCCACATCGCACCCTCGTGCATTCTCGCAAAGACGAAGTTGGTCAACACAAACACATCCGCCAGACGCTGCTCGGGCGTCAATTTCCGGGCGCGGAGGATTTTCTCCCGGTAAATATCGTCCTGCATCGCCTTCAGGGAAGCGGCGGCATCGGCGGGGTCATTCATCAGGAATCCACACTAGCGGGCGGAAGCTGCCATTTCAACCGGAATTGGGGAAAGCGGGCGGCGCTCCGTAGCGATCACCACCAGAGAGTTAGCCACAAAAGGCACAAGATGCACAAATTTGAATGCGGTGGGTTTGTGCCTTTTGTCCTTCTTGTGGCCAATTCGACCATACAACGCCTGTAGCGGCGCGTCGATGACCGCCGTGTGAATGAGGACGAGTGGAGCCACACATTCGCCAGGCATTGGCATCGGCGCTCATAGAGACGCCGCTACATGCGTTCGCCCAGGCAAAAATCCGTCCCCACGTGGACACAGCACGAAGAAAAAATCGACACTTCGGCGACTCGAATCCAATCTCGCCTCGCAACCGGCCACGTCATGACCCGCGAAGAAATCATCGAGAAAATTCGCAAGGTCGAAGCGCTCTATGCCGGCAGCGGTGTTGCGGGCGAAGTGGGTGCCGCTGCCGAAGCGCTGGCGCGGCTGAAAGCTCGCCTCGACGACGTGCCGGAGGAGAAGGTCGAATACAAAATCAGCCTGCCCGATCCCTGGAAGCGCCAATTGTTTCTCGCCCTGGTCCGCCGCCATGGCCTTTATCCTTATCGGATGCCAAGGCAACGGCACGCGACCGTCATGGTCCGCGTCGCCCCTAGCACCATGGACAAAATCCTGTGGCCGGAGTTCCAGGAACTTTCAAAACTCCTGCACGCTTATCTCAACGAAGCCACCCGCGACATCATCAGCCGCGCCGTCCACGGCGATCTCTCGGAAGCAGTCGAAAACCCCGGACTGCCCGGCATGTAGGCGCGATTGTGAAATCGCGAACCAATGAGTCGAGCGACGTCCAACCCACCTCATTCTCACGAATGAGCCTACGTTCCATCGCAACACTCTCAGGATTCCAGAAGCCATTGAACGTATTCAACCACACGGCTTTGCGAGCGTCCCGCCCGCCAGATACACCGTGCTGGTCGACTCGCCGCCGGTGTGGGGATTCGGGAAGGTGATTTCGCGGCCTTCGGCATGGTGGAAGACCTCACGGAGCAGCGCGACGAATTCAGCATCTGGCAGTGCGTCCGCCCACATCGCGAACACGCCGCCGGGATGCAGGGCGTCGCGCACGAGGGCGAGGCCGTCGCGGGTGTAGAAACTCGCATGGCGCGGGTGCAGCCAGTGGCCGTGGGTGTGGTCGATATCCAACAAAATCGCGTGATGCTTCGCACCCGGCCGCGCGGGGTCGAAGCCGTTACCTGCGGCGGCAAGCGCGAAGAAATCGGCGTGGACGACAGTGGTGCGCGGGTCCTTGTCGGGTTGGGGATCGACGGGTAGCAGGCCCTCGCGGTGCCAGCGGATCACCGGTTCGAGAAATTCGACAACAGCGAGCGAGCGCACCTTGTCATGACGCAACGCGGCGGCGGCGGTGTAGCCGAGACCAAGTCCGCCAACGACGACATCCGCCTGGGGTTCGGCGAGAATTTCCAAACCGAGATCGGCAAGGGCGTCTTCGGCGGCGTGAAACAGGCTGCTCATGAGGAACTCGTCGTTGAGGATCACGTCATAGACAATTTCCCCGCCGAGATTCAGGACTTTGCGGCGTCGCAGAATGATCTCGCCCAGCGGGCATTGGCAGTAGTCGAGTTCTTCAAAGAGACCTTTCATGGTGTGGTGGGCTTTGGGTATTGAGGTTGTGGGCGCGACGTGGCTTGGCGCCGCAACGTAGGCTCATTCGTGAGAATGAGAAGGGTGAAGGTCGATTGGCCTAACGAATCGCCATGGGAAAAGCATGTAGCGGCGTCTCTATGAGCGTCGATGCGTCTGTCTGAGCGAATGTGGGCTCCGCGCGTTTCCATTCGCACGGCGGTCATAGACGCGCCGCTACAGGGTGGGCCTACCACCGTCTTGCGCCCGATAAATTGCTTGTCGTCGGGGGCATTGTCCCCAAGGGTGCGCGGCCTCCGCCATTCCGGTTCGCTCACTTTTATGCCATCCTCAAATCTCTCCAAAGCCTGGTTTTCCAACATCCGTGGCGATATTCTCGCAGGCACCGTCGTCGCCCTCGCTCTGATTCCCGAGGCCATCGCCTTCTCGATCATCGCCGGAGTCGATCCCAAGGTCGGGCTTTATGCTTCGTTCTGCATCGCGGTGATCATCGCGTTCACCGGCGGCCGCCCGGGCATGATTTCCGCCGCGACCGGCGCGATGGCCTTGTTGATTGTCACCCTGGTGCGCGACCACGGTCTGCAATACCTGCTTGCGGCTACCATTCTCACCGGGATCATGCAGATCATCTGCGGCTATCTGAAAGTCGGGGTGTTGATGTCGCTGGTATCGAAATCCGTGATGACCGGATTCGTCAACGCGCTCGCCATCCTGATTTTCCTCGCCCAGCTCCCCGAGCTGAATCTCGGGTTGGAAAAAGTGACCTGGGTGACCTACGCGATGGTCGCCGGAGGACTCGGCATCATCTACCTGTTGCCGCGCCTCACCAAGGTGGTGCCATCGCCGCTGGTCTGCATCATCGCGCTCACGCTGATCGCGTATTTCTGCAAACTCGACGTCCGCGTGATCGGCGACCTCGGCGCACTGCCCAACACCCTGCCGATCTTCCTGTTGCCGGACATTCCGCTCACCTTCGAGACGCTCGCCATCATTTTCCCCTACTCGCTCGCGCTCACCGTCGTCGGCCTGCTCGAATCGCTGATGACCGCGCAGATCGTGGATGATCTCACCGACACCCCATCCGACAAGAATCGCGAGTGCCGCGGCCAGGGCATCGCCAACACCATCACCGGCTTCTTCGGTGGCATGGCGGGCTGCGCGATGATCGGCCAATCGATCATCAACGTGAAATCCGGCGGACGCACCCGGCTTTCCACGCTGTGGGCGGGGGTGTTCCTGATGTTGCTGATTCTTCTGCTCAACGACCAGGTCGCGATGATCCCGATGCCGGCGCTTGTGGCGGTGATGATCATGGTTTCCATCGGCACCTTCTCGTGGGCTTCGATCCGCAATCTCAAGGTCCACCCGTGGACGACCAGCGCGGTGATGTTGATCACCGTGGTGACCGTCGTTTACACCCATAACCTTGCCATTGGTGTGGCCGCCGGGGTGCTTCTTGCGGCGTTGTTTTTTGCCCGCAAGGTGGCGCAGATCATCCAGGTCACCTCGACGCTCGATGCCGAAGCAAGCACCCGCACCTACCTCGTGCGCGGTCAGGTGTTTTTCGCATCGGGCGACCGTTTTGTGAGCGCTTTCGACTTCAAGGAAGTGCTCAACAAGGTGGTGATCGATGTTTCGCAGGCTCACTTCTGGGATCTCACCTCGGTGAGTTCGCTCGACCGAGTGATCCTCAAATTCCGCCGCGAAGGAACCGAGGTGGAAATCCTTGGCATGAACGAGGCATCCGCTACCATGGTGATGAAACTCGGCATCGCCGACAAACCCGACGCCCTCGAGCGCATGCTCGACCACTGAACATTTCCGCTTTCCGAATTTCAGCTTTTCAGTTTTTACCCACAAGTCCATGTCCACCATTCTCACCTGCACCGACGGATCGCTTTATGCGCCGAGCATCTATCAGCACACCGCCTGGGCTGCAGCACGTAGCGGGGCGGACATTCATGTGCTTCACGTGATCGAGCGCGATGATTCGCGCGATCCAAAAGACCTGAGCGGTAGCATCGGCTTCGATGCCAACAGCGAGCTGCTTGAAGAACTTGCCAAGCTCGACGAATCCCACGCCCGCGTCGCCCGTTTGCGCGGCAAGGCGATTTTGGAAGATGCTGAAAAGCAACTCGCCGGGCATGATGTACAAACCACCCAGCGCCACGGCTCGGTGGTCGAGACGTTGGAGGAATTCGAAGCGGGCGCGGAAATGATCGTGGTCGGCAAACGCGGCGAGCACGCGGATTTCTCCAAAGGCCATCTCGGCAGCAACCTCGAACGCGTCGTCCGCAGTGCGAAGATTCCGGTGATGGTCGCCGCACGCGAATTCAAGCCGATCGGGAAATTCCTGCTCGCCTTCGACGGAGGGCCGAGCGCGCTCAAAGCGGTGCACCACATCGCCACCCGCCCTCTATGGAAAGGTCTCGAATGCCATCTCGTGATGTGTGGCAAGCAGGAACGCGACAACGAGATCGCGCTTGACCATGCCTCCACCAGCTTGCGCGGTGCGGGGTTCAACGTCACCGCCGATCTCATTTCCGGCGATCCCGACGAGGTGGTCGCCCGCGAGGTTTCCGGGCGGGAAATCGATCTTTTAGTGATGGGCGCATACGGCCATTCGCGTGTCCGCAATCTGATTCTCGGCAGCACCACGACCCATCTGATCCGCACCTGCCACATTCCGATCATCCTGTTTCGTTAGAAAAATGGACACCGATCTGGAGATCGAGTTGGAAATCCGGATGCGCGAGGAGATCGAGCATCTCCTCGCAGACATCGAGGCCGGAAAGGAAGGCACGGCACCACCCGAATCGCTGGATGGCACCATCGGTCGCCTGTCGCGCCAGGATTCGTTGATGCAACAGGAACTGGCCAAAGACGCCCAGCGCCGCCGCACCTTGAAGCTCCATCTTCTCCAGCAGGCGCTCGCCCGGATGGATGAGGGAAAATACGGATCCTGCCTGCAATGCGGCGATGCCATCCCGGACGAGCGATTGCGGGAAACCCCGGAAGCGCCGCTGTGCGCGGCTTGCTCGGGTGGGTGAGGGCAACACCACGACTTGACGGGTAATACCACGAGTGGTAATACTATCTCATTCATGAAGGTAACGATCAAAGGGCAAGTGACCATTCCATTGGCGCTAAGGGAACGATTTAATCTCCAACCTGGCACCGAAGTGGAGTTTATTCCCGGGAAACAAGCTCTGGAAATCAAGCCGCGTGACCCGGTAGGAACTCCATCCAAAGCCTTCGATCTATGGCTGTCGAAAGCGGCAGGTTCCGCAAAAGCCGGGGTCACTACAGACCAGCATCTGGCAATCACCCGTGGAGAGGATTGATCCATGGTTCTGGTCGATACCAATGTGCTGCTCGATATCGCGACGCGCGACGAGACCTGGTTCGAATGGTCAGCAATGCGGCTTGCGCCTTTGATCGCAAGCCGCGAGGCCGCGATCAATCCGATCATTTACACCGAACTTGCGCCGCTCTACCGCGATGCTCGGGATCTTGATCTCAATCTCGTTCCGCCGACGGACTTTCGCCGACTGCCACTACCCTATTCTTGCGCGTTCGCCGCAGCACGTGCGTTCCAGGCCTACCGCAACGATGGCGGGACGCGCACCGCTCCATTGCCAGATTTTTTTATTGGAGCACACGCGGAAGCGGAAAACCTCACGCTACTCACCCGCGACGCAAGGCGCTACCGCACGTATTTTCCTCAAGTGAAATTGATATGTCCCTGATCAACATCATCATCGGTTCGGCAACCGTTGATGTGTAGATCATCCGATTGAAGACATGACGACCCACCGAACCACGCATCGCCTGCAAATCGCGTTTACCATCGTGATCGGATCGGTGTGGGTGTTTCACGGGCTTTACAGCAAAATCCTGATGGGCATTCCCCGGCATCGCGACATCGTCGCACGGGTGCTTGGCGAGGACATCGCGGGGCTGGCGACGTATGCGATCGGTTTTCTCGAAATTTTGTTAGGTCTCTGGGCATACAGCCGCTGGAACCGCAAGGGGTGCGCGTTATTGCAGACGCTCGCATTGGTTTCGATGAACGTGCTCGAAATCGCCCTCGCCCGCGACTTGCTCATTTCCGCCGCCGGCATGGCAGTGTTGAACCTCGCGTTCCTCACACTGGTGTGGCACTGGGCGTTGTTTCCACGGCCATGGCCGATCAGGCGTTGATCCACCCGGCCTGCAACATGCCGCAAACGGCGAACAACGCGGCCAATGCCGTCCACACCAAGGTGAACCACGCATGCACCGCGGTTTCCATTTTTTTGCCCCGCCACAAGTCGGCTGGATAGACGAACCACTGGAAATAGAGGCGGATCGCCCAGAATGCCGAGATCGACCACGCCAACCACAATCCCGCGCGGCTGGTCACGGTGAAAACCGACGGCTCCAACAAGCATGGCGCTCCCATCATCACCAGCACCAGGCAGATGAAGAACGTGTGGACGTGGAAAATCGAGCGGTTCACCGGCGTCAATTGTCGTGCGTCTTCACTCCAGCGAAGTTTGCGGCCGATGGGCACGTGCAGGATGGCCAGCAGGATCAATCCGGCGCCCGCGATGCGGAGCAGTGTTTCTAACAAATTAATCATGGTGATGTGAGGATGAAAATCCGGATCCACGGCGTCACCCGGAAGCCATCGGCGAGGCGGAGTCCGGCGCGATCCCAGCTCCGCCGCCAACTGGCGGCCGAGTGGAAGTGGAGGAACCCCGGCCCGAAGGCGAGGAAATTGGCGGCATTGCGCGTGTGTTCCGCCAGCACCACGCGTCCACCCGGGCGGAGGCAGCGCCGCGCTTCGGCGAACCACGCCGCGCGTTCGTCCTCGCTTCTCAGTTCGTGGATCGCCAACAGGCCGAGTACCGCATCCGCCGAGTTGTCGGCCAACGGCCAGCGGTCGAACGCGGCGCTCAGGGTTTCCGGCGTCGGCGGGAACAAGCGGCGCGCGCGCTGGATCGAGGGTTCGGACATGGTTGCCTCGTCGTAGTGATCGAGCACCACCCAGGTCGCATTCGGAAACCGCTCGCGCAATGCGGAGGATGCCTCGTCGAATCCGGCATGGCAGAAAATCGCATCATTCAATTTGCCATCGCCGAGGGCGCGGCCGAGCCATTTCCATCGATAGAGATCGGAGCGGTCATAAATCCAATGGGAGACGCCCGTGGAGATGATCAGGAAATACAGTACTCCGGCCAGTGCCAGCACGCATCCCCATTTCCACCATCCGTTTTCGTGCCAAAGGATCCCGGCTGCCGCCATCGCAGCCACGACTACTGCGGCTAGATAAAATGGCCAGTTGAACCGGATGATTGATATCATCCCTTGCCATGGCCCGCGTTTGCTCA
This sequence comes from Luteolibacter sp., assembly GCA_047921195.1. Lineage (GTDB taxonomy): Bacteria > Verrucomicrobiota > Verrucomicrobiia > Verrucomicrobiales > Akkermansiaceae > Luteolibacter. The sequence continues at coordinate 24,323 of JBLRWN010000019.1, read as the reverse complement.
TGCTCCACCTCCCGGCCGAACGATCCGCCCCTTGGACCAGCGGTAATCGATGTTTTCCACTGCAAAGGCATTGGCGAGGATGGGTGTCGCGCCTTGCAGTTGCGGTTCGTCGAAAAGCCCGACCTGCCAGCTTTTGATCCGGATCGGGCGTGGCACCCAATCGGTGCGCCTTCCCTCGATCACCACGAAGCGGTTATTCCGCTCAGGGCTGAAGGTGAATGGCATCGGCCCGGCAAAGCGCCGTGCCTGCCGCCAGTCCTCGAATGGCGAGCCGCTGGGCAGCGGCGCATCCACAGACTCCGCATCGAAGGTAAGGTCGAGCGTCGTTTTGCCATTCGGCAGCCGTGTGATCACACGGGTTTCCGGTCCCGTTTGTCCGATTTGCACATCGACCCTGCGGTAGTTGTAGCGCGTCATCAGATTGCCGAAGAAGACCATGCCGCGCTTGTCCGTCTCGCTTCGCAGGATTCGCAGGCCGCGCAGGTTTCTGCCAGATGGCTCCCGCATGCGGGTGAAAATCCGGTATCCGGCGAGGAAGAAATCCCGCCCGAGCAGGCGGGGAAATCCGGCGGGGCGCATGTCGCGCGTCCACACCATCGCCACGGTGAGGAATCCGAGTCCCTCGAAGGCATCGAGCGTGAGCCCGTCCGGCACCAGCGGTGCGAGCACGTCCTCCGGAAATGCGAAGGAAACCGCCACGACGCGCTCGAAGTGCGCGACCACCGGAAACGGATGGTTCTGGAAACACGAGGGAATCACCTGTGGGAATCCTCCGTGTTTTTGCCCTGCGCACAACACCGAAACTGACAAACTCATCCGCATCGAGAATTTCCAGATGCGCCACGCAACATCTCGTTGGGTGCTTCGGCAGATGTGTGTTTTTTGATCGCATGCGGGCGGCATCTTCAGGATGATTTTGCCAATGACCGGGAGGGATGAGCTTGCAGCCAGGCGACCGTTGAAATCGCGCGCGTCGTTCTGGGCGGGAGGTCTTTCGCGGGTGCTCGTGCGCTCGGGGGTGAGCGCCAACATCATCTCGGTCATGAGTGTTTTGTTTGCGGCTGCTGCCGCCGCGGTTCTGTTGCTGGTCGGCATGGGCATGGCCACCCATCTGTGGATGATCGCCGCAGCGCTTTTGATCCAAGCGCGCCTGGTCTGCAATCTGATGGACGGCATGGTGGCCATCGAGGGAGGGAAAAAAAGCGCGACCGGTGATCTCTACAATGAAGTGCCCGACCGGGTGGCGGATGTGCTGATCCTCGCGGCGTTGGGTTTTTGTGCGTGGTTGCAGCCATGGGGCACGCACCTCGGCTGGCTTGCCGCGGCGCTTGCGGTGATGACGGCCTGCATCCGGATGCAGGGCGCTTCGCTCACCGGCAAGCATGATTTCCGCGGGCCGATGGCAAAACCGCACCGGATGGCGTTGGTGACCGGCGTTTGTATGGTGACCGCGCTTCTGCCCGATCGGCTCGACTGGGTATTCTGGGGCTTGCTGGCCATGGTGGCCGGTGAGGTGGTCACCGTCGCGCGACGTCTTTGCGGAATCGCGGCGCTCTTGAAAGAGCGGTCATGATTGCGGATCTATTGGCGATGTTGGTGCGGCTTGCCACCGGGGTGAGCATCGGCCGGATTGAAGGTTGGACGGGGAAACCGTGTGTGTTTTTCTCGAATCATGCGAGCAACCTCGACGCGTTGGTGATCTGGGCCGCACTGCCCGGGGAAATCCGCAAGCGCACGTCGCCGGTGGCGGCGCGGGATTACTGGGCGAAGAACGCCATCCGCCGCTGGATTTCCTCCAGGGTGTTCCATGCGGTCCTGCTAAACCGCAAGGGCAGGCCGGAGGACCGCTCACATCCGCTTCAGGCGGTTTTTGAAATGATCGAGAGCGGACGATCGATCATCATCTTCCCCGAGGGTACTCGCAGCGCGGACGCCGAGTTGCTGAATTTCAAGCCCGGCATTTTCCACATCAGGCAATGGTTTCCGGAATGCGCGATGATTCCCATCAGCCTCCAGAACCTCAACCGGATCCTGCCCAAGGGCCAGTGGCTGCCGGTGCCGTTGATCGGCAGGATCACCGTGCACCCCCCGCTCGAATCCGTGGCCGACGAGACGCGCGAGGACTTTCTAACAAGAGCGAGGCGCGCGGTGGCCTCGGGACTCACAAAAGAACCATGCGATGAATAGGGAAATGATCTGGATGATGGCGGGAGTGTTGGTGCTGCTGGTGACGGCGAGCGTCGCGGGATTCATCATGGCGCGCCGCGCCGGCCCCGAGGGAAGCGCCGTGGTCGCGAACTTCAACGCCCGGACGAAATCGTGGTGGATGATGGTCGGGATCTTCGGCATCACCCTGTATTTTGGTCATTGGACGACGGTGGTGTTGTTCTGTTTCCTGTCGTTTCTCGCCCTGCGGGAGTTCATCACGCTCAACGAGACCGGCCGCTGCGACCACCGGGTGCTTTTCTGGTGTTTCTTCATCATTCTGCCGATCCAGTATTTCCTGATTGGGATCCATTGGTATGGCCTCGCGAGCATTTTCATTCCGGTCTACGCGTTCATCTTCATTCCGATCCGCAAGGTGATGTCGGGGGAAACGAAGAACTTTCTCGCGACCACCGCGAAGATCCAATGGGGGATGCTCACCTGCGTGTATTTCGTGAGCCACATGCCGATGATCATGTCGCTGCCGATCAAGAATTGGGACGGCGGCAACAGCGCGCTTTTGTTCTTCTTCGTGGCCACGGTGCAGGCCAGCGACGTGTTCCAGTATTGCTGGGGCAAGATGATCGGGAAACGGAAGATCGCACCGGCATTGAGCCCGAACAAAACCGTCGAAGGCACGGTTGGCGGCATCGCCACGACTCTGGTGCTCGCGGTGGGAATGAGCGTTGTGACGCCGTTCAATGCATGGCAGGCGGCGCTGATGGCGCTGTTGATCTGCCTGGCCGGTTTCTTCGGCGGACTGGTGATGTCCGCGATCAAGCGCGATCTCGGCGCCAAGGATTGGGGGAACGCCATCGGCGGGCATGGCGGCGTGATGGACCGGATCGACTCGCTTTGTTTCGCCGCCCCGTTGTTTTTCCACCTCACCGGATTTTACTTCGGCACCGGGATCGATCCGAGCCCACCGCAATGGATTTTCGGAATCCTCGGCAAATGAATGGTATTGGCGGCATCACATCATCACGCCGAATCGCGCGAGTAGTTTGGCCATCAGGAAATAGAGAATCATGGTGATCACGCAGCCGGTGGCCATCGCGGGCCAGAAGCCGATGCCCTTCCTGAGCATCCACGGGATAAGCAGGAACATCGGCAGCGAGGGGAGGACGAACCAGAACACCCCTGCGGAGTGGGCGCTGAGTTTTTCAACCAGCACGTCGGGCTTCGCGCGCAGGTCGTTCCAGATCCAGATGAAGGTGAGCACCGAAACGAGCGGCAGTGAGGCGATCAGGCTGCCGAGCAGCGGTTTGCTGTGGCGGACGACGACTTCGTTGACCAAGTAGATCAGTGATGCGGAGATCAGGATTTTAACGACGGCAAACATGGGGTTAGGTGGTTTTTCCAAGGCCCACCCTATGCGGAGGCGGGCGTGCTGCGAGCCATTTCAGAGGTCGGGGCCGGGGACGGCTTCACCTTGCCGAAAAAATTTCCGCTGGCGTCGGTGATCACGCCCGCCACATTGCGGGCATGTCGACAACGTGGTTTCAGAAACTGGCGATCGCCGCCCTTGCCTCGGTGCTTGTGTTGATGTTTGTAGGGGCCACGGTGCGGGTGTCCGGCTCAGGGATGGGTTGTCCGGATTGGCCGAAATGCTGGGGCCGCCTGATTCCGCCGACGTCTGCGGATCAGGTGGATTTCGACGCGCTTCCGATCGAGGTGTTCCAGCGCAAAGCGGCGTGGATGGGGCGGGCGCCCGAGGAGGTGACGCCCGAAACGCTGCGCGAAATCTTCAACCCGCGCCATGTGTGGACAGAATTCTTCAACCGCTTGACGAGCCTGCCGGTGGGATTTTTCGCCATGGCGACGCTGGCCGCTTCCTTTTGGCAACTCCGCCGGAGGCCGTGGGTTTTCATCTGCGCCCTTGCCTCGGTGGTGGTGATCGGGGTGAACGCATGGATGGGCGCGCGGGTCGTGTTCAGCGGGCTGCAGCCCGGCGTCATCACCGCGCACCTGGCGCTTGCGATGGGCCTGTTAGGTCTTCTCGTTTATTGCGCATGGGCCGGCACCAATGAGCCGTGGCGGGTAAGAATGGCCGATCCGCGGAAACTGCGGGCGACCCGGATCTCGGTGGGCCTGCTACTTTTCGTCATCGTCCTGGAAGGCATCGGCGGCGCGCAGGTCCGCGAACTGACCGATGAACTCTCGAAGCAATACAACAATGCACCACGCGAAACCTGGCTTCCGGAGCTGGAGGAGTCGCTCTGGTATGTCACCCACCGCAGTTTTTCCTGGGTGGTGCTGGCGGCGACGCTTGCCGCTTACGTATTGACGTGGAAGCACCGGGTGGGCGGCGTCGGTCTGGTCGAGCATGCGGTGTTCGGCCTGGTGATGATCCAGATGCTCCTCGGCGTCATCATGGCGCAATTGGGCATCTTCGCCTGGGTGCAGGTCCTCCACGTCGGCCTTGCGGCGATTCTGCTTTCGATGACGTGGCTGTGGTGGTTCGGGCTGACGCGTGGGAAACCCGCGGCAGTGTGACGCGCAGGGCGCAAAAAATGCCGGGCGACCGCATGACCGCCCGGCATGGAATTTTGGATTCCCTGGTGCCGCCTAGCCGTCGATATCGAGCGCGGCGTATTCCCCGTCCTTGCGGCGGTAGACGATGGTGAGACATCCGCGGCGCGCGCTGCGGTAAAGCACGAACGGACGGTCCGAAAGCTCAAGTTGCATGACGGCATCCTCCTTGAACATCGTTTTGATCTGATAGTTTTCCGGATGGATGATGTAAGGTTCCGGATCGTGTTCCGATTCCTCGGGGTGATCGATCACATCGGCGGTGAAATAACGCTCTTCCAGATAGCGGATGGAATCGTTGCGGTGCGGTCGGTTTTTCTTGAGCAGACGCGTCTTGTGCTTGCGCATGCGGCGGGCGATCTTGTCCGCCGTGGCATCGAGCGCGGCATACATGTCGCTGCCCTCCGTGTGTGCCTCAATCGTGATGTGGTTTGCACAAAAGAGGATGATTTCGGCGATGTGCCGGTTTTTCTGAACATCGAGAATGACTTTGGCTTCGATAATCCGCGGGTAATCCAGGTGTAGCCCCTCAATCTTTCGCTGGGCGTGCTCCCTCAGAGCATCGGTGACGCTCTCGTGCCTGACAGTAACGGTGACCAACGGATTTACGTTTGCAGTTTGCATGATTCTATTTCGGTTTGTGGGTTCATGGATGACAGTTTCATCTGTCGTATCCATTTGCATGTTGGCCGAGAAATCCCAATCTGGCCATGCGTTTCTTCAAAAAAGCGCCGCATCCGGTGCTTTTTTTTCGAGCAATTCGCCTCATCGGCGTTCGATGCCGGGGGGGAGCCAGTCTTTTTCCATGGGCCGGATCGCAGGCCCTTCATCCTCGGCGGTCTCCGCCTTGGCATCCGGCTCTTTGCCGGGAAGGAGCCGTTGAAGGAGCGATTCGGGCTCGCTCTCGGCGGCTTTCGCCGTCTTTTCGGCATTCGTGAATTTCTTGAGGTCTTCGCGGATCCTTGCCTCGGGTTGTGAGCCTGAGAACTGGTGAACTTGTTTGCCATCGCGGAAAAACCGGACGTCCGGAATGCTGCGCACGCCGCTGCGCATCGCGACGTCCCTGGCCTTGTCGACATCGACTTTTCCCAGTTTAACGGCATCCCCGAACTCCAGGGAAACCCGCTCGAGAACCGGACCCAGTTGCCTGCAGGGGCCACACCAATCGGCACCGAAATTCACCACCACAAGGTGACCTTTTTGGCTCACAAACGCATCATAGTTTACTTCCGAAACCTCGGTCACCGGGCCGGTAAATGATGTGCTCGCGGTCGCCGCCTGGCCTTGATCTGTCTTGTTTGCGATCCATTCCCGCGCCTTGTCACAGCCCTGGGCCATAAACAAGAGAGCGCACAGGCATGTGACCGTCTTGAAATTCATGCCGCTAATTTGATCGATCCCCCGCGGAAAGCAAGTGAACAGCATGTGGTGGATTTATTCGGGTTCGCCGGTGGGGAAAATCGCGGCAAGCGGCGATTCGATTCGCTCGTCGATCCACTGTTCGAGCGCCCGTTGCATGGGGGCGAGCACTTCGGGGTGCTGCCCGGCGATGTCTTCTTCCCCATGCGGATCGCGCCTCAGGTTGAACAAGGCAAAATGGCGCGTACCATCCGCTACCGGGGTGCAAACGAGCTTCCAGTTTCTGGTGCGAAGTGCGCGTTGCTTCGCATCCACTAGGCGACTCTGGAATTCCTCCTTGAGGACGAATTGGAAATTGAACGTGCGGTCGATGAACGTCATTCGATCCATCGCGGGAAGCGGGGGGCGTTCGACGCCTTCGACATCGAACTGGATGAACGGAAAACCCGTTTCGCCATAGAATGGCCGCCATTCGGGTTCTTCGGAGCCATCGATCCAACCGGCGAAGCTTTTCCCCTCCCATGACGCAGGCGTGGCGAAGCCCAGCAGGTCCGCGAGGGTCGGCGCGAGATCAAGTAGATTGACGGCCTCCTCGATATCCTGTGGCTCGCGTCCGGGGATGTGCACGATCATCGGAACGTGGAAGGATTGCAGCCCGCCGTTCATCGTCTGGCCGTGGCCGAAAGTGACGCCTGGCTCGTAAAGATCGTCGCCGTGGTCGGAGGTGATGATGACGATGGTGCGGTCCGCAAGCCCTTGGGCGTCGAGCGCTTCGAGGATGCGTTTGACCTGATCGTCGAACATCCGGGTGGTACCGTCGTAGAGCGCCCGGATCTGCGCGACTTCGTGGGCTGGCAGCGCCTCGGATTTCGATTCCAGGTCGGTGCCGCCGATGAACGCGTCGATATCAAAGTCCACCCCATTGCGGTGCGGGCCGTTGTATGCGGGGTCGGAAAACATGCTGCGGTAAGGTTCCGGGCTGCGGAACGGCAGGTGGTTGCACGAGTAGAACACATGCCAGAAAAACGGGCGTGAATCCGCCGCCCGCCGAGCCAGGCGGTTGACGACCCGCTGGGTCACCACTTCGGGCGTCACGAACTGTGCGAACGAACGGATTTGCGGAAACAGCCGGTATCCCGCTTCGTGATCGAAATAGAGCGGAATCACGAAGTGCGCCATGATCACCGCTTGGCTCATGTAGATTTTGAAATTATCGAAGCTCGAAACATCAATATCGTCGAAGCCCAGCGGCGCGATCTGGTAATATCCCGCACACCAGTCGCCGATGGCGGCGGTGTCGTAGCCTTTTGCGGCGAGCAATGGCGCGACTGGCTCCACGGATGCGAGGGCACTTTCGAGCGTTTCGCGATCCGGATACATGTGCCGGATGCCGTGGGTGTGCGGATATTGCGAGGCCATCAGCGAGATGCCCGACTCAAGCGTCGACGCGATCGGCGTGAAGGCATGGCGGAAATGGACCGAGCGGGCGGCAAGGGCGTCGATCGCTGGCGAGACGCCTCCCGCACCCGCCGCGTTTGCGCGTGGCGGGCGGTAGCCGCTCGCGCCGATCCGGTCGCCACGCAGCGAATCGGAGCCGAGGATGATGACGTTCCATGGGGTTTCCTCATGGGTTGTGGCCACCCGTTCGGGGTTGCCGGCCCGGCTGGGTATGGTTGCGAGGAACACGCCGCAAGCGAGCACGGCCGTCGAGGAAACGACCGCCCCCCGGCGGCCCGACCTGAAGTGCCACACCAGCGCGTAAACGACCACCGCGACGGGAAGCACCGAAAACAAAATGCCATAGACCATCGGGCGTGCGGCCTCGGGCACCACTTCGAGAATCCGGTAATACCAGTGGCCGAAATCGATGTCCTTGAGGAAATACGGTCGTGTGTCGACCAGTCGCAGCACGAACCATCCGTGTGTCGCGACTGCCAGCACAAATGCTCGCAGGAGAATCCAGCGCGTGCCCCCCCGGCCCGAACGCGCCGACCACGCCGAGACGAAAGGCTGCAACAACCATGCGCCGAGTATGACAAGCAGCGCATACGCCGCGAGCGCGTGGAGGTTTTGGAGTGCGAGAAATCCGAGATATTCATCCCGCGCGATGGCGCTGAATTTATTCTCCATGCCGCTCGATGTGCGGGTAAGCCGCCAAAGCCCGAGCACGTATTGGATGGCAAAAAAAATCCCCACACCAGCGAGCACATGAGTGAATTTCACGCGCGCGGGGTGGCTGCTCCGGCATGCGGCGAAACATCTGTTGATGAGAACTTTCATTTCAATCAGGCCCCCCCATCGGGCGAGGCGATGTAAATCCACCGCACCGAGAGGGCTTCGTCAATCACCACACCGCGTGGCGATGCAAGACCTTCGGGGATCGAAAGCCGCAGGATCATCGAGGCCCGCTGCGCGCGATTGCGCTGGAACCAGGTGCGCAGGAGTTGGGCCGTCGGGCTGCCGGCGCGGACGTAACCGAAGAGCATCTCTTCGCTGTCCAGCGCGGTCAGCATGTAGCAGTTCCATTGCGATGGATTCCGGAACTCATGGGTATAGAGGGAGTCCGGCTCGAGGTAGACCCGGAAATCCATGGTCGAACCCGCAGGTCTTTCCCGCGCGTAATCATCCCATGCCATCGGCTGGTAGTTCACGGCGGTTTCCCAATCGACTAATGTCTTGCCAGTGTCGCCCGCTTGCATGATCAGGTTTTGTTCCCGCCCGTTTCTCAATCGGAGCTTGGCGGCCCAGAAGTCGCCATGCGTTCCGAGTGTGAGCGGGCGCAGTGTTTCAATAACGAACGGACCAACAGGCTCGAACGGCTGGCGGGCATAGTGAGCGTCCATGAGCGGCCTGACCCGGTCCGCATGCCGCACGAAGTAGGACATCGTCTCGATATCCGGTGCCGCGCAAAATGCCCGCAGCGTGGATTCGATGCGCTGGATCAGCCCGCGCGCCTCCTCCACCGAGGATTCCTCGGTTTCAAGAATCGATTGGGTTTCCCCGCGGATGATTTCGAGTTGTTCTTCGGCGAAAATGACATGCCTGAGAGACCAAGTTGCGCCACCGGCGAGGATCAGGGCGATCAATGCGAACCAGCCCCAAGGAAGCGGGCGGCGCTCGCTTGACGCTTTCCCCCAGGCTTCCTCCAGCCCTTCGAGCGCGGCGAGCTCGGCGTCGATGAGAGTTTCGATGCCGGGCTGGTGGCTCCGGGTCTCGGCGTTATCGCGCACAGGGACCGCCAGCCGCTGTGCAGGTTCGTTTGTGGCATCGAGGCGGACGATTTCCCGCTCCTCCGCGACGCCGCGTTCCGGATCGAGGCGGAAATACCGCTCGTGATTCTCCTGCTCCGCGGCTTCATCCACGGGGAGAAGTTCGGGCGATTTGCGTTGGCGGGCCACGCGGTGAGCAAAGCCGGATTTGGCCATCGACGCAACGCCCGTCTGTTGCATAATTTTTCCACCATCCATGAACGCCCCGCCCCGCCTGTTGATTCTCACTGCCGCCTTCGGAGAAGGACACAACAGCGCTGCGCGCAACTTCGCGCTCGCGGCGGGCATCGCGGGTGCCGCTACCAAAGTCGTCGATCCGTGCCAGACGGCGACGCCGATCACGACCGATCTGGTGGCCCGTGCCTATCGATTCGTCACCAACCACATGCCCCGCACGTGGGCGAGAATTTATGACATGACGGATCGCTGCGATTTCAGCAAACCCCGCCTGCCGCTGATGCGGAAGCCGGAGAACACGCTCGCTGAAATGGTTCACGATTTCCACCCCGATGCCGTCATCAGCACCTACCCGCTCTATCCGTATTTTCTCGACCGGATCCTGAGGCTGCCGGATGCCCCGGCGAAATTCCCGGTCTTCACGGTGGTCACCGACTCGCTGGAAATCAACGCATCCTGGTTGCGCGCTCCCACGGACTACTGGCTGGTGAGCGACCCGGAGACGCGCAAGGTGATGATGGCGGCCGGGCTTCCCGAAGAGCGGATCATCGACACCGGATTTCCGGTCAATCCGCTTTTTGAAAAACTCACGCCGGTTTCCGTACGCGATTCATGCGAGCCGTTCCGCATTCTTTATTTTGCCACGGCAAACCGCCGTTTTATTCTCCGTCACGGGCGGGCGTTGCTCGACGCCTCGCCGGACGTGAAGCTCACCATCGTGATGGGGCGGAACACCCGGGCGCTCAACAAGCGGGCCCGCGGACTCCGCAAGGAATACCCGGGCCGCGTCCGCCTGATCGGCTGGACGCGCAATGTGCCCGAATTGATGAACCGCCACCATCTCGTGATCGGCAAGGCCGGCGGGGCCACCGTGCACGAGGCCATCGCCGCCCGCTGCCCGATGCTCATCCACCATCTCGTGCCCGGCCAGGAAGAGGGAAACCTCGCCTTGCTCCGCCACATCGGCGGCGGCGACCTCGCGGATACCGCTGGAGATTTGCAGCAGCGCGTCGAGGATCTGCTCGCCGATGATGCATGCGGGTGGCGGCGGATGAAAACCGCTCTGATTTCGCACGATCGCGTTGCCGGGGCGAGTGCGGCCGCCGAGTTCGTCGTCGATTATTTAAGAAACCCGAAACTTGCCACACCGCCCGCGGCCTCGTAATCCTCCCCCCACGCATGACCCCAGAACCGGACCAACACATCTCCCTCGGGGACATGTATTCGGATTACTTCCTCGATTACGCCAGCTACGTCATCCTCGAGCGCGCCGTCCCCCACCTCAACGACGGCCTCAAGCCGGTGCAGCGCCGCATCCTTCACTCGATGGATGAGCTCGACGACGGCCGCTACAACAAAGTGGCCAACCTCGTCGGCAATACCATGAAGTATCACCCGCACGGCGATCAATCGATCGGCGACGCGATGGTGCAGCTTGGGCAGAAAGACCTGCTCATCGACACGCAGGGAAACTGGGGCAACACGCTCACCGGTGACGGTGCCGCCGCCCCACGATACATCGAGGCCCGCCTCACGAAATTCGCCAACGAAATCGTCTTCAATCCGAAGACGACCGCCTGGCTACCCAGTTACGACGGGCGCAACAAGGAGCCCGAGACGTTTCCGGTCAAATTCCCGTTGCTGCTCGCGCAGGGCGTCGAAGGCATCGCCGTGGGCCTTGCCTGCAAGATCCTGCCGCACAATTTCATCGAGATTATCGAAGCGTCGATTGCCGTGCTGCGCAACGAGCCGGCGATCCTTTATCCGGATTTCCCGACCGGCGGCACCATGGACGCGTCCGATTATCGCGACGGTCTGCGCGGCGGGAAAATCCGCGTCCGCGCCACCATCAGCGTCGAAAAACGCAACCTGCTCCGCATCACCGAGATTCCTTTCGGCACCACCACCGGCGGGCTGATGGACAACATCGTCGCCGCGGCCGACAAAGGGAAAATCAAAATTCAGAAGATCGAGGACAACACCGCGGCCCATGCCGACATCCTCGTCCACCTTCCGGCCGGGGCCGATGCCGAGACGACGCGCGACGCGCTTTACGCATTCACCGATTGCGAGCTCTCGATTTCACCTAACGCCTGCGTCATCAGCGAAGGGAAGCCCGCGTTTCTCGGCGTCTCGGAGATCCTCAAGCGCTCCGCGTTCCGCACCCGCGACCTGCTCCAATCCGAACTCGAAATCCGCCTCGGCGAGCTCGCGGAAAAATGGCATTTCTCGTCGCTGGAGAAAATCTTCATCGAAAAACGCATCTACCGCGATATCGAGGAATGCGAAACCTGGGAAGCGGTGATCCAGGCGATTGACGATGGCCTCAAGCCGCACATCAAGCACCTCAAACGCGAGGTCACCCACGACGACATCGTCCGCCTCACCGAGATCAAAATCAAACGCATCTCGAAATTCGACGCATTCAAGGCCGACGAGGAGATCCGCGGCCTGGAGGAGGCCATCACCGAGACCGAGAAAAACCTCCGCAGCCTCACCAAATACACCATCCGCTGGTATCAGGAACTCCTGAAGAAATACGGCAAGGGCCGCGAGCGCAAGACGCTCATCTCCGCCTTCGACCGCGTCGACCGCACCCAGGTGATCGCGGCCACCGAGACGCTCTACCTCGATGCCAAAAACGGCTTTGCCGGCACCGGCTTGAAAAAAGACGGCGAAGCCATCGAGAAGTGCTCCTCGATCGACGACCTCATCGTCTTCACCGCCGAGGGCACGATGAAGGTCGTCAAAGTCGCGGAAAAGGTCTTCGTCGGCCAGCGGCCGCTGCGCGTGGCGGTTTTCCGCAAGGATGAGGATCTCATTTACTCGATGATCTACCGCGACGGACGCGACGGGCCGATTCTGGCGAAGCGCTTCACCGTCGGCGGGATTACGCGCGACAAGGAATACCCGCTCACCCCGGGCCGACCGGGCAGCCGCGTGCTGTATTTCGCCGTCCACCGCACCAACGAGGAAAGCGCCGCGCAAATGCTGCTCGTCCACCTCAAGTCGGGCCTGCGCATCCGCAACCTCGTGCGCGCGCTGCATTTCGCCGAATTCGGCATCAAGGGCCGCGCCAGCCGCGGCAACCTCGTCACCAAACACGGCGTCGAGAAAATTATCCGCGCGCCGAAAGACTACGACCCGAGCGTCGGCGCCTGATCAAGCGGCAGGCAGCATCACCCGGTGGTGCGCAGGCCGGAGGCGATCGCGTTGATCGACAACAGGATGTCGGGGAGCATCGCTTCGGCGGCGGCCGGTTTGCCCTCGGCGAGGTGGCCGCGCCACTCGCGGATCAGTGCGATCTGCTGGTGGTGCAGGACCTTGAGCGGGGCTTCGCGGATGGCAAGCGTCTTGGCCATGCGCGGGCGGCGCTGCTCCATGGTGCCTTGGAGAATTTCGGCAAGCAGGTCGTGGGTGAGTTGATATTCCGCGAGGATGGTGTCGAGCATGCGGTCGCGGAGGCCCTTGTCCTGAACCAAGGCGGCATAGTCCTTCATCAGGCACGGCTTGGCGGAAGCGAGGTTGGTCTCGACGTTGGTGAAGACGTAGCTGAGGAACACCGAACCGGAAATGCTCTCGCGCAGCGTGTCGAAGCCGGCGGGGTCCGTGGATTTCAAATCACTCAGCGCGGAACCGACGCCATACCAACCTGGGATGTAGAATCGCGATTGAGTCCACGAAAACACCCATGGGATCGCACGGAGGTCGCTGATGGAATGACCCTTCTGATTTGTCCGCCGCGCCGGGCGGGAGCCGATGCGGGTGTTTTCCAGCGCGTCGATCGGGGTGGCCTGGCGGTAAAAATCGATGAACCCGTCGGCTTCGATGAGCGCACGGTATGCCTTTTTGCTGGATGCCTGGAGAACGTCGATGAACGCTTCGCCGGGATCGGCGGCGGAAGTTGGCATGCGGTGGCGCGCCGCAGTGACGCATGCACCGGCGAGGAGCAGTTCAAGATTGTAGGTGGCGTTGGCAGTGTTGGCGTATTTCTGCGCGATCACCTCGCCTTGCTCGGTCACCCGCAGGTGGCCGTTCATCGAGCCATGCGGCAAGGCGGCGAGGAACCAATGCGTGGGACCCGCACCACGCGAGACGGTGCCGCCGCGGCCGTGGAAGAAACACAGATCGACGGCGCGCTCCCGGCCAATCCCGGTAAGCGCCTGTTGCGCGGTGTGCAGTGAGAACTGCGATGGCAGGATGCCGCAGTCCTTGTTCGAATCCGAGTATCCGAGCATCACCTGCTGGCGGGTGTGGCCCGGCGTGCCACCCTCGGTGCGCCGCGCTCTCGAGCGTTGCGAAATCGGGTGGTCGAGGAACGCGGCGAGAATCCCAGGCGAATGCTCGAGGTCGTCGATGGTCTCGAACAACGGCACGACTTCCAGCGGGCAGACGAGCGCGCCATTCTCATCGGTATCCATCAGGCCGGCCTCGCGGGCAAACAAGTAGCAGGCGAGTAGGTCGGAAAGCTGGCGCGTCATCGAAACAATCAGCGAACCAAGTCCGGCGACGCCATGTTTGCGGCGATGCTTCGAAAGCACCCGGTAACAATCGAGCACCGCATCCGCCTCGGCACCGGTGCGGCGGGTGTCGTGCAAGAACGGCCGCGGCGATTCCAGCTCGCGGTTGAGGAACGCCAGACGCTTCTCTTCGGACCACTCGGGATAGCTGGCTGCATCGGCGATGTTCGCCGATTCTAATAATTGCGCGATCGCCTTGTCGTGAAACTCGGAATTCTGGCGGACGTCGAGTTTCGCAAGATGGAATCCGAAGATGGCGATCTTGTAACGCACCGGGCGGATTGCCATTTCCTCAATCAGGTGCAGGCCGGCGCCGGCAAGGGTGGACGAGAGTAGGTCGAGATCCTCCAACAACGCGGCGGGATCGCGGTATCCTTCCCCGCCTTCCGCCTGGCGGGCGAGGCGCAGGGCGGCGAGCTCCGCGAGCTGCCTCCATGGCTCTTCAGCATGGCGGTCAAGAATGGTGCGGACGCGCTCGTCGTTCGAATCGAGAATGTAGGTGAGCTCGTCGATGCGGTTCTGCAGCTCTTCGGGCACCGGCGCGAGGTGGCGGGAAAAGGTGAGCTTGTCCGCGAGATGGTCGAACTCGCGCGCAAGCAGCGAAAGCGCGGCGGCACGCAAGGTGGCCAAGGAATTACTGGTGACCTCCGCCGTCACCAGCGGATGGCCGTCGCGGTCGCCGCCGATCCATGTGCCGAACGTCAGGTGCGGAATTTCCCCGGCCGAGCGCAACAACCCCATCGGCAGCCCGGCATCGCGCCAGGCTTCGGTGAAATGCAGGTCGAGCCGGTCGATGGCGGGCGGAATCAAATCCCGAAGATAATGGATCGCATTGCGAAGCTCCGCGGTGATGTCCGGCCGGGTAAGGTGGATCTCGGCGGTTTTCCAAAGCGTTTCGATGATGGTGACAAGGCGCTGGCGGATGTGGCGGCGTTCGCGCTCGGTATATTTGGCCTGCTCGTGGCGCGCCATTTCGCGATAAAGCGAATGCTGGCGTTCGCGCACGCTGGTGCGCTTGGCCTCGGTCGGGTGGGCGGTGAGCACGGGCTCGACACGCACCGCGGCAATCGCTTCGAGGATTTGTTCCGGGGTGAGGCCGAGGCCCATCAAATCCCGCAGCGCCTGCGGCCACAATCCGCGGATGGTTTCGGCACCGAGCACCTTTTCGCGCTCGCGGCGGATCTCCGAGGCAACGCGCTCTTCCACCATGTTGAGAAGCTGGAAGCCGATCGAATAGAGCTTGGGCAGGCCTTCAGGGATTTTCCCCGGTTCGGGTTCGCGGCCTTCCCACGGAAGATACGGGATGAGCTCGTCCGCGCCAACGCTCTCAAGCGCCTCGCGCAAACAGCCGATCATGAGCTCGAGCCGCTCGTCAATCAGGCCGAAACCTTCGAGACGCAGTTTTTCGCGGGTGGATGATTCGATTTCCATGGAAGACATAAGAACGCGGGTAAATTGCACAATCCCCGCCGGATGCAAAGCAAGGATGGAAAATTTCCGTCTGAATGGGATGAGGGATGGATCCTCGGGCTGCTATGAACTGGGAATTCGCAGTTGGGGAGGGATGTTTTCCGGCCACGGGAGCGCCCCGGGATTTTCCCGCTGGCCAGCGATGCCCTTGCCGTCTTTGATAACCCCCGCAACCGCGGCCTGCGTCGGTTGCGCCCGTTTGTCATCACCGTCAGCCACATGAAAGTCATCGCCGTTGCGAACCAAAAAGGAGGGGTTGGAAAAACCACCACCGCGCTCAATCTGTCCGCAGGGCTGGCACTGCGCGGCCAGCGCGTGCTGCTTTTGGACCTCGATCCACAGGCAAACTGCACCAGCGGCCTCGGCATCGAACCACCGGAAAATGGCAGCATCTACCCGGTCCTCCTCGGCGAGTGCTCGGTCTACGACCAGAAACTCCCGACCGGCCGCGACAACCTCACGCTCGTACCCTCCGAAATGGACCTCGCGGGCGTCGAAATCGAACTCGCCCGCAGCGACGACCACCTCACCCGCCTGCGCGGCATCCTCCAGGCACTCAAACCAAATGACCTCTACGAATACTGCATCCTCGATACCCCGCCGTCGCTCGGCGTGCTGATGACGTCCGCCCTGGCCGCCGCCGATGAGATCCTCATCCCTCTCCAATGCGAGTGGTTCGGGCTCGAAGGGCTGGCGAAAATCGTCCACGTCATCGACCAAATCCGCAACTCCGACTCCAACCTTGCGATCCGCCTCGAAGGCATCGTGATGACGATGTATGACGGCCGCACTCTGCTCTCCCGGCAAGTCGTCGAGGAGGTCTCGAAATATTTCCCCGAGCATGTCTACGAGACACTGATCCCGCGCACCATCCGCATCGGCGAGGCCCCCAGCCACGGGCGGACGATCTTCGAGCACGACGCAAGCGGACTTGGAGCCACAGCATACGGCAACCTCGCCGATGAATTCCTCAAAAGGCACGGGGTGGCGTGAGAATGTGGTTCATTTCAACTCGATGAACTACGATTGGCCCACCAACAATCCGTCGTCACCACCGAGTGGAAGTCATGGGGTTCTACCTCCGCCGCTAAATCCAAGGGATCAGGTTTGCGAATTGCCTTACTACTCATTCACCGGAATCGCACGCGGATAGGGCGACGAGCGCAGGCCGCCGTCGCCACCACCGGTGTTGATGTGATGTTTAATCAGAAACCAGAGGGCGATCGCCAGCAGCAGCGAGGCGATCTTCGCCGTCAGGTTTTTCGGGAGCTTCAGTTTCATGAGAGGATTTTTCCGAGAAGAAGATTTCGGCGAGCTTGTTGCGGAAATCCGCTTCGGTAAGGCCGCGCTGGAGTTGGCCATTCTCGCAAAGCGAGATGCCGCCGGTCTCCTCGCTCACGATCACGCAAAGCGCGTCGCTGCGCTCGGTCAACCCGATGGCGGCGCGGTGGCGCAAACCGGTCGAGCGGTCTTTGATTTCGCGCTCGGTCACCGGAAAAACACAGGCGGCACCTGCAACGCGGTCGTCGGCGATGATCATGCCGCCGTCATGAAGCGGGGCTTTCGGGTGAAACACGGCATACGCGAGCTCGGGTGAGAAGCGCGCGTCAAGAATCACACCGCTTTCAAGGTAATCCTTCAGGCTGATGCCGCGCTGAATCGCAAAAAGCGCGCCAATGCGCTTTTTCGACAGGATAATGACGGTGTCGGCGAAGCGCTCCATGAAGTCGAGCCGCCGGCGGTTGGAAAAGGAAAACAACCGCTTGCTGCCGAGCCGGGCCAGCGCATCGCGCAGCTCGGGCTGGAAAATCACGATCAACGCAAATGCCAGCGCGGCAGTCGCGCTTTTGATAATCCAACTGATCACCTGGAAATCCGCGACAATGGCGAGCAAGGTAAGGAAAACCAGAATGAGAATCAATCCAACCAGGATTTTCGCCCCTCGCGTGGCCCGGAAGGCGCGGTGGATTTGATAAATGCACACCGCAAGGATCAGGATCTCAATCCCGTCGCGCCAATGATCCCTGAAGAAGTCCCACATCGTGATGTCGTTACTTACGCGATGGACTCCCGCCTGTCACCCGGAATCCTTGTTTCGACAAGGATTGGTGATGGCGCTTTTCCCGCTGGATTGCTAAACATGAGTTCGTCATGCACATCCCCACCCTCATTTCCCGCAAACGCGATGGCGAGACGCTGTCGGAAAAGGAAATCCGCCAATTGATCGATGGCTACACCCGTGGCGAGGTGCCGGATTACCAAATGTCGGCGTTTGCCATGGCGATTTATTTCAGCGGAATGACGGCCGCGGAAACCGCGGCGCTCACCCGGGCGATGATCGATTCCGGCGATTGTTTTTCGCACCCGGACGGGCCGGTCGTGGTCGACAAACATTCGACCGGAGGCATTGGCGACAAGGTGTCGCTGGTGCTCGCGCCATTGGTCGCCTGTGCGGGATGCCGCGTGCCGATGGTTTCCGGCCGCGGCCTTGGCATCACCGGCGGCACGCTCGATAAATTGGAATCCATCCCGGGATTCAACGTCCACCTCGATCTCGAATCCGCCGCCGCACAGCTCAAACGCATCGGCGTGGTGATGATGGGGCAGACCGAGAGGTTCTGCCCGGCCGATAAAAAACTCTACGCCCTGCGCGATGTCACCGGCACAGTGCCATCGATCCCCTTGATCACCGCCTCCATCATGTCGAAAAAACTCGCCGAGTCGCTCGATCGCCTCGTGCTCGACGTCAAATTCGGCTCCGGCGCATTCATGCGCACGAAGAAAAACGCCCAAGCCCTCGCGGACGCAATGACCGCAGTCGGCCACGAAATGGGCGTCGAAGTCCACGCCGTCCTCAACCCGATGAGCGAACCAACCGGACGCGCGGTCGGCAACGCGCTCGAAGTGATCGAGGCGCTCGAATCCCTCGACGGCGGCGGCCCGGAGGATTTGCGCAAAATCACCCTCGATCTCGCGGAGAAAATCGCCAGCGTGCCGCGGGCGGAACTCGAGCGCCTGCTCGACGATGGCCGCGCCCGTGCGAAGTTCGCCGAACTCGTCGCAGCCCAAGGCGGAAACCCCACCGACCTACCCCGCCTCGCCGAGATCCACCGCGCCCCGGAAATCCGCGAAGTCCCAGCGCCAACCACCGGCGTGATCGACAAGGTGGATGCCGGACTCATCGGCCAAGCGGCCGTGCAACTCGGAGCGGGCCGCGCACGCGCCAACGACGGAGTAGACCACGCCGTCGGCTTCGACCAATTAGTCAAAATCGGCGAGCACGCGCACGCCGGACAACCACTTTGCCGCATCCACACCACTCAACGCGTCGATTTCGACATGGCGGAGGCGATGGTCCTCAAGGCCATCCACATCCGCCAGCACGAGTGATCTGCAAAAATCCGGCATTGGCGAAATCCCGGACCCGCGATACGTTCCCCACGTGTCCGGCGATTCGAAAAAATCCAAACCCCCGACGCGCCTCAAAGGCAGGCTGCTGTTGGCGGACCCGTCGTTGTCCGACGGGATCTTCGACCACTCGGTCGTCCTCATCACCCACCACACACCGGAAGATGGAGCGCATGGGGTGATCCTGAATCACCCTGGCGAACAGACCGTCGGAAGCCTGCTCAAGGCTCCGGAATTCGAGCCCTTGCAGTCACTGCGCGTCTTCCAAGGCGGGCCGGTCGCGCAAGGCCAACTCACCCTCGCCGCGTTTTCCTGGCAGGCCACGCGCGGATTGCGCTACCAGATCTCGATTCCACTGGAAAAGGCGATCGCCCACAGCCGCCGCCCGGGCACCTTGGTGCGGGCATTCGCCGGATACTCCGGGTGGACCGCCGGGCAACTCGAATCCGAACTCGAACGCAACGCATGGATCGTCGTCAAACCCGGCGAAGACCTGCTCGGCCTCGACCACTCCCCCGCCCTTTGGAGTGTCTTGATGCGCCGCATTTCTCCATTCCACCACATCCTCGCCGCCTCGCCAACCCAGCCGTGGCTCAATTAAAACCCACCGCACCCGCGAGCATTCCCGACCCTTCCGCATGACCGACGACACCCCGCTCCAGTTCAACCCAATCTCTGAAATCATCACCGCCTTTGCCGCAGGCGGGCTTGTGATCGTTTGTGATGATCCATCCCGCGAAAACGAAGCCGATCTTGTTGGCTCCGCTTCGCTCTGCACGCCGGAGATGGTCAACTTCATGGCGGTACACGCCCGCGGGCTGGTCTGCGCCCCGCTCACCGCCGAGCGCACCGAAACGCTCGACCTGCCGCAAATGGCACGCCGCAACCGCGAGGGCCAGAAAACCGCGTTCACCGTCAGCGTCGATGCCGCCGAGGGCATCACCACCGGAATTTCCGCCGCCGACCGCGCCCACACCATCCGCCTGCTCGCCGATCCACAATCGCGCGCCGAGGATTTCGTGAAACCCGGCCACGTTTTCCCACTGCAGGCCGTAAGCGACGGCGTGCTCCGCCGCGCCGGTCACACCGAGGCCGCGCTCGACCTCGCCCGTCTTTCCAATCTCCCAGCCGCCGCCGTGATTTGTGAAATCATGAACGACGATGGCACCATGGCCCGCGTCGGCCAACTCGGCGAATACCAGCGCAAACACGGCCTCAAGGCGTGCACCATCGCCCAGATCATCGAATACCGCCGCCGCTCGGAAAAACTCGTCACCCGCGAACAAACCATCCGAATGCCCACCGATTTCGGCGAATTCGATTGCCACCTCTACACCGTCGCCACCGATGGCGGCCACCACCTCGCACTCACCCGCGGCACCATTGACGACGGTTCACCCATTCTCGTCCGCGTCCATTCCGAATGCCTCACCGGCGATGTCTTCCATTCCCGCCGCTGCGACTGCGGCGGACAGCTGGCCACCGCGATGGAACGTATCGCACATGATGGCGGCGTGCTCCTCTACCTCCGCCAGGAAGGACGCGGCATCGGCCTGCCCGCCAAAATCCACGCATACAAACTCCAGGAACAGGGGCTCGACACCATCGAGGCCAACGAAAAACTCGGCTTCCCATCCGACCTGCGCGACTACGGCATGGGCGCCCAAATCCTCCACGACCTCGGCGTGCGCCGCATCCGCCTGCTCACGAACAACCTCAAGAAAGTCGTCGGCCTCGAAGGATACGGACTCGAAATCGTCGAGCAACTCCCACTCTCTCTCCCGCCCAACGTCGATAACGAAAAATACCTCGAAACCAAACGCGTGCGAATGGGCCACACGCTGTGAATTGGCACACGTAAGGGACGACGGAAGCATCCTGGCTAGCAGCGGAGTCCAGCGCGTGGGCTGTCGGACCATTCCCACCTCCATCCGCCTTGCCAGCCAGCGATACCTGACGAGCGACGTTCGATTGGCTCAACCACCGGCTCTTTCAACGGCCATCACCCCATCCAAACCTCCAAATCCGCCATCGCCGCCCTGACATTCCCTGCTGCCCCGGCCGCAATCATCCGAGTGGTGATGGGGACGCTCCACCGCCTCGCGAGAAAAGCCGCGAGAGCCTCGTTATCCGGGGGGCTGGAGTAGGACTGATCTTTAAAAAATTACCGTTCGGGAATTTTATTACGCAGCATCTTCGAAAACTTTGAATCGTTACTGATCGGGAATTTTTTTCTTGATCAGCGCTCAATAAACAAGGATATTCCCGATCAGGAACCATGAAAATTCAGGATGCACAAAGCCTTGGCCAGGCGATTCGCCAGCAGAGACGCCGCTTGAAGGTGACTCAGAGAGATTTGGCCATGACCTCGGGAACGGGGTTGCGGTTCATCATCGACTTGGAAAAGGGCAAGCCAACCTGCCAACTGGGCAAAGCCCTGGAGATTGTCCGGGCACTGGGTTTGAAACTGGAAATTGGCGAGCCATGAATCCATTGATCGTCCACTTGCATGGGAAGCGGGTCGGTGTGCTCACCGATGACGGCCAACGACTGATCTTCCGGTATAAAAATGCCTGGTTGGCGGATGCGGGGGCGTTGCCCTTGTCTCGCCTGTTGCCACTGCAAGCCGAGCCTTTTGAAGATCAGCGGGTGGATGTTTTCTTTGGCGGTTTGCTACCGGAAGCCGACTCGCGGGATCAGATCGCCAGAAACCTGGGCATCAGCGCGAACAACGATTTTGCGATGCTGGAGAGGATCGGCGGTGAATGCGCCGGGGCGATCGCGCTTGTGCCCGAGGAAATGGAAGGGCGGGCACCGTCCGATAGCGGAGTGCGTTGGCTCAGCGAGGGGGAGGTCATCGAAATCATGGATCGGCTCCCGCACCAACCGTTGCTTGCCGGGGAACAGGGTCTGCGACTTTCGCTCGCCGGAGCACAGGTCAAATTGCCGGTGATGATCGATTCCACGTCCGGCGGTGCAACCCGCTTGGCATTGCCGCTGGGAGACACCCCGAGCACCCACATCATCAAACCCGAGCCACCGCGTTTTCCCGGTCTCGCCGAAAACGAGGCATGGTGCATGGCACTCGCCCGCCGCCTTGGACTGGACGCCGCAGAAGCATGGGTAGAGCGAACTGGCAATGTGCCATGTCTGATCAGCAAACGATACGACCGGGTAAAAGGGGAGTCCGGCGAGATCGTCCGGCGGCTGCATCAGGAGGATTTCTGCCAAGCCCTGGGTTATCCGTCATCACGCAAATACCAGCAGGAAGGTGGGCCATCGCTGCGTGAATGTTTTCAGATGATCCGTGAATGGTCTACCACACCGGTGCTGGACATCAGGCACATGCTCGATGCGGTGATCTTCGCGGCTGTGACGGGCAATGCCGATGCCCATGGAAAGAACCACTCGTTTCTCTACGCACAAGACACCCGCCGAATGGCACCGCTCTACGATCAGGTTTGCACACTGGCCTGGCCGGAACTCTCGACCACGCTCTCGATGAAAATCGGCAGTGCCTCGACGCTGGCGGAGGTTTCTCCCGAACACTTCAAGCAGCTCTGCGGCATGGCAAAACTCGGATGGCCAATGGCTCGCGAACGGATCAAGACCATGTGTCGGCAGATTCTGGATGCGACCCGCGAACCGCAAGCTCTGCCCGAGTTAAGCGACGCAACGGCCCGTGAGATCGTCACCAAGCGTGCGGAGAGAATGCTGAGCTTGATGGAGAAGACAGCCGATTGATCCAGCAGGACCAATCCATCAACCCATCCACAATTCCAAATCCGCCATCGCCGCCCTGACATTCTCGTTGCTTTTCGCCGCGGCGAACTCCTGGGCGAGTGTAATGCCGCTTTAAGCGACCCACGCGCTCACCGCATGAACGGGGTCGGTTTTCAATCCATGGCGGCCCCGAAGACGCTTGCCATCTAGACCGTTTGCCAAAATGGATTGCCGTTATTCAGAGTGGGGTCGACAGACGGAGCGGATGGTTTCAGGTGTCCGAAGTAACGTGCGGATTGCCTGGAAAATTTTCTCCTCAAGCGCATGGCCTTCCTTCGTGATGAAGCCGGCTAGGTGATGACTCTTGAGATGCTGCCATAGCCGTTCGATGGGATTGAAGTCCGGGCTGTAGGGCGGGAGATAGATCGGCTCGATATGATGCCAAACAAGACGCTTTGTCTTATGCCAGCTTGCGTTGTCTAAAACCAGCAGGAGACGCTTGCCTTTCCTTTTGGGAACTTCGACAGCCATGGTGTCGAGGAAGGCCTGAAAGACTTCCGTATCGCAGTGCGGGACGATGAGGCTGACAAGCTGTCCGTCCGCAGGGTTGACGGCACCAATAACGTTCCTACGCAGGTGACCGCCGTGGTATCCTTGCACTGGGCGCGTGCCGCGTTTGACCCATTTTTGGCGGGGCCGGGGATCTCCCTTGAAACCCGCCTCGTCGCCAAAAAAGACTTCGCAGGACGGCTCGGCGAGTAAATCCAACAACTCATCAACGAAGCTTTCACGCCGGATTTCCCAGGCTTCGCGGTCAGGCGGCTCCGGCATGCGGCGGGGAATCCTCCTCCGTAGCGATGCTCGTGGAGATAGCGATTGAGGGTGCGGTAGGAAAGGTCGATTTGTTTCTCCTCACGGAGGTGGCCGCAGAGTTTGGTGAGAGTCCAATGGGTCTGGCCCGCCAAGGAAGGATCGTCCACGAGGGGAAGGATTACTTCGGCGACAATATGGGGTTCGAGCTTCCTACGCCTACCACATCCGGGACGGTAGATGAGTCCGTCTATCCCAAGTTCGTTGAAACGTGAGATCCAAAGACGGAAGGTTCGCTCGCTCACCCTGCTGTTCCGGAGAGCGACCTCGTAGGTCGCTCCAACCAGAAGGAGGTGGATGGCGTTGAGGCGACGGTGCGCCTTACCGTCTGGGCCACAATCCATCGACTGCTCCAATTCTTGAAGAGTGCAGGTATCTGGATTAGGAAGTATGCGCGGACGGCAGATTTCCCATGTTGAAGTGATTCAAATGCCCGTACCAGTCTTTTGTGCGAGTTTCGGCAATTTATTTTGGCAAAGGGTCTACCAAACCGAGCGCGACCTCTACGACAACCCCGTCACCTGCGCCATCGATCTGCTCACCGACCTGCTCCACTTCCTCCATTCCCAAAACCAAGCCATCGACCAAGCCCGCTGAGGTGAGCTAGATTTCTGGACCATCAAGCTCTAAACTAAACACCAGATGGAACAGAAATCTAGCTCACCTCAGTTCATCACAGTGACGAAAACATTGTGTTATTTAACTTGACGCTTTTTTATTAATCCGGCATTTAAATACTAGCGATTTCTTATGCTGCATACGCAACACACGGATGCCTAAAGAGACTTTG
>JBLRWN010000018.1:0-57930 GCA_047921195.1 Luteolibacter sp. | reverse complement strand
GACATCGGGATGCCGTAAATGCCAGACTGGGTGGTTTGTTGGGCGAGGACTTCGAGGGACATGGTTGGAAGGGGTTGGTGATGCGGTTTGTGAATCGTCAGTGGAGGCGGAATTCATCTAAATTCGCACGATGGCGGTCATGAAGTATGCCATCATGCCTCGGTGGGCGGCGCGTTGGGTGGAGAGGTGGGTTTCGACTGAAGCATTGGTTTTGTCGAAAGCAGTGCGGCGATGCCACCGAAGGCGATGAAGGTGGTCATGACGCCGTAGAACGACCAGATGGTGCGGGTGCCGGCGGTGAACCCGTAGCTGTGCAGGCCGACGCCGAGGAAATTCACGTGCCACCAGGAGAAGGCGATGATGCATGCGGTGAAGATCGATGCGAGGTGGAGCGCCCATTCCTTGAGGAATCCGCCGAGGCGGGCGTGGAGCATGGCGAGCGTCCACAGGCAGATCATGAGTGCGCCGTTTTCCTTGGGGTCCCATCCCCAGAAGCGGCCCCACGAGTAGTTCGCCCAGATCCCGCCGAGGACCGTGCCGACGAGGGAGAGGAACAGGCAGAGGCAGATGCAGCCGTAGACGGCGCGGGTGAGGGAGCGGCGGAGGTCGCGGTCGTCGGCCACGAGGCGGAGGCCGCGGAGGAGGACGTAGCCGCACGAGAGGATGGCTGCGAGCAGCCCGGCCGAATAGCCGAGGGTGATGGTGATGACGTGGGTGGCGAGCCAGAAATTTGAATCGAGCACGGCGACGAGCGGGTCCATGTGATCCTTGGCGTCGCCGAGTTCGTAGCGGCGGGCGAGCAGGATGAGGAGCACTCCGAGGATGGGTGCGAGCCCGAGGGCGAAGCGCTTGCGGGTGAACCATTCGACGATCAGGGCGAGGATGACCCCGGTGGTGCCGATGAAGATGATGGTGTCGTAGAGGTTGCCGATGGGCGGGCGCGACATGATGATGCAGCGCTGGACAATCGCGAGCGTGCAGAGCGCAGCACCGATGGCGGTGGCGGCGAGCGTGATGCGGGCGAGCCAGGTGCCTGCGCGGTTTTGGTGGAGCACCCACATGGCGAGCGCGCTGATCGAGCCGATGATGAAAAGGACGAGGGCGTTGAGGAACGGGTTTTTGCGGTAGTGAGCGGCTTCGAGGCCGATGCTGCGCATTTGTCCGCGATGTTCCGCGCGTTCCGCAATGCGTTCCTGAAACGCGCCGAGGGTCTTATGCATGGCGGATGAATCGCCGGCTTGCACGGCATCGATGGTTTTTTCCAATGCCTGGATGTCTTCGATGGTGGTGACCGGGTTGGGATCATTGCCAGTCATCACGCCCATGATGGCGTCGCCGGCGCTTTGCCAGGTGGGGTTGGAGGCATCGGGCGGAGGCAGCATGAAGAGTCCGAATTTCGCAAGGTTGGATGCGTCGAGGACCTGTTCGAGGAGGATTTGAAGGTTCTGTGGGATTTGCTCTCCGGAATGTTGCGCTTCGGAAATCTGCTGGCGGATCATCGGCGTGGTTGCCATCACGGTGCTGATGCTTGCCGTTTGATCCGGTTGTCCGTTGGTGCCGCTGCCGAAGAGGCGAACGCCAAAGCGGGCAAAGTCGAAGTGGCGGAGCAGTGCCTCGTATGCGCGGATGCTGTAGGCGAGGTCGATGGTTTGTTGCTGCATCGGATCTCGGGTATCGCTCTCGATGGCCTCGTAGGTGCGGGCTTGCTCCATCAGGCGGCCGATGCCGGGCCGGAGGTCGTCGTAGCTGTAGCGATCGCGCCGACCACGGACGGGGAGGTCGATGGCGTGGAGGACGTCGGAGTTATCGATGCGGAAGGTCGGTTGATGGATGGCGAATTCCGGGCGGAAGAGTGCGTCGAGCATCCACTCGGTGGGTCGGATTTTATGGACCTCGCCGTCTTCGGCGTCGCGGATTTTCATCGAGCGCGCGCCGTGGAGGCCGAGCATGCGGAAGCCGGCCAGCGAGGAGAGCGGCTTGATGCGGCCGCCGTCCTGGACGGGGATCACCTCTGCGGCGTCGAGGATTTCCTGGGACCATGGAGTGTAGCCATCGACGACGCGGACTTCGCCCTTCGGCATGTTGTCGTAGATGAGGTTGTAGAAAACCGCGAGCATGCCGCCGAACGCGAGGACGCCGGCGACGATGCGGCCGATGCGGGAGCTGTCGTGGCGTTGGGGTGTCGGGGATTGGGCAGTGGAATCATCCATGGCTTTTGCGGGTGCGACGGGTGGTTCGGGCGAGGGATTCGCCGAGCTTGGTGAGGAAGGTGATTAGCATGCCGAGGGTGACGACGTAGAGGGCGTATTCCGGCCATTTGTCGGCGGGGTTGTGGACGATTTCGAAGACGGAATACATTGAGTCTCCGGGGCCTGCGCCGGGCGGGCCGTAGCTGGCTTGGAAGAAGGTGAGGCCGGAGTAGCGCATCGGTTCGTTCATTTGGATGGTGACCATCGCCTCGCTGTCGTTCTTGATGCGGGTGATTTCGCTGATGAATTTCGCCGGGCGCTGGGTGCCGGGGTGGAAATCGGCGGTGAATTCGTCGAGTCGCACGGTGAAGGGCATCGGCCAAAGGCGCTTGCGCATGTCTACCGTAAAGACGCGTTCGCCGACGTGCACGGTGAACGGGTGGAAGCTGGCGGCGGCGACGATGAATGGCGGGTCGGCCGTTGCGTCTTCACGGAGCACGCGGCCGTAAATCGCGGCGAGGTTCATTTCGGCGTTCACTTCGTCGGGACGATCCATGAGCCAGTAGCCATCGGCGACGGGTTGCTGGCGGTCGGGTGCACGCTCGCTGGCGGAGACGGGCAGTGCGTTGCGGAGGTATCCGCCGAGTTGCAGGTCGAACGGGAAATCCGAGAGGATGAAGTCGCGGCGCTTGCTGGTGAGGCCGCGGATCTGCGACCCGCGGATCACGTGGATGTTTTCGGGTTTCCCGTCGATGATCTCGGCAACCTCGACGACGAATTCGAAGTAGTCCTCCGCGGTGTCGCTGGTGGTGCCCTCCTCGATGGCCATGTTGCCACGCTCGGAGAAGTGGTGTGCCACACCGCCGCCGAGGAGCATGAAGATGATGCCGAAGTGGGCGATCAGGTTGCCCGCCTGGCGCCATCCTTTGCGGATGCGGATGATGCCGCCGAGCGTCATATTTATCAACAGGAGGGCGGAGACCCAGTAGCCGCCGGGCAGTGGGAGCGGTACGATTTTCCCGTTGATTTCGGGGAGCAGCCAGAGGGCCTGCCAGTGGAAATATTTGTTGAGCGTCGGGTAGAGGCCTTTGTCGATTTGTTCCAGTGTCGCGAACCAGGTGAGCAGGCCGAGCAACAACAGCAGCAGGGTCGCGAGCTTGAAGCCCGAGAGGAAGTCGTAAACCTCGCGCAACGGAGAGGTTGGCTTGGATGGGGCAGGGGAGTCGTCCATGAGCGGGTGAAGAAAAACGTGGCTTGGGGAGTGGTGGGGGATCAGTCTCGCAATTGCAGGGATTTTGCGAATGCTTCGAGGGCTTCGTGTTGCTCGCGCACTTCCGCCACAGGACCGACCATCTTTAACGTCAGCGTGCGGCCGCGTATTTCAGCAATCACACCGGCGAGGGCGTATCCCTCGCGTGGTGGCGATCCCATGCCGCTGTTGTATCTGCCGGTGGCCTCGATCCAAACGCCGGTGGTGCCGGCGATCGGGACGCGGCGCATTTCGGCCAGGCCTGCGGCGGTGACGCGGGGCGCGGCGAACTGGTCGAACCAGCGGTTCACATTGTCGAGTTCGCTGCCAGCGGCGATGGTGACGTAGACTTCGCCGAAGCCGCTTTCGCCGAAGCGGAAATTCAGGTCGCGGAATTGACTGGCGGGCAGCGCGAGCCAGTGGTCCGGCGCGTCGCCAATCACCGGAGATGGTTGGGCGTTGCGGAAGCGTTGGTCGCTGGTGGCGTTGAGCAGTGGCGGGGTGTCGCGGGTGGTGATGCTGCGGGTCTCGGTGACGATCACCTCTTCCGGTTCATCATCGCATGCGGTGACGAGCAGGCTGATCGCGGCGCAGGCCGGGAGAAATCGAAGAAACCGGGGCATGCACGGCGATATTCCGGCAAACCATCCTGCGCAAGTGGAATCGGAATTTCAGATTCTCCTATTTCAGGTTGAGCATGTCGGAGGGCTTGAGTTCGGGTTTGAACTTCTTGCCGAAGCCTGCGTCGTTTGGCTCATAAGGGGCGGCGAAGTCGGCGTTGCTGCCGTTTTCCTGGATGACATTCTCCATGCCAAGTGCCCAGAGGATGCCGTTGAGGGAGAGTTTGCGCATCGATTCGTTTTTGAAATCCTCGGGGTGGCCGAGGGTGGTGAAAAAGACGCGGCTTTTGCCGTTTTCACCCTGGTAGTGATGCACCCATGCGACGGTGTGGGGATCGCTGAATTGTTCCCCACCGGGCTCGGCTCCCTTGATCGCGCGACCGACGACAAGCGGGGTGACGGAATCCAGCAGCGTGTCCGCATGGTAGAGCCAACTGCGCGCGTGGAATGGCGCGACGCCGCGCAAGACCGGATGGGTTGCATGATCCTCAACGAGGTGGGCATCCGTCGAATTCGCGCCGCCGTGGTGGCGGATCCATGGCAGGCCGAAGACTTTCTGAGGCCACTCCTTGTCCATCACATTTCCGCCGCCGTAGCGGAACGCATGGGTGGCGGTGCGGAAGCCAGCCATCGGTTTGCCGGATTCGGCAAAGTCGGTGATGTGTTTGAGCTGCTCGTCGGGGAGATTTCGGAAGCGGGTGTTGACGATCATCATGTCGGCTTCGGCGAGGATTTTGAGGCCTTCGATGTTGTCTGTGCGGTTCGGATCGATGATGCCGTCGGTGAGTGCGAAACAGACGCTGACCGTGAAGCCATGGTCGCGGTGGAGCATGCGGGCGAGCATCGGCATGGTTTCTTCCGAGCGGTATTCCTCATCGCCGGTGACGAAAACGAGGTGTGGTTTACCCTCGGCACCTTTGAGTTGGGCGATGTTTTGCGGGGCTTCGGATGCGTAGGCGGGCATGGATGCGATGGCGATGGCGGCAGGTAGGAGGCGGGTGCGAATGATTCGAATCATGGGAGTTGGCGTGTGTTGGTGGCGATCTAGCGTCAATCCGCGAAGGATTGCAATTCCCGGATTACCGCGCGCGGCAGATGGATTTTTCAACGCAATTGGCAGATGGTGCTCCTTAAGCCCGAAGAACGTCCCCTTATCTTGGAAAGATTGCCGCTTTCCAATTCCGTAGGCATGGTGCAGCGTATCCGCGCCTGACCCTGATATCGCTTTGATTCACCTCAATCCAACTCCCATCACCCTGACACTCGGCATTGTCGTTTGGATTGTCGTGGGCGTATTTTCCTTTATTTTGTGGCAGCGGAGTTCGCATCCGCGGCGCACGGCGGCGTTGGAGGTCTTGCGGTTCGCGTGTGTCACGCTCGTGGTTGTGTTGCTCTGGCAGCCGGAATGGAAAACAACGGTCAATCCGGGCACCAAGCCGAAGATCGTGATTTTGTGGGATGATTCCGGCTCGATGGCAACCATCGACGCCACCCTGCCGCCGGTGCTTGGCGATGCCAATGCGGTGGTGTCGCGAAGCGGGTTCGTGGAACGCGCGCTGGCATCCGATCTATGGCTCCCGTTGGAAGCGGATGGTGCCAACGAGGT
The DNA here is from genome assembly GCA_047921195.1 of Luteolibacter sp. GTDB lineage: Bacteria > Verrucomicrobiota > Verrucomicrobiia > Verrucomicrobiales > Akkermansiaceae > Luteolibacter. Next base: position 52,266 of record JBLRWN010000018.1, on the reverse strand, counting down.
GATCAGCCGTCCGTTCGATTCGCCTCCCGAAGATGATGCGTTGCGGCTGATGGCGGGGACCGACATCAGCACTGCCCTGAGCTCACTTCTCGAAAAAGAACCCCATCTTCGCGCGGTGGTGTTGCTCAGCGATGGCGACTCAAACACCGGGCAGCCACCGGTCGCCGCCGCCCAGCAGATGCGCCTGCGTGGGGTGCCGCTTTTCACCGTGCCGGTTGGCAGCGAGACGCGCCTGCCGGACCTTGATTTGCTGTCCGTTTCCGCACCCACCTACGGGATTGTCGGCGAGAATGTGCAGATTCCATTCAGCATTCGCTCATCGCTCGACCGCCAGGTGCGCACCGTTGTCCGCCTCCGCGATGAGCAAAGCGGTATTGAGCGCACCAAGGACATCGTGCTGCCTCCGCATAGCGAGATTCATGATTCGATTCTATGGCGTTTGGAAAATGAAGGTTCCGGCACGCTCACTCTCTCGATCCCGGTGGCGGATGGCGAATTGGTCGCGGAAAACAACAACCGCAGTTTCAACATCAGCGGCCGCCCGGAGCGCATTCGTGTGCTGGTCATTGAGACCCTGCCGCGTTGGGAATACCGATTTCTGAGAAACGCGCTCTCACGCGATCCTGGGGTCGAGCTTTCCTGTCTGCTTCTGCACCCCGACCTTGGTCCCGGCGACGGGCCGGACTACATTCAGGAGTTTCCCGAAGAGCCCGAAGCGCTTGCCGGATACGACGTGATATTTATTGGCGACATCGGCATTGCCGAAAACCAACTTACGCTTGAGCAAGCCGCGTTGATCCGTGGCCTTGTCGAGAATCAGGCAAGTGGTGTGGTCTTTTTGCCAGGCCAGCAGGGGAACCAGTTTTCGCTGCTGGAAAGTGAGCTTGGCGATCTGATACCCGTGCAGCTCGATGTCAATATCACGCGCGGCATGCCCGAGCCGATTGCGGCTCCGCTCAATCTCACCAGCGAAGGCCGCTCCTCATTGTTGACCATGCTGGGCGACAGCGAGGAGGAGAACCCGGAAATCTGGCGCCGCCTTCCCGGCTTCCACTGGCATGCTCCGGTGATCCGCGCCAAGGCCGGCACCGAGGTCCTCGCCGTCCATGGCAACCGCCGTGGGCCGTTCGGCCAGATTCCGCTGCTTGTCACCTCCACCGCAGGCAACGGCAAGGTGCTATTCATGGGGATCGACTCCGCATGGCGATGGCGTCGCGGGGTGGAGGATCTCTATCACTATCGGTTCTGGGGGCAGGTCGCCCGTTGGATGTCCTACCAGCGGAACATGGCCGCGGGCGAACGCGTTCGCTTGTTTTACACTCCTGAGCGCCCGGAGCCAGGGGCCATGGTCACCATTCATGCCAATGCCTTCGATGCGAATGGGGCGCCGCTTCAGGATGGCTCGGTGCGGCTCGATGTGACCGCCCCCGATGGGCTCACCCGCCGCCTCGAACTGCAATCCGATGCCGCCGCGTGGGGTGCGTTCAGCGGTCGATTTCGTGTCGAAATTCCCGGCACATGGCAGATTCGCGCGAGCGTTGCGGGTGCGGAGGACGCGCCTGTCGAGGCGTCGCTGCTTGTGCAAAGCGTGCCGATCGAAAAAATCGGCCAGCCCGCCCGTCCCGATGTGCTAGAGGAAATGTCACGTGTCGCACGGGGCCGCATGATCCGCCCCGACCAACTCGGAGAGATCGTCCGCGAAATCCATGCGCTTCCCGAGCCGCGCCCGCTGGAAACCCGCGTCGCCCTCTGGTCGCACTGGGGAACGCTCGCCTTGGTTACGGTCTTGCTTTCGATTTTTTGGATTGGGCGGAAACTCAACGGAATGTTCTGATTGCCGCCTGAGGCTCCCCGCGAACAAGAACCGCATGCGGTCCGCCGTTTTAGGGAACCCGTGGGAATTTCGAGAAATCGGGCGCTCGCTTTTCGAGGAACGACTGTTTACCCTCCTTGCCCTCCTCGCTCATGTAATAGAGCAGAGTCGCGTTGCCCGCGAGGTCGAGCAGGCCGATCTGCCCGTCGCAATCCGCGTTCAATGCCGCTTTCAGGCAGCGTAGGGCGATCGGCGAATGGGCGAGCATTTCCCTGCACCACTGGAGTGTTTCTTTTTCCAGGTCGGCCAACGGGACCACGGTGTTCACCAGTCCCATGTCGAGCGCCTGTTGGGCGTCGTATTGTCGGCAGAGGTACCAGATTTCGCGCGCTTTTTTCTGGCCGATGATGCGTGCCAGATAGCTTGAGCCGAGCCCGCCATCGAACGATCCGACTTTTGGCCCGGTCTGACCGAATCGTGCGTTGTCCGCCGCGATGGTGAGGTCGCAAACCACATGAAGCACATGCCCGCCTCCGATGGCATATCCGGCCACCATTGCGACCACCGGCTTTGGCAGCGAGCGAATTTTTTTCTGCAAATCCAGCACATTGAGCCGTGGCACGCCATCCGGCCCGACGTATCCCGCATGGCCACGCACCTTCTGATCGCCACCCGAACAGAATGCCAGGTCGCCCTCGCCGGTGAGGATGATGACACCCACCTGCGGATCCTCGTGTGCCAACTCGAACGCGCGGAGCATCTCGCTTACGGTGAGCGGGCGGAACGCGTTGCGCACCTCCGGGCGGTTGATCGTGATTTTAGCAATCCGACCTTCATCGGTCGTCTCGTAACGGATATCCTCGAATTCGTGTGCGGTCGTCCACATGGCGCGCGAAATGTGGACCAGCGGGCCCGCATCGGCAACGCAATATCCCGGTGGGTGGCACCTACTCATCCAATGCAACGAATCAGAGGCATCCGATGACGCCCGGGCCCTCCCATCATGCCGGGCTTCCGCCTTGCATAGATGGGGAAAATCGAGTATGGGATCGCGGTTGTCACGTTTCTCCGCACAGATTTCCAAGCTCATCGGCCCACTTGCGTGTGCCGTTTTTGCGCTTGGCGTGATCGGGCCGCATGCGGTCCATGGCCAGGATCCTGCCCTCGATCATCCCGCGCGATTCGATCCATCCGACGTGTATTTTCAAGGGTTTCTTGCCGTTCGTGCCGCCGAACGCCTTCAGGTCGAGGAGGATTATCTCGCGGCTTGGGAGAAATACCGTGAGGCGGATCGGTTGTTCTCGGCGATCCAGAAATTCTACCCGGAATGGCGCCCGGGCATGGTCGAGGGGCGTGCCCAAGGAACCCGCGAGGGAATGGAGGCGGTGCGCGCCAAGGCCGAAGAGCAACAGAATGCGAACCGCCGGGTGATCGCTGAGTTGGAGGGAGGGCAGCGTGTCGGAGCTGAAAGGTCCGACACGCGGTTTGACGCGCCATTCGAGCCGCCCGGCGTGCTTGAAGTCGATCCGATTGCAAGCCGCAAGCTCAAGGAAGCCGAGGCAGAAGTCGCGCGTCTCCAGCAGCTCCTACAGGATGGCAATATCAGGCAAAACGAAGCGTCGCGAAATGCCAGCCGGGTGCGCGATCTGCAACGCCAGCGGGATGATTTGAAAGCACGCCTCCGCAGCGCGGAGACGGATGTGGCATCCCTCCGTGCGCGCCTTGCGACGATGCCGGCGGAAGGTCAGCTCGGCGAATTGAACCGCCGCATTGAGGAGCTCGAACAAGAGCGTGCCGCCATGGGGATGGCTCTCAGCCAGAGCCGCCGCACACACAACGAAGCAATGGCGAAAATCGCCACGCTGGAAGCCGACGTCGAAGTGTTGCGCGAGCAGGCTGCCAATTTGCGCCAACGCGAGGCGGATATGCAGCGCGATATGGCCAGAGAGCGCAAGGTAGCCAACGAGGTCGTCGCCGGCTTGCGGCGCCAGATGCAGGATCTCACCAACCAGCTTGGCCGGAAGGATGATGAACTCGCCCGCGCGAATCAGACGATCACCGGGCTGACTCATGAACTGGCCGAAGTGCGCGCCGCATTTTCTGAAATGCGCGACGAGCGCGACACGCTGCTGCGCGAGCGGGACCAGCTTGCCACCCTGTTGCACCTCAATGAGGGCAGTCGCATCAACGAGCTAATCGAGCAAAACATGGGGCTCGTGCGCCAGTTGCGTGAGGCGAACGAACGTGTCGATTTTCTCAGCCGCGATGGCAACGCCGCCAAGGATGAGCTCACGGATGCGATGACCGACCTGGCGATTGCCAAGGCTCAGATCAACCGCCTTCAGCAGGAAAAACGCGGCCAGGAAAAACGCATCGAGGAATTGACCGAAAAACTCCGCGAGGAAGAGCAGGCGCTTGCGATGGGGTTCGGTGCGGATCCGGCCGAGGCGGAAACGCTGCGCGAAATCATCCGCCGCCAGTTGTTGATCCAGGAACGCCGCCGCCAGGCCCGTGAGGTGCTCATCGAGGCCGCGCGCTTTCGTGGCGAACAGGATGAGCGGCTCGCCGCAGCCATTGAGATTTTCGAAGGCGACGAGCTTGAGCTAAGCCCGGAAGAACAGCGGCTCATCGCCAACCAGCACGTCGACGGCGAATTCATCTCTCCCTTCGCAAGGGATCGTAGCGCAGTGGCGCGCAACATGGACGGGTTGAATCTGGAGCTCGAAAGTTACGACCGCGCCGCGACCCGCGCCTTCGCCGCCGGGCGCTACCTGCCGTGTCGCGAGCTCTATCAGCAAATGCTCGAACTCCACCCCGGGCACACCCCGGCACTCTGCAAGCTCGGAATCGTCCACATCAAGCTGGGTGAACTCGAATCCGCCGCCGATGTCTTCCAGCGCGCCGTCGAACTGGAATCGGCGAATGCCTATGCCCACCGCATGCTGGCGTATTCCCTGATGTTGAACGGCGAGATTTCCGCCGCAAAGACACCTGCTTCGCGGTCGGTGGAAATCGCCCCGCACGATCCGCTCGGCCAGATCGTAATGGGAACCGTGAGCGCCCGCTTGGGTCAGGAAAGCCAGGCGGAATCGCATTTCAAAGCCGCCATCAATGCCGATCCGATGCTCAGTGAGCCGTATTTCAACCTCGCCGTGCTTCACGCCCGGGCGAAGCGCATCGCCGACGCCCGCGAATACTACAGCCTCGCCCTAGAGCGCGGGGCGGTTCCCGATCCATCGCTTGAAAAATCCATTTTCTAATGATGCGTCTCCCAATCATCTGCCTGATCGCGCTTCCAGCGGTTTTTCTCGCATCCTGCGGCAGCGGCGGTGGCGGGGAAGGTGCGGCGGAATCTTCCGCCACGCTCGCGCCGCTCAGCCAGCGCTTGAATCAGGAACAGGGATACGTCCGCGACTCGGAAGGCAATTGGATTCCGCGGAGCAACAAGCGCAGCCAGTTCGAAAACATCTCAGCCTCCGGCACCGATCGCCGGAACAACTTTGCCAATCGCCGGTTCAAGGCAAATGAATACCAGGCTGCCGAGTGGACACGCACGAAATCGGCACCGCCCCAAGGGTATGTCGGCGATACCGATGGCACCGCATTCCAAACCACTGCAGCCGCCCAAGGGCAGGCGGCCCGTCAGTCGGGTGATCGCGCCCGCATTCCGGGAGCATACGAAACCGGAACCTTCGGCACTGGAAGTTCGCGGGAAAACCAAGCCCGCCGCCACGACCGGCCGCAGGATGATCAAACCGAAAACCGCAGGGGCAAATTCACCCCGCCGGAAATCATCGATTGGCGCCAGCAGCGTGATCTCAGCATCGACCAATCGCGTTCGATTCTCTCGCGCTGACCGCGGCGATGCCCACCATCACCGGAATCAGCGGAACCTCTGCAGCTCCTTGTAGGAAAGCCAGCCGAAGTAGCCCATAAAGATCGCAAGAATCGGTTGGCGATACAGCGTCCATGCAAGGATGCCGACGGAAACCGCCGTCACCAAGGAAATCATCAGGGTGAGCCTGACTCTTCCCGGACCAAGAGCGGCCTCCACCAGCCGGCCTCCGTCCATGGGGATCACCGGAAGCAGGTTCAAGATGGCCCAGACGTAGCTGATGATGAAGATGAGCCAGATGAAAATCCGCGCATTGTCCGGCATGGCGATGCCCGATTTTAGGAGAAAATACGCGATGCTGCCGAGGGCGAGTTGCAAGAGCGGCCCGGCCGCCGTGATCATCGCCCCCTGGCCGCGCGACATCCTCACGCCGGAATATGCGGCATATCCGCCAAACGCCTGCAGCACGATCTCCGTGCGGGCACCGAATTTGATCGCCATCAGCGCGTGCCCAAGCTCATGCACCAGGATCGAGATGAACCCTGCGGAAATGAAAAATAACAGATAGATCATCCCTTCGCGGCTATCGATGCGCAACGCTCCGCCAATGATGGCCAGGGTGAGCCAGAAAAACGGCTGCACTGTCACGGGAATACCAAGGAGTCGAAAATGAATCATGCGGCCCATCCCTAGACCCGCGCGCGGCCGGATGCAAGGGCGGGCGAGGATTACAGCCTCCTGGCTTTGGCAAACGCCGCCGTGAGAATAAACAACGCCGCCCCTACAATCACCACCGCGGCCCCGAAATTGCAGTTCGCTACGCCCGCGAGATGCAGTCCGAAAAACGCCGAAAGCGCCGCGTGAATCACGATGGTGGAAAACAGGGCGGGCGTGCGTTTCGCGATGAGTAGGCCGGTTGCCCCCGGCAGCACCAACAGCGCCAGAGACATGATCGCGCCCACCGATTGGAAGGCGGCGACGACCACGGCGGCGGTCACCGCGAGCAACAGCGAACGCGTGGCCACGGGCGCGCGATCAAGCAAACGCGAGTGCGCCGGGTCAAATGCGGTGGCCAGCAGCCGGTGATGGGTCAGCGCGGTGAAAGCGACGGCCAGCAGCGCGGCGAATCCGGAGGTCGCCACAATGCCCGGGATTTCCAATCCGGCGAGACTCACCCGCGCGCCGTGAACCGCCGTATCGATCTGGCCAAAAAGCACGCAATCCGGATCGAGGTCGACCCGCCCACCGTAGCGCTGCAACAACAAAACCCCGATTGAAAACATGGTGGTGAAGACAATTCCGGTTGCCGCGTCTTCCCGCACGCCACCTAGGTGGTGGAGCCGGTCGATCAGGATCACCGCAAGCCAGCCACAAAGCGCAGCTCCGATCACCAACATGGGAGAATCGAGCGAGCCGGAAACGAGAAACCCGATCACAATGCCCGGCAGCACGCTGTGGCTGATGGCGTCGCCGGTGAGCGACATGCGTCGCAACACCAACCACACGCCGGGCAGGCCGCAGGCAAGCGCGGTGAAAAAGGCGGCTGCCAGCAACCAGCCATCGCTGGACGTCAAAGCAATCATGGCGGGCATCATGGTGCCGCCTCCTTTTCCGATGTGTCGACCTGCGGTGGGATCGGGCTGCCGTGCGGATCGGTTGTGGGAGTGCCGATGCGTTCGGCGATTTCGCGTGCGCGCTCCTCGTCGATCCAGTGCTCCGCGCGTTCCGCTTCCTCGTGGACGTGATCCGGCGGAATGTCCGCCACGTTCGCAAGGTAGGATTCCCACAGGCGGTGGGCGCGAACGAGTTTTGCGGCCGCATCGCGGCCGGTGGCGGTGAGCGACGGGGCGGGGGAGCTTTCGATGTGTTGGTCGGCGGCGAGCTTGCGCAGCGTGTGTGGTGCGGCGATGACGACCGGCTTGTCGGTCGAACCATGCTCGCGATGCCACAGGAACTTGAGAAAATCCTCGGCTTCGATGCGGCGGCGGTTGTGGGCACGCCGGCTCCACACCCGCACCCAGCCATGGTGGGGGCCGAGCATGGCTGCCACGCCGAAGGCGGCTGCCAGGCAGAGCGCGATCAGCGGGCCAGTGGGCGCGCCCGATTGAAGTGATGAAAGGCCGACGCCGGCCAGAGCGCCCGCCGCTCCAATCGCGCAGGCAAGCGTGCACGTCCGCGCGAGCGAGGGTGTGCAGAAACGCGCCGCGGCCGCTGGCGTCACCAGCATGGCGGTCACCAATACCACACCGACCGCCTGCATGGCGACGATGATGGCGATCGTGAGAGCGGCGTAGAACGCGGTGTCGATCGCGCGCACCGGCAGCCCGAGGATGCGGGCGAATGCCGGATCGAACGAAACCATCGTGAGGCTGCGGAAAACGAATGGAGCGAGCGCGAAAGTGGTCGCGGAAACAGCGGCGAGAAACGCAAGATCGCGCCCGTCGAGCGCGGCGATCTGGCCGTAGAGGAATGCCATCGCGCCCGCTGGCTGGAACATCGAAACGAGCGCAACGCCGATGGCGAAAAACACCGAAAGCACGAGGGCGAGCGCGGCGTCCGGCTTGAGCCGCGTGTGGGCAAGGATCACCCGCATGGCCAGGCTTCCCGCAATCCCGGCGATGGCCGCGCAGGCGAGCACGATGAGCGGATTGCGGGTGCCGCTCCACACCAGTCCGGCGACCACGCCGGGGAGGACCGCATGCGAAATCATATCGCCGGTGAGTGCCATCCGGCGGACGACGACAAAGGTGCCGTAATACCCGCACAGCATGCCGATCATCACGGCGGCGGTCACGGCCGTGGTGATTGCGCTCATGGTTCGCGGCCCTCCCCACCTCGTGCCTCGCGTGCGGCGATTTCACTCAGCAGCGTGAGCTTGCCACCATAGGCCTTTTCAAGGATATCCTGCCGCATCACCTCGTCGGCCCGCCCGTGTGCCACGACGCGGAGGTTGAGCAGCACCAGATCATCAAAATACCGCACGGCGGTGCGCAGGTCGTGATGAACGACGACCACGGTTTTCCCCGCATCGCGCATTCCGCCCAACAGCGCGATGATCGCCCGTTCGGTCGCCGCGTCGACGCCTGCGAACGGCTCGTCCATCAGATAGATCTCGGCATCCTGGGCGAGCGCCCGGGCGAGGAACGCGCGTTGCTGCTGGCCGCCGCTCAGCTCGCCGATCCGGCGGCTGGCAAATTCCGCCATCCCAGTCTGTTCGAGCGCCTCCAGCGCGCGACGACGGTGGGATCTTCCCGGTCGCCCGAACCAGCCGAGGCCGTGGGCGGTACCCATCAGGGCGACGTCGAGCACGCTTACCGGAAAATCCCAATCGATCGTCTCGCGCTGCGGCACGTAGCCGACGCGCCCGAGCACGCCCGCGAGCGGCTCACCTAACAGCTTCGACCATCCGCTGTCCGGCCGGATTTCGCCGATGAGGGTTTTGAGTAGTGTTGATTTCCCCGCGCCGTTCGGGCCCATTAGCCCGGTGAGTGATCCCGGGCGGATCGCGAGATCGACACTTTGCAGCACGGGTCTGCCGCGGTAGGAAACCGAGAGGTTGTGAGTTTCAAGCGCAGGCGCGTTCATTCGCGGCCAGCGTAAACCCTGCTGGCGGGGATGCGGAAGCAGTAAGATTGGGTTTGGCTCACCTGCGGTTGGCCAGGCGTTTGCGGAAATGGGGTAACAGCTCGGCCTCCATCCAAGAGAACGCGGCATCCAGGCCGTTGCTCTGATAGAGCTCACCGATCGATGCCTCGACGCGCGTCGGATTGCCGAACGCGCTGAGGAAATCATTCGAGGTGAGCAGTGTGAACCACTCGCCATCCATCGTGCCCCTTTCGCGCAGCACGAACTGTCTCGCGAAAAGCGCCAGCACGGCGTCTCCAACCCATGCGTTCTCGCGTTCCTTCTTGATCGCTTGGTCCTTGAGGCTCATTCCGCGCGCATCCTCCGCCGATCACGGCGCGGGTGGCGAGATTTTTTTCCGCCGTTCGCTTTCCATTTGTTCGCGGAGGTTTTCCTCCGAGTCGGCGTCCCAGTAACCGGGCAGCAACTCAAGGTAGACGGATGAGTAGGGTAGCGCCGTTTGCGTGCGGATGACAAGGACGTCGAATTTCCGGTTCGCCCCTTCCAGCAGGACCTGCAGCGATTCGTGATCGATCTGGATTGACTCGTGGCCGTGCAGCGCCCCGGTGATGCTTGTTCGCAGAGCATCGATGCCCGGGGCGTAGTCGTTTTTCACCGAGCGCAGTTCACGCGCGAGGTAGACGTTCGGTCGGGTGTTTTCCGTGCGCTCCATCACGTGGAGCACATAATCGAGTGCTTCCGGGATTTCCACCTCCGCATTCACCTGGCGGACGCCGGGGCGGTTGTATGCGGGAAACGAGGCTTCGGCGATCACGATCCAGTTCCGGTTGCCCAGTTGCGCCACCTGCTTGTCCACCGCCGTCTGCCATCCGGGCGCACCTGAATCCGGCCATGCACAGCCACCAAGGAGCAATGCAACTCCAAGGAAAATCGGGATGATCGGGTGACTCATGCGCACGCCGGATTAAAGCGCGGCCTTTGGGAATGTCAACGCGGGCCGGGGCCGCACCCGGGATCATGCGCATGCCAGAACGTCTCGGACGGAAACCAAAAAATAACCCGGCACCCACGTTAGGTAACGCGGGGTGCCGGGGATGGGAAACGAGATCGAACCAAGGCCGCCATTTGCTGCATGAGGCGGCCTTGCCGGATCAATGGGATTCCGCCGAGAGGTCGACAGCCTTGTAGCCGCCGCGTGAGCGGAAGTAGAGGAAGAGCAGGATGTAGGCAACCAGCATGATCGCCGGGAACATCGCCATCGAGCCAAGGGCGCCTTGGGTCGCTCCACTCTTGAGTTCGGTCAACTGGGCCGAGATCTCAGCCTTGTCCTCTTCCGGAAGAGTAGCGAGCAAACCATCGAGGGCGTCGCCGTCAATCACCGGATACTTGATGATTTCGTAGATGTCCTTGGTCTGGGTGGCGGTGAGCTGGCCATCGACGATCAATCCGGGGACTGCCGTTGCAACCTCGCTGCTGGTCACCGCGTCGATGCGCTTGCCTTCCTGCAGCGCTCCGATGAACGGGAAGCCCAGGGTGCCGACCGCAAGCATGCCGATACCGGCGATTGCGTTGAGGGTGAGTGCGCCACCACGAGGGGTCTGCTCCGCTACGATACCAAGCATCGTCGGCCAGAAGAAGGTCTTACCGATGCCATAGAGGGTGGCGGCCCCGAAGATCATGACCATGGCTTCCGCACCAGAAAGAAGGGTGAGGCCGATCACGGCCAGCACGCAGCTGCACATCAGCAGACCAAGCGGCGAAAGAGCATGAACAATCGGACCTGCGAAGAAACGCAACACCATCATGATGAGTGAAGTGTAAACAAGGATCCAGCCGGGGTGGAATTTCTCCGCGGTCACTTTTTCCATGATGCTGGTGATCCAGCCATCGGTGCCGATCTCGGTCGTGGCCAATGGCATCATGATGAGCACAAGGAGGAACATCAGCGGTCTTCCGAGAGATTTGGTGTAGAGACCGAAGGCCACCACCATGGCGACGCCGATGAGGATGAAGAAGATTTTCGTGGCGTTGCTGATTTCGACGCTTCCGCCGACGGTTGCGAAGTCGATGAGCTGCAGCGTGGTGAGGAAGCCGACGACGAGCGCGCCGAGAATACCGAATTCGGCGAGCATCTGGCGGTAGGTCACGCCCGAGGCGACGCGTTCCTGAACCGGGAAATCCACCTTGATCAACATGATCAGGTAAACGACGGCCGGCAGCGCGATGATGCCGACCTTGAAGCCCCAGGACATGTTGCCCATGAAAATCACGATGATGCCGGCGAGTACGAGGCCGCCCGGCCATCCGGCGTGCAGGATGTTGAGCCACTTGGTCTTCTGCTTGCTGAACACGGTGGCGACGACCGGGTTGATGAACGCCTCGACGGTGCCGTTGGCGAGGGCGCAGATGAGTGATCCCCAGTAAATCAGGGTGAATGCGGCGTCGTTGTTGCCAGCCTGGCCGATGAAGTAGGCGCTCACGCCCATGATGGCCCAAACAATGTGGCCGATGAACGCGATGATCATGGAGACCTTGTATCCGATTTTGTCGATTACGAGGCTGAACAGGATGATGCTGACGGCGAACGGCCAGATGCCGATCCCGGCGAGGCGGCCGACTTGTGCGGCGTCCAGGTCAAACTGAGCCGCCCAATCGCCGATGAGGAACATCCGCGTGATGAACGCGAAGGCCGTGGCGATCAAGGCAATGAAGCAGCCCCAGAAGAGGCGCTGATTGGATTTTTCGTGTTGGGTTGTCATGGGTGGAAGACGATTTAGCGGGAGGGTTTCTATCTGGCAAGCATGGAAGCCGGAAAAGCCTAGGGCCTGGATTCCGCATGGGAGGCTCCTCCGGGGAGTCTCCGGATGGCCAGCGCAATCAGCACCCATGTGATCGTGAGCGTCGCCAATGGCAGCAAGCCGGCCCTCAAGGTGCCGCCGACGAGCAGGCTGCCGAGGACGTTGGTATCACCAATCACGTGGTGCATGTTGAAACTCTTGAATGCGAAGATCCACCCCGCGTGCATGCCGATCGGGAGCCAGAGCGAGCCGGTGCGCAGGCGCGCCCAGCCCAAGGTCATGCCGACGACGAACAGGGTGAGGAATTCCGCGGCGATGAATTGTGGGTTCAGGTAGCTGCGCATGATCCAGCCGAGCAGCTCGAATCCGGAGCTCCAGGCCCGCGGATCGGCAATCTCGACTCCGTGCGGTGGCTCGAGGAAGTGCAGGAAGGCAAAAACGATCGAGGTGCCGATGCAGGCCATGATGGGTCTGCTGATTCGGAGCCACAGGCCCATCAGTAACGCCCGGAACAGCCACTCCTCGACGATGGATGCTCCAATCGCGGGAAACAGCGCTTGGTTCAGGAGTTTTGCCGCGGAGACGGGTTTCTCGATGGGGACGAACGCGCCAACGGCCACCACGGCGGTGCCGAGCAGCCAGAGCAATGAGGCCGCCAATGCGAAGCCCGCCACGCATTGAATGAGCCCCGGTCTCCATCCAAGGCCCTCCGATGCCGGCGACGGCACGCCCGCGCGATTGCGTCCGATCATCCGCACCCGCAGCCACAACGGCCAAAACAGCACCAGCGCGGAAAGCATCAGCGAGCGGTTGAAATACCGGCTGAATTTCGCCCGCTCGCACGACCCGGCGAGCCTGCCGAACAACCCACCGCTCTCGGCATGTTGTGCCGCAAAGTCCTTCCCCAAGTCGAACAACCATGGCGAAATCAGCGCCGCCAATCCAATCGAGGCCACTACCCAGAGAACGACTGCGCCTGCCTCGGATTTGAAAAAACGCATCACCGGGACCCTTTCTAATCGCTGGCTTCCATGGCCGCCAAGTCAAATTCGCACCCGCAACAGGATCCCCACGGTTGGAAGAAGGAACATCAATCAGGGATTCGATATCGAGGAGCCGGACACCCGCGGTGCGACGCGCGAAATCAGATTCGGTTTGCCGAACGCGCCGCCAGACGCCAAATCACCCGCGTGAACGACGAATTCGACACCATCATCCCGCGCCGCGACACCGGATGCATCAAGTACGACCGCAAGCCCGATCTCGACCCGTTTTGGGTCGCGGACATGGATTTTAAATCCCCTCAGGAAATTCTCGATGCGATCCACGCCCGAGTGGAGCACGGGATTTTCGGTTACGCCCAACCCCAGCCCGGACTTGAGCCTCCGCTGCTGGATTATCTGCGCACGCGCCGCAACGCTCCGGACGTCGATCCGCAATGGATCACCCACCTGGGTGGATTGGTGCCCGCGCTTTCACTTGCCGCGCGCGCCTTCTGCAAGCCCGGCGAGGCGGTGATGACGTGCACTCCGGTATACCCCCCATTCCTCGGTGTGCATCGCGATGCGCCGGGGGTGGAGTTGATCACGGTCGATCACGTCTTTGTCGACGGTCGCTGGGAGTTTGATTGGCAGGCGATGGAAAATTCCGTCACCCCGGCGACGCGGGTGTTTTTCCTTTGCAACCCGCAAAACCCGCTCGGCCGCGTGTTCACCGGTGAGGAAATCGAGCGGCTCGCACACTTCTGTGAGTCTCACGATCTTGTGCTGATGTCCGACGAGATCCACTGCGATCTGATCCTCGATGAGCGGGCGACGCCGCATTTTTCCGCGCTGAATCTGCCCGCGCCGCTGCGCGCCCGGTCGATCACCCTGCTCTCGCCGAGCAAGACGTGGAATATCGCGGGCCTCGGTTATGCATATGCCGTCACGCCCGACGACTCGCTGCGCCGCCGTTTTCAAGCCGCCCGTGGTCACACGCTGGCCGAGATCAACGCGCTCGCCTACCACGCTGCCGAGGCCGCATACCGCGATGGGGAACCGTGGCGGCAGCGGTTGATCCAGCGCCTTCGCGCAAATCGCGATGAGCTCGTCGAATTCATTCACTCCCAGTGCGCCCCGCTGCGCGTCCACCCTGGCGAAGCAACGTATCTCGCGTGGATCGATGCTCGCGAACTCGGCGTTGCGAACCCGGCGGAGCATTTCGAGAAAATCGCCGGATTGTTTTTATCCGACGGTGCGTTCTTCGGCTGGCCCGGCTGGATTCGTTTCAACTTCGCCTGCCCGCCTGATGCGATGCGCCGTGGGTTGGAAAAAATCCGCAACGCGATTTCCTGAAGTCCGATTCCATGTCCTTCATTTCTCCCGAGCTTCTCGCCGCCCGCCCGAAAACCCTGCCCGCCGCGATCGTGCCGGTCTGGCTCGGCTGCGTGTTGGCATGGAAACTTACCGGCACGATCGATTGGGTGCTTGCCGGTTGCACGCTCGGCGGCGCGCTTTGCATCCAGATCGCCACGAATTTTTTCAATGATGCGATCGACCATCGCAAGGGTGCGGATACCGCAGATCGCGTCGGCCCCACGCGGGTCACCGCCAGCGGGTTGATGTCGCCCGAGCGGGTGATGCGCTGGGCCATGGTTTTCTGTCTCGCCGCCTCGGTCTTCGGGGCGGTGTTGGTGATGGCGCGCGGGTGGCCGATTTTGGCGATCGGCATTCCTTCGCTCTTGCTTGCGTATGGATATACCGGCGGGCCGTTTCCACTCGCGTATCGCGGGCTTGGTGAGTTGTTTGTCGTTCTTTTTTTCGGCTGGATCGCGGTGGCCGGCACGGTGTTCGTGCAGACCGGCATCTGGTCGGGCGAGGCGATCCTGCTTGGCACCCAAGTCGGTCTTCTCTCGGCGGTGCTCATCTCGGTGAACAACCTGCGCGACCGCGCGGAGGATGCCACCACCGGCAAGCGCACGCTCGCCGTCCGCCTTGGGCCGCGCTACGCGATCGCAATTGTCTGGCTGGAAGTGAAGCTCGCCGGATTCCTCGGTCTTGGCTGGATGGCCTTCGATCTGCCATATTTCGCCATTGCCAGCGTTCCGGTTTTCCTGATCGGACTTCGCATCCTCTGGGGGCTGCTGACGATGCCGCCGGGGCCCGCGATGAACCGGTTGCTCGCGCTTGGTGCTGCGCAGCTCGTTTTTTTCGCCGCCGCATTTCACATCATCGCCGTGATGCGGTGAGAATGAGGGTGCCGGGATAGGGGCTTGTCTGAATCTCGGCCCGCGTGGCTTTAAGGGTTGACGATGCATCGTTCTTGGAAAAACTCCCGGACCATGGATTCATTTAATTCCACGCGCCGTCGGTTTCTCCGCAATTCGTTCGCCGCCGCCGCTGCGGTTTCTCCCTTGGGTGCGGGAATCGCGGCAGCGGCCGACCCCGACCCCGAAGTGATGGGGCAGGGGAAATTCCGTTTCCGTCTCGTCAAAGACTGGGCGTTCAAGCGCGCTGGAAGCCGCTTGGAGGTTGCCGATTGTCATGAGTTCGCCCGCACCCGAGCTGGAAATTTGATTCTCTGCACGACCCAAACCGAAAACAATCTCATCGAGTTTTCCCCTGATGGGCGGGTGATCCGCACCTTCGGAACCACGTATCCTGGCATCCATGGACTCAATATCTCCGAGGAAAACGGCGAGGAGTTCCTCTGGCTCACCGACACCAAGCGCCGCATCGTGGTGAAGCTCGATATGCAGGGGCGCGAAATCATGACGCTCGCCTGGCCCGAGGGGACGGGGGACTACAAGGAGGAGAAAAATTTCTGCCCCACCGAAACCGCGGTGAATCCCGCCAATGGCGACCTTTACGTGGCAGATGGATACGGGCGCGACTATCTGCTCCACTACACCGCGAAGGGTGAGCTGAAAGGTGCTTACCGTCACGAGGGATTCAAGTGCATTCACGGAGTCGCTTTCGATGGTCGCGACGCGGCTAACCCGAAGCTCCTCGTGACCTCGCGTGCGGCAAACAAGCTTTTCACCTTGTCGCTCGACGGGGAAAACCTGGGGCATGTGGAGTTTCCCGGCGCGTGGATCTGTCGTCCGGTGATTCACGGCGAACATGTCTTCTTCGCCGTCATTAACTCCGGCCGCCTCAATTGGGGGAGCGATTTCCGTGGCTTCGTGATGGTGCTCGACGGCAAAAACCAACCGGTTTCCCTGATCGGCGGGCAGCCACCGGTTGCCAGTGCCGATGGCGAAGCCGCGCTCTATCGCAACATCGAACCCAAGCCGTTTCTCAACTGCCACGACGTCTGCCTGGATGCCGATGGCGGGCTCTACGTCGCACATTGGGCGTCGAAGCGCACGCACCCATACAAACTGGTGCCTGTCGCCTGATGGCTCACGAATGGTTCCGGCTTGGCGGAGGCGGCTCGGTGGATTAACGTCTCCCATCCATGGAGATCGGATCGATGGGATTGCTGGCCGGTGGCTTGGGGATGTTCCTCCTTGGCATCCACCACCTCACCGAAGGGTTGAAAAACCTCGCGGGCGACGGGCTGCGCCGTGCGTTGCAGAAACTCGTGTCCGGCAAGCTCAGCGGCGTGCTCTCCGGCGCGATGTTCACCGCCGTGGTGCAATCATCGAGCGCCGCGATCCTCGCGGTGATCGGATTTGTCAGCGCCGGGTTGGTGACGTTTCCGCAGGCAGTCGCGGTGATGTTGGGGGCAAATCTCGGGACCACCGTGACCTCGTGGCTGGTGGCGGTATTTGGCTTCAAAATCAAGGTGTCCGCCGCGGCCATGCCGATGCTCGGGATTGGAGCGTTCCTCTGGATGCTTGGCCGCCATCGGTGGCGCGCGGTGGGTGCGGTGCTGGCGGGATTCGGTCTGCTCTTCGTCGGCATCGATACCATGCAATCGGGTATGGCGGGCGTCGACTGGCAGCTCGATCGCTGGGCCGGAACCGGCCCGGGCGCGATCTGGCTGCTGGCGCTGATCGGCGCGGTGATGACGGTGGTGATGCAAAGCTCGAGCGCCGCCGCCGCCACCACTCTGGTGGCACTCGCTGCAGGCGGCATCACCATCGACCAGGCATTCGCGTTGATCATCGGACAGAATATCGGCACCACGGCAACCGGCGCGCTGGCTTCGATCGGCGCAGGGCTGGCGGTGAAGCGGACGGCGCTTTCGCACATTCTTTTCAATCTGATTCTCGGGCTCGTTGCGTTGCTGGTATTCCGTCACCTTGCCTTCGCTGCGGTCTGGATGGGTGGGGCGCTGGAGGATGACCCCGGCGTCCTTACGGTGGCGGTCTTTCACACGTCGTTGAAACTATCTGGCATCCTCGTTTTTTTTCCGTGGATGGGTGCGTATGCGCGGATGATTGAGTGGATGACCGGGCGGGGGCGCATTTCCGCGATTTCCCGCCTCGACCCTACGCTGGCGAAAGCCGGGGGCTCGATCGCACTCGAAGCCTCATGGCGTGCGATGGCGGAGCTCACCAATGATGCTTTCGCATACGTCCAGACGCGGATGAAAAACTCGGCTGCGGCGCGTCCGGAAACCGCAACGGAGCTCACGCACATTGGCGATTTCATCATGGATAGCGCGCGTGCCAGCGTCGACAACGCCCCCTTGTCGGCCCGCCGCCTTCGTGTGCTCCATGCATACGACCACATGGTGCGCCTTGCGGAGGATTTCGACCTGCCCCACATCGCCTTGCCCGACGACGAGCCGACCAAGCACACTGTGCAACTTGCGCACGACGCCTTGAGTGCATGGATCACATGGTGCAATGAGGATACCTCGACGCGGGGCGAGCCACCGGTTGGTCAGCTGGAAAAGGCATCGCACGCCGTACGCGATCTCCGCAAAGTTCGCCGCGACCGCGTCTTGCGGGAACTTGCCGACGGGCAGGCGCAACCCGCCAATGCCACCCGCGAACTTGAATCGCTGCGCTGGCTGAATGGAACCGTCTATCACGCATGGCGCGTGGCCGACTCGCTGCATCAGTCGATGGGGGAAAGCTGATCTTTTGGATTCGTTGGAATCCCGGCATTGCTTCTCGCTGGCAACCGGGCATTTTCCGGCTGCGCATGTTTCGCCGCTCCACACCGTCGCTTGTTCCCTGGTTCATCTGGATCGGGCTTTTCTTTTCCTGCTGGCTCACGCTGGTGGTGGGGGGAAATCATTGGAGCACGCTGCTGGCGCACAAGGGGATCGCGATCGCGATGGCGCTTGGAAGTTATGCCGCGGGATCGACGCCGATGGGCGGCGGTACCGTCGGATTTCCGATCCTGGTGCTGCTTTTCGGCGAACCGGCGACCTTGGGTCGGGATTTCAGTTTCGCGGTGCAGAGCATCGGGATGACAAGCGCGTCAATCTTCATCATCGCCCGCAGGCAGCCGGTCGAATGGCCGATGGTGCGGTGGGCCATGCTTGGCTCGCTAATTGGCACGCCGCTCGGGATTCTCTACATCGCGCCGCTGGTGCCGGCGTTGGTGATCAAGGTGCTGTTTGCGATCGTGTGGTGCAGTTTCGGCGTGCTGCATTGTTACCGGCTCAAGGAGTTGGCAAAACACGAGGGGCTGGCACCCGGGGCGCACCGGTTTGATCGCAATGCCGGGTTTCTCGTCGGCCTGTTCGCCGGGGCGACGGTGGCGTCGATCACGGGGGTGGGCATCGATATGGTGCTTTACGCGCTGCTCGTGCTGCTCTGCCAGGCCGACTTGAAGATCGCGATTCCGAGCTCGGTGATCATCATGGCATTCACCTCGTTGGTGGGTGTGGCGGTGAAAAACCTGACGGGCACGATGCAGCCCGGGGTTTACGAAAACTGGTTGGCGGCGGCACCGGTGGTGGCCTTGGGCGCGCCGCTCGGCGCCTTCGTGGTGGCCAAGGCGGGTCGTGCACCGACGTTGCTTTTCGTCTCGATCCTTTGCATCGGGCAGTTTGTGTGGACGATGACGGATGAGTGGGCGCGCCTCGGCTTCGGCGGGCTGGCGTGTGCGCTGGGTGGCGTGTTGGTTTTCAACCTGGGCTTCGAGTGGCTGCACCGCAAAGGCGAGCGGGCGGATCGCCGCGGCAACGGACGCAAGTGATCGGGAAATGGATTGAAGGGGGGGTGAGGTGGGGGCATGGCGGATTTTTGCACGGGCGCGATGAGTTTGTGGAGGCACGACACTCATGTCGTGTGGGCGAATGGAAAGCGAATGATTGAGCCGCGTATGCGCCCTGCTCATTCGCATCACATTCGCCATCCACCACAGGATTGTGGTGGCTCCATTGACTCTCGTGATTGCGCGGAAAACCCCGTGAAAAAATCCGCCGAGGCAACGGACGCAAGTGATCGAACGTATCGCGCATTGTCAGTGGTGCTTTGAAGGACTATTGCTTTGGCATGCACCGCACGATTGCCGCCATTTACGCATGCCTCGTGACGTTTGCGTCCGCGGTTGAGCAAGAACATCCGGCCCCGTGGGAAAGGCACGCGTTTGACGTCGAGAGCGGGGTGATGTGGCAGGTGGGCAACCTGACGCCGATCGATTACACGATCGCGCAGACAATTTTCTCATGGCGCAGCCCGGCGGTTTTCGAGTGGAGGTTGGATGGCGGCTCGACATGGGTGATCCGGAATCAGGCGTCGTTGATCGCGGCATGGATCGTCGATGGGCCGGAGGATTATTATTTCGGCCTGTCCGGCGCGCCATCGCTGGAGTGGTGGTCGGAGGATCAACAATGGTCGGTCTATCTATCAGTCGGTGGCGGCGTGGGCGTGACCAACAGCACGGATGTGATTGGCGGGCAGGGCCAGGATTTCACGCTGAACTGGTTTGCGAAAGCGGGGGTGCGCTATCAGGTGAGTAAGGATTTCTCGGTTTTCGGTGGGCCTTCGTTTATGCACCTTTCGAATGGCGGGCAGACCGATCCGAATCCGGGCATCGATGTGCTGGGATTCAGCCTCGGGGTGAGTTATTCCTTTTGACCATTGGTGAACATCGTAAACGAGATCCGGCAGCGGGGGCATGGCCAGCGAGTGGCGGTGCGCGGCGAGGGTGTGGAAATCACCTTCGACGACTTGTTTGCGGCGGTGGATGAGATCCGTGAGATTTTGTTAGAAATGAAGTGCTTCCGGCGCGGTGGAGTGCCGCGCGTGGGGGTGAGGTTTCCGAACGGGCCGGGATACATCGTGGTGGCGTTGGCGGTGTTGGATGCGGGCGGGTGTTTTGTGCCGATCCCGGATGAACTTGCCGATGCGGAGCGCGGGGCCTTGATCGCAACGTGTGCGTTCGATTGTCTGGTGATGGCGGATGACGCTGGAATCGCACTGCCATTGGGTCTCGGCGGTGTGGTGATCCATTCGCTCACGCCTGAGCGTCCGTCGTTTCCGGTGGCGGAATTCGAGGCGCTCGATCCGGCGTTCATCCGCTTCAGCTCGGGAACGACGGGGGCTTCGAAGGGGGTGATTCTTTCGCATGAATCATTGTTAGAACGCATCGTCGCCGCCAATGCGGGGTTGGGCCTCGTCGCGGGTGATCGCGTGCTGTGGACCTTGCCGATGGCGCATCACTTCGCGGTGACGATCATCCTGTATCTTTACCATGGGGTGGCGACGGTGTTGGAAAGCTCGCACGAGCCGGAGGCGGTTTTCCGCGCGGCGCGGGCGAGCGGGGCGAATCTGCTTTATGGCAGCCCGTTTCATTTCGCGCGGCTGGCGCAGTGTGCGGAGGCCGGGCCGCTGCCGGAATTGCGGATGGCGATATCGACGGCATCGGCGCTGAATGCGGAGGTGGCGGCTGCGTTTGAGAAACGCTTTGAAATCCCGGTGACGCAGGCGTTCGGGATCATCGAGGTGGGATTGCCATTGTTGAATCGATTGCGCGCCCGCGACCTGCCGACCGCGCTCGGCCAGCCGTTGCCGGGATATGAGGTGAAGGCCTCCGAAGATGGTGAACTGCTGCTCAAGGGGCCGGGGATGTTCGATGCGTATCTATGCCCGTGGCAGCCGCGCGCGGAGGTATTGGAGGACGGCTGGTTTGCGACGGGCGACCTTGCGGAGGTGATGGAGGATGGCACGGTGGTGATGCACGGGCGCCGCAAGAGCGTGATCAACATCGGCGGGCTCAAGGTTTTTCCCGAGGAGATCGAGGCCGTGCTGAACCAGTATTCGGCAATCCGGATTTCACGGGCATACGCGGGCAGTCATCCCACGCTCGGGGCATATCCATGTGCCGAGGTGGTGTTGGAGGTTGGCCATGAAATGCCGAAGCCCGCAGCGCTCAAGGCATTCTGCACCGGGAAGCTCGCCGCATACAAAATCCCGATGCGGATTGAATCTGTGGAAAGCATTGCGCTGACGGCCAGTGGAAAGGTAAAACGCATTTAGTTCATGTCTGTCGATGTCCCTACGATTGCAATCATCGGAGCCGGTCCGGCCGGATGCACCATGGCCTGTTTGCTCGCGATGCGCGGCATGCGACCGGTGGTGTTCGATGACGACAAGCGGCCTGAGCTGTTAGTCGGCGAGTCGCTCATTCCATCGGTGATTCCGGTGCTGCGGCAGCTCGGGATCGAAGATCGGGTGGCGGAGTTTTCGCTGCGCAAGCCAGGCGCTTCGTTTTTCCACGGCAGGGGCACGCGGATCCACTTCCGTTTCCGCGATTGCGGAGGAAAGGCTCCGGGCTATGCCTACAATGTGCCGCGCCCGCGATTCGACAAGCTGTTGCGCGACCGCGCGGTCGAGCTAGGTGTGCGATTTGTGGACCATCGCGCGGTGTTGGTGAAATCGGATGATCCGCAGCGCGAGATCGCACTTGCTCCGGAATCGCTGGCGATCGCCGGGTTGGAGGAGCACCCGGATTGGTTGATCGATGGCACCGGGCGGGCCCGGCTTTTCGCACGCATACTGGGGATTGGTGCGGCGCGTGGCGGGCGCAGCGATGTGGCGCATTTCGCCCACTTTGAGGATTTCGATCACGATGAGGTGGAGCCGGGGCAGGTGATCATTTCGGTGTTGGAAAACGGCTGGTCGTGGCGGATTCCGCTGCTGGACGGGAAACTTTCCGTTGGGATCGTGATCGACAAGGGGGCGGCGAAACGACTTGGCGATACGCCGGAACGCCGGTTGGAAAACGCCATCGATCTGGAGCCGCTGTTGCGGGAGAAAGGGCGCCATGCGCGGCGGGTGAGCGACGTGATGACCTACACGAACTACCAGCTCATCAGCGAACGCGGCCATGGCAAGGGGTGGATCATGCTGGGCGATGCCTTCGGCTTTGTGGACCCGATGCTCTCGCCTGGATTGTTCATGGCATTGGAGTCGGCGAGCTTGCTGGATGCCCTGGTGTTTGCGAAGCGGCATCCTGCGGCGCGGGATTTGAGCCGCTACTGCGCGAGGCTGCTGGCATGGCACAAGTCGTGGCAGGAATTGATCGAGTATTTTTACGACGGCCGGATCCTGCGGATGCATGAGGCCGGAAGCAAACTGGCGGCAGGGAAAAATCCGCTCAATCCCGCGAAGTTGATGGAGCGCCACATGAGCCGGGTGATCGCGAGCATGGCATCGGGAGTGGGCACGCGATCGGCCTACAACCGTGGCTTGCTCCGGCACAGTTCGAGACATTTGATCTGGGGCGTGGAGGATGCGGAGACATTCGCGGTGCGCGGTGGGTAGGCGCGGTTGTGAAACCGCGATTCATTGGGTGAGTCGTCGTCCACCTCATCTCATTCTCACGAATGAGCCTACGTGCTTTGCGCGGTTGTGAAACCGCGATTCTTGCTCTCACGAGCAAGCCTACGAGTTGTCTATTCCCAACGGTAGGCTTCGCGATCGATGCGGAAACTTCCGAAGGGGAGGGGCTGGTTGAGGGTTGGGGGAAAAAACTCGGTGACGACGACCGTGCCGTCGCGCTGGGTCCATTCGATGCGTTCGATGAACGACGTGCGCGTGTTGATCTGCATGTGCATCGATTCAAGTACGCGTTTCAGCCGTCCTTTCGGCACAAGGCTCACGGCGAATTGCTCGCCGATGTGGTTGGTGGCCTTGACGGTGAAGGATTCCCGCATCCGGTCGAGCGACGCGGCTTCGCCGAAACCGAGCATCAGGAGGAGTGGCTTGGCGCGGCGGTCGTCGGGTGCCAGTTCGATGCCGGTTTTGGCGGTCTCATCGAGCAGATAGACCTTGGTGCCATCGAACACGGCGGTTTGCGCGGGCGGGGTGCCGAGCTGCCAGCGGAAGGCTTTTCCCGGTTCGAGCCAGAGTTGGCCGCGTTCGACGATTTCCTCGGTGAGCGCGGGGATGCGCTTGGTTTGGCGGATGGCGACGCTGACGGTGCGGTGCTTCGCCTGCTGCTCCAAGGCGGTGCGCAGCGGCGCGAGGTCGTCGCCGGCGTGGACGATCGGGCCAAGCAGGAATGCGGCGAGGCAGATGGGGCGGGTCAGCATGGGTTTGTTTACATGCGATGGGGGCATGGCTCAATGCGGGATTACGGGGAGTGCCGCGTAGGCGCGGTTGTGAAACCGCGATTCGTTGGGTGAGTCGACCCCCACCCATCTGATTCTCACGAATCAGCCTACGTGCGGGGGTATGGCTCAGGGCGGGCGTAGGCGCGGTTGTGAAACCGCGATTCGTTGGGTGAGTCGACCTCCACCCATCTGATTCTGACGAATCAGCCTACGTGCGTAGGTATGGCTCAGGGCGGGCGTAGGCGCGGTTGTGAAACCGCGATTCGCTGGGCGCGTCGGTGTCCACCCATCTGATTCTCACGAATCAGCCTACGTGCGGGCGGGACGCCCGCGCTCCCCTCTTTGTGGTTCACATCCCCGGTGGGCGGCGTAGGTTGCGGGGGTGCGGAGCCGGATCGTCTCATGGATGTTGATCGCGCTTGTTCTCGGGTTTTCCGTGAGCGGGTTGTGGCGGTTACGATTTGCGACGGACATTCTGGAAGTGCTGCCGAGTGGAGTTCCCGCGGTGGAGGCGTTGAAAGTCGCACAGGCGCACTTCGACAACGACCGGCAGGTGGTGGTGCTTTTGGAGAGCGAATCGGAGGAGGTGGCGGTGGAGGATGCCGAGGAGTTGGCGGATTTTCTCCGGGGCAGGCTCGCGCCGGCAAAGATACTCTATCAATCGGAGTTCGAGGAAGATCCCGAGTTGTTTGCGGTGGCGTTGGCGGATATTTGGCGGGACGCACCGCCGGAGGCGGTGGAGGAGCTTGCGCGGCGAACGTTAGATCGCGATGCGCTTGCCGCTCACCTTGCGTCGGTGATGGAGACGATCCGCACGTCTTTCGATGCGGAACAATCGACGATGGCGGCATACGATCCGCTGGGCTTCCTGCAACATCCGGGGTTGCGGGCTTTGGCGGATGGTGATGCCGGATTTCAATCGGACGACGGCCGGGCGCGCATCCTGTTGATATCCCGCGAGGATGTCGCGGCGGGATATCGCGATCACGCGTTGTGGGTCGGCGAAATCCGCGAGGCGGTGGCGGCATGGCCGGGCTTGGAGGAGCTTGGATTGACGTTCCGGCTCACGGGCGGGCCGGTTTTCAATGCGGAGATCGGCGCGGGGATGGAGCGCGACATGACGGGCACGATCATGCTTACGGCGTCGTTGGTTGGTTTGTTATTTCTGCTGGTGCAGCGCCATCCCGGGCAGTTGGTGATGATCTCGGGGCTGTTGGGGATGACATTTCTGGTGACGCTCGGCGTCGCGGGCTGGGTCTATGGGACGTTGAATCTTGTGAGCGTGGGTTTTGCTGCGATTTTGTTAGGTCTGGTGATTGATTACGCGGTAGTGATCGCGCGGGAATCCGCGGGTGGTGCATCCGCGCGGGCGTTGCGCCGCGAACTCGCTCCCGCGATCTTGTGGGCGGCGGCGACGACGGCGGCGGTCTTCGGGTTGTTGATGATGAGCACGTTCACCGGCGTGCGCCAGCTCGGCGGATTGATCGTGATCGGCTTGGTGACGGGGGCGTTGGTGATGCTCGGGTTGGCACCGTTGTTTCTACGGCGGTTTCCGATGCGGAAACCGCGGGTTTTGTTAGGCGCGCCATTTTTCGGGGTGGTGGCTTCTGGCTCGGTGGTAGCGGCCTGCGTTCTCGGTTCGCTTGCGGTGTTCGCATGGAAGGGTGCGCCGGGCGTGAGTTTCGATTTCTCGATGGTGGAGCCGAAATCAAGCGAGGCGGCTGCGGCATTCGAGACGATGCAGGAGAAATTTCCGGCGTGGTCGGAAAAGAACCTTCAGGTGATTGCCACGGCGGATTCGTGGGAGGAACTGCGCGCGGTGGCGGATGAGGTGGAGGTGGCTCTGGCGGAAGTCCGTGACAGCGGGGTGGTGGAATCCGTGCAATGGCCGAAGGAGATGATTCCCAGCCGGGCAAACGCGGAGGCGAATCGGGAGGTGATCGAGCGCATGGTCGGCGAGCGGGAGGCGATCGTCGCGGCGATGCGTGAAGGTGGCTTCAGCGAGCAAGGTGTGGCGCTGAATGCACAGGTGTTGGAGGCATTGGCAGCGGGCGAGACGCCCGCACCACGTGGCACGGGCGTCTCGCCCGCTGCCTCTGATCCGACTTCCTCAGACAATTCAAATTCTCGCGATGGAACTGACCTTGGTGAGTTGGCCGCAATGTTCGTGAGCCGATCGAGTGACGGGAAACATCACCTCGCCGGCTCCGTGAGGACGCGGGAAGTGGTGACAGCGGATGGCATGGACGCGCTTGATCCATTGTTTTCCGAAGATCACACGTTGACCGGCTGGCCGGTGTTGCAAGGGGTGTTGCTGCCGATGGTGAAGCGCGATTTCCAGGTGATTTTCCTACCGGCGGCGGGTGTGCTTTTGTTGCTGCTGGTGTTTGTGTTTCGTTCGCTGCGCGATGCGGCGGCGGCCATCGCGGTGTTGGTCTCGGCGTTGCTGCTGCTGAATGCCTTGGTCTCCCTCACAGGCATGTCGTGGAATTTCCTAAGCGGCATGGCGATTCCGCTGATCATCGGCACGGGCATCGATTACAGCATTCACCTGATCTTCGCGCTGCGCCGCAGCGGCGGGGATTTCAGCAAGGTGTGGAACGGGGTGGGTAAGGCGATTTGCTTCTGCGGGCTTTCAACCGCGATCGGCTTTGGCTCGCTGCTTTTCGCATCGAACGAGACGCTGCGGAGCATGGGGCTGCTTTGCAGCCTCGGCGTGCTGCTCACCACCGCGTTAAGCGTGACGGTATTGCCCGGCTTGTGGAAGCGGGGTCGCGGCTGAGGGTTCCGCGACGTCTTTGGCGGCGGGGGTGAAGGCGTGTTTGATCTCGATTTTCAGCCAGGCTTTCATGCCCTTGAGGATCGCCTTGAAGCTGGAGAAATCGGGGTTGAAGCTTTTGGTGATGAGGTATGCCTGATCGAGGTTCTTGCTGCCGTAGGTGCCCGCCGTGATTTTCTTTTTTGCGAGGCAGACGAAGCGCCGGTTGTAGAATGCCATGAATCCGGCGAAGAATTTCCCGGCGGGTCCGTAATACGGCATGCGGGAGAATTCGGCGTCCTCGTCTTCATAGACCGAGCGCACCGGTCCGATGAAGTAGGTGCCGATGTCCATGAGGAAGGCGGCGTGCATCAGCTCGGCGTCGCCGAGATACCAGTATTTGTCTTTGTAGAGGGCGTTGAACCAATCGAAGTAGCTGCGTTTGAATTCCTGATTGCGGAACGCGATGGTCTCTTTCACGCACTCGCCGGAGTAGTGGTCGCGCAACATGGCGAACGAGCCATAGACGGAGTGGGCGCAGTAATCGAGGCCCTGGCTGTAAAGCGGGTCCATGAACCCGCAGGCGTCGCCCACGGCGGCCCAGCCGTCGCCGGTGACTTCGTCGGACCAGTAGGCGAGCGATTTGTAGTATTGGTTGTCGTTTTCGACGGCTTCGGCATTTTCAAACATCACTTTGCCGATCGGGTGCTTGAGCAGGTGCTCTTTGAGCCGTTCGCTCATGGTGCCATTGCCCGGTGGAGTGAAAAGCCGTGAGTCCCACGTGATGCCAACGCTGACTTCGCCGCTGTCGAGCGGGATGATCCAGCACCACCAACCGAAGCCCATGAGGTGGTTGGTTGAGTATCCGCGCTGGGCGAGCACGCAACGGCTTGCGCCTTCCAATTGGTGCATGCCCTCTTCGGAATCGAGGTAGGTGACGTTGCGGAAACGCGTCCACATCGACGATGTCGGATGCTCGTCGGCGAGGGACTGCCAGGTTTTCCGCTGCTTGGCGATTTTCGCGGCTTTGCCGGATGCGTCGATCAACCAGCCTGCGGTGACGGTGCGAGTCTCGCCGTCGTCGGATTTCCAGGTGATCGAATTTTTCCCGATGCCGCCGAGGTCGAACTCCTTGATGGTGGAGGGGCGGGCGATTTCGCAGCCGAGCGATTCGGCGATGCGGAGGAGCTCGGTGTCGAGCGTCATGCGGTTCACCTGGAACGTCGGCAGGCGGCCTTGATATGCCGGGCCGATTTCGGTCGAGCGGCCGGGGGCGCTGTCGCTGTCTTCGTGGAACCACATGCGAAGGCCGTGTTTCGAGATGTGTTTCGAATTCATGTGCATGCCGACGCGCAGCACGCGGGAGAGGAAGCAACCGGCCACCTCCGAGGTGCTTTCGCCGACCTTCCGGCTGAATTGTTCGGTGCGCTCGATGATCAGGACGCGCAGATCCGGGAACTCGCGCTTGAGGAGAATCGCGGTGGATGCTCCGGAAAACGCACCTCCCATGACGACCACATCGTAATCCGCGGACCGGTCGATGCCGCTGGCTACGGGGCGGGGAGACCTTTTCTTCATCGTTTGCATGGTTGATCGTGTGCCGGAACCCGGATAGAAATTCGCCTCTCGCGCAGATCCACCGTCCAATGACATCCCATCAAAGCCCCGAAGTTCCAATAAATCAAGGGGAGGATGTGTCCCGTTTCGGGGTTTTTGGGGATTTCCCGACCCGCGCGATGCTCTGGGGCATTGGCACATTCCCCCGTATGCCGTTCGTGATCGAGGCGGCGCTGCTGTATTTTTTCACCTTCATCGTGTTTTTGTTG
Organism: Luteolibacter sp.; assembly: GCA_047921195.1. Lineage (GTDB taxonomy): Bacteria > Verrucomicrobiota > Verrucomicrobiia > Verrucomicrobiales > Akkermansiaceae > Luteolibacter. The sequence goes on along the minus strand of JBLRWN010000018.1, from coordinate 24,203 downwards.
GCTCACTCGCAACGGCGGGCGGTGCTCGCGAATCTGCGGGCGATCATCACGGATCTGAGTTGGGCGGAGGGGTATGTGGGGGCTTTCCGGGTGTTTGCGAACTTCGGCTGGACGTGTATCGACGGGATGCGCGTCCGGCTCGGACAAAAAGTCGTGACGTGGGAAATCGACGGCCTCGATGTTTTCGAGGAAATCCGGGGCACCCGGGGCGCGGCGATCCTGCTGACCACGCACACCGGCAATTACGACATCGCCGCCGCGTTGTTTTCCCCAAAGTTCGGGCGCGATCTTCACACCGTGCGCTCACCGGAGCGCTCGCCGCTGTTGCAGGAAATCCGCCGCCGCGAGTTGCAGCGCGATGTCGCGCGCTATGAGCATTTCAAGGTGCATTACAATTCATCCGAAAACCTGCTCGGCATCGAACTCGCACGACTGCTCTCGGAGGGTGAACTCGTCGCGATCCAAAGCGACCGGGTGGTGAATGAGGTGGTTGCCATGGAGGTGCCGATCGACCGACGTGAGGTGTCGATGCGGCTGCCGAGGGGGCCGATGGTCCTGGCGTTGATCTCAAAGTGCCCGTGCTACCCGTTACATGTGGTCCGCGACCGCCACCGGCATTATCGCATCATGTTCGAGGAGCCGCTGGAGGTCGCGGGGCGGCGTCGACGCGAAGATGATCTCGGTCGTGAATGGGCCGGGCGCTTGATGTCGTTTCTGGAATCTCATGCTTACGAGTGGTTTGTCTTCGAGGATGCCTTTGTGCGGTCATGATCACGCAACTCACATTCCGTTTTTTTGCCGTGGCTGCGTTGTTCGTCGGTGGGCTTGTCGCGATCTTTTCGGGCTATTGGATCGCGGGCGTCGCGGCACATCTGGTGCTCTTCGGCGTTCTGCTGGTGGGCACACTCAGGCCGAATTCACGGCTTTTCGGGCCATTGGAAACAAACTGCGATGGCGGAGTGTGGATAACGATCGATGATGGCCCCGACCCGCATGATACGCCAGCGATTCTGGATTTGTTAGATCGTCACGGTGCGAAGGCGACGTTTTTTGTGATCGGAGAAAAGGCGGAGCGGCACCCGGAATGGATTCGCGAAATCGTGAGGCGCGGGCACCAAATCGGCAATCACACGTGGAGTCATCCGCAGGCGACTTTCTGGTGTCACGGGCCGGTCAGAACGTATCGGGAGATCGTCCGCTGCCAGCGCGCGCTCACGGCGATCCTCGGTGAGCCGCCTCAGGTGTTTCGTGCGCCGGTGGGGCACTCGAATTTTTTCGTCCACCCGGTCTTGGAAAAACTGGGACTTCGTTTGGTCGGCTGGAGCAGTCGCGGGTTCGATGGCGTTTCCACCTCGCATGCGGACGTCGCCCGCCGCATTCGGGCATCGGCGAAGGAGGGAGGCATCATCCTCGTTCATGAAGGCACGTCGATCGCGGTGGAAGTGGTGGCGGACGTGCTCGCGCTTGCGGAAGAAAACGGCTGGCGACTTGTCATTCCCGACGTTTCGCCACGATCAGGTAGTTGTTGAACGGCGTGTTGCCCCAGAACGGACGCACTTCCACTTCGAAGCCCTCCGCCCCCAACACATCATGAAAGAGTGCGGCGGTCGGGTAGCACACCGGTGCCGCGCGCATCCAGAATGTGCATTTGGCGAAGAGGTCGACGATCCAGGTGATGAAGAACCGCACGTTCTTTTCCCGAAGCCCGCTGCGAATAAGCAACTTGCCCCCCGGCGCGACGCGCGCGGCGGCGGCCTTGAGCAGTTCCTTTTGCGACTCGACGTCGAAAAACTGCATGATGTCAAGAATCGTCACATCGCCTTGATGATCCGGCAGGCCGGTACGGGCGTCGCCCTGTGCGAGGGAGATGCCATCATAACCACCGCGGATGAGCATGATTTTCCCTTCGCGGATTTTCGACGCATCGTAGTCGATGCCGGAGACCGGATTCTTCCACCCTCGTTCGCGCAAGGTCATGGCGAGGATGCCCAGTCCGCAGCCGATATCGAGCAACGGCAGCGGGCTGGATTTGAGCTCCGCGTGAATTCCGCCGTAGAGCGGGTCCGTCATAATCTTGCTGCGGGTGTAGCGCGGCAGCCACTGGCCGGAGCAAAGCGAGGAAATGCGGCAGGCGATTTGCGGGGTGTCGGTCATGCGAATCGCAGTGGGTTTTTCCCGCGTCGGATCAGCAGAGGGATGCGGGCGAGGAATCCGAGGAACAGGCGGATGTGCATGCCGGTGAGCAGGGTGTTGTCGCGCAGATAGCGGAACTGGCTCACGCCGCCCTCTTCGGCGGTGAGGTAGCGGACGGGGGTTTTCAGGTTGATCACGGGCACGCCGTGCCAGCAAAGACGGACGGCCACCTCGGGATCGAAGTCGAACCGCCGGGCGAAGGCGGTCTTCGTGAACACCTCGCGCAACGCCGCGATCGGATAAAGCCGCATGCCGAAGAGCGAATCGTGAATACCCCACCATCCGGTTTCGAGGTTGGCCCACCAGTTCGAAATTTTCCGGCCGTTCACGCGCAACGCGGGTGCCGAGGCGTCGAACACCGGCTCGCCGAGCACCATGGCCTCGGGGTGCGCCGCTCCGGCTTCCATGAACCGCCGGATGTAGTCGGCCGGGTGCTGTCCGTCGGAATCCATCGTCAGCGCATGCGTAAACCCTTCCGCCTCAGCGAGCGCGATGCCCGCGAGCACGGCCGAGCCTTTTCCCTGATTTACCGGCAGGCGGTGGATGCGCAACCTTCCGTGCTGCCCCGCGAGGGATTCGAGATCCGCATCGCTGCGATCGGTGCTTCCATCGATCACCACAAACACATCATCCCAGTGCTCCAAAACGCCCGCCACGGTGGTGCGTAGAAGCGATCCTGCATTGTAGGAAGGAATCAGGACGCAGGGTTTTATGGATGTGGACAAGTCAGTGAGTTAAGTGCCATCCGGCCAATCGGGAAGCACAGAATATAAAACAGCATCTCAAAGCACATAATTTTCCAGGAAAATTATTATTGCAGCGGAAAATAGCTCTCTTTTTGCGGGATTTTTGATGTTTCGAGGGGGCTATTCTAGGCCGTCACGGAAACGTTGCTCCAGCCGCCCGGTAAAATCCCGGACCCGTTCGCCGGGGGCAATCTCGATGAGTTCGCCGACGCGGAATGTGATGGAGACGGGGAATTCGGACATTTTCCAAAGTGGCCAGCCTTTGCCGAGATAGGGGTTGCTGGTGGTGATGAAGACGGGGAGCACGGGCGCGCCGGACTGTTGCGCAAGCAGTGCCAGACCGGGGCGAAATGGGTTGATGAGGCCGTGCTCGCGGCGGGTGCGGGTTCCTTCCGGGAAAAGCAGGAGCCTGCCGCCTTCTTGAAGGCGTTTGACCGCTTGGCGGATCATCCGCAGTTTTGGGGAATTTGGAACGTAACCGGCGAATCGCGCACCGCTGCAGAAAAGCGGATTGCTCCCCAAATCCGTTTTCATGACGCAAAACACCCGCCCGATGCGGCGCATCACGAGCGGTGCGTCCCAAAGAGCGGGGTGATTGCAGGCGATGATCAGCGGGCCGGGAGTGGTCGCATGTTTGCGGAGATCCGTGTCGTCCACGCGGATGATGCCGAGGATCTCCAAGGCGCTCATGTAGGAACCCAGTGCGAGGGCGATGGTGCGTTGGCCGAGCCGCCGCCTCGCGGCATGGCGCATCAGCGGCAGGGTTGCCATGCTCAGCAGGCAAATGCAAACCACCCACAAAGGCCAATAGACGATGCTGAAAATCCAGGCCGCGAGGAAACGGATGAGGGCCTTTCGGGCCACCGGCGCGGATAGGGTTCTGGATTCGGACATTGTCATCGCGCCTGGCAGGCGTGCATTGTGAATCCGTTCATGTCATTCGATCAAGAGCTACAATCACTGCCCCATGGCCCTGCCTTCCGGTTCATTTCGGAACTCCGCGAGTTGGAACCGGGTGTTTCTGCCACAGCCACCTACACCATCACCGGCACGGAAGCCTTTTTGGAGGGACATTTTCCGGGCAATCCGATCTGGCCGGGCGTGATCATGATCGAGGCCATCGCGCAGCTCGCCGGTGTCGTCGCTCAATCCGATCCGGCCCACCCGAAGCTCGTCGATCTGCGGCTTACCTCGGTGAAAAACGCGAAAATCCTCGGCACGGCCACCGCGGAAACCGTCCTAACCATCACCGCCAGTATCGAGGGGCGAATGGGTAATTTGGTTCAGGCCAAAGGTGCAGTCTCCGTGGGCGATGTGGTGATTGCGCAGGCAATCATCACGCTGAGCGGCGGGTGAGGGTTTCAAACTCCCACTTGCGCGGCATTTCCCAGCTTTCGGTTTGTCGGCGAAAAACCTCGCGGATGTGTTTGGGGTCGGCATCGGGCGTGATGCGGACGTGGACGCGGATTTCCTCGAAGCGCTCGAAATCCCGGCTCGGCCCGCGGGCGATTTCGGCGGAGACGACGCCGTCGCTTGCTTCAAGGATGGCTCGCAATTTCAGCGGACTCACTTTGCGGCCCGCCACGTTGATCGCCCCGCCGTCGCAATTTTTGATGAGAATGTCGCCGTCACGCAATCCGCCGATGTCGTGCGTCCGGTATGGGGCAGTGCCGAATTCCTCCTCCGAAATCGGGATATCAGAGCCAGCGGCACGCGCGTCGCTGGCGACGTGGATGCGGCCATCGCCATCGGTTGATACCTCGATGCCGGGCAAGGGCGTTCCGACCGATTCGGCCGACGTTCGCGGCGCATCCGAGCGGTCGAAGCTGATCGCACCGGTCTCGCTGGTGCCGTAGAAATTCCGCACCTTCAGCCCGCATTCCGCGAAAATCGATTGTTCGAGTTCGAGTGAGAGCGGTGAGCCGGCGCTGATTGCGAGGGTGATCGCCGGGTCGGCGGCGATGCCCGTTTGCCACCACGTTTTCCAGATTGCCGGGACGCCGGGGAGGAAGATCTCGCCGCCCTTGGCGAGCGCGCCGTGCATGAACATCGGCAACGGACCGGGCACGATTTCCAACGGGATGCCGCCGACCAGAAACGGCAGCGCCAGACAACCGAATCCGTAGGAGTGCGCCAGCGAGATCGCCGCCAGCCCGCGCCGACCCTCGTGCAGCCCGAGGCCGTCGATATTGCGCCTGGCCTCCGCGAGCACTTGGTCGGCCGTGAAAAACAGACTGCGCTCAATGCCGGATGCGCCGCAGGTCTGCTTGATGAGTGCCGTGCCATCCGGGATTGGACCATGGATCGGGTGCACTGGGCTTCTTGCCGTCTCGATCAAGATTACCGGCTTTTCCGCACGCCATGCGGCGATGAGGGTGGGAAAGAAATCCAGCGACTCCCCACACGCGACGGCGTGATGCCCGTGGGGTTCGATCTCGCGCGACCGGCGGTCGATCTCGCCGAAGCTCAATCCGCCGGGCGCCTCGGGATGCCAGAGCGCGACCTTCCTTGCATCGCGCGAAGCAAACAGGTTCCAAGAATCGAGCAAAGGCACGCGCTGGCTCTAAACGCTTTCAAACACCTTGCCAAGAACCGCGTTCCCGCATTTCCTCCCAGCAGGATGCCTGCCTCATTTTCCCAACACCAACCCACGAGGCCGCTCCGGCGTGTGTTCGTGACCGGCATGGGCATGGTCTCGCCGATGGGAAATGATGCCACCGCCCACCACGAGGCGATGCGGGCGGGCAGCGCGCATTTTCGGGAAATCGATTTCTTCGACGTCTCGCAACAACGGGTGAAGACGGCGGGCGTGGCGGATCTTGGGGAAACCATGGACCGCCACGCACTCACGCGCCGCGAGGCCGAGCGTGCCGATCGCGGTGCGCGCATGCTGCTGCATGCCACCGCGCAGGCGCTTGCCACCGCGGGTTCGCCGGTGATTGCGACTGCCACGCCGTTTGTGGTCGGCACCTCGGCGGGGGCGATGGCGCTTGGCGAGGATTACTACAAGGCGGCCACCGCCGACCCACCGGGAAAGCGGAGGCAATTTTCGCGGATCGAGCACTACCAGCCACAACGTCAATCGCTCACGGTCCAACGTGCGCTCGGGTTCCGCGCACAGACGCGCATCATCTCGAATGCCTGCGCCTCGGGTGCGAACGCCATCGGTCAGGCATTTCACATGATCCGCAACGGGCGCGCCGAATCCGCGCTGGCGGGTGGATACGACGCGCTTTGCCAACTCGTGTTTGCCGGTTTCGGTTCGTTGCAAGCGCTCGCCGAATCCGGCATTCCGCGTCCCTTCGACGCGCATCGCGACGGCCTCGCCCTCGGGGAAGGTGCGGCGATGTTTTTCCTCGAATCCGAGGCATCGATGCTCGCGCGCGGTGCGGAGCCGCTCGCCGAGATTTGCGCTTACGGCATGGCCACCGACCTGCATCATCTCACCCAGCCGCATCCCGAGGGGGTCGCCGCGCTCAGTTCGATGACCGCCGCGTGCGCCGAAGCGGGCGTGCGACCGGGGGACATCGGCTACCTGAATTCCCACGGCACCGGCACCCCGCTCAACGACGTCGCCGAAGCGCACGCAATCACCGCATGGGCCGGCGAGGAGGTAGGGAACATCCGCGTCAGCTCGACGAAATCCGCTATGGGCCACTTGCTTGGCGGCGCCGGGGCGATCGAGTCCGCGATCTGCCTGCTTGCCATGCGCCACGGGATCCTGCCCGCCAGCCTGCACGTCCGCGAACCTGATCCCGCGTGCCGCTTCGACCTGATCCGCGAACCCCGCGATGCGGAAATCCGCATCGCGCTGACCAACTCGTTCGGCTTCGGCGGCTCGAACGCCACCTTGATTTTCCGCAACCCGAATTGATCCACCCGTGAATCCATTTCCACTCCACATCCACGGCCACGGTGCGGTCTCGCCCGCAGGTTGCGGCAGCGACGCGCTCTACCGCGCGGTGGTCGATGGCATCGACATTCCAGTCGCGGAAATGACGCGCGAGCTCATCGGCAAAACCCTCACCTACCGGCACCGCGCGGTCGATCGCGCCGCTTTGCGGCCGATGATGCCCAAACACCCGCGCCTGCGCCGGGCCAGCGATGTGACGAAGTTCGCCGTCGCCGCCGCCCAGGAAGCGATTGGCGCGGAGCGTGTGGAGAAAATCCACAACCGCGAACTGCGCGTTGGCATCGTCGTCTCGTTCATGAATGGCTGCGTGAACTACACGAACCGATTCTTTGGCGAAGTCCTTGATGATCCCACGCTCGCCAGCCCGATTCTTTTTCCCGAGACCGTGTTCAACGCGCCGGCCGGGCACGTCGCCACCTTCCTTGGGTGCGATGGTCCGGTTTACACCTTGATTGGCGATTCCGCCGGATGGTTCTCCGCGCTTTGCATCGCCGAGGAATGGATCTCCGGCGGCTTGGTCGATGGCTGCCTCGTGATCAGCGCGGAAGAAACCGATTGGCTCACCATGGAGGCGCTCGGGTTGTATGCGCGCGGCCTCATCGCCAGCGAGGGAGCCGCCGCGATCTACGTCGAGGCGAATCCATCCGCCATCGCCATCGCAAACCTCAACGGACCATTCTGCTACACCAACGCCCGCGAACGCCGCACCGCGATCCGCGAAGCATGGGCGGCGGCCAACGAAGATCCCGCCACCCTGCTGATCGACGGCCTCACCGGCATGGCCCGCGCCGACCGCGATGAAGCGGATGTCCTCGCGGATTTCGATGGCCCGCGTCTGAGCCCCGCCATCACCCTCGGCGAAGGCATGGGCGTGCGTTGCGGATTCCAAACCATCACCGCGATCCGCGCGATCGAAAGCGGCCAACCCTCCGCCACCATCCTCGCCTCGGGTGGCAACCAGCACGCGTATTCCGCGACCCTGACCCGAAACATCTCATCCTAGAAAAAGAAATGACTCCGCTCCCATTGCGGTTCGTTTTCCCGTTTAGGATAATCCATGGTTCTTGATTCTTCTTTCCAACCTGTCTTGACGATCCGAATTCAATGGTATTCAATGATGGTATGTCAACAATGACCCATAGGACCACCTTCGCCTTGGATGAAGCAACAGCCCAGCGGCTCAAAAACCTCGCCGCACGCTGGGAGGTTTCGCAAGCCGAAGTCGTCCGCCGTTCCGTTGCACAAGCCGAGCGGCAGCTCACCACATCTCCAGGTGACATTGAGAGGCGGCTCGAAACGGCGCGGCAACTCCGGGCGAGTCTCCGGGAGCGCAAGGTGAACGTCACCGCATGGATCGCCACGGCATACGACTCCCGACGTTAAAACCTCATGCACTCCTCGATCCATTTCGATACCAACTACCTCATCGCCTACGCGGGTGAAGCCAGCGCCGAGGTGGTGACGAACGTCGAGCAGTGGATCGTCGAAGATCGCAAGTTCTACTGCAGTGCAATGGCATGGGCGGAGTTTATGTGTGGCCCCGTCCTGCCGGAGGAAATCGCCGCGATGGAATTCCTGCTACACGGCGTGTTGCCCGTATCTCCCGAGCTTGCCGCCGAAGGGGCGCGTTTGTTCCGCGAAACCGGTCGCCGCTCCCGCTCCCTGCCGGACTGCATCATCGCCGCAACCGCCATCGCCGCCAAGGTGCCCTTGGCCACACTCAACCTCAGCGATTTCGATCCATTTCTGCCATACGGCCTTGAGCTGGTGTAACCTCAGTTTACGCCATGCGATTGACTCTAAGTTATTCCGCTGAACGGCGAGTCGGAGTTACTGAATAAACCCGAACCACCCCATGAACCCTCAAACCATCCTCATCACCGGCGCGAACGGCGGCATTGGCGCGGCGACCGCGCGTTTGTTCCTCGAGCGCGATCCCACATGCCACGTTTACCTCGGCGTGCGCTCGAATCGCGATGTGGCGGAGCAAATCGCCACCGAGTTTCCCGGTCGCTGTGGCGTGATCACGCTCGACGTCACCCGCGCGGCGGATTGGGAAAACGCCGTTGCGAAGATCACGGACGAGGGAAATGTCGTCACCGCGCTGGTGAACAATGCCGGTCACCACGACGACCACCTGCTTGCGACCATGCCTACCGAATCGTGGTCGGCGGTGATCGATTCGAATTTGAACTCCGCCTTTCTTGGTAGCCAGGCGGTGCTGCGTGGGATGATGGGCGAGCGCTTCGGGCGGATCATCAACGTTTCCTCGCTGAGCGCCCTGCTCGCGCCGACGGGTCAGACGAATTACGCTGCGGCCAAGGCCGGACTGCTCGCGATGACCCAGAGCCTCGCCAAAGAGGTCGCCCGCATGGGCATCACCGTGAATGCCGTGTGCCCCGGATACATCGGCACCGATGCGCTTGGCGAGATGGACGAGGCGGCCGCCAAGGAGCGGAAAAAAGCGATCCCGATGCGCAGGTTCGGCAAGCCCGAGGAAGTCGCGGCGGCCATTTTTTTCTTTGCCAGCCATGATGCCGCCTATATCACAGGTTCCACGTTGAAAATCGACGGCGGCATTTACTAAGCCCTTCCCTATGTCCGAATCCACTGCCCTGCACGATGAGATCAAATCCATTCTCATCGATGATCTCATGATGGAAATCGAAGCCGATGAGATCGGCACCGACACCCCGCTGATGGGGCCCGACAGCCTCGGGCTGGATTCGGTGGACGCGCTCCAGCTCGTCGTCGCCATTGAAAAGCGTTTTGGTTTCAAAATCGGTGATCCGGAGGCGGCCAAGCAGATCCTGCGATCGGTCGATTCCATCGCCGCCGCCATCACCGCGCACCGCGGCGCATGAACCCGCCGAACCATCGCCACGGCCGGACCCTCGCGTTGTTCGCGCTGAAACTCGCGGGCACCATCGGCTTCCTGTGGTGGGCGCTTTCCGGCATCGAGGAAAACGCCTCGCTCACGCAAAATTTCAAAACCGCCCTGCGATCACCGCTGTGGGTCGCATGCGGGCTTGGCATGGCATTCCTCAGCCTGTTGGCCAATGCGGTGCGCTGGCAGTTCCTGCTCTATGCACAATCGATCCGGCAACCATTCTCCACCATTTTGCGGCTCACGTTTTACGGTGCGTTCTTCAACATCGCCTCGTTCGGTTCCGCCGCCGGGGATGCGGTGAAAATTTTTCTCCTGATGCGTCGCGAGCCGGAAAAGAAACTCGGCGTCACCATTTCCGTGATGGTCGATCACGTGATCGGCATTGTCGCCAGTTGCATCATCTTCCTCATTTTCGCCTGGGGATTCGGCGCGGTCGATCGCTCACCGGTGCCGGCGGCCCGCACCGCATTTGTCGCCGCCACCTGGTTTCAAGTCGGCGCACTCGTCCTCGTGCTGGGATCGATTCTTTCGTGCGCGCCGCGGATGCTGGCCGTCGGGCGGCGGATCGTGCCGCGCCTGATCAACAACCGCTGGGTCGATTCCATCACCACCGCGCTCGACCTGCATCGGCGGCGCTGGAGGTTCGCCATTTACGCGCTGCTCGCGTCGTTCGTCCTCTCCGGCAGCTACTACCTCACTTTCCACGCCGGGTTGCGCGCGCTGGGGAGCGACGTGCCGGCCAGCTCGGTGCTGGCGGTGATGCCCGTGGTCGATGTGATCGCCGCCCTGCCGATCTCGGTGTCGGGCCTCGGCGTGCGCGAGCGGGCGTTCGATTACCTGCTCAACCTGCTCACCGGCATCGAGACGTCGCAGGCGGTGGCCGCCTCGTTGATTGGCTTTGTTTTTCACCTTTTCTGGAGCTTGGTCGGCGGGTTACTCATGCTCACCGCCCGCTCACGCAAGCCCGCCCTGCCATGATGCCGACCCCCGATTCCCTGCGCGCGCTGATCGACGAGCAGCTTTTTCCGCTCGATCCCGGCGTGGCCGATGATGCGGATCTTCATGCCGAAGGGCTCGATTCGATGGCGCTCATGCAACTCATCCTGCTCCTTGAAGCCGAGTTCGGCATCACCATCACTCCGGCGGATCTTGGTCGCGAGAATTTCACCTCCCTGAAAAATCTCGCGGCCTTCGTTGCGGGGAAACAATCTCACGCTACATGAAATCCACCTCCACCGACATCGTGGTGATCGGTGGCGGCAGTGCCGGGATGTGCGCCGCCATCGCCGGCGCGCGCGCCGGCGCGAGGGTAGTTTTGTTAGAGCGATCAAACACCCTCGGTGGGATGGGCACGTTGGCAAAGGTGCACACCTTCTGCGGGCTTTATCTGCCCGATGTTTCGCAGCCACCGCGAATCGCCAACCCCGGCATGCCCGCCGAGATTGAATCGCGGATGCGCGCGCTCACCGGCGTGGACCCGGTGCGGATGGGCAAGGTTTACGTGCTGCCGCAGGATCCCGTGGCTTTCGCGAGGATTGCCCGCGAACTCACCTCGGCGGAGCCACGGCTGGAAGTTTTCTATCAGGCGGCTTGTGCCGCCCTCACGCGCCATGCGGGCGGATCATTCACCGTGGAAACGCCCGACCATGCCATCACCTGTCGTGCCATCGTCGATGCCTCGGCGGATGCGGCGGCCGCCCCTTTGCTGGGTGCCACGCGCATTGCCGAGCCGGAGACCACGCGTCAGCGGTCGGCCATGATTTTTTCCATGGAAAACGTCGCGCCCGCCGCGCGCGAGGATGCATTCCGGATGCGGCTCGCGCTCGACATCGTCCGCGCGGTCGAGCGTGGCGAGTTGCCCGCCGCAGCCATGGACACCACCTGCCGTGCGTCCGCGCGAGCAGGTGAAATCCATTTCACCACCGATCTCGATCCCGCGCCGCGGGATGTGCTTCTTGCGTCCGGCGCGTCGATCGCGGCAAGCCTCGCTTCTTTCCTCCGCGCCAATTACGCCGAATACGCGCAGGCAAGCGGACCCGCCATGGCCGCCGAACCCGGCATCCGCGAATCTTTCCGCTGGCTAGGGCAATCCACACTCACGGCGGAAGATCTGCTGGGCGGGCGCACGTTCGATGATCACGCCGCGTTCGCCACTTGGCCGATCGAGTTGCGCGAGACCACGCGGGGTCCGCATTTCCGATTTCTCAAACTGCCTGCCGGGATTCCGATCCGCTGCCTTACGAGCTTGGAAATCGAGGGTGTTTTTTTTGCCGGGCGCTGTTTGTCCGCGACGCACGAAGCGCTTGCGTCCGTCCGCGTCATGGGCACCTGTTTTGCGACCGGCCAGGCGGCGGGGAAAGCCGCGGCTGCGTTTGTTCGGGGTTAGACGGTTTGGATGTGGCTTGCATGGCCATCGGTGCGCTGGCTCAATCATCACAGCCTGGTTACGTCAACCGACTGGGATAGCCGACGTTCATGAAATCCATTCGCACGCGATTCGCCCCGAGCCCGACCGGCCTGTTGCATCTTGGGCATGCCTTGGCCGCGAAGGTGGCGCGGGATCTCGCGCGATCGTCGCCCGGTGGTGCATTCCTGTTGCGCCATGAGGATATCGACGGCGACCGGGTGCGCGGGCACTTCTATCAGGCGATCGAGGAGGATCTGTGCTGGCTCGGCCTCGATTGGGATGGGCCGGCATTACGCCAGACCGACCGCGCCGATGCGCACGCGGTGGCCTTGGAAAAACTGCGCGCCGCCGGGCTTCTCTATCCCTGTTTTTGCACCCGCCGGGAAATCCGCGAGGAGATCGAACGCATGGGTGGCGCGCCGCATGCCGACGAGGCCCCGCCATATCCGGGGATCTGCCGTGGATTGGCCGATGATGTGCGGGCCATGCGGATTGCGGCGGGCGAATCGCATGCATGGCGGCTCGATGCCGCCGCGCTCGCCCGGCAGACCGGGCCGCTCAACTTCACCGATCTGCGATTTGGGGAAATCACCGTGGATCCGGATTTGTTAGGAGATGTGGTGCTCGCCCGCAAGGACATCGGCGTGGCGTATCACTTGGCGGTGGTGGTGGACGACGCGTGGCAGGGAATCACCCATGTGACGCGTGGCGAGGATCTGCTTTCCTCGACGCACGTGCACCGCTTGCTTCAAGCGTGGTTTGGTTATCCCGAGCCGGTTTATTTCCATCATGAACTCGTCACGGATGCGGATGGCAAGCGGCTTGCGAAGCGCGATGAATCGCTCACCCTGCGTCACCTCCGGGAATCCGGAGCGTTACCGGCCGAGGTGTTGGCGATGATGGAGGGGATCGTCAGCCTGCCGCCAATTCTGTAAGCAGCGCCTGATTGAGACGGATGCCAGCTTCGAAATTGGCGATCGGGAAATTCTCGTCGGGCGAATGGATCTGGGCGTCGGCCAGAGCGAGGCCCAACAGCAGGGTGTCCACGCCGAGGATATCACGGAATGCCTGCACGATCGGGATGCTGCCGCCTTCACGGATGAGCACGGGTTCGGCATCGAAGGCCTTGCGCAGCGCGCGCTGTGCGGCGGTGCCGAAGGGTGAGTGCGGATCGGTGGCGTAGGGTTTGCCGTCGTGGCCGGGGATGATTTCGAGAGTGACGCCGGGCGGAAGGTGGGCCTGAAGGTGACGGGCGATCTTAGTTTGGATGTCCTGCGGCTCCTGGCCAGGCACGAGGCGGCACGAGATTTTCACAAATGCCTCGGCTGGCAGCACGGTCTTTGAGCCCTCTCCCTGATAGCCTCCGCCGATGCCGTTGATCTCGCACGTCGGGCGCGCCCAGACGCGTTCGGCGGAGGAAAATTCCGGCTCGCCGAAAAGTGCGGGCGATCCGGTGACGCCGAGGAAATCCGCATCGCCGGCACCGGGGACGCCACTCCACATTTTTCGTTCCCAAGGTTCGAGATCGCGGACGTTTTGGTAAAATCCATCGACGGCCACCGTGCCATCGGCGTGGTGGAGCGAGGCGACGAGCCGGGCGATGGCGGTGGCCGGATTCGCCACCGCGCCGCCGAAGACGCCGGAGTGCAAATCGCGCGCGGGCCCGCGGACGATGGCTTCGAGGCAGGTGATGCCGCGCAGGCCGTATCCGAGCGTCGGCACGCCGGGTGCGACCATGCCGGTGTCGGAAATGGCGATCACGTCGCATTTGAGGGCCTCACGGTTTTTTTCGAGGAATGGTGCGAGATTCGGGCTGCCGATTTCCTCCTCTCCCTCGAAGAGGAAGATCAGGTTCACCGGGAGTTCGCCGTTTTCGCGCAGGGTTTTTTCGACGCCGAGGATGTGGGCGAGCATCTGGCCCTTGTTGTCGGTGGAACCACGCGCCCAGATTTTTCCGTCGCGAATTTCCGGTTCGAATGGCGGGCTGCTCCAGAGTGCGACGGGGTCGACGGGCTGGACGTCGTAATGGCCGTAAATGAGCACGGTGCGGCGATCCGGCCGATGGTCGTTGCGGGCGATCACCACGGGGTGGCCGGGCGTATCGTGGAGCTCGGTTTCCAGACCCATCGAAGTGAGTTTTCCAATCAACCAATCGGCGCAGGCGCGGACGTCGCCGCGATGTTTCGAATCGGTGGAAACACTGGGGAAACGGAGAAAGGCGAAGAGGTCTTCAAGCTCGGAAGTCATGCCAGGGATGCTCGCCGGGCTTGTGGTTTGGCGCAAGTGGAATGCGGGGCCGAGAGGATTCGGATTGTGCTGATGGTGGATCGGAGGTGATCTTGCCGCTCGCATGACCTTGGACATTGATCACCCTGAAAAACGACGGATGCCCGCGGAGTGGACGCCACACGAGGCGGTTTGGCTTTCGTGGCCGGTGCGCGATCCACGCCACTGGGGCGGGGCGAAGGCGGAGTTGATGGATGCGAAGTTCGCGGAAATCGCGGCGGCGATCAGCCGTTCGGAGGTGGTGCGGATCAATGCGAATCCCGGGGATGCGGGGAGAATTCGTGAAGTGTGCAATCGCGCGCTGGCGGTGCCCGAGCGGGTGGAGATATTCGAGCACCCGCACAACGACGTGTGGTGCCGCGACCACGGGCCGATTTTCGTGAAGGATGTGGCGACCGGCGGACTCGCGATCACGGATTGGGAATTCAACGCGTGGGGTGGAAAGTTTCCGCCTTGGGATCTCGATAATGGGATTCCGAATGCCATCGCCGCATCGCTTGGCTTGCCCGTGGTTTCCGGCGGGATGATTCTCGAAGGCGGTGCGATCGAGGTGAATTCCGCAGGACAACTGCTCACCACGGAAGCGGTCTTGCTCAATTCGAACCGCAATCCGCAGATTGGGCGCGATGAAATCGAAACCCGTCTCCGCGAAGTGCTCGGCATGCGTGAAATCCTGTGGCTGGCAAGCGGAATCGAGGGCGATGATACCGACGGTCACATCGACGATATCGCGCGCTTTGCCGACGACTCGACGGTGCTCGCCTGCCATGAGCCGGATCGGGCTTCGCCGAACCACAGGGTGTTGGATGAAAACCTCGGCCGCCTGCGCGGCTTTCTTGATAAAAACAGCCGTCCGTTCGAGGTGGTGCCGATCCATTTGCCGGAGGCCTGCGAGGTGCCGGGGTGGCGGCTGCCGGTGTTGCCGGCATCGTATGTGAATTTCCTGATTCTGAATGAAGCGGTGCTGGTGCCGACCTTCCGCCAGCCGCAAAACGATGACCGCGCGCTTGGGATGATTCGTGAGTTGTTCCCCGGTCGCCGGATCGAGGGCATCGACTGCCTGGATCTTGTCGAAGAGGGTGGTACGCTACATTGTATTTCTCAGCAGCAGCCTTTGTGAAATGAGAAATCGAGTGCCGAATGAATTCGCCTCAATCTTTTTTCTCTCAGTTTGGTCGTGATGGGCGTGCCGAGCGTTACTTTTTCTCGAGGACATGCCTCAGTCCTTTGGCGTCCACCAATGCCGCCTCGCCGCCGGTTTCATGCGCCAGCGTGATCATCGCGTTTCTTGCCTTTGGCTCCATCAGTGCGATTGTATTGACGATGACTCCCTTTTCACGTGCGAGCGAGGCGATTTCCCGCGCAATGGTATCGGAATTCGGGCCTGCGATGCCGTCTGTCATGAAATAGATGATTTGTGGAACAGGCTCCATGCGCAGTGCCATCTGCATCGAAGGCATCCAGACCGTTCCGGATGTGAGTCTGGTTTCCTTGATGTGCTTGAGGGATTCCTCGATATTGGAAATACCCACATCCCGCCATGCGGGTGTTTGCAGTTTTTTACCCACCACATCCCATGCATGGTGGTCGCCTTTGCTTTCCCATTCGAAACGATCCTTCCCTGAGATCACCGTGGCCTTCATGCCGCGCTGCTCGACCTTGTCGCCAGCGACCCATACGGGGCCCGAAAAGAAAATCAGCTGATAGAGCATGCCGGATGGCAGTTCGGATACACTTTTTGCAAGCTCCTCACGCATGATCCGTTCCCGCTCGCCTTTCATCGATTGCGAATAGTCGATCACGTATGCGATGCGATTCGCCTTTACCTGCTGGCCGAAAAACGAGGCGGAACCACCCGCTTCAAAGCCGTCATCACCCCAACCTTGGCCAAAATCGTAGTCGTCGCCAAAGTCCAGTGATGGCTCGACTGGCATGATGTCCGGAACGGGGATCGCCGCAGGTGCCGACGTGTTTGCCGCAATCACCTTGGCCATGTTTTGTGCCGGAGCCGCCGGCTTGCGCGAGGTTTGTTTGACGACTTTTCTTTGCTGAATTTCCCGATCCTCATTTGGCTGTGCGGAATATGTGACGATCGTGGCAGTATCTACAATCATCATGGGGATGGCAAAGAGGGCCAGGACTCCGGCGACCAAGAGGATGCCCAGGCACGCGATGATGGCCGAAAGGACACGTGATTTTCGCTCCTGTTTGCGAAGCAGGATTCTTGCTTCGGGGCTTAGTTTTGCGTGAATGCTCATCGTGGATTTTCAGGGTTTATGAGCATAATCTCTCGTGGTGGGACTTCTTATCAAGGGAATAACGAAGCTCCACTTGTATTTCTTGGCGTTCCATTTTCCGATTTAAAAGATCGTGGCCGACGATGGGGCCGGATAAGAAAGTCCGGCAGATGCGCATACCCCACCTCAGCCCGTATGTCCCTGAGTTTATCGAAAAGCGGGCCTGGCTCCGCGAGTTCGTGTATTTCGGCTTCAAACAGGCGTGGGCGTGCATTTTCGGCGGGCTGTTGTTGTTTGGGATTGTGGCGACCGGGTTGTGGTATCCGGATGTGGCATTGGCACGTTATGACTTTTTGTTTCTTTACGCCGTGGCGATCCAGCTCGGGTTGGTGATTTTCCGGATGGAGAGCTGGCGTGAAGTCGGGGTGATCGCGGTTTTTCATGCGATGGCCACGGCGATGGAGTTGTTCAAGACCTCGGAGGGCATCGGCTCGTGGAGCTATCCCGAGGATTCGGTGATCCGGATCGGAAACGTGCCGCTTTTCGCCGGGTTCATGTATGGTGCGGTGGGCAGCTACATGGCGCGGGCATGGCGGATTTTCGGATTCCGCTTCACGAGATTCCCGCCGCTGCCGGTGGCAGGAGTGATCGCGGTGCTGGCCTACTTCAATTTCTTCAGCCACCACTACATGTTGGATATCCGGTGGATTTTAATCGTGGTGGGGGGAATTGCATTCGCAAGGTGCCATATTCACTTCACACCGAAGTATTGTGAATTGCGGATGAATCTGCTTTTGGGCTTCGTGTTGGTGGCGATGTTCATCTGGATCGCTGAAAATCTCGGCACCTTGGCAAGAGCGTGGCAATATCCCAACCAGCGCGATGGCTGGCAGATGGTGCATCACTCGAAATTCACCGCATGGTATCTGCTGATGCAGCTTTCATTCATCCTGATCGTCGCCCTGCGGCGTCTTGAAGCTCGACTTACACATGCGAAGTTGCTTCGAGAAAATTCGCAATCCGCCTGAGGCCGGTGTCGTGGATCTTGTGTTGGATGGGCGCTGCGCATGCATTGTGTTATGTAGCAGTGAATTTCATGAGATGGGGGTGACGAATGAATTCGGCGGTCCAGTGGTGCCGCCCTTGAATCTGGTGTTTTTTCGTGCATGTTGTCTGCTGATGAAGTTATCGCAGCGTGTTTTGATGGTTTGTTTTTTCGGTGCGGTGAGTTGCCACGGACAGATGGTGCCGGATGACTGCAGTCAGCTTGTCGTCGGTATTGCAAACGACTGGGATGATTCGCATGCCACCCTTACGCTTTACCAGCGTAAGGCGAGCGGAACGTGGAAGGCGGACGGGCCGTCGTGGCCGGCGCGGCTCGGGCGTGACGGGCTGGCATGGGGGCGCGGGTTGCATATGGTGCCGCGCAATCCGGGTGCGGGCGCGAAGCGGGAAGGGGACATGAAGGCCCCTGCTGGGATGTTCGAGATTGGTGGAGTATGGGGGTATGAGGCATCGGTGAAGCGACACCGGAAAATGCCATACCATCAGATCACCACGCGCGACTTGTGGATCGAGGATCCGCAGTCGCCCCACTACAACCGCCACGTGGTGCTGCCGCATGAACCGCGCGCCGAGTGGGAAAAGAAGGGGCAGATGCGGCAGAATGATCACGCGCACTCACTCAAGGTGTTCATCGCCCACAATGCGGATCCCGACATTGTGGCGGGCGCGGGCTCCTCGATTTTCTTCCACATCTGGAGGGCGGATGGTGGCCGGGCGAGCGCGGGTTGCACGACGATGAGCGAGGAAAGCATCCGCCAGCTCATCGCCAAGCTCGACCCAACGAAGCGTCCGGTTTATGTGCTGCTGCCGAAGGGAGAATATGATCGGCTGCGTGGCGCGTGGGGGCTGCCGTGAATGGCAGGGTTGAGGAGGCAGGGACAGGATGTCCCTGCGACGGACTGGGACTGCAACTCCCAGCTACGCTGGGTGACGCTATGGTTGGGAAATGCGGTCGAGGGCGGGGAAGGGGAAGAGCGGGCTGGGGACTCGGGACGCGTTCATTTGCGTGGTGAGTTTTTCGACGATTTGCGGGTGGTCGGCCGCGAGGTTGTTCGTTTCGCCAATATCTTCGGTCAGGTTGTAGAGCTCGACCGCGCCTTGTGGATCCGCGTTGAGGTTGTATTGGACGATTTTCCAATCGCCGGCACGGAGGGCGCGGCGACCGTTACGCTCTTGGAATTCCCAATAAAGGAATTCGTGGCGGGCCTGCTCGCCCTGGTCTGTTAGGGTTGGGAGATACGAGATTCCCTGAATGTTTTCCGGTGGATGAACTCCAGCGGCTTCGCAGGCGGTTGGCAGGAAGTCCCATTGTGCGGAGATGTGTGCGGTTTCGCGACCTGCGGGGATGCGTGCGGGCCAGTGGGCGATCATCGGCACACGGATGCCGCCTTCGTAAAGGTCGCGCTTGTGACCGCGCAGCGGGCCGTTGGAATCGAGCATGTCAGGGTGATATCCGCCTTCGGCGTGGGAGCCGTTGTCGGATGTGAAAATGATCAAGGTGTTGTCGAGTTGGCCTTTTTCGCGAAGCGTATCGAGGATGGCGCCGACGGTATCGTCGATGCGGGTCATGAGGCCGGCGTAGGAGGTTTTGGGTTCCTCGACGTGGGTGTAGTGCGGTTGTTGCTGCGGGTGGGAGACGATCGGATCGGGTTGCACGCCATCGCGGACGCGGGCCATCGAGTCCTCGGGCACGTTGATGGCCGCGTGGGGGACAGGTAGCGAGAGGACGAGAAAGAACGGTGCTTCGCTGTCGTGATTGCCAATGACTTCGAGGGTTTTGTCGCGATAGAAATCGAGGTCGTAGTGGCTGCCGCGGTGAAGGTGGTTGTCGGGGAATTCGATCTTGCGGGTGTTTTCGTAAACGAACTTCGGATAGCGGTGGTGGCCGTCTCTGTGGTCGGTTGTTCCGAAGAAATAATCGAAGCCATGCTGTGCGAGCGTTTCGGGCGTCTGCGTGTTGCCGGTGACGCAGGATTTGCCGATCAAGGCGGTGCGGTAACCGGCATTTTTAAGTAGGGTGGCGACGGTGGTGTCTTCGGCAGGAAGAGAAAACTCGCCGTTACCGCGGATCGAGGTTTGGCCGGTATGCCGGCCCGTCATCAGAGAATCGCGCGATGGCGCGCATACGGTGCTGCCGGAGTAGTGGTCGGTGAAGCGGATGCCGCTGGTGGCCAGTGAATCAATGTGCGGGGTTTGGAAATGCTTTTGGTCGTAGCTGGAGAGGTCGCCGTAGCCGAGGTCGTCGGCGTAGATGAGAAGGATGTTGGGTTTCTCCGCGATGGCGGAGGTTGCGAGCAGAAGGGTAAGGAGAATGGGCTTCATGGTTGATACTTGGATACGAAGATCAATGTGCTCACCATTCAGAAATTGTGAGCCTGGCAATCATCGTATCCCGGGTGCGATAATTGATCGGGTATTTGCAGCGACCGGTGATCGCTGTTACGACGCTTGCTGCCGGGCGGCTTGCAGGGTGTTCTTCATGAGCATGGCGATGGTCATGGGGCCGACGCCGCCGGGGACGGGGGTGATGGCGGCGGCGTGGGCGGAGGCTTCGCCGAAGGCGACGTCGCCGGTGAGGCGGAAGCCGGATTTTTTCGTCGGGTCTTCGATGCGGTTGATGCCGACGTCGATGACGGTGGCACCGGGTTTGATCCATTCGCCACGGATCATTTCGGGGCGGCCGACAGCGGCGATGAGGATGTCGGCGCGACGGCAGACGGCGGGGAGGTCTTTGGTGCGGGAGTGGGCGATGGTGACAGTGGCATCCGCGCCTTTGGCAACGAGGAGGAGGGCCATCGGTTTGCCAACGATCATGCTGCGGCCGACGACGACGGCTTCGGCACCGGCGGTGGGGAGGCCGGCATCGGCGAGCAGGCGCATGCAGCCGGCGGGCGTGCAGGGGACGAAGCCAGTGGGGTCTTCGAGGGCGAGCTTCGCGACATTTTCCGGATGGAAGCCATCGACGTCTTTGGTGGGGTCGAGGGCGCGGATGATGGCGGCTTCGTCGATGTGATGGGGTGGGGGAGATTGGACGAGGATGCCGTGGATGGTGGAGTCGGCATTGAGGCGGGCGACGACGTCCATCAGTTCCTGCTGGGTGGTGTCGGCGGGGAGAACGATTTTTTCCGAATGGATGCCGAGTTCGCCGCAGGTGCGGACTTTGTTGGCGACGTAGACGTGGGAGGCGGGATCATCGCCGACGATGACGACGGCGAGGCCGGGAGTGATCCCGGAGGCAATGAGTGCGGCGGTCTCGGCGCGGCATTCTTCGAGGACTTTGGCGGCGACGGCTTTGCCGTCGATGAGTTGCGCGGGCATGGTTGAAATTTGAAATTTGAGATCCCGATCAGCGCATGCCGCGGAGGAGGAGTTCGGCGTTGGAGGAGGTTTCGCGGAGGTTTCGGAGGATGGTTTCGAGGGCGTCGCCGATGGGGAGGGCGGCGAGGTGCTTGCGGATTTCGACGATCTTGCGGAACTCGTCGGGGTGGTAGAGGCGGTCGTCGTTGCGGGTGCCGGATTGCGGGATGTGGATGGCAGGGTAGACGCGGCGCTCGGCGAGTTCGCGGTCGAGTTTTACCTCCATGTTGCCGGTGCCTTTGAATTCCTCAAAGACGACGTCGTCCATGCGGCTTTCGGTCTCGACGAGGGCGGTGGCGAGGATGGTGAGCGAGCCGCCTTCCTCGCAGTTGCGGGCGGTGCCGAAGAATTTGCGGGATTTGGCGAGCGCGGCGGGGCTGACGCCGCCGGAGCCGATCGGGCCGCCTTGCATGGCGGAGTTGTGGCCGCGGGCGAGGCGGGTGAGGCTGTCGAGCAGGAGGACGACGTCTTTGCCACATTCGACGAGGCGTTTGGCGCGTTCGATCACCATGTCGGCGACCTGGGCGTGGCGTTTCGGCGCTTCGTCGAAGGTGGAGGAGAAGACGCGGCAGCCGACGGTTTCCTCGAAGTCGGTGACTTCCTCCGGGCGTTCGTCGAGCAGCAGGACGATGAGTTCGGCCTCCGGGTGGTTGGCGCGGATGGCCTTGGCGATTTGCTTGAGGAGGATCGTTTTGCCACCGCGTGGCGGGGCGACGATGAGGCCGCGCTGGCCTTTGCCGAGCGGGGCGATGATGTCGAGGACGCGCACCGAGAGGAATTCCGGACCGGTGCCGTCGAGGTGCAGGCGTTGGTCGGGAAACATGGCGGTGAGTTTATCGAACTCTTTGCCGGCCGTGAATTCGGCGACCGGGATGCCTTCGACTTCGAGGATTTCGGCGGTGGAGAGGAATTTGCCTTTTTCGCGCGGGCTGCGGACGCGGATCTTGATGCCTTGGCCGGGGCGGATGCCGTGGTCGCGGAGCATGTTGGCGTTGATGTGGATGTCATCGGGGCCGGGACGGAAGCTCTTTTCGGGATCGCGGAGGATGGCGAACGTGTCCTTTGCGGGTTCGACGACGCCTTCGCAGACGAGGCCGACGCCTTCGGCGGCGTAGAAGCAGAGCAGTTCGTAGATGAGCTGGCTTTTTGGAATGCCGGGCTGAATGCGCACCGGGACGGCGGCGGAAATATCCTGCAATTCGGCGAGCGGCTTTTTCCGGAAGGCATTGATGTCGATCGACGCGGGCAGCGAAACGACGGACGGGTGCTCGGCCACGGCGGTGGCTGCGGGTGAGGAATCGACGGCGTCGTCGTTTTCCGGATTTTGGATTTCTTCGGTGGGGGTCATTTTCAGTTGATTGAGGAATCGGCGGACTTGGGCGAGCAACGCGGCTTGGGGGCCTTCGTTCCAAAAGACGACGTCCGCGTGGAGCAGTTTCGCTTCGAGTGGAAGTTGTGCGGCCAGGATGGCCTCGATGGTGGGATCGTCGAAACGATTGCGGGCGCGGATGCGGCGCACCTGGGTCTCGTGAGAAGCGGCGACGAGCATGGCCGCGCTTTGGCCGAAATCAAAGCCCTTTTCGAAAAGCAGCGGGATGTCGGCCACGAACAATCCGGCGCTATTCTTGCGCGCGCGGTCGCGGCTGGCAAGACATTCCTCGCGCACCCGGGGGTGGAGGATGGCTTCGAGTTTGGCGCGTTCGGCTGCGTCGGCAAAGACGCGGGCGCGCAGGGCGTCGCGGTCGAGGGTGCCGGATGGGCCGACGATCTCGTTGCCGAAGGTGGCGCGGATTTCCGCAGCGACTTCAGGGTCGGTATCGAGCAAGTCACGCACGCAGGCGTCGGCATCAAAAACCACCGTGCCGGGCCACATCGAGCGGATCGCGCGGCTGACGGTGGATTTTCCACATGCCATGCCGCCGGTGAGGCCGAGGATATGCATGGGGGGATTGTGGGGTAGGTGAGGAGGATTTTGAATGATGAAATTTATTTTTTCTGGGGCGTGGCGCTTGGAAACCGCCGCCACGGGCATCTGAGTGAAGGGAAGAGCGAGGGAGCGGCGGAATACAAGGGTCCCAATAAATCGCAGGGTAGGTGACGCGGCCCTTCTTCGCTTCCTATCGCTCTTAAAATGGCTTGCCATTCGTAGCTTCCTGCAAGGAAGCGAAGAATGGCGGAGGGGGTGGGATTCGAACCCACGGACGGTTGCCCGTCTCCGGTTTTCAAGACCGGCGCGATCGACCACTCTGCCACCCCTCCGGGTATTGGCGCATGCAGCGGTGGTGGGTGAAGGGTATGAGGCCGGAGGCGGCGGGGATCAATCCCAAATCTTCATTCCGCATCAAGCGGGGGCACTTTCATGCGCTGGATAAAAAAGCTGATGTTGCCGCCGTAGAGCTTGCTGCCTGAATCGGTTTTTTTGAAGGTGATCGCGGCGAGCGATACCTTACCGGCATCGAATTCGCTCCACCACTCTTTTGGGATGACGCGTCCCTTGGGTCTGGCACCTTCGCGGCGATCCACCGCGCGAGGATCCTCGATGAACAATTTACCATTTATATAAAGGCGGTATCCACCGCCGGAGCCGACGTGGGAGATTCCGGCATGCAGCATGCGGTATCGATAGCCTTCCTCAAAGGGTGGAAATTCGAAGTCGCCACGAATCAGTAGGACGTCGTTTTTCCAGAGGGTATGCACTGGGTCGGCGCACTTGCAGAAGCTCAGTTGGCAGCTGGCGCGTGCCGGGATGCGGAGCTCGCCATTGGCGGCGGCGAATGGCGCGCGGCCGCGCTTCCATTGCGCGGCTGGGGGATTGAAATCGCTGGCGAACCAATTCTCCATTCCGGAGGGAAGGGTGACATCGCGGTAGCGCCCAAGCCGGTCGTCCGCCCGAAGCCAAGGCTCTTTCGGGTCGAAGCTGTGATAATACCATTCCATTTCGTCGTGAGCGGGGCCGAAGTCGGTCCAGTCGAAATCCTGGATTCCGAGTTGCCGGTAGAGGTCGGTGAGGCCTTCGATGCGTGAGTTGCGTTTATTAATCCGGCAATAAAATACTAGCGTATATAGGGGACTATGTTACAAATCGGCATGGCAACGCGTGATGTTCGCA
>JBLRWN010000017.1:0-58505 GCA_047921195.1 Luteolibacter sp. | reverse complement strand
GGTGACGATGATAAACTGGGACTTCTCGATGAAGCGGTCGAGCACCTTGACGAAGCGGCCGATGTTGGCCTCGTCGAGCGGGGCGTCGAGCTCGTCGAGCACGCAGAACGGGCTGGGCTTGATCATGTAGATCGAGAACAGTAGGGCGACCGCGGTCATCGAGCGCTCGCCACCGGAGAGCAAGGTGATGGACTGGAGTTTTTTGCCGGGCGGCTTGGCGATCACTTCAATGCCGGATTCGAGCGGGTCGCTCTCGTCGAGGAGAGTGAGGTCGGCCTGGCCTTTTTCACCGAAGAGCTCTTTAAACATGTCGCGGAAGTTGACGCGGACTTGGGCGAAGGTTTCGGCGAAGCGGCGTTGGGTTTCCTCGTTGATGCGCTCGATGACGGAGAGGAGTTCGGCTTTGGAGGAGACGAGGTCGTCGTGCTGGTTGCGGAGGAAGTTGTAGCGCTCTTCGAGTTCTTCGTATTCTTCGATGGCATCGAGGTTGACCGGGCCCATGGAATCGAGGCGGCGCTTGATGTCGTTGACGATGGCTTCAACGAAATCCCAATCGGGTTCGCCGAGGGGTTCGCCGGGGAGTGGGGCGGGGGCTTCCTCTTCGTCGGCTGCGGTGCCATCGACGACGAGAATGGGGGCTTCATCTTCTTGATCGGACGGATCGGTCTGATCCGACAGATCGGACGGATCATCGGTGGAGACGAGTTTTTCGCGGCCACCCCTTGCCTGGAGCGCCTTTTGCGAGGTGATGGCGGCGAGGAGGGCGTGGGTGTCGGGCTCGAAGGTTTCGAGGTTCACGCTGTGGCGCTCGGCAATGGTGTTGGTGAGGTTTTCGAGGCGCAGGTCGAGCTTGGTCATGGCGACTTCCTCGCGGCCTTTCTGCTCGGTGATTTTCGCGTGTTGGCGGCGGATTTCGGCGAGCTCGGCTTCGGCTTTCTCGATGGCTTCGAGGAGCGTGTTGCGACCGGAGGCGCGGGATTCGATTTCGGTTTGGAGGTCTTCGGATTCGAGACGGTGGGTTTCGGCTTCCTCGGCGAGACGGGCGTTCTCGCCGATGGCCCCTTCGATGCGCTCGTGGAAGCTGGCGATTTCGGTTTCGCGGCGGATGGCGGTTTCGCGCAGCTCGGAAAGGCGGGCTTCCATCGGTTTTTGCTGCTCTTCGGCGGATTGCTTAGCCTGGCGTTCGACGGCGAGGGCGGTGCGCAGCTCGTTGAGGGCGGTGGTGAGCTCCTGCTCATCGCGGGCGGCGGAGTCGGACTCGGATTGGAGGCGGCGGGCGTCGTCTTCGAGTGCGGCGAGGCGTTCGCGGGCTTGGGCGAGTTCGGATTCGAGTGACGACCGGCCTTCGGCGGCGGCTTGTTCGCGGGCGTCGAGTTCGCCGCGTTCCCAGCGGACGTTTTCGAGTTTGGTCTCGTGGTTTTCGACTTCGCGGGTGGCGAGGCTGAGTTGGCCTTGAAGGGTGGAGAGATCGACTTTCTGGCGTTGCAGGCGGTCGCGCGAGCGCTCGACTTCTTCGCGGAGTTGTTCG
This sequence comes from Luteolibacter sp., assembly GCA_047921195.1. Lineage (GTDB taxonomy): Bacteria > Verrucomicrobiota > Verrucomicrobiia > Verrucomicrobiales > Akkermansiaceae > Luteolibacter. The sequence goes on along the minus strand of JBLRWN010000017.1, from coordinate 56,977 downwards.
AGCTGGGCTTCGAGCTCGGCGACGCGGGAGCGGGCGACGTTGTCGGAATCGGTGAGGTCGGCGACTTCGGCTTCGAGGTCGCGCACTTCGTTGCGGCGTTCGAGGATCGAGGTGGCCGCTTCGCTGGTGGCGCCGCCGCGGAGGATGCCCTCGGCGTGGACGATGACGCCGGCTTCGGTGACGATGGTGGTGCCGGGATGGGACTCACGCAGGCGCAGGGCGGTGGTGAGGTTGGGCACGATGAGCACGCGCTCTAACAGGGAGGTGATGAGTGCGGCGACACGGTTGTCGGACTTGATGCGGTCGAGCGCCCAGGCGGTGGCGCCTTGTGGCAGCGCCTCCATCTGGGTGGCGGGTGCGGGGCCGATGAACGATTCGGGCAGGACGGCGGCGATGCCGAGGGATTTCTCGGTGAGGCGCTGGATGATCGCCTCGGCGGCGGCTTGATCGGAGACGAGGACGGTCTGCAGGTGGCTGCCGAGCACGGCTTCGATGGCGCGGGCGCATTGGTTTTCCACCTCGATCATCGAGGCGAGCACGCCGCGGATGTTGGGGTTGAATTCTTCGGGCGAGCCGAGGCCGTCGAGCACGCTGCGGGTGCCTTTTTCGAATCCTTCGCCGGAAGCGACGAGCTGGCGCACGGCGTCGAGGCGGGCGGCGCGGCGGGTGAGGTGTTGGTGAGTGTGGGTGGCGGCGGTGCGTGCGGCATCGAGGTCGCCACGGGTGTGGTGGTGGGCGCGCTCGGCGGCTTGGAAGGCCTCTTCGAGTTCGCCGAGTTGGGAGCCGGTTTGTTCGACTTCGGCGGCGATGCGGGAATGTTCGGCGCGGATTTCCTCGAGTTCGAGGGTGAGGCGTTGTTCTTCGTCGGCCAGTTGGCGGGCGCGTTCGCGGTTGCCTTCGAGTTGGGCGAGGGCGGATTCGATTTTTGCCTGCATCGAGGCGATCATCGTTTGCGTGCGGTTCGCTTCGCCGCGCGATTCGCGCAGGGCGGATTCGAGGCGTTGGCGATCTTCGCGGGAAGTATCGACGCGAGTTTCGGCTTCGGCGACGCGGATTTCCTGTTCGGCGATGCGGCGGTTCAGGGCGTCGAGCGCTTCGTTCGCGGCGATGAAGTCAAACTCCTGTTGAGCGAGTTTTTCTTTGGCGGAGGCGATGTCCTCGTTGTTTTGGGCGATGCGGCCTTCGAGTTCGGATTTGCGTTCGTTGTTGAAAGCGATGCGGCCTTCGGCGGCGGCGAGCGCGTTGCGGTGTTCGTTGAGGCGCTGGCGGAATTCGGCGAGCTCGCCTTCGAACGCGCGGGCGGCGGAGCGGGCTTCGGAGACGGCTTGTTCCTTGGCGGGAAGTTGGTGCTCGATCTCGGTGTCGCGCACTTCGAGGGCGTGGATCGAGGTGGCGAGTTCGCCGCGCTCGCCGGTGAGTTCGACGAATTTGCGGTGGCCGAGGTGGGTATCGAGCACGCGGACGTCGGTGGCGAGCGCCTGGTAGCGACGGGCCTTGGCGACTTGGCGCTTGAGCGAGTTCATCCGGCGCTCCTGCTCGGCGAGCACGTCGGAGACACGGAGCAGGTTGGCCTCGGTGTATTCCAATTTGCGGAGCGCTTCCTTTTTCTCACGTTTGTATTTAGTGATGCCCGCGGCCTCCTCAAAGACGGCGCGGCGTTCTTCGGGCTTGGAGGAAAGGATTTGGTCGATCTGGCCCTGGGCCATGATCGAGTAGGCGGTGCGGCCGATGCCGGTGTCCATCAACATGTCGTGGATGTCGCGGAGGCGGCAGAGCGTGCCGTTGAGGCGGTATTCCGAGCGGCCATCGCGATAGACGCGGCGGGTGATGGAGACTTCATTGTAATCGACTTTGAGCGCTTCCTCGCAATCGGCCATCGTGAGGGTGACCTCCGCCATGCCGAGCGGCTTGCGTTTTTCGGTGCCGTTGAAGATGACGTCGGCCATCTCGCCGCCGCGCAGCGCCTTGGCAGACGTTTCCCCGAGCACCCAGCGGATGGCATCGACGACGTTGGACTTGCCGCAGCCGTTGGGGCCGACGATGCCGGTGACGCCTTCAGCGAATTCGAATACGGTTTTGTCGGCGAAGGATTTGAATCCGTGGATTTCGATGGTTTTAAGATACATGGCCGGAAAGGAGATTTCGTAGCGGCCAAGGTAGGGGTGGGGGAGCGCTGATGCAACGATTTGAGCGGAAAGACACTAAATGTGGTATTGTTTTTAAAGATAAAACACTATTTGTAGTGTTTTGTGAAATTTAAGGGAAGTGAAGTATTTTGCGGAATGGGGAGGGGCTTACGATAGTCCGGCTTGGGAGTATGAGGGAAGTGGCCACGCCATGTCGTGTGAAACTGGGGACCCTCGATGAGGGCATTCCGGGGGCGTTTCTGATTCCGTGATGGATAAATTGACGGCGGCTATTTCGTTCGTCGGAAAGAGTCGGGGGTGCCAAAGAGTTCGGGATCTTTGTGGCGGGCGCTGAACGCTGCCTTCATTTGGGCGGGTGTGGCGAGGTCGTCGCCGAGATGGCTGGCTTTGATGGCGGACATTTCCATGGTATCGCCATCAACGGTGATTTTGAAGAGATGGTATTTGCGGTCGCCGTGCTCGACCGGGCCATCGACGGTTCCGATCAACTGGGTTTGGATGAAATCGGTGCCGTCAAGGTGGACGGCGAATGCACGGAAGAACATCGCGCGTTCGCCGAGGGGGTATTCGACGAGGTATTCGTTGTCCGAGTGTTTCAGGACCCTCATGCGGTTGGCTCCCTTCGGGTTTTTCGGTTTCGCGGTTTCCCACAATCCGAGCAGTGAGGGATTCACCGGGATGTTGGCGGTGGATTCGAAGGGGACTTCGAAGACGCAGGAGTTGAGCAAGAGGATGGAACCAATGGCAGTGACGAGGGCTTTCATTGCAATCGACAATATGCCGATGGACGGTTCGTGATGAAAGCTGAAAACTGAATCCGTGAAATTGCCTCAAGACGTGACGGCGGAGCGGTCGTCGGCGAGGCCGGACTTTTCGAGAAAGTAGTCGTAGCCGCCGGTGTAGCGGGTGAGGACGCTGGCGGTGTCGGCGTCGTTGCGGGTGATGTGCAGGGTAGTCTCTGCGAGGGTGCGGATGAAGTGGACGTCGTGGGAGATGAAGACGAGGGTGCCTTCGTAGGCCTTGAGGGCGCTGACAAGGGAGTCGATCGAGAGGATGTCGAGGTGGGTGGTCGGCTCGTCCATGAGCAGGAGGTTCGGCGGATCGACGAGGAACTTGACGAGGTTAAGGCGGGATTTCTCGCCGCCGGAGAGGACCGAGCAGCGTTTTTCGACGTCGGCGCGGCGGAACAGGAAGGTGCCGAGGATGGAGCGGGCGTCTTCTTCGCGGAGGGTGGTGCATGCGCCCATGACTTCTTCGAGCACGGTGTTGTTTTCGTTGATCGATTCGAGGCGGTGTTGCGAGTAGTAGCCGAGCTTGGTGGCGTAGCCGGGTTCGCGCTTGCCACCGTCGATCGGGAGGATGCCGGCGAGGATCTTGAGGAGGGTGGATTTACCCGCGCCATTGGGGCCGACGAGGACGATGCGGTCGCCGCGCTCGATGGTGAGGTCGAGGTTTTCGTAAATGCGCTTCTCGCCGTAGGCTTGGGAGACCTTTTCGAGTTCGATGACTTTCTGGTTCGAGCGGGGTGGCTGGGGGAAGGAGAATTTAAACGGCTTGCGCGGCGGGCGGGGTTTTTCGACGCGTTCGAGTTTTTCGAGAAACTTGATGCGGCTCTGGACTTGTGCGGCTTTCGATCCGATCTGGCGGAAGCGGTTGATGAATTCCTGGTGACCTTCGATTTCCTTCTGCTGGGCGCGGTATGCGGCGGTTTGCTGATCGAAGCGGGCGTCGCGTTGTTCGAGGTATTTCGTGTAGTTGCCGGTGTAGGTGATGAGTGCGGCGGCGTCCGGGTCGATCTCGATGACGCTTTCGATGATGGCGTCCATGAAGTCGCGGTCGTGCGAAATCATGAGGATGGCGCCGGAGTAGTTGAGCAGGTGTCGCTGGAGCCAGAGCAGCGAAAGCAGGTCGAGGTGGTTGGTCGGCTCGTCGAGCATCAGGAGGTCGGGTTCCATGACGAGGAGGCGGGCGAGGTGGGCGCGCATCACCCAGCCGCCGGAGTATTCGCGTGCGGGTTTGTGGAAATCGTGCTGCTTGAAGCCGAGGCCGGCGAGGATTTTCTTGGCCTTCGGTTCGAGTTGGTAGCCGTTGAGGGCGGTGAACTGGTCCTGGGCCTTGGCGAAATCGGGGTGGGAAAGGTCGCCTTTCGCCTCATGCTCGCGGATGGTGCGCAGCAGGCCGATCATTTCCGGGGTGATGCCCATGGCGATCTCGAGAATGGTCTCGTCGGTCGGCTCGCCGGCTTCCTGGGGGAGGTATCCGGTGATCGCGTATTCGTCGCGGTCGATGGTGCCTTCATCGGGGTCGTCCTCGCCGAGGATCATGCGGAAAAGCGTGGATTTCCCCGCGCCATTGGGTCCGACGAGGGCGACGCGCTCGCCCCAGTTGATCGTCATTCCGGTTTCGCGCAGGAGGGTGCGGCCTCCGAGAGTCTTGGTGAGTTTGTGGATCGTGAGCACGTGGGGGGTGTAAGGAGGCGGGGGCGGGATGGCAAGTCATTCGGGGGGATTGTTGGACCACAGGCCCTTGACCATATCGGGGCAGGGGAACGCTAAGTTTTTGGGATTTGGGTTTGGAAAGAACGAAACGCGGAGATGCAGTGGGCGCGGAGGTTTTAGCTTTAGCGGGATTTCCAATCGTAGGCGCGATTGTGAAATCGCGGTTCGTTAGGCCAATCGGCGTCCACCCATCCCATTCTCACGAATGGGCCTACGTTTTTGTGTTAGATTTTGAGTTGGTCGGGGGTGAAGTGGTGGGTTTCGCCGGATTCGCCGGCGGCGTGCAGAAAATAGATCGCAGCTTCGCTTTTGAAGGCCGTGCGGGCGTCACAGTTCAACTCGGCCCTGCCATGGATGGCATCGAAGAAGTTGGCGAGGTGGGCTTCGGAGGCGGGGCGGGGGGCTTTGCCGGGGACTTCATAGTTGATTGGAGGTGCCGAGGCGTATGAGAGAATGGCCATTTCGGAATCCTCATCTTCTTGTGGGATGTGGTGCGGAGGCTTTTCTTGGGCTCGAAGAATCCCGCGCTTGGCCAAGTCCGCGAAATGGACGCCGGTTCGATCGTCTGTGGTTCTGTTGCGGATTTGTGTAAGTTCGCCCGCTCCGGCGATGCGTAAGGTGGCATTGAGGCCAATAAATCTTTCGAAACGAACTTCCGGATCGCTGATCGTCGTCAGCGATTGATGAAACGCACGGGCTGTTCCTTGCGGTGTGTCGTATTGGAAGAAGCACATGAGGTTGTCGAAGTGTTTGCGCTCTTTGAAGAAGTCGCGCCCGGCGGCGACGGTGACGGATTTTGGTACGGCATCGAGCAGCCAGTTGATGATGTCGATTTGCCGGGCGGTGCACCTCGCCAGCCTGCCTTGAGACTGCTCAGGATTGTGCTGCCAGTTATGAAAACCGTGCATGTCGTTGTAACCGTATTTTTGAAGAATCTTCGTATCGATGGTGAGCCTTGGAGAACTCTGCAAGTCCGCAAAGGCATCAACCGAGGTGTTCCACTGGCTGTTGATGTTGTGGACGGGCCCGCAGATCTTGTGTTCGCGGAGCAAGCGCTCGAAAATGTAACGATACACCGCGTTGCTGCGATGCTGGTGGCCGATTTGGCATAGCTTGCCGGTGCGTTCGCTCGTGCGGACAATTTCGCGGGCGGCATCAAGGGTGTGCGCCATCATGCTTTCACAATAGACGTGGAGCCCTGCTTCCATGCAGCGGGTAGCGTGGGGAGCATGCCAGAAATCCGGGGTGGCGATGATCGCGGCGTCGAGTTCCTTTTCCTTGACCAGCATCTCGTCGAGATCGGTGTATGCATTTGGCGTTTCTCTTTGGTAAACGCGGACACGCTTTTGTCCCCGTGCCTTACTGAACTTCCAGATATCGCAAATCGCCCGCACTCGGATGCCGGGAATGTTCCGCATGTTTTCGAAGAGTGTGAGCCCCTGCCTGCCGAAGCCCACCATCGCCACATTGAGTGTCTCGGAAGGGGCGTTTGCTGTGGAGGCCCGGAGCACACCGGGCGCGCCCAGCACCATTCCGGCCTTCGCCGAGGTTACGAGAAACCGGCGGCGGTTCAGAGTCGAGGGTAACGAGTCCATGGCAACGGGACAATACGCCCGCGGATCTTTTTGATCTTTCAGATTGCTCGATTCTACGGTCTTGTGCCTGCAGTAATAATAACAATTTTCCAGGAAAATTATTATTGCGGCACAAGACGGCCACGACCTGTGCCTTGCCATAGGGCGTTCAGGGGCTCATGATTGCGGCATGCAGCGCGAGACAGAGACGCAATTTCATGAATTCACCGGCCCGGGTGGCGCATTTCGGATGCGCGACGGCTCGATGCTGCCGTCGGTGCGGCTGGCGTATGAGACGTGGGGTGAGTTGAATGCGGAGAAATCGAATGCGATTGTGATTTTTCATGCGCTTTCCGGTTCGCATCACGCGGCGGGCCACAATCCGGCGATCGAGGGTGTTGGTAAGCTTTGGCAGGAGGAAATGCACGATGGTTGGTGGGAATCGATGATCGGCCCGGGGAGGGCGATTGACACCGACCGGTTTTTCGTGATTTGCGCGAACTATCTCGGCGGGTGTTACGGGACGACCGGCCCTGCATCGATCCATCCGGGGACCGACAAGCCTTGGGGGGCGTCGTTTCCCTCGGTTTCGGCTGCGGATCAGGCCGAATGCATCCGGCATTTGCTGGATCACCTCAGGATTGATTCCCTGCACGGGGTGTGCGGCCCATCGGTCGGCGGGCTATGTGCGTTGACGTTCGCAACGCGGTTTCCCGAGCGGGTGCGCCATGTGATTGCCATTGCATCGGGTTTTAAAACAACGGTGCTGAACCGGCTGATTCTTTTCGAGCAGATCCTCGCGATTGAAAACGACCCACACTTCAACGGTGGGGATTTCTATGACGACGCGCCGCCGCTTTATGGATTGGCGCTGGCGCGGATGATCTCGCATAAGACGTTCGTGCATTTGGATGCCATCGAGCGCCGTGCGCGCCAGGACATCATCCAGCCGGATGATATTCTCGCGTGGTATCGCGTGCGCGACACCTTCCAGTCCTACATGCTCCATCAGGGGAAAAAGTTTGTGAAGCGCTTTGATGCCAACACGTATTTGCGAATCATCGATTTGTGGTCGCGTTACGACGCCGTTGCGGAAGGCGACGCGGATACGCCGCAAGCGCTTTTCGAGCGCTGTCGCGAGGCCGGACAGAAGTGGCTGGTCTTTTCGATCGACTCGGATTTCTGTTTTTACCCGGAAGAACAGTCCGAGTTGGTGAAACACCTTGAGGAGGCGCATGTCGATGTGATGCACATCACCGTGCATTCGGAAAAGGGGCATGATTCGTTCCTGCTCGAATCCAATCTCTACACTCCGCACATCGCGTGGAATCTCGCGCGCTGATTTTTCCAAAACCCGCAGATGCAACACCGCAAACCCCATGACCGCAAAGGGCGAGAGGCCCGTGAGAACCGCCATGTTAGGCCCCGTGAAGAAGAGCGTGCCGCGCCCGCGCTCAACGAGGAGGATGTGATGGCGATTGTGGCCGATCAGCCAAGGCCGTTTCTGCTGATTCTTGATTGCGTGCAGGATCCGCACAATCTCGGGGCCATCCTGCGCTCGGCGGATGGCGCGGGGGTGCATTGTGTGATTGCGCCGAAGGACAAATCCTGCGGCCTAACCGAGACCGTGCGCCGGGTGTCCGTGGGCGCGGCCGACCACGTGCCATTCGCGCAGGTGACGAACCTCGCCCGCGTGATGGAAAAGCTCAAAGCCGCCGGCGTTTGGATCGTCGGCACGTCGGATCACTCCGCCTCGCGATTACTCTACGATCTCGACCTGACCGGACCCTTAGCCATCGTGATGGGATCCGAGGACAAGGGGATGCGTCGCCTTACCGAGGAAAACTGTGATTTTCTCGCCGCCCTGCCGATGGCCGGAAAAGTCGAATGCCTCAATGTTTCGGTGGCGACCGGCGTGTGCCTGTTCGAGGCTGTGCGCCAACGCCGCATAACTTGAAACTCCGACCCGAGAAAAACTGCGCCACCTGCGGACGCCGCATCGTCTGGCGCGCGAAATGGCGGGATTGTTGGGATGAGGTAAAAAACTGTTCCGAGCGCTGCCGCCGCAACAAACCCGGTGCCACGGGAGATGCCGCAGAGCATGCCATCCTGGATTTGCTTTCGACGCGGAAAACCGGAGCGACCATCTGCCCGAGTGAAGTTGCCCGCATGCTTCATCCGGATGTTTGGCGTGATCACATGGAGGAAATCCGTAATGCCGCTCGCCGACTCGTCGTGCGTGGGCGGATCGAGATCATCCAGCGCGGGCGTGCGGTCGATCCATCGACCGCGAAAGGGCCGATCCGGCTGCGTTTGGTCGGATCGTGAAATGCACGGTTGCCATCTCCGGCCTGATCGTTCATGATAGCCTCATGTCAGCCCTTGCCAGCAAATCTCGAATCATGGATTCCGCTTTGGAACTCTGTACCGAACTCGCCAACGACGAGCGCGTGAATGAACTTCAGGAAATCGTGGAGAAATTTCTCGCGGACGATGCGGCCAAGCTTCAATACCAATCCGTGCATGATCGCGGCGAAGCGTTGCATCAAAAGCAACACGCCGGGATCGAGCTGAGCGCCACCGAGATTCGCGAATTCGAGGGTGCCCGTGACGCGCTGTTTGACAACCAGGTTGCCGTTGATTTCATGAATGCTCAACGCGAGTTGGAAGGTATCCAGCGCGAAATCGGCAAGCTTGTTTCCATGACCCTTGAGCTCGGCCGCGTCCCGAACGACGAAGATCTCGCCGAAGCGGATGGTGGCGGGTGTTGTGGTAGTGGTGGCGGTGGATGCGGCTGCCACTGAGTTTTTTCGCGGACCCGCCGCGACTGTGCATTCGAGGATTGCCTCATCGGAGAATCTCAACATGATGCCCCTACGCCGCGCGGCGGTGAAAAAGCATGCAGTGGTATTATTCGAAAGATTCCGCCCAACATGGGCCTGTGCCCCTGCAGGATTTGCAGGCGAAAATCCGCAGCGGTGAAATCGCGCCAGATGCGTTGATTTGGCGCGAAGGCATGGCCGACTGGACGAGTGCGAATGCCATTCCGGAAATTGGCGTGAGCCTTGCACCAGCGCTCCCTGTTTCGGCGGCCGCTACGGTTTACGCGCCTCCGGCGAGCCCGGGTTCCGCAGGATTTCCTCCAATTGCCAATGCGCGACCGTCGTCGGGACTTGCCATTGCCAGCCTCATTCTCGGAATTCTCGGACTCACCTCATGCACGTTCATCACTGGCATCCCCGCCGTGATTTGCGGGCACATGGCGATGGGCCGCACCCACCCAAAAACCGGAAACCTCGGTGGCCGCGGGATGGCGATCGCAGGTTTGGTCATGGGATACATTTGTTCGGCCATCTTGGTTATTTTCGCGATCTACTTCGTCGCAATCATCGGTGCCGCTGCCTCCAGTTCGAATTTCTGAATCATGCGCCGGAACCGGGCATTGTGGGCATCGTTGCTGGTTCTCGGGCTGGCGCTTGCCGCATTTCACCTGCGTCAAAACGGAGCCGAGGCATCCATTCTGCCACCCTGTTTGTTTTATCAAACGACAGGGTTACATTGCGTCGGATGCGGGATGACGCGGGCGACCCACGCCGCCTTGCACGGGCGTTTCATCGAGGCGTTTCTCCACAATCCTCTTGGGTTCGTGCTTTTGCCTGTGGTGTTGGTCGCGATCACTCTGGAATTGCTGGTGTGGGTTCGCGGCCGACCCGGTGGGCCACGCCTGCGGATGGGGCGGAATGGGTTTTGGGCATTGGTGGCGCTGATCCTGGTCTTCTGGGTGTTGCGGAACATTCCGTTCTGGCCATTCACGATACTCGCTCCCGGAGCGTGACTTTTTCCAGACATCGGCGATCATCCTGAGAACCACCCACCACCGCACCCACATGCTACTCGGCGTCAACATCGACCATATCGCCACCATCCGCCAAGCGCGGTATGCAGGCATGCACCAATCGCACAATGCCGAGCCATCGCCGCTTCAGGCCGCGCTTGATTCCATCGAAGGCGGTGCGGATTCGATCACCATCCACGTGCGCGGCGACCGCCGGCACATGCAGGACAGCGATGCCTTCGAGATTCGCGAAAAGGTCTCCGCACCGCTCAATCTCGAAATGGGCATCACTGGTGAAATGCTTGGGCTTGCCTTGATCCTGAAGCCGGATTTCGCCTGCCTCGTTCCGGAAAATCGTGAGGAGATCACCACCGAGGGCGGCCTCGATGTGCATGGATCGCCCGCAAAGACGCGCGATGCCGTCGCCCGCCTTCGGGATGCGGGAATTCGGGTGAGCCTGTTCATCGATCCAGACATCAGCCAGATCGAGGCTGCGGTCGCAACCGGAGCGGAAATGATCGAGCTGCACACCGGGGCTTTCGCCAACGCCTTGGGTGCGGAGGCCGATGCCGAGCTCGCCCGTCTCGCCGAAGGGGCGGCCGCAGGCCATGCCGCCGGGCTCCAGGTCAATGCAGGACATGGCATCAATTACAGCAACATCACATCGATCCTCACTCTGCCGCACATCACCGAACTGAACATCGGCCACAGCATCATTGCCCGGGCGACGCGGGTGGGTTTGGTGCGTGCGGTTTGCGAGATGAAGGAACTCATGCCATGAACATCCACGGGATCGGCATCGACATCGTCGAGGTGGCGCGTATTTCCGCAGCCAATGCAAGACACGGCACGGCATTCGTTGAGCGTTACCTCACGGCGAATGAACGCGCGTATTGCGCCGCTCACGCGAATCCGGAGATTCATCAAGCCGCGCGCTTCGCCGCGAAAGAAGCGGTTGCCAAGGCGTTGGGAACCGGCATCGGCGGCGAATGTGGATGGCTCGATATCGAGATCACCCGCGATGCGGCCACCGGTGCACCTGGCGTGGTGCTTGCCGGTGCGGCTGCTGATTTTGCGGCAAATCACGGCATCACCCGCATCTTCATCAGCCTGAGCCACACCCGCGAAACTGCGGTGGCATATGCCATCGCCACGCGCGAGATGGGTATCTAACGCGGAATCCGGCTCGATGCATTCGGAGTCGATTCGGTTGCCTCATGCGGGCGGGTCACGATGCGGGCTTTTCAATTGCGCGTATGCGGTCCGTGGCATTTTTACCCGATACGGATTTCTCGTTGTGATCCATTGAATGTACCGTAGCCTCGTCGCTGATGTCGACTATTTGGAAACTCCATCTGCTCTCCCTCGCTACCATCTTCCTGCTGCCTTCGCTGGTGCACGCCGAAGACGCGAAAAAACCAGCCACCACCCTTGATGTCATTTCATGGAACGTCGAGTGGTATCCGGGTAAAAGTCGTTTCGCGCGTGGTGCGGAAATGGCTGCGCATGCTGCTCATGTGAACCGCCAGTTCGCGAAGATGAAGCCCGATATTTTCCTCGCCCAGGAAATGCGCGACTGGAATGCCTTCGCGTTGCTTTGCGATCACGTTGAAGGGCTCCGCCCGGCCACGGTCTCCGCATTCACCAGCGAGGAAACCGGCGAATACTGGAACCAGCAACTTGGCATCGGAGCCAAACTCTACGTCGCCGCCGCATGGTCCGAGCCATGGCGCGAAGGGCGGGAAATTACACCGCGCCGCGGTTTCAACGTCGCCGTCCTTCGCCTGCCCGGAAGCTTCGATCACCTCCTCGTCTACAACGTCCACCTCAAAAGTAACCGTTCGGCCAATGAAGAGGATGCGAACCTGAATTTCCGCACCCGCGAGGAAAGCGTGCGCCAGCTCATCGCTCATGTGGCCGACATGAAGGAGCGCGTCTTCAAGGGGCGCATCAAGGGTGTCGTCATCGCCGGCGATTTCAACACCAACCACGACGGCCAGTTCGGTGACGACCGGACCATCGCGATGATGGAGGAGGCCGGATTTCACAACACCTGGAAAAACGTGCCGCGCGAAAATCGCCTCACGTGGCGCGGCAGCGACCGCTTCGAGGCGACGACGTTCGATTACATCTTCACCCAAGACCTGCCGGAGGCGGATGCCAGCCTGATCCCGGTCGAAGAAGGCTCAAGCGACCACTGGCCGGTGCGGATCACCCTGAATTTCTAACAAATATTCGCTCATCGCGTGGTGAAAACCAGCCTGCCCCTCCCCGGGTTTTTTGTCGCGGGGTCCTCCATCCAGATGACGTCGTAGCGGTGTTTGAAAATCGGCTGGGGTTTCTCGTTGGAAAGCTTCATTCTGGCATTTTCCGTCGTGGTGATCGCGACTTTCCGCCCACGCAGCGCGTTGAGGTCGATATCGATGGTATTGAATCCATCGCCGTTGAAATCGGGCGACGTGAGATCGACTGAGTCAAGAATCGGCTGCCGCACACGTGTGCCGTTGAGTCTGCGCAAGACGAGGGTTTCCTTTGCGGCGATCGCCCGCTGGGGTGCGTTTCGTCGCTCGAGTTCCGCCTTCTCGGCGGCACTGCCTTCCCGGCGGATCCTGTCTTCCCCATAGCTCAGATAGAAGGGTGGCGCTTCGACATGGAGGATGAACCGTTGCGGGGTGTTGCCGGCAGCCGGTTGAACGATGCGCCCGCCGATGGACACATCCCGGCGGGAGAAATCGACGACCACCTCGATCACAGCGCCGCCCCGGACTTTTCCTTGGTAGGTGATCATGGTTGGGCTGGTTGTCGGTTGGTCGGCCGTTTTCAGGCTGTCCGGGTCAAGGCGGTGTCTCACAATTTCGCCATCCGGCCGGGTTTCCTCTACCGATGGGTGAATGCGGTGAAAATAGCCGCTGTTCACATTCTCCAAATCCGCGCTGTGATTGTAGTATAGCGTGCCGTCCACTGTGATTCCGAACATGCCGCGAGTCGCCTTGGAGCCGGCGAAATATCCGATCCATGGGGATTGGTCGAGCGAGGGTAGTCGCGCATGCGCGCGGGATGCGTGGCATACCAGCAGTGCGATTGGAAGAATCAAGGCGCCACGCAGGGTCCGGTGAAGCCAAGGTGCACAGGCGGGGCGTGTGACCGCCGCTTTTTCCATTGGTGCGGATTTCATGTTGTTCAATTTATTCGCCCCACCGGGATTGCAAAGAAATTTTCAGGCATGATGGGCTCCTCCATCGATTGGCAGCGGTTCCAGTGGATCATCCTTGCAATAACCCGCGCCCTCCTTTCGTATGGCCTGATCCGTCCGCAGGGCCGCTCATCTGATCAGGCGCATGAACAAGACCTCCATTCTCAAGTCCTTTCAGTGGCTCGCATTTCTTCAGCTCACCGTCATGCCGCATGGCAACGCGTCCGAAGAAATCCGCCCGAACATCCTGTTCATCGCCATCGACGATTTGCGGAACGACCTAGGGGCATTCGGTGTGGAACACGCGAAAACGCCACACCTCGACGCGTTTGCCTCCAGCGCGCGTCCGTTCAGCCACCACTACGTCCAAGTGCCGACGTGTGGGGCCTCGCGTCTCGCTCTCCTCAGCGGCAGGCGACCAACCAAGCCGATCCATACCAACAACAATGGCATCCGAGAAACCTCATCCGAATGGGGCGATCGCAGCCTGCCCGGGATATTCAAGGCCGCCGGATACCAAACCCTTGCTCTGGGAAAAATCAGTCACCACCCCGGAGGCCTCACCGGCAAAAACTGGGCGCACCCACCCGAGGAGCTTCCGGGTGTGTGGCATCGCCAATGGATTCCTGAAGGCCCGTGGGAGCACGCCCAGGCCATCATGCACGGATACGCCAACGGCCAACCCCGCGTGTGGGGGAAATCCCAGACCATTGAAGCCTTCGACGGCCCCGACGAGGCATACCCGGACGCGCTTGTCGCGCGCGACGCGGTCGCCACCCTCGCCGAGCTCGCGAAAAGCGAGAAACCTTGGTTCTTCGCCGTCGGCTTTTTCAAACCCCACCTCCCGTTCGCCGCCCCCAAGCGCTATTTTGATCTTCATTCCGCGGGCATTCCCGATCTCGATCCCGCCATCGCCGCCAAGCGAACCTGGCCGTCGAATTGGCACAACAGCGGGGAGTTTCGCAAAAACTATGCACACCCGGGTGGGCGCGATCCGGACACCCATCCCGGTTACGCGAGAGAACTGCGCCAAGCTTACGCCGCCACCGTCAGTTACGTCGACGCCCAGGTCGGTCGTGTGCTCGACGCGTTGGGCGAGGATGGCATGGAAAACACCATCGTCGTGGTCTGGAGCGACCACGGATTCCTGCTTGGTGAGCATGCGATCTGGGGGAAACATTGTCTCTACGAGCATGCCCTGCGCGCCCCGCTCATCATCCGCAAGCCCGGCATGGTATCGCCCGGTGAGATTTCCTCCGCCACGGTCGAAAGCATCGACATTCTTCCGACTCTCGCCGATCTCGCTGGAATTCCCTCGCCCGCAGGCATCCATGGCCAGAGCCTGCGCCCATTCCTCGATGCTCCGTCAGCACCCAGTGTGAAACCGGCATTTTCCCGCGGCAGCCATGGTGATGTCCACACCATCCGCAACGACCGCTGGCGCCTCATCGTCAATCGCACAAACAACGCCATCGAACTCTTCGATTATGAAAGCGACCCGGGTGAGACCATCAACCACGCCGGAGCCCACCCTGAAGTCGTCCGCGAGCTGCTCGGCCTGCTCCCTTAGCATGGGTCAACGAAACCGCCCGCAGACATCTTCCAGTGTCTCCAAAAACACCGGATCGCCAATGTTTCCGAGGTGCCCGCCGGATGGCAGCCACGTCGCGCGCCTGCCCAAGGTCGTGCTCAGCCAGCGGATATCCTCGCCGCTCAAAAGGAAATCATTGCGGTTGCCGATGAAAGAGATGCGCGGGTTTGAGCGCAGTGCCTCCTCCATGGAGCGGAGTGTGATTTTTTCCATCAGCAAACGCTCGGACGTTCCGTTGTTCAGCTCCGCCGGCCTCAGCCATCCGGTGAAATAATCGTCGAAGCTCGTCTCCATCAACTCCTGATGCGTTGCCTCGCGCTTCCAGTGCGACGCTTGGTGTGTTAGACCGGCTTGCGGCTCGCGCGCATGGATGCTGTATGTCGCATCCCGCAAAATCATCCGGAATCCATAGCCCACGAGCGTGCGCGATTCATCGCCATCGAAGGGCACCACGCCTGCGGGCAGGCTTCCATTGAAGCCTGCGGCGGTCTTGTGAAAGAGCAGGTCCATCCGCGCTTCCCGTTCCTCGGCAGGCCAAGCCGACGGAGCGTCGAAGTAGCGGTCGAGCGTCTCGTAAGAAGCCTTCAAATCCACCGGCGATTGAATTGCAAGGTAGTGATCGAAGCGCACCGAACCCGGCGCATGCCCGGCTTCGGTCGCAGCCAGTTGCAATGCGGTGAATCCGCCCAGCGAAAACCCGGCCAAGACGCGTTTGGTTACCTCATGGCGGCGGTATTTCCGGCGCACATCCGCATCGATCGCCGTGCATGCGGCAAGTACATCGGCGCGGTCGCGCAGTGGATTGCCCGGCATCTTCGCGGATGCACCGCGCTCCATGAATTCAGGATGGAAGATTCCCGACATGGTCACCACCGAGAATCCCATCGAGTGGAATGCCTCGGCCAGCGCAAGTGTGTTGCGCGACTCGCGGTGCGAACCGATTCCGGGATTTAAAAACACCAGCGCGGCCGGTTTTTTCTGAATCCACGCATTGTAGGGAAGATCTCGGCCGGTATGGGGGATCCGCACGTAGTGTTTTCTGCCGTTGCGCAGGAACCGTGGGTCGCGCGGGCCTTGGCGCACCGCGCCGAGGCTTTCCAGCGTCGGCATGTCCGGCGCGCCTCGCAAGGTCCAGTCCGGAGGCGTCGTCCGGTTCAGGTAAGGCCAGGCCTGACGGATCAGTGAATAGGAATCCGCCTCTGTTCGCATTACCGGTGCCGAGTTGACTGTGATCTCGCTCGCCTGATGAAACCGCGTCACGTAAGCAACGGGTTGCAGGGCCTCGACGTAATTCGCGGGGTCCGCCGCGATGTCCATCACCCGCGCTGGTGCAGCGACATTGTCGCTCGGGCCGAGCACCGGAAGCACCAGATAGGTATCTGGCTGCCATCCCCAGTGCCGGAATGTCTGATTGAAATTCCCGCTGCTCCCGGCAAGGTCCATCTTGCCCGCCACATCGAAAAGCCCGCCAATGCCGAGAGTGGAATTGGTGAGGAACCTCGCCGATTCGCGCCCCGAATCCTCCCATCGCCCTTGCAGCGCCTGGTTCGTCAGACGCAATGGGCCGGCGAGATTCTCGCGCACATTGCCGATCGATCTGCGCATTCGCTGCGGGATCGCCGCCTGATAGAAATCGCTCGCCGGCTCCAGCAATGCCAGGTTCAATCTGCGGTTGACCTCCCATGCCGCTCGATTAAATGGCTCGTAGGGGTCTTGCACCAGCCCGGCCCCTTCCGTCGGCCGCGGGCCGCCGGTCACATCATCCCCAATTCCAGGCGCCCCGCAGGAGGCGACGAGAATGGCGGCCATGGCGGACGTCGACATGGCAAGCCGGGCGCCCCGAGGGGAATGAATATGCATCAACGGATCCGTAAGGCACTCCGGAGGATTCCACAACTGCGAAATCCACTGTGGTTGACACGCCACCATCGCCGGATCAGCGTCTGGTGCGTGACGAATGAATTGAAATCCTCGCCCCTCGAAGCCGTCCATATCGCCCTTGGTGCCCGCCTCGTTCCGTTTGCCGGCTGGAACATGCCCGTGCAGTATGCCTCGATCATTCAGGAGCACACCGCCGTTCGAAAAAGTGTCGGCATTTTCGACATCTCGCACATGGGCCAGTTCATCGTCGAGGGCTCCGGCGCTGCCGCATGGCTCAACCGCATGCTCACCAACAACGTCGCCAAACTCCGTCCCGGCCAGGGTCAATACACACTCATGCTCAATGAGCATGGCGGCGTCATTGACGACCTGATTCTCTATCGCACTGGTGAAGATGCGTATTTCCTCGTCGTCAACGCCGCGAAGATCGACGAGGACCTTGCTTGGCTCACCAGCCACCTCCCGCAGGATGCCACCCTGCGGGATGATAGCCCCGCATGGGCCGGCATGGCGGTGCAGGGGCCCGATGCTCCCGCCGCATTTGCCGCGACCTATCCCGGAGAAACCCTGCCTCCACGCAACGGAATCGTGAACATGGCCAACGGTTGTATTGTCTGCCGCACCGGATACACCGGTGAAGACGGATTCGAGTTTTTCGCTCCGGCCGCCGAGGCCGCCGGGCATTGGGGGAAGCTCACCTCCGCCGGGGCCGCCCCGTGTGGACTGGGCGCGCGCGACACACTGCGTCTGGAAATGTGCTACCCGCTCAATGGCAGCGACCTCACACCAGAGCGCACCCCGGTCGAAGCGGGCCTCGGGTTCTTCTGCGACATCGAAAAAGGTCCGTTCATTGGTAGCGAAATCATCGCCCGTCAAAAAACCGAAGGCCCAGAAGTGAGACTCGCAGCCATCCAATACACCGGCAAGGGCGCCCCCCCGCGAGCCCACTATCCGGTTCTCGATCAAGACGGCAACGAGCTCGGCGAGCTCACCAGCGGCGCGCTTTCTCCCAGCCTTGGCACCGGAATCGCCATGGCATACCTGCCCGCCTCTCTTGCGAAACCCGGCACCCCCTTGCTGGTCGACGTCCGCAGCCGTCAATTTCCAGCCAAAGTCGTCAAAAAACCCTTCTACAAATCCGTCTAACCCATCAACATCCATCCCATCGCAACGCCATGAACGTCCCCGCTGACCTCCGCTACAATACCTCCCATGAATGGGTTCGCCTCAGTGGCGACATCGCCACCGTCGGAATCACCGACCACGCCCAGGCTGAACTCACCGACGTCGTCTTTGTTGAGCCTCCTGCGGTGGGCCGCACGGTCGATGTTGGCGATCCCACGGCCGTCGTCGAATCCGTCAAGGCCGCCAGTGACATCTATGCGCCGTGCTCGGGGGAGGTTGTCGAGATCAACCCTGCCGTCGAGGCCGATCCTTCCCTGATCAATACCGATCCCTATGGCCAAGGCTGGATTTTCAAACTCAAGCTCGCGAACCCGGAAGACGCCGAAAAACTGCTGGATGCCGCCGCATACACCGCGCAAATCGGGTGACACTTCTCCTCCCATGCGGGTGGATCAAATCCGCGTTTCTGCAATCAAGTGACAAAAAAATAACAAAAAAAGTGGAAAATTCACGTTTCGGCGCTAACATAAAAAACCCACCGAACAACCATCCATACCCATGAAGTCAAAACGCAACCTCACCCGGTTTACATACGAAAACTCCGCCTTCGAAGGATGGCGTCTTTGCATCAGCCGGGCTGGCACCACATTCACGCGATACTTTCCCGACCGCAAGCTCGGAGGATCGCGCAAGTCTCTCAAGGCCGCGGAAGTCGCCCTCGAACAGGTCAAGCAAATGCTAGATGGTGCCAAGCGTGTGAATGGCAAACTCACGCAAACGACGATCAACAAGGTCGAAAAAGCGCTCAAAGACGCTGTCGCACCGGTGAAAAAATAATTCCGGATTCCGCATTTGCGCAAACGCCCGCATCGGCTTGATTCGCAACATGCCTCACACCGAACCCACCGCAATCCACTGGCACCGCCGGGATTTGCGGATTCAAGACAACCCCGGCCTGTCGCATGCGTCAGCCCGGGGTTTGTGCGTCGTCCCCGTATACGTCCAGAGCACATGGAAATCCGACCATGCCTGGACCGGCCCGATTCGCCAGCAGTTCCTTTGTGGTTGCATTGAATCGCTCGCCCGCAACCTCGAATCGATCGGTGGGCGCCTGATTATCCGCCGTGGCGACGCCGCCGCCGAATTGAGAAAGCTCATCATTGAGATCGGTGCCGTCGCCCTTCATTTCCACCGCGACCCCGACCCGTTCGGGCGCGAAGCCGAGCGCCGGGTCGAAGTCATGTGCCGGGAGCTCGGCGTGGAATGCGTCGCTCATGACGACGTCGCCCTCCATCAGCCCGGCGAGGTTCTCACGCAGGGTGGACTCCCCTACAAGGTCTATACCCCCTACAGCCGGAACTGGCTCAACCTTGAGAAGTCTGCTCCCATCGGCACCCCCGCGAACCTTCGCACCCCCGCGGATGTCGCATCACGCCCGCTCCCTAGCCTGGCCGATTGGGGGCTCAAGGTGCCGTCGGCCACCACCGTGGTGCCCGGCGAACGCGCCGCCCGCCAGCGCCTCAAGCACGCCATCAACGGCATCATCCAGGCTTACGGACAGACGCGTGACGTGCCATCCGCCGATGGCACCAGCAGGCTTTCCCAGGATCTTCGCTTCGGTCTTCTCTCGATCCGCACTGTTTATGCCGCCGCCATCAAAGCCCGGGCCGCTGCCAATGCCGCCGGGCGTGCGGGCATCGATATCTTCATCAAGGAGCTCGCATGGCGCGAGTTCTACTTCGCCATTCTCTATCATTTCCCCAACGTCCTCAACGAGGAGTTCAATCCCGATTGGCGCGGTCTGCCGTGGGTGGTCCCCGGTGAAAACTTCGAGCGCTGGAAACAAGGGCTCACCGGATTTCCCATCGTCGATGCCGGGATGCGCCAACTCCGCGAAACCGGATTCATGCACAACCGTCTGCGCATGATCACCGCGATGTTCCTCACCAAGGATCTCCATCACGATTGGAAGCTCGGCGAATCCTGGTTCATGCGGCAACTTGTGGATGGGGAAATCGCCTCCAATAACGGCGGATGGCAATGGTCCGCCGGCACTGGCGCCGATGCCGCACCCTACTTTCGTATCCAGAACCCGTGGTCCCAAAGCGCCCGCCACGATCCCGAGGGCATCTACATCCGCCGCTGGGTTCCCGAGCTCGCCCACATCCGCGATCCGAAAATCCTCCACTCGCCCCCCGAATCCCGCATCCCCATCGCGCCCGATTACCCGCTGCCCTGCGTCGATCACAAAATCGAACGCGACCGCACGCTCGCGATCTTCAAACAGCACAAAGCCAGAGCCCCGCGGTGACGCACGGCCGCCTTGGGGCTTGGGGGAAGGAGGGGGCTCCTTATTCGTCGGCGGGAATCGACGGCGGCAGGCTCATGTCGAGATTCGGATTGGCAGGCACCGGAGTGTCGCCGAGCACTTCGCGCACCGCGTTTTCATCAAGGTTCGATGCCGCGAGGTTTTGCTCAAGACCGGCAATGAGCTGCATCATCATCTGGCGGCGTTGCTCAAGCTCCTTCTGCACCTGCTCTTGGAACTGCTGGATCTGGCCGATCAGTTCGTCGATTTGTTCGCCAGCCTCATCACCGAGTTGCACCTTGTTCATCTGCTCTTGGTTCAAGCGCATCGCCACGGCCTGATCGAGGCCATTGAGTCGTTCGATGTCCTTTTGCAGGAAGTCGTATTGCACGATCGTCGTGTTGAATCGCTGCAAAGTGATGGCGAAGCGGTCGAGCGCTTCTTCGAGGGATTCGACGGGCTTGAGCAGCGGTTCGAGATTCACTTCAACGGCTTGCGAGCCAGCAGTCGAAGTTGGTTTGCTCGAGCCTCCGCCAAAGACGTAGACGGCGACTGCGGCGGCGATAATCACATTGGCGATCACGAGGATCCATTGGCGGGCGGCTGGCATAAGGTGGGGGTGGGTTAGGATGGTCGGCCGCATCCAATGGAATTTGAGCCGCGATGGAAAGAAGATTCTCAAGCGGCCGGAGCAGCACCCGGGGGGGGCGGGAAAACGCCACACCGCGGGTGCATGGGAAGTCGGCGGATCAGCGCCCGGCCATCAACGCATCCATCAGATAGCGGGCCGGGCGGAAGTTTTCGATCAGCACCTCGCGCTGGTCGCCTCGGATTATGCGCACCTGGCGGATGTTGAAGTTCGGCGTCTTGTGCGGTGCGAAGAGGATGTCATCGTGGGTCGAGTTCTCGTGTTTCTTGAACATCGAGGGCAGAATGTCGCCGCCGAGATGGTCGTCGCGTCCGGTGGCGAGGTGGCAGGTGCCGAGCACCTTCTCGTCCTGAATGTCGGCACCGGAAACCGGAAGCACCTGAGTGCCGAAGCCGAGCTCGCCGAGGGTGCCCGTCATCGGATCGTCTTGGAGTCGCGCGTTGTGGGCGTCGATCGTCGCCTGATCGCCTTCGATCAGGGTGGAGCGGATGATGCAGCGGTTTTCGACGTCGAGCACACCGAGTGTGCCGTCCTCGTATTTCATCGGAAAATGGCCGCGGGCATCGGTGGGCACGAAATAGACTTCGCCGGCCGGCAGGTTGGCGATGTCCGGCTTTTCGCCAAGGCACAGGCCATGGGATTTCTGCGCCTCCTGGCCGTCGAGGCCAAGCCATGCGGTGAGCACGCGGCCGTCTTCGAGCGCGAAATCGATTTCGATCGAATCGGCCTTCGTCAATGCGAGGCGCAGGCGCTCAGCATCGGCGGACACCTCGTGGTAATCGACGGCGAGTCCGGAATTCAGGATCACATCATTGAGGCCGTGGAGCGTGGCTCCGCGGAATCCGAACTCCCTGCACTTCGCGGTGAGTGGCGCGGTGGCGGAGAATGTCGAAATACAGAGGATCAGGTCGTAGTTCGGATAGATGTCGCGATCGAGCGAGAGCTGGTTGCCATCGGTGTCCCAGACGTCGTCCTCAAGATCGAGATTCGAGCCATGGGTGCACTTGTATGCGTAAAGCTCGCCGCCATGCATGCCCAGTGTCTCCATCGCGCCGTTGCGCAAACCTTCGTAAAAGTGCTTGTGCGCGTTTTTCTGCACCGGAAAACCCTCGTGATTCAGGAAAGCGAAGTCCTTGATGAATGCGGCGGGCTCGTCGAAATCGATCAACACACAGACGCGGCAGCCGCGCGTGGGCTCGAAAACGGTGCCCAACAGGCGCACCAGATCAAAAGGGGGGAATTCGCGTTTTTCCGGATGAAGGAGGATTTCTTCGGAATAATATTCGGGCAATGCGGCTGGGGCGGACGTGCTCATGGTCCGCAAAACTAAAAGTGAACCCGGATCGCGCAAGCGGCGTTTTTGTCTATTTTTGATTCTTTGCTTCAAGCCGCTTGTGCAGCTCGCTCCACTGCGAGCGCGAAACAATGTATCCGACGCATCCATCGCGACCGCAACGACACGGGTGGTCTTCGTGGCAATCGACGTCGAATCCGTAATCAAACGTCAGCTCCTCGCCTTCCTTGATATCGCGCAGCGAGTAAATGTAGATCCGCCGGCCGATGATCCATGCCTCACAGTTCGGGTCGCACGAGTGGTTGATCAGCCGGGCGGTGTTCCACGGCACGTTGCCGTCGATATCCCAATTCTTCGAGAGGGTGAATATGTAAACAGCGGCGTCGCCGTCTTCGATCGATTTCGCGTGCTGGGCATGGGCGCGCCTGTCGCTCTCCTTCTTGTCGATGAGTTCACCGATGTATTCGATGATGCGCTCTTCCTTGCCGATGTCTCTGGTGGCATACACCCCGCGTCCGTGAATCTCGGAGCCACGCACTTCGCAAAGGTCGCTCTGGCCGCGCTCCCAAAGCTCAAGCAACTTGCGGTGGAGCCGGTGCTGTTCCTCGATGGAGTCGGATTTCTGTTTTTTCGACATGGGCGGGCGGATGTTGTGGAGCCGAAGCGCGTTCGGCAAGCCGCCAATCCACGGACCACTACACGGATGCCTCCCGATTCCCAAACGCCCGGGTGGCTCCCGTCGCCGGCATCTGAGAGTCCGCCGGGCTTTTTTGCGTGTCATCCGGCTCGCGCATGCTTCATTGGTGCCCAACAACAACCAACCCATGCCAACCCGAAAAGAGGAAGATGTCCTGCTCCTCGTCGATCCCGATCATGATTTCCTCGATTGGGCGACGCGGCATCTGGCTGCGAAAAACCTCAAAATCCTGCGCTGCGACGACGCGGCGAAGGCGCTGAAAGTCGTCGAAAACACCTCCGTGGCGGTGGTCGTCGCATCGATGGATTTGCAACCGTTCGACGGCATGGAGCTGGTTTCCCGCATCTCGGCGGCGAATCCCAACGCGCTGTGCATTCTCACCACCGGATTTCCCACCACCGGCCAGATCATTGAGGCGACACAACACGGCGCCCACGATGTGCTGAGAAAGGAATCGTTGTCTTTCGAGCTGCGGCAGATCGTCGAGTCCGCGTTTCAAATCTACGAGGATCGCCGCTCGGCAGATCGCACCGACACCCCGCAGCCCATGATGGACGGACGGGTCAGGATCATCGGCAGCTCACGGCCGTTGCAGAATGTGTTCAAACTCGTCGGCCGCGTCGCGCGCTCAGACGCGCCGGTTCTAATCAGCGGGGAAAGCGGAACCGGCAAGGAGCTCATCGCCAAGGCCGTTCACGAATACAGCCCGCGCCGCAAAAGCGAGATGATCACCATCAACTGCGGCGCCATTCCGGAGAACCTTCTGGAAAGCGAACTCTTCGGCCACGAAAAAGGCTCGTTCACCGGCGCGATCGCCCGCCGCGCCGGGCGGTTTGAACAGGCCGACGGCGGCACGCTTTTTCTCGATGAAATCGGCGACATGCCGCTGGGAATCCAGGTGAAACTGTTGCGCGTCCTCCAAGACGGAAGTTTCTCCCGCGTCGGGGCGAATGAAACGCTCAAGACCGACGTGCGGATCGTCGCCGCCACCCACAAGAATCTCGCGTCCGAGGTCACGCAAGGTCACTTCCGTGAGGATTTATATTACCGGCTCAACGTCGTCGAACTGCGTATTCCGCCGCTGCGCGAACGCCCCGAGGACATCCCGCTGTTGGCCGAGTTTTTCCTCCAGAATATCACCCGGAAAAATGGCATGGCGCGGATCCGGCTTTCCTCGGAGGCCATCGCGGCGCTGCAGCAACATCACTGGCCGGGGAATGTCCGCGAACTGGAAAACACCATCGCCAGAGCCTGTGCGCTGGCCGCTTCGTCGATTCTTCTGCCCGAAGACCTGCCGCTCACCTCGGCCCCGGGAAAACCCAAGGGGGATGTGAAAAACCTCGTCGACCAACTGCTCGATTTCGCCCCCGCGGATGGCACCACCCTTGCATGGCTTGAGCGGGAAATCGCCGGCCGCGCCCTCGATCGTGCCGAAGGAAACCTCAAGCAAGCCGCCGCCGCGCTCGGCATTCCCGCAACCCGCCTGAAACAACTCCTCGGCCCGGCCGACTAATCGATATGCTGACCATCATCCGCCACCCGTTGATCGATGACGAACTCTCCCGCCTGCGCGACCCCGCATGTGGTTCGCAGGAGTTCCGCCAGCGGGTGCGCCGCGTCGCATCATTGATGGTGCCGGAGGTCACCGCCAGCCTCGACACCATCGATGTGCCATGCGAGACGCCGCTGGAATCGACCACCGGTCGTCGCATCCGGCGGCCCATCACGTTATTGCCGGTTTTGCGTGCCGGATTGGGCTTTCTCGATGGATTTCTCGACCTTGTCCCACAGGCTGCGGTCGCGCACATCGGCCTTGCCCGTAATGAGGAGACGCTCAAGCCGGAGCCTTATTACCTCAAGCATCCGCCCAACCTCGAAGCGCACGAAGTGATCATTCTCGATCCGATGCTCGCCACCGGCGGATCCGCAGTCGAAGCCATTCGCACGCTCCGCCAGGCCGGAGCCAGCCGCATTCGCTGCGCTTTCCTCGTCGCCGCGCCGGAAGGTGTCGCCATGGTCGAAAAATACGATCCGGATGTGCCCATCTTCACCGCCGCGTTGGATCGATGCCTCAATGAAAGGGGATACATTCTTCCCGGTCTCGGTGATTGCGGCGATCGGCTCTTTGGCACACATTCAATTCCTTGAAATTCCCTTCGCCTTGAAATTTGTCGCCGTCATCATTTCCTCCATGCTGATCGCACTCGCCGCACCGCGAGTTCTCGGCGAAAACACCCGCGCGGCCGCAGACGATGCCTATCAGCTTGGTCTCTGGGATGTTGCCGCGAGGAAATATCACTCCCTGCTTGTCGCCGAGGATGCCATCGATGACGCACGGCCGGCGCTTGCCATCCGTCTTGTCGAATGCCTTGTCCGTGATGGTAATGGAATCGAGGCACTCGCCTTGTTGCAAACCGGGCAACCCGCAGCCGCACACCCTGATGCGGCGTTCTGGCGTGGACAGGTGCTTGCCGGAATCGGGCGCTTCGCCGAGGCCGTCGGTGAATTCGACGCGCACCTCGAGCTTGAAGATGTGCCGCACCGCCTGGAAGCGGCGCTCACGTCCGCCAATCTCAAACTTTCACTCGACAATGCCTCCGGCGCGTTGCTCACCCTTGCCGCATTTGCGGAAAAAGCGGATCCCCAGGCCGCCGCACGTGCCAACCTCCATCGCGCGGCCATTTTACTCGATAGTGGTTACCCCGAGGACGCCCGAAGCCTCTTGCCCGCGGACGAAATAATTGCCGAGCAGGATATCCCCCTTGCCCGATACGCACGGGCGCGCTTGTTGCTCGATGAAGGTGATGCGGAATCTGCCACCGGGATTTTCGCGGGCTTGCTCGAAAACCCAACGGGCCAATCGATTGCCATCCATCATGGGGCCGCACTCGGGCTGGCCGATGCCATCCACGCCACCGCCGGCCCTGAAGCCGCGTCCCGCTCGTTGCTTGCTTTTCTCACCACCCAACCCGACACCCCGCTGCTGGATGCCGCATTCCGCCGCCTGATCGAATGGCTTCCGGGAAACCCGCTGCCCGGCGATCCCATCCTCGCAAAACTCGGCGAGTGGATCCCGCAGCCTGTTCAACCCGCGACAGGCCTGATCCCTTCCGGAGAATCCGTCGCCGCTGTGTGGCCGGCAAACGCGCCAATGGAAGACATCGCGGCGTTCGCCATGTTTACGCGCGGCGTCGGTCTTCACCGGATCGACACTCCAGCCGCCCGGCATGAGGCACGCGCACTCATGACGCGACTGAGGGTTGTTTTTCCAAACCACCACCTCGCCCGCAGATCGCTGCTTGCGGAAAGCCGGTGGATGCTGCGTGAAGGCCATTTGGCCGCTGCGCTCCATCGCCTTGCCCTCGCGGCCGATGCCTCACGCACGGGAGCCGCCCGCGCAGAAGCCATCTTTCTCGAAGCCATGGCACGCGCGGATGAGCATGATGAAGAAACCGCCACCGCACTCTTCGAGGAAGCGTCCGGGTTGCTGGAAGCCGGATATGCCGAAGCGGCGCGGTTCAATGCCGCGCTTCTGCGCATCCGTGAAGCGCCGGATCCTGCGCGCCCAACGCCCGCTCTCAGTGCGAGCTTGCGGGCCGCGCTCACCCTTGAGCGCGCCCTCGCAAAGCCCGATGCGGCCAGCGCTCTCACCGCACTCGAATCATTCCTGCGAGATCACCCACAGCACCCGCGGGTCGCGGAAGCGAGACTCGCCTCCGCCGAGCGCGCCATCGTCATCAGCCCGCCCGACTTATCACTTGCGCGCGCCCAGATCGATACCCTCGAATCCACCGACGGAATTCCCAATGCCGAACCCCGTATCGCACTCGTCCGCCTGCGGCTTGCCGATCTGGAACAAGGCGATCACAAAGCTGCCGAAGCCATCGCAATCGCCCGCAGTATCATCGAGGAATTTCCTCAATCGCCCGCCGCAACCGAGGCCGCATTGACCCTTGGCCGCAAACTTTTCCAGTCCGGCGATTACAATGACGCGCGGATCGCATTCGAGCGCCTCGCCATCACCAACGCCGGACAAACCGATGCCGACCCCGCGCTCACGCAAGCCGCTTATTTGCTCGCCGCACGCGCCGCCGCGCTTGGGGCTACCACGCAATCGCGCGAAGAGGCCCTCGGCCTTTTCGATAACGCGATCGCCGTGGAAGGCGCACATCTCGCTGGTGCCGCTACGCTTGAAAAAGCTCGGCTCATGATCGATCTCAATCGCCTTCAGCCTGCCATCGATTTCCTCCTTGCCGCCCGCGCCACCATGGGGCCGGATGATCCGCTTCACCTTCCGGCCGGTATCCTTCTGGGCGAGGCAATTTATGCAAAGGGCGCGGGAGACACCGCGGCCCTCGAGCAGGCGCTCGCCATCTACGACGACCTGCTTGCCCGCGCCGCAGAGGACAACCCCGAAATCTATCACCGCCTGCAATACCTGCGCGGCATCACTCTGGAAAAACTGCCCCGACGCGACGCACCCCAACTCATGCGTAATGCCGAAGCTATCGAGGCCTATTACTCCGTGATCTGGCGCGCCGGCGAACAACCGCCCGCGGAATGGGAATGGTTCGAGCGCTGTGCGTTCGCAGCACTCGCCCTGCTCGAAAAAGCCGAGCGGTGGCAGGCAGCCATCAACCTCGCCCGGAAAATCGCCGCCTTCAACGGCCCCCGCTCCGCAGATGCGGCGGAGCACGCCAGCCAACTCCAGCTCAAGCACATGATCTGGGAGGATTGATCGCCCGCCACACGGATCTTTTCCTTCCGCGCCCGACATGCATCAGGAATTCACGCCCGCCGCCGCCTCACTGCCAGATCCATTCCGGCTGCGGCTTCATGAAGCCTGCACCTCGACCAGCGACGAAGCACGGGCACTCGGGCTCGCCGGAGCACCCGGCGGCGACATCGTCGTCGCAAACCTGCAGACCGCCGGGCGCGGAAGGCGCGGAGCGGCATGGCATGCCATCCCGGGCGAATCACTCACCTTCTCCATCCTCTGGCGACCGGAAATCCCCCAAGCCCTCTGGCCGCGCCTTGCCTTGGCCGCAGGCCTCGCCGTCGCCGAAGCATGCGAGACCCATGTCCCCCTCGCTGGCATCAAATGGCCGAACGACGTCTGGATTTCCAACCGCAAAGTCGCCGGTATCCTCGTCGAAGCCGGACCGGATTTCGCGGTCGTCGGCATCGGCATCAATGTGAACACCGCGTCCTTCCCGGATGAAATCCGCGACCTCGCCACTTCAATCCAGATCGAATCCGGGCGTCCGGCGGATCGCGGCGAATTGCTTGGAAAAATCATCACCCGCTTCAGCATCCACGCCAACCGCCTGGACCGCGACTTCGAAACCCTCCTCAACGGCGTGCGCCAGCGCTGCGTGCTGACCGGGCACCAGGTCGACCTCCAATCCCCGTCCGGCCCGGTCGATGGCCAATGCGAGGGCATTGGTTCCTCCGGCGAACTCCTCGTCCGCACCGACCAAGGCCTCCAACACATCCTCCAGGCCGACGAAGTCCGCCCGCGCCCATTGCCAATTGACGTCCCCTCCGCCCGAGTCGATAGATGACCCCGAGGAAAGATCCCCGGCATGACGCACCACCGCCCACAAATCCATCATTGCGAGGTCGTCCACCGCCGCCTGCGTCCACGCCAGCGCGGGTTCTCGTATCGCGTCTTCATGCTCGATGTCGATCCCGCCGCGCTCAATGCCACCGCGCGCCATTGCCGGTTTCTCTCCCACAACCGGTTCAACGTCTTCTCCATCCACGATGCCGACCACATCGACCTCGGCCACCCCGGCGGTATCCGCCCCAACCTTGCGGCGTGGCTCGCCACCCAAGGGAAAGTGCTTGCTCCCGATGACTCCGTCCGCCTGCTCACGTTCCCGCGCTGCTTCGGCTACGGCTTCAATCCGGTCTCGTTTTTCTACATCACCCCCGCCGACGGCTCGCCCGTTTATGCCGTCGCCGAGGTGGTGAACACCTTTCGCGAAATGAAACTCTACCTCGTCGAGGCCGGCCCCGAGGGTTCGCCCGCCGCGCGGGTCCGGAAAAATTTCTACGTCTCCCCCTTCTCCGATCCGGGAGACGACTTCGACTTCCGCCTCGGCATCCCTGGCGACGATTGGCGCGTCCGCATCGACGACCACGATGCGCAAGGCCTCGTTCTCACCAGCGCCATCAAGGGGAAATCCGTCCCGCTCACCTCGGCGGGCCTGTTCTGGTGCGCCTTCAAATACCCGCTCCTGTCTCTCAAAATCATCGGCGGCATCCACTGGCACGCCCTCAAGCTCTGGCTCAAACGCGTCCCCTTCTTCCGCAAATCCGAACGCCGCGAGGTGCAGATCGACGTGCTCCGGCCGCATGACTAACATTTCACACGATCACCTCATGCTTCATTTCCCCATGATTCTACTCCGCCTCGCCGCCATTTGCCTTCTCATCACCGCCTGTGGCGGCAGCCAGGAGGAAAACCTGGCCCCCAACCCCGACCCACCCGCGGAAAGCGGTCGCGACTTCAAGGTTGTCCACGTCTATGTCGCGCTTTGCGACAACGCATCCCAAGGCATCGCGCCGGTGCCCGCACGCATCGGCAATGGCGACGATCCCGCCAACAACCTCTACTGGGGCTGTTCGGACGGCTCGCGTCCCGTATTTTCCAAAAGCCCGCATTGGAAACGCATCCACAGCGGCAAAGTGGCAGATACCCCGGAAATCCTCGAACGCCTCGTTTTCCAACACACAAAAACCCGTGCGCTTCTAGTCGTGGATGCCTGGCGCGGCATGGAAATCAAGCCCTGCATGGTCGCCTTCTGCAAAGCCATGGCCGGCCAACAATACGAGACCCTCGCCATGGAAATCGATGGCAAGCCCCGCCGCATCAACCTCGCCGGCGGTGCCGACTTCCTCACCTTCATCGGGCACAACGGTCTCATGGAATTCCGCGTGCCCAAATACCCTGCGAATCCCAAGCGCAAGCAACCGGTCGCCGCCGCCTTGCTGTGCTGCAAAAGCCACAGCTACTTCACTGGCCATCTGGAGGCGGCGGGCGTCGAACCCGTTCTGATGACCGCCTCCAACATGTATCCCGGCGCATTCATCCTCCATGATGCGCTCGAAGGCTGGTTCGCCGGCAAGGACTCCGCCGCGCTTCGCCAGCTAGCCGCCCAGGCATACGCCAAAAACCAGAAAATCAGCACCCGCGCCGCTCTCACTGTCTTTGCCGAGCTTCCTGATAAAAATCTGTCAGGGCAGGAATAAACTTGGCGTGAATTCCCCACTTTCGACTTTGCAGGAATCCAATTTCACCCTAAATTGGATTCCATGAAGACCACCATCGATATTCCCGATGATGCCTTAGCGGATGCCATGCGCTACACCGGGGCCAAAACCAAACGCGAAGCGGTTGTCAAAGCCTTGGCGGAATTCAATCGCCTCCAGCGCGTCAATCAACTCATCGCCAACTTCGGCACGCTCGAATTCGCCAGCAACGAGGAAATCGAAGCAGGAGACATCGCGGAAATCTCAAGACGCGAAGCCGCGCTCGATCCATCATAATTGTCATGGTGCTCATCGATAGCTCGGTTTGGATCGAAGTCTCCCGCAAAGACGGCGATCTCTCATTGAAAGAGGAAGTTGCGACCCTCTTGCGAGAAGGCCAATCAGCAATGACTTGGCCAATATGGGTGGAATTGTATCAAGGCTCAAAAGGAATGCGGGATGAGGAAAACCTGCGCGGTTGGCGCGAAGTGAGCCACTGGCTCGACTTCGACGACGCCTGCTGGACCGTAGCCGCCGCTTGCTCCCGTGCATGTCTCCGCGCCGGCATCAACGTCCCATTCGGCGATATCCTCATCCACGCCTGCGCCACCCGCCACCAAGTCCAACTCCTCGAACAAGACCGCCACTTCGCCATGATCCGCAAAGCGCTGGCGAAATGAGCGGATTACAGGATCCATGTTCTCTCAAACGGAAAATACCGGCATTTTCCTCCTCATTTACAACGTCTCCAATAACGGATTCAGGAATAAGATTTCCACCACTGAAAATCCGACATCTGGCACGAACTTCCTTGAGTCTCGCGCAATCCCTGCGATGCTTGCCCTAACTCCTTCCTCTCATGGAGGCAAATCATGGAACGCTCGATCATTAACGAGGGTTTTCCGCTTCAGGCACGCGCTGCGGTCGTTGTCGCCCATCCGGACGATGAAATCCTTTGGTGTGGTGGCTTGATCCTGGCCCACCCGCAATGGCACTGGCACATCGTCACCCTCTGCCGCGCCGATGATCCGGATCGCGCGCCGAAATTCAACAAGGTGTTGGAGGCACTCCATGCCGAGGGCC
Organism: Luteolibacter sp.; assembly: GCA_047921195.1. Lineage (GTDB taxonomy): Bacteria > Verrucomicrobiota > Verrucomicrobiia > Verrucomicrobiales > Akkermansiaceae > Luteolibacter. The sequence goes on along the minus strand of JBLRWN010000017.1, from coordinate 25,845 downwards.
GCATGGGCGGCCTTGATGACGAACCGGCCCAGGATCCTCTCGCTCCATCGTCGGTTGGCGAAACCGTGCTCCGCCTCCTGCCCGACAAGCCGTTCGACCTGATCGTCACCCACGGTCCGCGCGGCGAGTATACCCGCCACCGCCGCCACGAGGAATGTTGCAGGGCCGTTGCCAGGCTCTGGGAAGAAGGTCGGATCCGGACCCAGCAACTCTGGTTCTTCGCCTACGACGACGGCGGGCGCGCCTTTCTCCCGCGAGCAAGCATCGGAGCACACCACCAGATCGATCTCCCGGATCACGAGTGGCGGGAAAAACACCGACTCATCACCGACGTCTATGGCTTCCAACCGGATTCCTGGGAAGCCCGCACTACCCCGCGCCACGAAGGGTTCTGGTGCTTCCGCTCTCCGCAATCCGCAATGGATTTCATCCAATCCAACCCGCCGCCACCATGAAAGTACTCGTCATTTATGATTACCCGCCGTCCCCCGGTGGATTGGCCACGCAGGGCGAACTCCTCTGCCGGGGGCTGCGGGAACTTGGCGTCGATACCCATGCGGCGAATTTCCAATCCCCGCAGGAAAAGGAATGGTATTACCAATGGTTCCAGCCCGACGTCGTCGTTGGCGTGGGATTCTGGGGCCACACGCCGCATCTGGTGCAGCACTCGCTGCGCAGTGGAATGCGGCCGGTGCCATGGCTCGTCGCCGATGGCTATGTGGCGGCGTATCATGAGACACTCAACGCATTGGACCTGATCCTCGTCACCTCGAACTGGGTCAGGGAAACCTACATCCGCGACGGCATCAACGGCGACATCATCGAGGTGCTCCCCGTCGGTTGCGATACCGACAGCTTCGTGCCGCGCGACCGCGACGACCCGAAGGTCCGCTCGATCCGCGAGGCACTCGGGGTGGCCGACGACCAGATCATGATTCTAACAGTCGGAGGCGACGCGACCTCGAAAGGTGCCCAGGAGGTCATGCAGGCGCTGGCGATGATCGATCAGGAAGCCCCCGACTGGAAATACGTCTGCAAGGTCTGGCCGCAGCAAAGGACCAGTGTCCAGAACATGATCGATTTGCAATTGGCCCAACAACTGGGCATCGACAAGAACGTGGTCTACACCTCGAATGTGGTCTCGCGGAATTTCATGCCCTACCTGCTCGCCGCGTGCGACATTTACGCCGCGCCATCGAGGCTCGAAGGCTTCGGCATGATCCAGGTGGAGGCGAATGCCTGCGGCAAACCGGTGATTGCAATCAACGCCATGGCGTTTTCCGACACCATGATCCACGGGGAAACCGCGCTGCTCGCCGGCGTCGCGCAGGAAATCAAAATCAGCGAAACCACACTCGGCGAAGATCATGGCTTCGAGGAAACCCGCCACGTCGTCCTGCCATACCTGCGCACCGCGGATTACCGCGCCTCGGTGCCGGACATCGCGCAACACCTCCTCACGCTCATGCGCGATTCCGATGCCCGCCGCCGAATCGGCGAGGCCGGCCGCGAGAACGTGGTCAAGTTGTTCGATTACCGCACCGTCGCCACACGATTCGTCGAACTCATGTCCACCCGGCTCTGCATCAACTGATTTTATGAAATTCCACCACCAATCCCTCGTCGAGCAGGCAAAACAGGCGGCGCTGGAAGTCATGTTGCACAACGCCTCGGGCCCGTTCCGCGGATTGCCCCGCACCGCGGGATGGGGCTACCCGGAACCCTATACCCGCGACATCATGATCGCCTCGCTCGGCTATTGTGTAAGCGGCGAACCCAGATTGATGACCGCGCTGCGCCGCACCCTCGAGGCGCTCGCGAAAAACCAAAGCCCGCGCGGGCACATTCCCTCGTTGGCTCACGATCCCGATGATCGCGGTGCCAGCGACACCACGCCGCTGTTCCTCTTCGGCCTCGACAATTTCCGCCGCACCACCGGCGAACACGATTTCCTGCAGGACGCGGCGGCGAAGGCGCTTACCTGGATGGAATACCAAAGCCCGGACGACCGGGTGATGGTTAGCCAACTGCCCACCAGCGACTGGCGCGACGAACAGGACGTCATCGGATACGGCCTGTTTGTAAACACCATCGTCCATGCCTACCTCGTCGCGTATGGACGGCTGCGGGATGCGACCACTCTCCGCCGCCTGATGAACCGGCTTGAAGTGACAGGGAAACGGAAAAACCCGCACGTGCACGAAGGCCTGGCCGCCGCCCACAAACCGTATTTCTGCCTCTATTCCTACAAGCTCTTCCACAGCCACCGCTTCGATCTACTGGGCAATTGCCTGGCGATCCTCACGGGCGTCGGATCACCCACCCGCAGCCGCCGGGTGATCGCGTGGATCGAGACGGAATGCGACGCGCTGCGAGAAAACGGCGAGCTCGCCGTCGATTCGCCGCCCAATTTTTTCCCCTTCGTCCTTCCCGAGCACCCGGACTGGCGACCGCGCTACGCGGAATACAACCGCCCCGGCGAGTATCACAATGGTGGCGTCTGGCCGTTCATCTGCGGATTTCACATCGCCGCCTGCGTCGCCGCCGGCCGCATGCGGCTCGCCCGGCGCAAACTCGAAAGCCTGGCCGCACTGGTCAAACCCTGGCACGAAAACGAGGCGGAGTGGGGGTTCAACGAATGGATCAAGGCGCAAACCGGCGAACCCAGCGGCCGCGACTGGCAAACCTGGTCGGCCGCCATGTTCTACTACGCCGCCACCTGCGTCGAACTGGAACGCACCCCGTTTTTCGACGAAATCCGCGCAGCAACAACCGCCCAACCAGGATCCACGAATGCCATTTGACGATTGCCGAAATCTCAACGAACTATTCGCGGCGTCATCAAGCCTGAACGCAACGCCAGCCCCCGCTTCATCGAATCCCGAATCCCGCCGCATGAACGCCCCATCGCCCACTCTTGAAACCGTGCCGGAAGCCGCCGCTTTTGCAACCGTACCCGCAAGCATGGCCGAGCGCCTCGTCATCCGCCTGCTCGAAAAAATGCCCGTCGGCGGCCTGCGCATGGAACACGCCGACGGTCGCGTCCGCCACTTCGGCGAACCGGGGGCTCATGTCACCGCCCGCATCCGCATCAGCGACGACGCCGAGTTCTTCACCCGCTGCGCGTGGTATGGCAATATCGGCATGGGCGAGGCCTACACCGACGGCCTCTGGGAAACCGACGACATCGCCGCCGTCATCACCTGGTTCATCGACAACATGCAGGCCATCCAGGGAGCCGACACCGCCTCCGATAAACTGCCCTTCGTGAACCTGCTGCGCGTCGTCAATTGGTTCCGCCACCTCGGCCGCTCAAACAGCAAGGCGAACAGCCGACGCAACATCGCCGAACACTACGACCTCGGCAACAACTTCTATCAGCTCTGGCTGGATCCGACGATGACCTATTCGAGCGCCCGCTTCGCCGCGCCCGATCAACCGCTCGAAGACGCGCAACACGCGAAATACCAAGCCCTCTGCGAAAAACTCCAGCTCCGCCCCGGCGACCACGTGCTCGAAATCGGATGCGGATGGGGCGGCTTCGCCTGCCATGCCGCCCGCCACTTCGGCGTCAAGGTCACCGGCATCACCCTCTCCGAACGCCAGGCGGAATACGCCCGCGAGCGCGTCCAACGCGAGGGCCTCGAAGACCAAATCGAAATCCGCATTCAGGACTACCGCGACGTCACCGGAACCTTCGATAAAATCGCGTCCATCGAAATGCTCGAAGCCGTCGGCGACAACTACCACATGTCGTTCTTCAAAAAATGCCACGAGGTGCTTGCGCCTGATGGACTGTTAGGTCTGCAATACATCACCGTCCCCGATTGCCGGTATGCCAGCCTCAAACGCGGTGTCGATTGGATCCAGCGCCACATCTTCCCGGGCTCCCTGCTCCTCAGCATCGGCCGCATCAACGAATGTCTCAATGCCACCGGCGATCTCTTCACCCACGATCTGGAGGACCTCGGCATCGACTACGCCCGCACCCTCTCCCGCTGGCACGTCGCCTTCAACGCCCGCGTTGACGATGTCCGCGCTCTCGGTTTCGACGAGCCATTCATCCGCTCCTGGAACTACTACCTCAAATACTGCGAAGCCGCCTTCGCCACCCGCAACATCTCGGTGGTGCAAGCGGTTTACACCCGGCCGAACAACAAACGCCTTTGACCTTTGGATCCGACGGATCAGTCGGATCCGCCTGATCCCATGAGCACCGCAAGCCAAATCCCCGAACACCCCACACCCCGCCCGCGCTGGAAACGCTGGATTATTGATCCGCTGAAAAGCCAGCTCACCCGCGGCATCACGCCCGACAAGCTCGGCTGGACGATTGCCGCGGCCGTTACCCTCGGGATTTTCCCCATCATGGGCACTACCAGCCTCGTTTGCTTTGTTTTCGGCGCGGCCTTCAAACTCAACCAGCCGGTCCTCCACGCGTTCAAGACGCTCGTCTATCCGCTCCACCTCGCGCTCATCCTCGTCTTCATCCGCGCGGGGCAATGGCTCCACGGCGATCCGCTCCTCACGCTCTCCATCCCGCAGATGCTCGTGCGCTTTCAGGAGAGTCCCATGCAGTTCGCGCGCGACTTCGGCCTCGCCGCCTGGCGCGGCATCACGGCCTGGCTGCTCGTCGCTCCCTGCCTCGCGATTGTCATCAAATACTCCGTCACTCCTTTGCTCGCCGGCATGGCCTCAAAGCTTCGGCCTGCGGCATCCTGATTTTTTGGGGCCACCCGACCCGCCATCGTGCTTAAGCCATGGGATCGAGCACCCATGCGTATTCCGCCGCGATCTGCTGATCGACCGGGCGGCGCATGGTGTCCGGCAATACCGCCCATGTGTAAGTTTCGATTTCGAAATGATTGCAGGCACCCGGATGCGCGCGGCACCAGCTCAGCGTATCCGCCGCGTGGCCTCGGGTCGATGCGAGGGGCCGCGCAGGCTCGGTATCGAGCGGAATGTGGAAGTGGACGCGGGCCTCGGTGGCATGCGTCGGCGCGATCTCGTGAGCCGCCAGGAAATCCGGCAGATCCGCGATGCGCTCGATCCTTCCATCCGAGTCACGCAGCACGGTCTGGTGGAAATACACAGGCTCATCGAAATCGCGAACGGCGGCGATGGCGTCCGGGTTTCGCGGATCGAATGCGAGGGCGCTCGAGATGTGGATTTTCGAAAGCCGGATGCCGGCCTCGGTGATCGCATCCAACGATGCGGCGGCAGACTCGTATTGCAGCGCGAAGTGGCAACTGTCGTAGTTCAGGCCGATGCGCTTGCCGACGACCTCGGGGGACGGGGCACCATCAAGCAATCGCTCGAAAAACCCGAGGGTTTCGGCGGTGTTTTCAAAATGACCGAATGGCTCGGGCTCCAAACCCAGATGCAAATCGATGTTTGTTTCCTGTGCGAGCCGATCGATGAACACTGCCGCATCAAGAAGGTTTTTCCGTATCGCCGATTCATCAGCCCGGAACCATTTGTGGGATCCTGGCAGCGTCGAGACCGAGCCACCCGCTGCGGGCGATCCAATTCCAGCGAGAATGCGGAAGAGGCCGCGGGTGTAATCCATCCGCTCGTGCGTCGTCCAATCCGGCTGAAACACACGCTCTTTCACCCGCATGCCGTGGAAGTCGCCATAGGGAAAGCCGTTGATGGTGAAAACGTAGGTCTGGGTTTGCAGTAGCCAGTCGCGAAAACGGGCGAGGCCATCGTGCTCCGCGAGCAACTCGCGTGCCGCACGGGCTGAGAGGCGCAGGCCGATCGCAAACCGGGCATCCGCAGCGAGATGCCCACTCTCATGCAGCCGGTCGCGGACCGCGAGCACGTCGCGCTTCAGCATCGAGCGGGTGTCCTCCCACGACTCGGCGGGGTGGATGTTCGTGCAATACGCCAGATGATGATGGTGCGGGATTCGCATGGTGCAGTCATGCTTGGCTGGATGTGGACGTCGTCTGGTCGATGTATGAAATTACCATCGGCAGTGCGGTTTCCAGCACATCGGCCACCGCTTCGTAAGCCCCGCGTCCCATCCCGATCGGATCGGGCACATCGGCACCAGGGCCGTTGCCATCCACGTCCGCAAACTCGCAGACGAGGTGGAATTTCCGCGAATACTCCGGGAATGTCCGCTCCAGGACATCCAGGTGGCTTTGGGTCATCGCAAACACATGGCTCGCTTCATCGAGAATCGCCTTGCTCACCAGCCGCCCGCCGGAATCCGGAACCGGCGCATTGCGCGCATTCAGAACCGCACGCGTGTCTGCGCTCACCGGACACTCCCCATACGCCGCCACCCCCGCCGACGAGGTCACATAGTCCTCCCGCCCGGCGGTCAGCTTCGCGAACAAACCCTCGGCCATCGGGCTGCGACAGGTGTTGCCCGTGCAGACAAAAAGAACGTGTTTCGCGGCAGACATCGCCAAAGACCATGCCCGCCCGCCCAGCCCACGTCAATCGCCAGTCAAAAACCAAGCCGAAATCAATTATTTTCCAGGAAAATAATTATTGCAGGACCGAGATGGCCAAATGGCACTGAGTAAGATGTGATGAACAGAGATAACTCTTTTCCAGGAAAAATAATATTGCGGGCATAGATGCCTTGGTTTGTGGCCCGGGGAGGGGTTAGCTGGCTTTGGGAGTGATGCCGGAGCGGGTGAGCAGGGGGGTGAGCTCGGGGTCGCGGCCCATGAAGCGGCGGTAGAGTTCGTCCGGGGGGGCGGAGTTGCCTTGGGCGAGGATGTGGGAGCGGAAGGCATGGCCGGTTTCAGGGTTGAGGATGCCTTCTTGCTGGAACCTCGAGAATGCGTCGGCATCGAGCACTTCGGCCCATTTGTAGGAGTAATACCCGGCAGCATAGCCGGTGGGACTGCTGAAGATGTGATTGAAACGCCGCAGGGTGGATGGGGTGCGGGTTTTCAGGGGTGCTGTGTAGTCGGCGAGGATGGTGCGGTCGGCTTCGTCGAGGTCGGCGCCGGCCCATTTTTCCGGGTGAAGGTGGAGTTCGAGGTCGATTTTGCCGAGAGCGAGCTGGCGCATGAAGACGGTGGCGCTCATGTAGTTGCGCGCACCGATCATGCGGTTGAAGAGGTCTTCGGGGATCGGTTCGCCGGTTTCGTGGTGGCGGGCGAAGTGGTCGAGCGATTCTCGGCCCCAGCAGAAGTTTTCCATGATCTGGGACGGCAGCTCGACGAAGTCCCAAGCGACGTTGGTGCCGGCGAGGGATTTGACGGGCACCTCGCTGAGCAGGCCGTGGAGAAGGTGGCCGAATTCGTGGAAGATCGTCTCGACCTCGCGGTGGGTCAGCAGGGCGGGGCGGCCGTCGACGGGTGGCGTCATGTTGCCGATGATGAGGCCAAGGTGTGGTTCGCCGTGGCCGCCGGTGTGCAGCGCGTTCATCCATGCGCCGCCGCGTTTGGACTCACGTGGGTGCCAGTCGGCATAGAACGATCCGAGGTGGCGGCCGGTTTTCGAGTCGTGGATTTCGTAGAATTTGCACTCGGGGTGCCAGGTTTCCACCAGCGGTGGAGAAGATGGTGGATTTGGAATTGGGGATGATGGATTTTGGCCTGGGGGGGTGAAAATCGTCTCGCGCTCCTGGATGGTAATGCCGAAGAGGCGGGTGGCGATTTCGAACATGCCGGCCATGACGCCATCGACGGGGAAATACGGCCGCAGCGCCTCGTCGTCGAGGTCGTGAAGTTTTTTGCGCTGACGCTCGGCCCAGTATGCGGTCTCCCAGGGTTCCAGCAAATCTTCCGGCTGACCGGTTTCTTGTGCCTTGAAGCGAGCGAGTTGCTGGCAATCGGCGAGGAACTGCGGGTGGATGCGGCGGTGGAGGTCTTCGACGAAGCTGAGGGCGGTTTCGCCGGTGTGGGCCATCCGGCGCTGGAGTGTGAGGTCGGCGAAATTCGTGTGGCCGAGGATCTCGGATTTCTCGCGGCGGAGTTCGAGGATGCGGTGGACGAGTCCGGTATTGTCTTGCTCGCCGTTGGCTCCGACGCGGCCGGATGCCTCCCAGATTTCGCGGCGCAGGGATTCGTCATCGGCGTGCTGCATGACGGGATACATCGAGGGGAACTGCAGGGTGAACCGCCATGCCGGAGCTTCGTGGCCTTTGGCACGTGCGTTGGCGGCGGCGGCATTGAGCGCGCTTTTCGGGATTCCGGCGAGGCGGGCTTCTTCGGTGATGATGAGCTCCCAGGCGTTGGTCGAATCGAGGACGTGCTCGCCGTATTCCTTGGTGGCTTTCGAGAGTGCGGCGTCGATTTCGGCGATGCGGGATTTCATGTCGGCAGGCAGGTCAGCCCCGGCTTCGCGGAAATCGGCGAGGGTTTCGTGGACGAATCGTTGCCTCACCGGATCGAGCCGGGCGATTTCCGGAGACTCGCCGACGTGGCGGATGATTTGCCACAATCCGGAATCGAGGTGGATCGAGGAATAGAATTCGGTGACGGCGGGCAGCATGGTATTGAGCGCCTTGCGTTGCGCGGGGTTGTCGGAGACCGAGTCGAGGTGTTGCAAGCGGCCCCAGCCGCGTGAGAGTTCTTCGGTGGCGTTTTCGAGCGCTTCGAAGGTCGATGCGTAGCTCGCAGTGGCTGGATCCTGCGCCTTGATCGCCGCGATGGCGGCACGGGCGTTTTTCAGTGCATGGGTGATGTCTGGCTCGACGGCATCGGGCGTGAGGGTGGACCAGCGGACTTCGAAATCGGGCGCGAGAAACGGGTGCATAGATGTAAGTTAGAAGTTAGAAGTTGGGAGTTGGGAGTTGGGATCACGCTGGGCTATCGATTTCGGGGTCGGGTTCAGATCCGGTGCTATTCGGTTCGGGCATGAGCGGCGGTTGGAATGCCAGCAGTGGGCGGACGAGAGGGGCGGGGAGGGGGAAGACGCGTTCGTGGATGCCGGGGGTGGTTTCTCGGGCGGTTTGGTATGCGCAGCGGACCATTTCGAGTTTCGCATCGAGGTTGTCGATGTGGTGCAGGGCGTATGCCTCCGGGGTGCGCGGGAGGGTGGGCGATCCGAATTCGAACTGACCGTGGTGGCTGGCGATGAGGTGGAGGAGGTGCAGGCGGACGTGGGCGTTGGATGGTTTGTGCGCGTCCCATGATTCGGCCTCGGTGGTGGAGGAGACGTCCTGCCAGAGCTTGTTGACGAGTTCGATGCCGAGCGGGATGTGACCGAGCATTTCGCCGTAGATCGATTGCTGTTGGGCGAATCCATCGGCCGGGTAGGAGTTTTCCCAAAGCTTGCCGACGTCGTGAAACAGCACGGCGGTGATGAGCAAGTCGCGATTGAGTTCTGGGTAGACGCCGCAGAGCGCGTTTGCCGACCGCATCATCTGGGCGACGTGCTCGACGAGTCCGCCGCGGCGGGCGTGGTGGTTTTTCTTGGCAGCGGCGGTGCGGGCGAAGTGTTCGCCCATGGTGTCGAGGAAATGCGCGCAAAGCGCGTGGAGGCGCGGGTCGGTGATGGTGGCGCAAAAATTCCGGATATCGGTGAGATCCTGCTGCTGGCGGGCGCGGGTTTCGGGGTCGCCCTGGAGGAAATCGGCGATGGCGTTTTCGTCGAGTGCGTGCCAGCGGAGTTGTTTCACATCAATGCCATATTCGCCACGGGTCCATCGACCTTCGAGGCGCAGGAAGGTGTTGGGGGCGAGTGCTTCGGCATCGGCGTAGAGTGGCGAATCGGACCACAGCTTGATGGTGAATTGGTCGGTGGCGTCAGCGAAGGTGAGTTCGAGATAGGGTTTGCCGGCCTTGGTCGATCGTGCGCCTGCGGATTGAAACTGGCAGGGGACGGCGAGTTCGAGCGGGTCTTCGCCGGTGGAGGTTTTGAGCTGGGCGATCGTGCAGGTCGTCATGGCGCGGATGTTTGCAGGTGCCACCCCGGAGCACAATCATCAGGTTCGCACGTCAGGCGGATTTCAAATCACCGCAACCCGCAATTTAGGCAACTTCGGCCATTGAACCCGGCGGGAATTGATCCTATACCCGTCCTCGCCAGAAAATAGAAACACATCATGAGCAACAAACCCCTGAACATCGGTCTCGTCGGAGGCGGCAAAGGAGCCTTCATCGTTCAACCCCACCAGAAAGCCATCCATATGGACGGCACCCGCCGTGTCGTTGCGGGCGCGCTATTTCCGGACGCAAAAATCGCCCTCGATGAGGCGAAGAACTGGCCATACCCGATCAAGGGATACGCATCCTACGATGAAATGATCGAGGCCAACGCGACCGCGCCGGCCGATGAGAAGCTCGATTACATCCTCATCGTGACGCCGAACTTCGTGCACTACGACCCGGCGATGAAGGCGATGAAGGCGGGCATTGCGGTGTTCTGTGAAAAGCCGCTCTGCCTGAACCTCAAGGAAGCGAACGACCTGGTGAAAACCTCGCGCAAGCTCAATGTCCCGTTCGCTCTCGCGCATACCTACCTTGGCCACTGGACCACGCGCCTGAGCCGCTACATTGTCCAAAGCGGGTTGATTGGCGACGTCCGCTGGGTCGATAGCTACTACATTCAGGGCTGGCTCGCATCGAAATTGGAGGCGACCGGTCAGCAACAGGCGGCATGGCGCGTCGATCCGAAGCGCGCCGGTGGATCCGGCTGCGGCGGCGACATTGGCACCCACGCATTGATGCAGCTCCGCTACGTGACCGGTCTCGACGTCACCGAGGTTTCCGCGCAGATGGAAACCTTCGTGCCGGGCCGCATGCTCGACGACCATTTCACGATTTACTGCAAGCTCTCGAATGGCGGCAAGGCGCTCGTCCGCGCTTCGCAGATCTGCATCGGCCACAAGAACGACCTCGGCATCGTGATCGCCGGCAGCAAGGGCACGCTGGTCTGGAAACAGGAAGATCCGGAGAAACTCACCATCCACCTGCCCGACCAGCCGGATCGGGTTTACTGGCGTGGCGCGGTTTCCGCCGGAGACGGATTTCTGCCGAAGAAGCTACCCGCCGACCTGATGGCCGAGCCGACGATTCCCGCCGGGCACCCCGAGGCGTTCCATGATGCTTTCGCACGCCTGCACCGCAGCTTTGAAGCCGACGTCCGCAAATGGAAGGCCGGTAAGGCGTTCAAGTGCGACGGAAGCAAATACGCCACCGTCGAAGACGGCTGGACCGGCCTCGCCTTCATCGAAACCTGCCTTAAGAGCCAGGCGAAGAAAGGCGCATGGACGAAGATGCCGAAGTGCATCTGATGGCTCCTGCGATTTGTTTCAACCCTCCGGTCCCGGCATGCCGCCGGGCCCGGATTTTTTTGGGTGTCAGCAAAGGCGCACCATGTCCTTGATGAACTGGCCCCAGAGGAAAATCAGGCCGCGCGGGGAGTAGCGGAAGTGTGTCTCGCCGTCAGCGCGGATGATGCCGCTGCGGAGGTTGTGGGCGACCTGTTCACGCATCTCTTTCTCGATCTCGGCCTCGATGGTTTCGGGGTCGGGCATGCGGAGGTCTTCGGGCGCGACCTTCATTTTCCGCAGGTATGTCTGATGGTCGGCGAGGATCTGGTGGAAGCAGCTTTTCTCGCAGGGCACGTGATTCCAGCAAACATCCGGCGAAAACCGGAGCATCGGGGAAAACGGGAAATTCGTGGTGCGCCAGAGGCGGCCGTTGCAATCCCGCGAGGCGACTGAGATGAAGGCGAATGCGACGTTGCTGTGTTCGCAGAGGCAGACGGCCGCCACGGCGCGCTCTTCCGGGTGCCAGAACAGGCGGAAATACTGCTGCATCCCGGCCCATTCCCAACCGCAATCGGTGACGTGGTCGAACCCCGCTTCGTCCATGGCTGCGGCGGCTTCGACTGCATTCGGGAAGAACGACGGATTCGGCGGCTCGGTCTGGCGCAGGCGGTTTTCCATCGGCAGGCGCATGCTGCGGATGCGGGTGAGGAGTTCCACCCAGGGCAGCAAGAACCAAAGGCTGGCCCCGATCAGGCCGATGGCGAGGCTTCCGGAGATAAAATAGAACAACGCGAAACTGGTGACCAAAAACATCAACGCGCCAAGTTTCCTCAACACATTGCGCCTGGCGGTGCGTAGGGCGATGGCGAGCAGCAGCAGGCCAATAACAATCAGGGTTTCTCGCATGGGTGATGGGATGTGCGACCAAGCCCCGGCGGATGGATCGATTGCCAGGGGGATTTGAAACCCATCCCACGCATCCGGGGCTTGCGCAAGTGCCGGATTTGAGTTTTTTGTGGCTGACGGCGTGTGGTGTTCCGGGTCCATTTCCAGATATGCCGGAATTGTATGCGTGACAGATCCGCCGGATTGTTTCATTTTTCCGAAGCATCTTCCCGCACTTCCCGATAAGCACCATGAACGAATCCGACATCCATTCTTCGCCTGAAATTGAAGCTGCAGAGCTGCGAAATACCCGCCAATCCGGTATTTTCGCTGGTTGTTCGCGGCGCGCGTTTTTGGCGGCAGCCGCGGCATTGGCCGCGAGTGGATGCCGTGTGGCGCGCCCGTTTCAGACGGCCGATGCCGCGGGTGCGGTGAAAACCACGCCGAATTCCGGGTATCGCACGCCATCGGCCGGCGGGCCGGTGCCGCGCAATCCGGACATGCGCCTGAGCTCGAATTTCGCGCGCAACGCAGGCATCACGTTCACCCGCGTTCCGGTTTCGGGAAATTATGTGGCGATCACCTTTGATGATGGCCCGCATCCTCAGAACACACCGCGCCTTCTCGATATTCTTCGCGCCCGCAATGTGAAGGCGACGTTTTATGTGATCGGGCGCAGTGTCGATCTTCATCCCGGGGTGGTCCGCCGTACGGTGGCGGAGGGGCACGAAATCGGCAATCACTCGCATACGCATCGGTTGATGACGCAGTTGAGCGACAGCGAGGTGCGCAATGAAATGCAGCGCTGCGAGGATGCGATCGGTCGGGCCGCCGGCGTGCGACCCCGCACGATGCGCCCGCCATATGGTGGCTTGAACCAGCGCCAGCGCGAGCTGGTTCATGCGGAATTCGGCTACCCGACGATTTTGTGGAACGTTGACCCGCTGGATTGGAAGCGCCCCGGACCTTCGGTCGTGGCGCAGCGGATGATCTCCGGTGCATCGCCGGGAGGTATCTTGCTGGCGCACGACCTTCATTCGCAGACGGTCGACGCGATGCCTGCCACGCTCGATGGGCTGCTCCGCCGCGGATACAAGTTTGTGACTGTTTCCCAATTGATCGCGATGGGTGCGTCGGATGCGACCGCTCAAGTCGTCCGCTAATTGAAAACCCCACGCCCACCGACGCCCAAGTGAGTCCCTCCAACTTCGGCGAACGATATTTTTCGATTCGCGATCAACTCGCCTCGTTGATGGCGGGTGTGGCATCGCTGGCCGAGAATGCCGGGCTCGATCCGGCGGAAGCCCTGCCGCTCGACGAACTGCGTGGCGGGTTGCGCGATCCGTTTGTGATCGGCGTTTGCGGCGAGATCAACGCGGGTAAATCATCGCTTCTCAACGCCTTGTTCGGCGTGCCGGTATGCCCCGTGAACGTGGTGCCCGAAACCTTGGCGATCACCCGTTATATTCACGGGGGCCGGGCGGCGGACCGGCGCATGGAGGATGGCAGCGTGCGATCGCCGAGGCCGCTGGATTTTCTGCATGATTTTCATCTGATCGACACGCCCGGTCTCAACACGGTGGATGAAAAAACCCGCGGGGAGCTGATGGTCGCGCTGGCGCATGCCCATGTGATTTTCTGCACCCTGCCGGTGGACAACCCGTGGGGCGCATCGGTGTGGGATTTCCTCGCGGAAATGCCGGCGGACGCATTCGGGAAAGTCGTGCTGGTGATCCAGCAGGCGGATTTGCGCGATGCGGCCGCTCTGCGGGTGATTCACGGACACGTCCGGGATTTATCGATGAAACGGCTCGGGCGCACGCCGCCCGCTTTCACGGTGTCCGCGCGGACGGCTCTAGAGGCGAAGCTGCGGACCCCGCTGGATCTCAAGGCTTGGCGGGAGAGTGGCATGGCCGCGCTGGAGGATCACCTCGCGCGCTCAGTCTGCCAATCGCAGGAACGCTGGGCGATACTCGGTCGCTGGCGAGAATCTGCCGCGAATGCCTTGCGCCGGATTGAGGAACGCATGGAGGAGCGGGCCCGCGGACTGCGCGAGCACTCGCGGTTTCTCGATGAAGTCGAACAGGAGATCGATGCGATGCGGGAGCAATTCGTCAAACGCCTGCCCCATCATCTCGCCGAGGTCGCGGATGTGTTTGATGACGAGGCACGAGGCGTCACCCGCGTGTTGTCGCGCCGTCTCGGGGTGGTGCGTTCGGTCATCCGCTTGTTCACCCGCGCGAAGGTTGGTAAGGCGATCGAGCGGTTGTTCGCCGAGCGGCTCAAGGCCGCGGTGGAATCCGTGGCCGAGGCGGACGCCACCGAAGTGATGGTTTTTTGTCGTTCCCATTGGCGCCATCTGGGGCCACGGGTCGAGGAGGCACTCGGCATCCCGCTCGGGGGTGACTCGGAGATGATGGAGGCCATGGCGAAATCGCACGCGGCATTCGTAAGGCGCCTCGGCGAGGCGGCTGGCGAAGGGGTGGACAAATTGAGCGTCCGCCGCCAGCTCGATGCCGACCTGAGGTTGCGCAATGTTTCACTTACCAGCTTCACCGCCACCACGCTCCTGCTCATCACTGCCGGGGCGGTATGCGGGGCGCTCGGGATGCCGTGGTTTCCGCTGGTGCTGTGCGGTCTTGCGGCGTTGTTTTTGATTGGCGGTGTCTTTGCGGCGATGGTCACGCGGCGCGCGATCACGCGCGAGCACAAGCGCGCCCTCTCCGATGCGTGCGGGCGGTTTGCGAAGACCTTGCGGGATGATTACGAGGAGGCCTTGCGGATCATGTTCCGGGAATACGCGCAATGCCTTGGTGTGGTGCGGGAGCATCTGGTGCGCGAGAGCCTCGCGATCGAGCCACGCCAGCGGCGGTGGCAGGAGATGTTCCTCCACCTCAAGGCCATCGAACAGGAAATCTGAGCTACGCGAAATCCGCGCCACGATGGGTGCCGCTGGCTTCGGTTGCGACGATGCAATCGGTTAGATCGGCGTGCTCCCGGACATGCGCTCTGGGCCAAACCACGCAGTTCGTGAGCCGCGCATCGCCATCCACCCGCGCGCCCGGGCCGATGACCGAGTTTGTGATTACTGCCGATGGTGCGATCGCGGCATCCGGATGCACCTTTGGTGCCAAATCGAGATCGCGATGGGCCCGGAGGTAGGAATCGCGGTCGCCAAGATCGAGCCAAAGCCCCTCGTCAATGACCGCGGCCCCGAGTTCTCCCATGCGCGCGCATGCGAGAAATGCCGGGATTACCGAAGCAACTTCGTTTTCCGGAAGCAGTCGGAAAAATTCCGGATTCACGCAATAGACGCCGGTGAATCCATGAGTCCCATCCGCCCGGTCAAGCATCCTGCGGATGTCTCTAACCTGCGTGCCGCTGGCATCCAGCGCGATGTGTGGCGGCGGGCCATCCCTGCGAATCGCCAGTGTGGCGATCTTGCCTGAGGCATGGTGCGCGTCGATGAGCGACTGGAGGGGGAGGGTGGTGAGGATGTCGCCATTGTGGACTAGCAGTGGTTTTCCCGCCGCCCAGGATTCGAGGTTTTTCAGTCCGCCGCCGGTGTCGAGCAGGATGGGTTCATGAAAAAAATCAACGACCGCGCCCTGCGGCGGATAGAAATGTTTCCATTGCCCGGCAAGGTGGTGGGTGTTCACGGCGAAGCGGGAAATGCCGGATGCCATGCACGCCTCGAACGCGCGGGCGGCCATGGGTTTGTGAAAAACGGGCACCAGCGGCTTTGGCTGCAATCGGGTGAGCGGCCGCAAGCGTGTGCCGAGGCCCGCCCCAAGGATGAAAGCTTGATCCATGCGCACTCATCCCTGCCCGCTGGGGCGCTTTGGATCAAGCCCGGGATTCGCATGAATGGACGAAATCATGGATGCGTTCCTGCGCGCGGGCTTCTCCCCATCCGGCGAGATCTAGCGGTTGACCACGTCGTTCGCAGAGGTGAAACGGTCGGAGTCGGATTCAAACCGGCAGCGCGGCCTTCTCGATAATTTTCCGCATCGGGATCATGTTGGAATACTCAAACCCGTGCTTCATGAAGAAAGCTTGCGAATCCCCGCTGATTTTATCGGTAAGCAAGGTGATTCGGCGGAAATCCTTTTTGTCCGCGAACTCGAACACGTGCTTGATCAACATCGAGCCATAACCCTGGCCGCGGTGGTCCGGGTGGATCACGACGTCTTCCATCAGGATGACGAACCCGCCGCGGGCGGTGGAGATGGTGAAAAGCAAATTGACCATGCCGAAGATTTTCTCGCGATTGCGGACGACGAAGATGCGCCCGCGGTTCGGCTGTTCGAGGATCAGCCGGAGGCCGCGTTCCTGTTGGGCGCGATCGGGCGTGAAGTCTCCGGAATGCGCCAGCAGCTCCATCACCAGTTCGGTGAGCGGTTGCAAATCGTCGATGGTTGCTGTTTCGACGACGGGTTTGTCTTCCGTGGCTTTTACTTCTGCATTCACAACCCCGACCATCTCAGAATCCGGCGCGGAAAAAACCAAAAAATAGCGCGGCGGATGCATTCCGGCGAACCCCGCTAGGGGTCAGCCCTGGGCCGCTCAAACGTGGGCATCACCTTGAACCGTGCCAATGGATCGACGGGTGCGGGCGGTTCCGCGGGCAGCGGAGGTGGAGAGGATGCCGGAGCGTGAGCATCGGCCGTTTCGTGGGTTTCGGCATGAGGCAAGTTGTGTTCCGGAAGCGGCGGCGGCATGGCGGCGGTGGAGGTGGTGGAGGTGAGGTATGGCTCCGGCCCCAGATACTCGGCATGTTCCTCTGTGGGTTCGTAGGATTCCTCCACCGTTTCGCAAACGGGTTCCGGGATCGCCGCAACCGGCTCGGCTGGCGTGGATGGCCCGAAAAATGATGCCGTCGCCGCGAACGGTTGGGATAAGGCGGGTTGCCAGGGCGCGGCCACCGCAGGCGCAGCTTCTTCGGCCCGCCAGCAGAGCCGGATACTGGGCACCGGGCCGATGCCAATCACCAACTTGGTGTAATCGAGCCCGTCGATGTCCATGGTGTCGGCCATGGCGCGAGCTTTGAGAATGGCCGAGAGAATCGCCCGCAGCGTCGATTGCTGGTGGTATTGGTGGATCAACGGCTGGATGGCCCCGATCTCCACATCCTTGAACCGGACGAGTTGGACGACGATGCGCTGGATCGGGCTGACTTCGACGTCGAGCCCGTCGAGCAGGAACCCCGCCTCCGCGAGGACCGGCGCGTGACCGGCGATTTCCGCAATTGCGGCACCGAGTCCGGTTTCATGTTCCACCTTGAGATCGGCGACGTTCACCTGAATGTCCGACTTGAGCGTTTGGAGCTGGCCGGAGGTGGCGGTCATCGCTTCGCGCAATTCGGCCACGCGGTTCGGGAGTTGGCCGGCTGCGGCGGTGAGCTCGGCGGCACGCTCGTTGAGCGTTTGCACGCGCCTGACGATTCGTTTCATGGCATGTGGGCTGGTGTGGGATGTGAGGAAGGTGCCGCGGATTTTTCGCAGCGAATGAAGGAATGACCAAACCACTCTATCGGCGCGCCCGGATGAGGCCATGAAAAAATCCGCGGTTCCGGAGCGAATTGGTCCTCGAAATGCTGACAAATGCTTTGCCTGCGGGGCGACCGTCTGCTTGCCTGCAGGGACGTCATGCAGCTTCAGGCCGCCCGAAATGGGTTCCCTACCACGTCGTGCTATTCCATGCATCGTTTTCCCAGTAAATCTGTCATCTTGAAGCTCCGGATCGCGGCGCTGCTGTTCATTCTGCGGTGCGCGCTGCCTGCGTTGGGCTTCCCTCTTCTGCTGTGGTCGATGTTGATGGATGATCGCGGAAATTTCATCGTTGCGGTGGGAATGCTGGCATTCTTCCTGCCCGTGGTTTTCCTGCAATGGATACTCGCCACGGGCGCGCGGTGCCCGTTGTGTTTTGCCCAGCCGCTTGTCCGGAGTGGTTGCGTGAAAAATAGGAAGGCCCGCCGGCTTTTATTCAGCTATCGGCTTCACGTGTCGCTGAGCGCTTTGGCTAAAGGGCATTTCCGTTGCCCATATTGCGGGGAGCCGGTGCAGATGAAATCGCGCGAACGCGCGCCGATGGAAAACACATGATTGGGCCACTACGCGTTCACGTGATGGTTGGAATCGATCTCGTGGAGTATAACAATAGTCATGAGCACACCTGATAAGCTGCAAATGTTGTTTGAAGCTGCATTGACGGAGCCGGAGGTCACAACCCCGACTCGCACGGTGGCCATGCCGCGCAATCCGAACGGATCGAATTCATCCGTGGGCGGGACGCATGCCGCCGGTGTCGACGACGACCATTTCGATCCCCGCCGCGAGATGCTCGCCCGCCTGAGCCGCATGAAGGACTTGCTTGCAGGCTGAGGCGAATCACATGCGGAAATCCTCGCCGAGGTAGTGCTTCCTTGCGATCGGATCGTTGACGAGCTCCTCCGATTTGCCTTCCATGATGACTCGTCCGTCGTGGATCAGGAATGCGCGGTCGGTAATGGAGAGAGTCTCACGCACGGAGTGATCGGTGATGAGGATGGCGAGGCCGTCGTTTTCGCGGAGATCGCGGACGATGCGCTGGATGTCTTCGACGGCGATCGGGTCGATGCCGGCGAAAGGTTCGTCAAGCATCAGCAGCTTCGGGTCGGTGCAGAGTGACCGGGCAATCGCCAAACGGCGTTTTTCCCCACCGGAAAGCGTGATGGCGAGCGATTTGGCAAGGCGGGTGATTTTGAATCGTTCGAGCAGTTCATCGGCGCGGTCGTTGCGCTCGCCGCGCGTGAGGCTGCTGCGGGTTTCGAGGATGGCCATCAGGTTGTCGCGCACGCTGAGTTTGCGGAAAATCGATTCCTCCTGCGGTAGGTAGCCGAGGCCAAGGCGCGCGCGGCGGTGCATCGGCATCTGCGAAATGTCGTGTCCGCGGAAGTGGACGGTGCCGGCATCCGGCGGAACAAGCCCTGCAATCATGTAAAACGACGTGGTTTTGCCCGCGCCATTCGGGCCTAACAGGCCGACGATTTCCCGTGGTTCCACGGAGATCGAAACCCCGTCGACCACGGCACGTCCGCCGTAGACTTTTCGCAGGTTCTCCGCAAACAGGACGGCGGATTCGGGATGGTCGCAGGTGGAGCCGGGGTCGTGCATAAGAAGAAATCGGGAGGAATGTTCGATGGAATCTCAACGCGGAATGTTCTGGCCGGTGTCCCAGTTGCCTTCGGTAACGAAGGAACCGTTCTTGCGGATGCGAAGGTTGAGGTTCGGCTGGAGGGCGCGGGCATAGTAGCCGCCCTGGCGGACCCACGGGTAGCCGCCGCTGAGAATGATTTCGCCCTTGGCGACGTCGTAGTTGAACAGCGCGCCGCTCGCCTCGACGGGCGGTTTGCCATCTTGTGGCTGGCGTTGGTTGAAGCGGACGCGCCCGGTTGCGATGATGCGCTCGACTTCGCCGACGCCTGCGGCGAATCCACCGGCGAGATCCTCTTTTTCGGGTGCGGGTTTCTTTTCCGCGGGCTCCGGTTTTTTCGCGAAGATGATTTTGAGTTCATCGACGCCATCGAGGGTAAATCGAGGATCGGAGACGCGGACGTTCTGGAGATAGACGAGAATGCCGGCCTCGGCATCGAAATAAAAACCGCCGTCGCTGAGGATGCGGGTGTCTTCCGGAGTGGCTTCGATTTCCAGTGGCTTATCCTCGCCCCGATCGGGTATGGCGGGCGGCTCTTCGCCGGGCTCAAGAACCTGGTTGATTAGAAAGGTGCGCGCGGCACCGGAGATTTCCTGTGAGAGGGTCTGGGTCTCCGCGAGATGATTTCGGGCTTCCGCAGCACGTGCCTCCAACATGGTCGCGCTCGGGGCCGCCTCCCGATGCAGCTCGGCAATCTCCTCCGCGGAAACGGCGGGCGGTCGGGCTTGCGCCACCGCGCTGGTGGCGACGGTCACCCCGAGTGCCGCGGTGGCGAGCATCGGGCGGCGGGATGGGGCGGGCGTGTGCATGGTGGTTTTTTGCGGAGGCATGATGACGGTGGTCGCAGGTCCGCTCACAAACCCCCGGCCTTCTTCGAATGCGAGGTGGAGCGCGGTGCCGGTGGCAGTGAAGCGCGCGGCGAGTATCGTGATGTCTTCAACGGCGGTGATCACACCACGCACTTGATCCAGTGTGGCGGAGCCGAGGGAAATCCGGGTCGGGGCGTCCGCACTGTCGGGGTCGATCAGCGTGATGTCGACGTTGTCGCCCTGGATCACTTCGGGGCCGACCAAGGTGAGTTTGTCCGCGCGCAGGGAGCCGGTGAGGCGAAGGTTTTTGTCATACCGCGGTAGCACGACGCCTTCCAGCTCACTGCCGTCCGGCAATACGGAAATCGCTGGGATTTTTCGTATTTTCGGCTCCGCGGCGTCCGTCACTGCAGACACTTCTTGAGCACGGGCCATGGGAATGGCCAGGGAGAGCATCAGAAAGGCAATGGAGTGATGGGCGTTCAAGACGTCAGTGGGAAGCGTGGTGGATGGCGATCAGTTTGACGAGCAGGTCTTCGATGAATTCGAGCGGGATTTGATTTGGGCCGTCGGAAAATGCGTTTTCCGGGTCGGAGTGAACTTCCATGAAGAGCCCGTCGATGCCGGTGGCGACGGCCGCGCGTGCCAGCACCGGGGCGAGTTCGCCATCCCCTCCGGTCGTGCCACCAAGGCCACCGGGGCGTTGCACGGAATGGGTGGCGTCGAAGATCACGGGCAGGCCTTCCTTGCGCATCCAGTGGAGCGAGCGCATGTCGGTGACGAGGTTGTTGTAGCCGAAGGTGGTGCCGCGCTCGGTCAGGAGAAATGAGGAACAACCGAACGCGCGCAACTTGTCGGCGATGTTCACGGTGTCCCATGGCGCAAGGAACTGGCCTTTTTTGACGTTCACCGCGCGGCCGGTTTTGCAGGCAGCCTCTAACAAATCGGTCTGGCGGCAGAGGAAGGCCGGGATTTGCAGCAGGTCGATGTGCTCGGCGGCGATTTCGGCCTGCTCGGCGGTGTGAATGTCGGTGGTTACCGGGACGCCCAACTCGCGGCCGATCTCTCCCAGAATCCGGCAGCCATCCTTCGGTCCGGGGCCGCGGAATGACGAGATCGACGTGCGGTTCGCCTTGTCGAATGATGCCTTGAAAATGAAGTGGATCCCGGTGCGGTCCGCGATTTCCTTGAGTGAACGCGCCATGTCCCAGGCAAACTCCTCGGATTCGAGCGCGCACGGGCCGAGGATGAAGAATGGCACAGGGCCGCCCACCGGGACGTTGCCGATTTGGAAAGGGTCGAAGGATTTCATGAATGGTTTTCTGAGGCTTGGGAATCAACCACGGCTTTCTGGTAAAGAGGACGGATGTTCTTTAAGGTGGTTTCGAGCAGTTTTGCTTCGGCCCCGGTGAGATTACCGCGGGATTTCGTCTCGATCATTTCGAGCGCGTCGAGCACGGATTTTGCCGCACGCAGGTTGATGTGTGGTTGCCCGGTGCGCGGGTCGGGGATGCAGCCGAGAAACAATCCGGCGTTTTGCGCCTGCAACAGCACGAATTCATTGAAGCGGGGGTCTGGAACCGGCTCGGGTGGCATGGCCGAAATGCTAGGCCAGCCCGCCGGAATTTCCCAACGCAAAATTCAGGCCCGGGCGCTTGGTTTCTTTTCCGGCGTGACCCGCCGCACGATCTGGCCCAGCGTTCCGCCGGAACCTCCAACCGATTGCCATCCCATGAGCGACTTCGATGCCTTTGAAATCAAAATGCGCGCCGCCGGCATGGGCAGCGCCGCGGTCCGTGCCTTCCAGCGGAACTATGACGCCCTCGTGCGCAATGAGTCGGGGATGATCCCGGAGGAAACGATCGCACCCGCCGAGGCGATCGAGAGCTACGATTCGATAAGCCATACTGCGGCAGATTCGTCGCTGCTCAGACAAGCCGTGGTGATCAAACTGAATGGCGGCCTCGGCACTAGCATGGGGCTCCAAGGGCCGAAGTCGTTGCTGCCGGTGCGCGACGAACTCACCTTTCTCGATCTGATCGTCCGCCAGATTCTCGACCTCCGCCGTGCCAACGGGAGCCGCACGAGGATGTTGCTCATGAACAGCTTCAGCACCAGTGAGGCAACACTCGGCCATCTCGAACGTTATCGGGCCGAGGGGCTCGCCGAGGCCTCGGAGGTGGAGTTGATGCAGAACCAGATCCCGAAAATCGATGCCGCCACCCTGCGCCCCGCCGAGTGGCCCGCCGACCCGTCGCTGGAGTGGTGTCCGCCAGGCCACGGCGATCTTTTTCCGGCGCTCGTCGGCAGTGGGTGGCTCGATCGATTGTTAGAATCGGGAGTGAAATACGCGTTTGTCTCGAACTCGGACAACCTCGGGGCGGTGCTCGATCCCGCGTTGCTCTCTCATTTCGCGAAATCCGAGGCGCCATTCCTGATGGAGGTGACGCGCCGCACCGCCGCCGACCGCAAGGGCGGCCACTTGGCGGTAAGGAAAAGCGACGGGCGCCTGTTGCTTCGCGAGGTCGCGCAATGTCCGGATGCCGATCTCGAACCATTCCAAAACATCGATGTCCACCGGTATTTCAACACCAACAGCCTTTGGCTCCGCCTCGATATGCTGCGCGACCAGCTCGCCGCCGATCACGGCGTGCTGCCGCTGCCGATGATCCGCAACCGCAAGACGCTCGACCCACGCGCCCCAGGTTCGCCAACGGTCTATCAGCTCGAAACGGCGATGGGGGCGGCGATCGAATGCTTTCAAGGTGCGGCGGCGATCGAGGTGCCTCGCAGCCGGTTCGCCCCGGTGAAAACCACGGCCGACCTGCTCGCCCTGCGGTCCGATGCCTACGAAATCCTTGCCGACGGGCAAGTCGCCCTGCACGCATCGCGCAGCGGCCAACCGCCGGTGATCCGGCTTTCCGGGGGCTATCAGAAAATCGATGCGCTGCCGGGTCTCGGCGTGCCGAGCCTCCGCGGATGCAGTTCACTCGAAATCGATGGGCCGGTCACTTTTGCCGATGGGGTCATATTGTTAGGGAATGTCTCGATCAGGGCTTCGTCGCCAACCACGATCTCCCCCGGAGAATATCGCGATGCCCATCTCGTGTTCTGATCATCCCTTCGCGGCTTCCTGCAACAGGCGCAGGCGCTCATAGGCGCTGCCATCGATGATCAGTTCGCGCGCGAGATCGATGCCTGCGCCCATGTCATCGGCGAGTCCGCAACAGGCGATGGCCGCGCCGGCGTTCATGAGCACCATGTCGCGCTTGGGCCCGGTCTCGTCACCCTTGAGGATGGCTTGCAGGATCGCGGCGTTGGTTTTCGCATCGCCCCCTTGCAATTCCTCGACCTCGGCATGCTTGAGGCCGAAGTCGCGCGGGCGGACCTCCTCGTCCTCGATATCCTGATAGGCCCCGGCTTTGCAAATCCGCGTGCTGCCCATCAGGCTCACCTCATCGACAGACCGGCCGTCGCCGGTGGTCCCATGCACCACCCATGCGCTGTCGCGCCCGAGGCGCTGCAGGATTTCCGCAAACGTGTGCGCGAGCTCGCGGTTGAAGACACCGACGAGCTGGCACTCGGGTCTCGCAGGATTGAGCAACGGGCCGATCAGGTTGAAAATCGTGCGCACACCCTCGGCCGCGAGCATTTTGCGAACTTCCACGACTGCCTTGAATGCCGGGTGATAGTTCGGCGCAAAAAGAAAGCCGACGCCCGCTTTCTGAATGCAGCGGCGAAATTCAATCGGCGGCAGGTCGATGCGGATGCCAAGCGCTTCCAGTACATCCGCGCCGCCGCATTTCGAGGTGATGCCGCGGTTGCCGTGTTTCACCACAACGGCACCGGCCGCAGCGGCAATGAACATTGCGGTTGTTGAGACGTTGAACAAATCCAGCTTGTCGCCGCCGGTGCCGCAGACGTCCAGCGTGGGCCCTTCCAGTTCGAGTGAATCAATGCCCGGATCGACCGCATGGGCCAGGAACGCTTCGACGAAACCGGCAATTTCCGAGGGAGTTTCACCCTTGGCGGAAAGCGCGCGGAGGAGGTCGGCCTTTTTCACGTTTTCGGCCTTTGGGTCGAGTAACAACGCGGTGGCGACGTCGATTTCGCGGCCGGTAAGTTCCTGTCCTTGCTTGAGATGTTGGATCAATGCGTCCATGTCGGACAGCGTAGGGCATTTGCATGCGGACGCCAGCAAGATCCGTGATTTCAGAACATGCTTGGCTGATTCACGGGTCGAGGAACTTACCGGGATTCAGTGTGCCTCGAGGGTCGAGCGCGGTTTTCAGTGCATGATGCACCTCCATGCCCACATCACCAAGCGCGCTTTTGATCCAGGGTTTTTTCGCCAACCCCACTCCATGTTCACCGGTAATCGCACCACCGTTGGCGAGGATCCAGGTGAAGAGTCGGTCGAGCGCTTCGTCGGCGATCGCGCGGCACGCCGGGTCGGCGTAATTTTCAACCATCAGGTTGGTGTGGATGTTGCCGTCACCGGCGTGGCCGAAGCAGGCGACGGGGATGCCGGTTTCCTTTTCAACTTCCCGGGCAAAGGCAACGAGTTCGACGAGTTTCGACCGCGGCACGACGATATCTTCGTTGAGTTTCGTCAGCCCGGTGTCGCGCAGCGAATACGAGAATTGGCGGCGCAGCTTCCAAATCCGCTCGCACGCCGATTCGTCCGGAGCTCGCTCGATGAAGGTGGCTCCCAGATCGTTGATGCGTTCGTAAAGTTCTTCCAGTTCCGCCGCCACGGCGGCGGGGCGGCCGTCAATTTCCACGATCAGATGCGCATCCCCCGGAGGAAACACATCCTCACCCATCCGGCGGCGTGCTGCGGCGAGGGTGAATCCGTCCGTGATTTCCAGCGCCGATGGCAAATGTCCAGCATTCAATATCTCCTGTACGGCGGCCGCAGCCAAGGCGAAGTCGGGGAAAATCGCCGCAAGCATCGCGCGGCACGGTGGCTTGGGAATCAAACGCAGCGTCGCTTCCGTCACCACGCCAAGCATGCCCTCCGAACCGGTGAACGGCCCGATGAAATCAAACCCCGTCTTGTTTTTATGAAGTCTTCCTCCCGTGCGCAATACCCGCCCGTCCGCCAGCACCACTTCGAGGCCAAGCACGTAGTTGCGGGTCACTCCGTATTTCAAGCAACGTGGCCCACCCGCATTCGTCGCGATATTTCCACCAATCGAGCAATCCTTTAGCGAAGCGGGGTCCGGCGGGTATTCCCAGCCGACTTCGCGAGTTGCCGCCTGCAGATCGCCGGTAATCACCCCCGGCTGCACCACCGCCACGCCGTCTTCCGGATAAATGCCAAGAATGCGGTTCATTTTCTTCGTCGAAAGCACGATGCCGCCTTGGACTGGCACACATCCCCCCACATAACCCACGCCGGCGCCCCGCGTCGTCACAGGAATCCCGCGTTCATTCGCAAAGGCCATCACTGCCGACACCATCGCCGTATCTTTCGCGAAAACCACTGCCTCCGGCAACTGGCTCGCATGCCATTTGTCAATCGACGCCTCCTCCAAATCGGCCACAACCGTCGTCACAAACTCCGCCCCGATCAAATCACCCAACACATCGACCCAAGCGCAATTACTCATGACCAAACCCTGCACGAACTCCGAACAGGCTGCAAGCCCGCCGGAATCATTTATTTTTCCAGGAAAATAATTGTTGCGGGGTGGGCTTGGGATGCTAGGATGGCGGCGTGAGCGATCAAATGTGGGCAGGAGTGGAGCGGCGGCGGGCGAAGGG